>NZ_FNSK01000001.1:385000-993750 GCF_900105075.1 Rhodobacter sp. 24-YEA-8
GAGGTCCGAACCAACACCCGTTGAAAAGGGTCTGGATGACTTGTGGCTAGGGGTGAAAGGCTAATCAAACCTGGAGATAGCTGGTTCTCCGCGAAAGCTATTTAGGTAGCGCCTCGGACGAATACCATCGGGGGTAGAGCACTGGATGGGCAATGGGGTCCCACAGACTTACTGAGCCTAACCAAACTCCGAATACCGATGAGTAATATCCGGGAGACACACGGCGGGTGCTAACGTCCGTCGTGAAGAGGGAAACAACCCTGACCTGCAGCTAAGGCCCCTAATTCATGGCTAAGTGGGAAAGCATGTGAGACGGCCAAAACAACCAGGAGGTTGGCTTAGAAGCAGCCATCCTTTAAAGATAGCGTAACAGCTCACTGGTCTAGATAAGCTGTCTTGCGGCGAAGATGTATCGGGGCTCAAGCCATGAGCCGAAGCTCGGGATGCACAGCGATGTGCGTGGTAGCGGAGCGTTCTGTGATATAGAACGCTGTCTCTTGTTGATCCTTATGGGACCAACGCAGAGACACTGTTCTTTCTGTGAAGCCGGGCTGTAAGGCATCCGGTGGAGAGATCAGAAGTGAGAATGTTGACATGAGTAGCGACAAAGAGGGTGAGAGACCCTCTCGCCGAAAGTCCAAGGGTTCCTGCTTAAAGCTAATCTGAGCAGGGTAAGCCGGCCCCTAAGGCGAGGCCGAAAGGCGTAGTCGATGGGAACACGGTTAATATTCCGTGGCCAGGAGGATGTGACGGATCTCGAAGATTGTCTTCCCTTATCGGATTGGGAAGGCCGTTCAGAGGTTCCTGGAAATAGCCCTCCATCAGACCGTACCCTAAACCGACACAGGTGGACAGGTAGAGTATACCAAGGCGCTTGAGAGAACCACGTTTAAGGAACTCGGCAAAATGCTCCCGTAAGTTCGCGAGAAGGGAGCCCCGTCTGTACGCAAGTATGGGCGGGGGGCACAATCCAGGGGGTGGCGACTGTTTACTTAAAACACAGGGCTCTGCGAAGTCGTAAGACGACGTATAGGGTCTGACGCCTGCCCGGTGCCGGAAGGTTAAAAGGAGGGGTGCAAGCTCTGAATTGAAGCCCCGGTAAACGGCGGCCGTAACTATAACGGTCCTAAGGTAGCGAAATTCCTTGTCGGGTAAGTTCCGACCTGCACGAATGGCGTAACGATCTCCCCGCTGTCTCAAACGTGGACTCAGCGAAATTGAACTGTGTGTCAAGATGCACACTACCCGCGGTTAGACGGAAAGACCCCATGAACCTTTACTCTAGCTTTGCATTGGCATCAGGAATGTGATGTGCAGGATAGGTGGTAGGCATTGAAACTTGGACGCCAGTCTGAGTGGAGCCATCCTTGAGATACCACCCTTCGCCTTCTTGATGTCTAACCGCGGCCCGTTATCCGGGTCCGGGACCCTGCATGGTGGGGAGTTTGACTGGGGCGGTCGCCTCCCAAATCGTAACGGAGGCGCGCGAAGGTTGGCTCAGACCGGTCGGAAATCGGTCGTTGAGTGCAATGGCAGAAGCCAGCCTGACTGCGAGACTGACAAGTCGAGCAGAGACGAAAGTCGGCCATAGTGATCCGGTGGTCCCAAGTGGGAGGGCCATCGCTCAACGGATAAAAGGTACTCTGGGGATAACAGGCTGATGATGCCCAAGAGTCCATATCGACGGCATCGTTTGGCACCTCGATGTCGGCTCATCTCATCCTGGGGCCGGAGCAGGTCCCAAGGGTACGGCTGTTCGCCGTTTAAAGAGGTACGTGAGCTGGGTTTAGAACGTCGTGAGACAGTTCGGTCCCTATCTGCCGTGGGTGCAGGAGGCTTGAGAAGAGTTGACCCTAGTACGAGAGGACCGGGTTGAACGAACCACTGGTGGACCTGTTATCGTGCCAACGGTAGTGCAGGGTAGCTATGTTCGGACAGGATAAACGCTGAAGGCATCTAAGCGTGAAGCCCCCTTCAAAACTAGGCCTCCCTTGAGGGCCGTGGTAGACCACCACGTCGATAGGCCAGAGGTGTAAGTGCGGTAACGCATTCAGCTGACTGGTACTAATTGCCCGATTGGCTTGATTTGATCCGGTAAAAGCAAGGCAAAAACCTTAGCTCACCGACAGACAGCCATATACAAGCACCAAAAGTCGCACAGACCTGAACAATACATCGATGTTCGCCAGTCAATACTGGCAAGTCTCTGTTCCGGTTTGGTGGTCATAGTGGTGGCTAAACACCCGATCCCATCCCGAACTCGGCCGTTAAGGGCCTCTACGCCAATGGTACTGCGTCTCAAGACGTGGGAGAGTAGGTAACCGCCAAACCTGATCAGAGACTTCTCTCTCCAATACGATGAAAATAAACCCCTCCAAATAACCCGGATGGGGCGCCAAAAAGGCAACAGACGCGGGGTGGAGCAGCCAGGTAGCTCGTCAGGCTCATAACCTGAAGGTCACAGGTTCAAATCCTGTCCCCGCAACCATCTCAAATTGCACACCGCCCGCCCCATCGGCGGGCTTTTTGCGTTCCAGCGCAATCGTCAGAATGCCCGCCAGATCGCCCCGTACTTCGATCTGCAGCTCGCCGCTCACGGGGTCTGGCGTCAGCACGATCTCCTTCACCAGTGAGCGCAGAACATCGGCGGCACTCATGCGCCGTGCCTCGCAATCCTCCTGCAGGGCCGCATAGAGTTCTTCGACCTGAGCGCGGTAGTGATGCGCCATGTTCGGGTGCAGCAGGGGAGGGGGCTGGTCCGCTTCGGTGACTTGTGCTTGCAGCTGCTTTTGCCGGACCTCCAGGTCCTTCATCTGCTTCATCATCCGCGTGGGCGCACCCGCCGCGCAGGAACGCGAAGCCGTGGAAGACCGTCACCGCCGGCGCAATTGCCCGCAACGAAGCGCTGCGGGCATCCAAATACCTCGGACGCGCTTTGTGGCGAAAATGGAGCGGTTGTCACCGCCGGAGCCGCGCCGAAACGAAAATGCACTGTCTGAAGCTCTTGGGGCAGCGCCTCATGGCGCGGGACTTGGATCGCCAAGTCGCTGAGCTACTGGTCCCTATCGCCGTCCTGAACGGCTACACCGCTCTCGGCATACCCGTCACAAAGGCCGTGGGATAAGTCCGTCTCGGGATAGGCGAGGCTCGACCTTCAGCTGATTTGGGCAACACAGCCATGTGGCAGGGACGGAATGATGAAAGCAACAAGCTGACATTGTTAGAGCGCGAAAGTGATTTTCATGGTTGCTCTTGATATCTGCTCAAGTAATAAATTGAATAATGTTGGCGGGGAATCCACCCCGCCGCTGGTGGCCCGCCGGGCTGTCGGCCGCCCGACCGTCAGGAGCAAAGACCCCCGATCCATGACCCACGCCCTCGGTATCCGCGAGAACCTGCGGCCCTTCCTGGAACAGCTTCTGCAGGTGTTCTTCGTCGGCCTGACCATCGGCTTGCAGCGCACGGTGATCCCGGCGCTGGCCGAAACTGAGTTCGGGGTGGCCAGAGGCTCGATGCTGGCGCTTTTCGGCTTCATCGTCTCCTTCGGGATCGTGAAGGGCGCGATGAACTTTGTCTCGGGCCGCATATCCGAGCGGGTCGGGCGCAAGCGGGTACTGATCTGGGGCTGGCTGATCGCGCTGCCGATCCCGTTCATCATCCTCTGGGCGCCGAGTTGGGGCTGGATCGTGGCCGCGAACGTGTTGCTGGGCGTCAACCAGGGCTTTTGCTGGTCGATGACCGTGACCGGCAAGATGGACATCGTGCGCGCCGACCAGCGCGGCATCGCCACCGGGGTCAACGAGTTCGCCGGCTATGGTGCGGTGGCTCTGGCCGGGCTTCTCACCGGCTATCTCGCCAGCAGCTTCGATCCGCGCCTGAGCCTGTTCTTCTTCGGCCTGGTCGTCACACTTCTCGCGCTGGTCGCCGCCGTGCTGGCCTTCACAGAGACCCTACCCTTCGCCCGGGCCGAGGCCGCGCGGCATAAGGCCGGCACGGTCACGGGACCGCGCGCCCGCTATGTCGAGGGACCGGAACACCCGACCTCGGGCCAGATCTTCGCGCTGGTCACATGGCAGAACCGCAGCTTCATGGCGCTATCGCAGGCCGGCAGCGTGGAAAAGTTCGTGGATGCGCTGGTCTGGGCGCTGGTGCCGGTGTTCCTGATCGGCAAGGGCGCAAGCCTGATCGAGATCGGCTGGATCACCGGCATCTACGGCTTCGTCTGGGGCGGCAGCCAGCTCTGGACCGGGCCGCTCTCCGATCGGATCGGGCGCAAGGTGCCGATCGTCCTGGGCTTTTTCATCTGCGCGGCGGGTGTGCTGGCCTTCCCATTCCTGACCGGCGTGGCAGCCTGGGGCATCGCGGCCGCAGTGATCGGGGTCGGCATGGCGCTGCTCTACCCGACGCTGATCGCAGCGATGGGCGATATTGCATCTCCGGCCTGGCGCGGCTCGGCCCTTGGCGTCTACCGCTTCTGGCGAGACCTCGGCTATGCCATCGGCGCCCTGGCGATGGGGCTGATCGCCGATGCCTCGGGGATGCCGGAGGCCGGGTTCTGGTTCACCGGGATCGCCATGGCCGTCTCCGGTCTGTGGCTGGTC
This sequence comes from Rhodobacter sp. 24-YEA-8, assembly GCF_900105075.1. NCBI lineage: Bacteria > Pseudomonadati > Pseudomonadota > Alphaproteobacteria > Rhodobacterales > Rhodobacter > Rhodobacter sp. 24-YEA-8. Next base: position 389,602 of record NZ_FNSK01000001.1, read on the forward strand.
CTGGGCATGGAAGAAACCCATCCCCGCATCAATCCCGCGCCCGAACCGGCGCTTTGATCCCCTGAACCGAGGCTTGTCATGAAGCATCTGCTGATCCTGAACGACGCGCCCTACGGCAGCGAACGCAGCTACAACGGCCTGCGGCTGGTGAATGCGCTGGCCAAGCAGGATGCCGGGGGCGAGGTCACGGTGTTCCTGATGGCCGATGCGGTCGCCTGCGCGAAGGCCGGCCAGAAAACCCCCGACGGGTTCTACAATATCGAAATGATGTTGCGGCGTTTCGGTAGCGCCGGGGGGCGCGTGTTGCTCTGCGGCACCTGCATGGATGCACGTGGGCTGACCGAGGCGGAGCTGATGCCGAATACCTCCCGCTCGACCTTGGATGAACTGGCCGCAGTGACGCTGGCCGCCGACAAGGTGATGGTGTTCTGATGGCAGAAGACAGGCTCACCCCCGAGGCCCTAGCCACCGATCCCGACCGTTATGTGCTGATCGATGTGCGCGGCGCGGAAGAGTATGCCGCCGGCCATGTGGATGGCGCCCTGCATATCCCGCTGGCCGATCTGACCGCGCGGCTGGCCGAAATCCCGACGAGTCGCTCAGTCGTCACCGTCTGGGGCAAAGGCGGCGGTCGCTCAGCAGAAGGGGCGGCGATCCTGCGGGATTCCGGCCGATCCGATGCGCGCTGGCTTGAAGGCGGCGCGAACGGGTGGTCGTCGCGGAAGGATCAGACAGACTGAACCGCGCGCCCATCTGCCCTCCACTCGGGCAGGCCGCCCGCCATCCGGCGGGCGGTCAGGCCCATGGCACGCAGCCGTGCCACCGCCTGATCGGACAGAATGCAATAGGGACCGCGGCAATAGGCGACGATCGCGCGCCCGCCCGCGTCACGCACCGCTCCGGCCAGCGCATCAAGCTGAGCATTGCGTGCGCCGGGGATATGGCCTGCGTTAAACTCGTCATCGGGGCGCAGGTCGAGCAGGATGACCCGATCCTCTGCCAACGCCCGTTCCAGATCGTCGCGGTCCATGGCCGTGGGCGGTTCCTCGCCCCCGGAAAGCCCCCTCAGAATCGCCTCCACCTCGGCCAGGTTCCGCTCGGCCACCTGTCGGATCTGGTCCATCAGCACGAGGATGCGGTCGTCGGTCAACCGATAGATCACATGGTTACCGTCGCGGCGCGAGGCGACCAGCCCGGCGCGGCGCAACTGCTGAAGGTGCTGCGAGCAGTTGGCCACGGAAATCCCGATCCGCTCGGCCAGGGCCTCCACCCCGCGCTCGACCTGGGCAAGCTGTTCGAGAATCGCAAGGCGATGCGGCGCCGACATCGCGCGGGCGATCGTGGCGAATTCTTCCAGCAGGGCGGCCTTGGGTGGAGAGGTCATCGGGGCTCGCTGTTCAAGAGATCGCTTGAATCATAGGGGCATGATGGCCGGGCGGCAAGCCGTTGGTCGTCCTGTCGATGCAATGTGGCGATCTGCCGGGGGCGTTGACAAATCGATCTCAAGAAAACTATCACTCAATTTAAGAATTGAATGATGATTCTGAACCCCAGCCCAAGAGATCACGGAGACCCTGTCGATGATCCGCAACCCGATGCACCGGCAGGTGCTTCTCCTCGCCTCGGCGCAGGCCCTTTTCCAGACTGTTTCGGTGCTGGTGATGACCATCGGCGGGCTCGCGGGGGCGCAGATCACCCCGCGCCCGGAACTGGCAACGATGCCCATCGCAGCGATGTTCCTCGGCACCGCGCTGATGACCTTTCCGGCCTCGCATTTCATGGCGAAGGCGGGCCGGCGTGCGGGTTTCCTGCTCGGCGCGGCCCTCGGCATCGCCGGCGGCGTGATCGCGGCGACGGGCATCTGGATGGCGCACCTTTATCTTCTGTCGCTCGGCACTCTCCTGGTCGGAGCTTATCAGGCCTTCGCGCAATTCTACCGCTTCGCCGCCAGCGAGGTGGCCGATGATGCCTTCCGGCCCCGGGCGATTTCGCTGGTCATGGCGGGCGGTGTGGTCGCGGCGCTGCTCGGGCCGCTGCTCGGGCGGATCGGCGGGCCGCTGATGGAGCCGGCCTATGTCGGTTCGTTCCTGATCCTCGCCGTGGTCTCGCTGATCGCGGCGGGGGTGCTGACCGCTCTCAGGATGCCGGATGCCAAGGCCGATCACGTCGATCCCCAGCAGGGCCGTCCGTGGGGCGAAATCGTCACCCAGCCAGGCTATCTGGTGGCACCTTCGAGCTTCTGGGCGACAACCTGCCTAATGTCGGGATCACCACAACCTTCCTGCTCGGCTCGGAGATCAACCGGCTGGCCGAGGTGCTGACCGACCGCACCCGGATCGTGTTCTTCGAGACGCCGACCAACCCGCAGATGGAGATCATCAACATCGCCGAGGCGGTAAAGGTGGCCAAGGCCGCTGGCGCTCTGGTCGTGGTGGACAACACCTTCGCTTCGCCGATCAACCAGTCGCCTCTGGAGGCTGGCGTCGATCTGGTGATCCATTCGACCACCAAATACCTCGGCGGCCACAGCGACCTGACCGGCGGCGTGGTGATCGGGCGGGGCGAGCTGCTGACCCCGATCTGGACCTGGCGCAAGAACCTCGGCCAGATGATGGCACCCGAGGTGGCCTTCCTGCTGATGCGTAGCCTGCGCACCCTCGCCGTGCGGGTGCGGCACCAGAACGACTCCGCGCTGGCGGTGGCGAAGTTCCTGCAAACCCACCCCAGAGTGAAGCGCGTCAATTATCCCGGTCTGCCCGACTTCCCCGGTCACAACGTCGCCGCCACGCAGATGAGCGGTTTCGGCGGCATGATCAGCTTCGTCTATGATGGCGATGCGGCCGCCACGGCGGCGGCGGTGGACAAGCTCAAATGCTTCACCATCGCGGCCAGCCTAGGCGGGGTCGAAAGTCTGGTCACCCAGCCGATCACCACCACCCATCATGGCGTGACCCCCGAGGAACGCGTCCGGCGCGGCATTGCAGACAGTATGGTGCGCCTCTCGGTCGGGCTGGAGGATGCAGAGGACCTGATCGATGATCTGAGGCAGGCGCTGGACTAACCTGTTTCGATGGACGGCAAATGAGAAGGCGAAGCAGGTTATGGCAATCGAGCTTCGCCACCTTCGTTTCTTCGTTTCCGCAGCTGAGCATGGCAGCTTCCGAAAAGCGGGAACCGCCCTCGACCTCTCGCAGTCGGCGATAAGTCGGGGTATCGCCGACCTTGAAGATCAGATCGGCGCATCACTTTTCACTGGCACACTTGGGGCGTGTCACAGACCTATGCCGGTCAACGCTTCCTACGCAGAACCCGTAAAGCCATGAGGACGATCGGTGAGGGCACTCGCGAAGTCGCGACTGCTGGACGGTCAGAAGATGGTTGCGTTGGCATTGGCATCTATTCGTCCATCGCCTCGGGGTTCTTGGCAGAATTGCTCAGCAGCTATGGGCCGTTCCACAGCGGGGTCAGAATTGAGATGATCGACGGCAATCCGTCCGAACATGTTTCAGCGATCCAACAGATACGACTGGACGTCGCTTTCATCACCGGAACTCACGACTGGCGCAGTGAGCTACTCCCCGATGCTTGGACAGTTTTCGAGGATGTTTAAGCTACTGCCTGTGCCTGCCGGTCGGTTTCGATGCTGTTGAAGTATGAGCTACTCCCCGGAAATCGGACAGTGACGGAAGCTACGATCTGACGTTTGCTGGTCTCCACGGACGAGGAGATCAGGCATGCGAAAACGCAGGAACCATGACGCGGGCTTCAAGGCGCGCGTGGCACTTGAGGCCATCAAGGGCGAGCGCACTGTGTCGGAGTTGGCGGCCGAATACGGCGTGCATCCGACGATGATCCATCAATGGAAGAAATCGCTGCTCGACGGGGCTGCGGACATCTTCGAGCGCGGCGGCAAGAAGCCCGCGACGGAGGTGGATGAAGAGACGGTCCGGTCATTGCACGCCAAGATCGGGGAGCTGGCTGTCGCCAACGATTTTTTGTCACGAAAGCTCAAGCCGTGGAGCGGAAAGTGAGGCGTGGGATGATCGAACGGGACCACCCTGCACTGTCGATCGGGGCGCAGTGCCGCCTGCTGTCGATCTCGCGCTCGTCGTTCTGCCACGAGCCGGCTGGAGAGACTGATCAGAACCTCGGCCTGATGCAGCTGATCGACCGGCAGTTCATGGATACGCCCTTCTACGGCGTCCGGCAGATGACCTGGCATCTGCAAAACGAGGGGCACGGCGTGAACCAGAAGCGCATCCGGCGGCTGATGCGGCTCATGCGTTTGATGCCGATTTACCAGAAGCCCAACACCAGCAAGCCGAGAAAGGGCCACAAGACCTATCCCTACCTGCTGGGCGGGCTGCGGGTCGATCGCCCCGGTCAGGTCTGGTGCGCCGACATTACCTATCTCCCGATGCGGCGGGGGTTTCTGTATCTGGTCGCCATCATGGACTGGTTCACGCGCAAAGTTCTGGCCTGGCGCATATCGAACACCCTGGAAGCGGACTTCTGCGTCGAGGCGTTGAACGAGGCCATCCACCGGTTCGGCGCGCCCACAATCATGAACACTGACCAAGGCAGCCAGTTCACGTCCTTCGCTTGGACAGATCGGCTGAAACGCGTCGGAACCCTTCAAGAACGGTTGCCAGGATCGCTGGGGCGGATCTGTCACACGTGACCGAACTCGCCTACGATCCATGATCAGAGCCGCACAAAATACGCGGATGTTTCGACCTTTTCACATTAAGTGACCGCTCGCATCAATATTCCCGTTGCGAATATTTCGATTTCAGGCATTTTGACCCATATAAGAACAGGGCGCCTGAAGCGTCCGAAACACGAGGCAAAACCCGAAGGACTGATCCCATGAACGCACTTCCCGCAGAGGCGTTCTCTGAGCGACTCCCCAGCAAGGTGGAGATCGCAAACGCCGACCAACTGCGCCGCATCCTCGTCGGCACCCTCGACGAAGAAGGCCGCACAACCCTGAACCTCGCCACCGAACCCGGTGAGATTGCCCAGGTCACTCTGACCCCCGCCATCGCCCAGACCTTTCTGGACGTGCTGCGTCTGATTGCCAGCGGCAAGGGTTTCCGCGTGATCCCGGTGAATGCACAGCTGACCACGCAAGAGGCGGCTGATCTGCTGAACGTATCCCGGCCGTTCCTCATTAAGCTGCTTGAGGAGGGGGCGATTCCGTTCACAAAGGCCAACCGTCATCGCCGGGTCAGTGCAGAGGCTCTGCTGGCCTATAAGGCAGAACGCGATGCCAGGCGGGCACAAGCCCTGTCCGACATGGCAGCCTTTGACGCTGAGGAAGGCTTGCTTTGAGCGACCGCGCCGACCGGTTCACCGTTATCCTCGATACGGACGTGCTGGTCGGCGCGCTCGTGCGCAATATCATCCTGAGCTTCGCCGAGGCGGGCCTTTTCCGCGCGCGATGGTCGAGCACCACGATCCACGGGGAGTTGGAACCGGCCATCATGCGAGCAGCGAATCTCGCCCCTGAGAAAGCGGCGCTGCAACGAGAGCGGATCGAGGTGGCATTCCCGGAAGCGGAGATCGCGGAAGATCCTGCTCTCGTGGCGAGCCTGTCCCTGCCGGACCCTGACGACCGGCACATCTTTGCGGCGGCGATTCAGACCAAGGCCGCGCTGATCGTGACGAACAACCTCAAGGACTTTCCGCAGGAGGCGCTCGGGGCGCACCAGATCGAGCCTATCTCGGCAGACAGCTTCATCGCGGATTGCATCGACCTTGCAGGGCCGGAGGCGATTGCCGTCTTGCGCAACCTTCGCGAGCGGTTCAAGCGGCCCGAGATGGACGCGGAAGGCTTCCTGCGCCTCGTCGAGGAACGCGGGCTGAGCCAGACGGCGACCATGCTTCAGGAATACCGCCCGCTTCTCTGATCGCCGGGCGTTTGGGCAAACCCCAACAACAACCACTACTTTTCCGATCTGAAAATCTGGTGAAAACGCCCCCGGTTTGGGGGGCGAATTACCCGTGTGCGGATCTTCACCGGGAAGGACCCGCGCAACCCCAGCCTGATCGTTAAGCGAGTTAAGGCTTTGATTTTGGTTAAGGGGGGCGGCACCTGCGGGGTGCGAATTACCCGCGTGCGAACCCCGTTCTGGAAGGACCCGCGCCATCAGATCCGCAGCCCGGCGCGCAAAAGGTCCTGTTCCTGCACCAATCCGCCCTGGATCATGCAAGCCGCCACCTCAGCGCTGATCCCGGTCGGCGGGATATAGGCCCCAGACTTCACCTTCTTGGCCCAGAAAGCCGCTGCGTCTCGCACTGCATCCGAGCGCGCGGCCACCGGGGTATCTGCCTGGTAGTCCTCCCAGCGGCGCTGATCGAGCCAGTTGTCGGCATAGGCCACATACTGAGCCTTGTTCCCGGCATTCTCTGCCCGATATCGCTCTGCTGCCTGCACGATCACGTCAGGATGGATGCCAGCGGCTACAGCCTGAGTGAACAGCTTCTCAGCCCTCTTCCGATCCCTCTGCCTCGGGTGAGCCTTCCAGAATTTCTCAAAGCCATCTGGCGTGTGTGCGGCATCGCCGCCGACACAAGGTTCCCCTATCATTCGTGTTTTCCGTTTCTTGCTCTGGTACCGTTCTTTCCTGGACCGTGCGCCCGGGGCCGATACTATGCGCGAACCGGAGGCCATGGGCCCCGTGGGCGGCGTATATTGCTTTGAAGTGAAGAACAGCTTTTCCCCGCGGCAAGGGCAGAGTGCCATCCACTGCACCAGGCGTATTGACGCAACTCTGGGGTGCCGCCTTTGGTCCTGAAGTCGTTAACTTTCGGTCCGGCCGTGTCTCAGCGTGCCGGGACGAATTCCGTCAAAGTCCCGAATCATGCAGGCGCTTACTGGTCAGATCGCGATGCCAGGGGGAGGGGGCGCCCGGGATGGAAGAGATCACCCACCACGCAGTCTGCGGCAGTGACACTATCCTGAAACAGGGCGCAGATCTGACTGCGTCAGGCCAACGGGATCCTGCGTAAGGCGAGCGCATGTTCTGCAATGGCAGAACTCGATCGCCGGTCCAGGTGATGGTTGCTTTCTGCATTAGTGCCTGTACTCGCAGGATAGTCGGTTGGCGAGCCAGTATCTCTCAGCAACCCCTCACAGGATCGCCCGTACCTGTGGCGTTCACCTGCGCGACCTTCGCGAGCCAATCAGGAGCATCCCACGAACCGTTACAGCGGCCAGCCACTGTGCAGGTCCGGCAACTGAAGCCATGGCCGCGTCACCAACCGCAATCAGCCTTCGGCAAACCCGGCGCGGTTAAACCCGCCAAGGCCGGTCACTCGCAGCAAGCGTGCGACGCGGGTAGTGGCGTGGCCGAGTGCGATGACAGGTGTGATGCCAAACGGAGCCTTCAGGGCGAGCGAGGGCGGCAATGCGGCATCGCTGTAATCGCGCAGTCGGGCGCGCTTCACTGATCGGACGCCAGACAGGCACAACGGGGCGCGGTGTGCAAAAAGCCGGCCCGACATCGGGCCGGCTTTGAGAATGAGGAGAAAACCCTGCGCCGGAGCGACCCGCGGATCTTTGGAGACCGGGATCGGAATGCTCAGGATGCGCCGTGTTATCTGAGCAAGGCGTAGCAACAGCCGGGCAGCATCTTCGTAGTTACGTCTCAGGCGCTCTCAGACAGGGAGGTCAATAGCCGCTTTTACGGATCAGGAGGTTCAGACGCTTGGTCAGCTCTTCTGAATTACCGACGATGCTCATGTCTGAGCAGACCTGATAGGCGATATAGCTTGCCTGATCGCGCGGCATTTTCGGGCGAACTTCCTGAATGAAATCAATAAAAGCTGTATGGGTCTCGTTGATGATAGCCCAGTGCGGCATCGGGCCGCGATTGCAGGGCTGATCGAAAACCCGGGAATTTTGTGCGACTGCGGGAACAGCAAGGCAGGCGACCGCGGCCGCAACTGTCACGATTTTGTACATTCTGGCACTCCGGTCTCTGGATAGATGTCCGCGAGACTCTTGCGCTCTGGAAGGGAGTGAGTCCAGCAAATTGCTGGTAAATTCATGCTTTCAACGTGGAAACTAACTGGCGCGTGAACGGAAACGGCCAGCGCGCAGGCTATGATGCCGGGGATCCCAGGTGGTTTGCCCTGCCTGCCGGGGCACGTTTGCCCGTGGAACAGGAGGGCTTAGCCTCGCTGCACAACCTTGCGGATGATTGTGGCGCAGATGTGTCATTGTCTGGGCGAGTTTCGGACAGGACAAGACGTCACTGGCGCGGCGGCGTACCCGTCGCGCAGAATGAAATTCCCCAACCTGTCGCGATTGCCGGCAGAATGACTTGAATTTCCGGCTCCGGGCCAGTATCTCGGCGCGAATGGCCGCCAGGACCGGAGCTTTCAAAAGCTTTCTGACCGGGGCGGTTTTGGGAATTATCTCGGGATACCGCAGTCATGGCGACGACCAATCCTCTTCAGTTCCTTCAGCAGGTTCGCGGCGAAGTGGGCAAGATCCACTGGCCGAAGCGCCGTGAGGTGGTGCTGACGACGATCATGGTCTTCATCCTCTCGGCGCTGGCGGCGACCTTTTTCAGCCTTACGGATCTGGCGATCCGCTGGGGGCTGGAGCTGATCATCGGCGTCTGACCGGGGATGGGCGGGCGGCCCGGACGGGCCGCCGGGCAGGCCGGTACGCCGGTTAGGACTTGATCGGGGCGGCGTGAGCGGATATTCCGCGCCGACGTCTCGGTCACGGGCGCGCATCGATTCGGGATGCGCGCTGTTTTTTGTTCGGAGCGGCAGGCGGATCGGCAGTTTGCAGATCGGGTCGGCAACAGGAATTCGGGAGGCAATCCTCCCAGGCAGTCAGAAGGTGGAAGCGAGACCATGGCAAAACGCTGGTATTCGGTGAGCGTCCTCTCGAACTTCGAGAAGAAGGTTGCCGAGCAGATCCGGACCGCCGTGGACGAAGCGGCCCTGCAGGAAGAAATCGACGAGATCCTCGTGCCCACCGAAGAGGTGATCGAGGTGCGTCGCGGCAAGAAGGTGACGTCTGAACGTCGCATCATGCCCGGCTATGTGCTGGTGCATATGGAAATGACCTCGCGCGGGTATCACCTGATATCGTCGATCAACCGCGTCACCGGCTTCCTTGGCCCTCAGGGCAAGCCGATGCCGATGCGGGATGCCGAGGTTGCCGGGATGCAAAGCAACAGCGCCCAGAAGGGCGAAGTCGCGCCGAGGAACCTGATCCGGTTCGATATCGGCGAGAAGGTCAAGGTTACCGACGGGCCGTTCGACGGCTTTGAAGGGATGGTCGAAGAGGTGGATGAGGCGGAAAGCCGTCTCAAGGTCTCGGTTTCGATCTTCGGCCGGGCAACCCCGGTCGAGCTGGAATTCACTCAGGTCGTGAAGTTCTGACCTTCGGGTCCTGAGTGTATCGCGCGGAAGGCGAGCGCCTGTTTCAGAGGGCTGAACCAGGTGACGGACCGGACCGCTAAACGCGCCTCCATGAGGGCGGCGCCGTGAAAAGGAGAAGGCCAGATGGCCAAGAAGATTATGGGCAGCCTCAAGCTGCAGGTGAAAGCGCAACAGGCGAACCCGTCGCCGCCCGTCGGCCCGGCTCTGGGTCAGCGCGGTCTGAACATCATGATGTTCGTCAAGGAATTCAACGCGAAATCCGCTGACTTCCCGCCGGGAACCCCGATCCCGACCATCATCACCTATTACCAGGACAAGTCGTTCAGCCTCGAGCTGAAGACGCCCCCGGCCGCTTTCCTCGTGAAAGAAGCCGCTGGCCTGAAGCCGGTCGGCAAGCGTAACCGCACCAAAGGGTCGGACAAGCCGGGCCGCACCGTGGCCGGTACGATCACCGCAGCACAGCTGCGCAAGATCGCAGAGACCAAGATGAAAGATCTCAACGCCAATTCCGTGGAAGCGGCGATGAACATCATCCTGGGCTCGGCCCGGTCCTGCGGCATCGAAGTGAAGGGCTGATCGACATGGCAAAGCTCGCAAAACGTGTGAAGAAGGCGCAAGAGGCTTTCGCTGGCAAGGATCTGCTGGCTGTTGAAGCCGCGGTCGCGCTGATCAAATCGGCTGCTTCGGCGAAATTCGACGAAACGCTGGAAATCGCGATGAACCTGGGCGTCGACCCGCGTCACGCAGACCAGATGGTCCGCGGCGTGGTTCAGCTGCCGAACGGCACCGGTAAAACCGTGCGCGTCGCAGTTTTCGCCCGTGGCGCCAAGGCTGATGAAGCCAAAGCTGCCGGTGCGGAAATCGTCGGTGCAGAAGACCTGCTGGAGAAAATCCAGGGCGGCATGCTCGATTTCGATCGCTGCATCGCAACCCCGGACATGATGCCGCTGGTTGGCCGTCTCGGTAAAGTTCTCGGCCCGCGCAACCTGATGCCGAACCCGAAAGTCGGGACGGTGACGATGGATGTCGCAACCGCTGTGACCAATGCCAAAGGCGGCGAAGTCCAGTTCAAGGTCGAAAAGGCCGGCGTGATCCATGCAGGTATCGGCAAGGTTTCGTTCACCGAGGAGAAGCTGGCTGAAAACGTCCGCGCCTTCGTTGACGCTGTGACCAAAGCCCGCCCGGCTGGTGCCAAGGGCACCTATGTGAAGAAAGTTTCGCTTTCCTCGACCATGGGCCCGGGCGTCTCGCTCGACCTCGCGACCACCGCTTAAGCCTGAACTGGCGCGAATACTGAATGCAAAGCCGCTGCCCTTTCCGGGTGGCGGCTTTCCCTTTTCCAGCGCTCCGTATCTGGCTGATTGCGGAAGCCTCCGGCGGGGATATTTAGAGACAGATGAAATCGGCATTCATCTGTCCTTAAATATCCCGGGGGTAAGCGGCGCAGCCGCGAGGGGGCAGGGCCCCCTTCTTCCGTTCGCCGCAGGTGGGATGGCAGAAAGCCTGCCACACCATCTTGGCTTCGCAGTCACAACAAGGTAGAGACAGCACCTGTTGGGGCTGCGTGATTCGTCACTCAGCCCCAACACGCTTTGTCCGAGAAGGCTGGTGGCGCGCAAACGCCTTAATTTCCGGCCTGAGATGGAGTTCGGGACGATTTTTTCCGGGGCTTGCCTCGGGTGATTTTGGCTCTCGGGACGACATCATGGACCCGAATGCTCTGGCCGCGAGGACAGGGCTGACTTGAGCCGGGGGAAACCCCAAACTTGGAGTGAAACTGTGGATAGAGCCCAGAAAGAGAAATTGGTCGAGGATCTCGGCCAGATCTTTGAAAGCTCTGGCGTCGTAGTGGTTGCCCATTACGAAGGCATGACGGTTAAGCAGATGCAGGATCTCCGCGCGCGCATGCGTGTCGTGGGTGGGTCCGTTCGCGTTGCCAAGAACACGCTCGCCAAAATCGCCCTCGAGGGGAAAGCCATCGCCAAGATGGGTGACCTGCTTACGGGTATGACTGTGCTGACCTTCTCGGAAGATCCCGTGGCTGCGGCCAAGGTCTCTGAGAGCTATGCCAAGGATAACGAGCGTTTCGTGATCCTCGGCGGCGCTATGGGTGGCACGGTTCTGGACCCTGTCGGTGTCAAAGCCGTCGCATCGCTGCCGTCGCGCGAAGAGCTGCTTGCTCAGATCGCGTCGATGATCGGTGCGCCTGCTTCGAACATCGCCGGTGCCATTGGCGCGCCTGCTTCGAACATCGCTGGTATCCTGTCGACCATCGAGGACAAAGCCGCGGCCTGAGGCCCCGGCATTGCCCAATGTCTTTCGTAGGGTTGATCAACATCGCGTTGGACCCCATCTTAACTGAACGGAATGTGAAAAATGGCTGATCTTAAAGCTCTCGCCGAACAAATCGTTGGCCTGACCCTCCTGCAAGCTCAGGAACTGAAGACCATCCTGAAAGACGAATACGGCATCGAGCCGGCTGCTGGCGGCGCTGTTGTCGTGGCTGGCCCGGCTGCTGCAGCTGAAGCCGTCGAAGAAAAAACCGAATTCGACGTCGTGCTCGTCGAAGCCGGCGCAAACAAAATCAACGTCATCAAAGAAGTCCGCGGCATCACCGGCCTGGGCCTCGTTGAAGCGAAAAACCTCGTTGAAGCCGGCGGCAAAGTCAAAGAAGGCGCTGCCAAAGCTGACGCAGAGGAAATCAAGAAGAAGCTTGAAGCTGCTGGCGCCAAAGTCGAGCTCAAGTAATCTGGCTTGCGGGTTGCCCCGCAGCTTTGATTTTCAGGCAGGGGGCGGAGCAATCCGCCTCCTGCCATTCGCGTCCTGAAAGGGGATTTTACGAAATCCTCTCTCCGGGTGCGGTATCGGTTCGGGAGCCGTCTGACGGGACAGATGGCAGGTATGGAACCGGATATCCCCTCTCGCCAGTTGGCGTGTGCCTGTGCCCCGACGGGTCGCGCGCCGGCGAAACGATGAAAGGTGACCACGAACATGGCGCAAGCTTATGTTGGCCAGAAGCGTATCCGCCGCTATTACGGCAAGATCCGCGAAGTCCTCGAGATGCCGAACCTTATCGAGGTTCAGAAATCCTCCTATGATCTCTTCCTCAATTCGGGTGACGGCGAAAAGCCGCATGACGATGAGGGCATCCAGGGCACGTTCCAGTCGGTCTTCCCGATCAAGGATTTCAACGAGACCGCTGTTCTCGAATTCGTCCGTTACGAGCTGGAAAAGCCGAAATACGACGTCGATGAATGTATGCAGCGTGACCTGACCTATGCGGCGCCGCTGAAGGTGACGCTGCGCCTGATCGTGTTTGATATCGACGAGACCACCGGCAATAAGTCGGTGAAAGACATCAAGGAACAAGACGTCTATATGGGCGATATGCCCCTGATGACGCCGAACGGTACGTTCATCGTGAACGGCACCGAGCGCGTGATCGTCAGCCAGATGCACCGCTCCCCGGGCGTGTTCTTCGACCATGACAAGGGCAAGACCCATTCCTCGGGCAAGCTGCTGTTTGCCTGCCGGATCATTCCCTATCGCGGTTCCTGGCTGGATTTCGAATTCGACGCCAAGGATATCGTCTTCGCCCGTATCGACCGCCGCCGCAAACTGCCGGTGACGACGCTGCTTTACGCGCTTGGTCTCGACCAGGACGCGATCATGAAGGCCTATTACGACACGGTCACCTTCAAATATGTGAAGAACAAGGGCTGGGTCACGCGCTTCTTCCCGGAACGCGTCCGTGGCACCCGTCCGACCTATGACCTTGTCGATGCTGCGACCGGCGAAGTGATCCTGAAAGCGGGTGAGAAAGTCACGCCGCGCATGGTCAAGAAATGGCTGGACGAGGGCGAGGTTACCGAGCTTCTGGTGCCGTTCGACCATATCATGGGCCGCTTTGTCGCCAATGATATCGTGGATGAGGAAAACGGCGCGATCTGGGCCGAGGCCGGCGATGAGCTGACCTGGGAACTGGACCGGGACGGCGAAGTCAAGGGCGGTACGGTGAAAACCCTGCTCGACCAGGGCGTGACCGAGATCCCGGTGCTCGACATCGACAATATCAATGTCGGTCCCTATATGCGCAACACCATGGCCGCCGATAAGAACTGGGGCCGTGATACCGCGCTGATGGATATCTATCGCGTGATGCGTCCGGGCGAGCCGCCGACTGTTGAAGCGGCGTCGAGCCTCTTTGACACGCTGTTCTTCGACAAAGACCGTTATGATCTCTCGGCTGTTGGCCGGGTGAAAATGAACATGCGTCTTGACGTCGACAAGCCCGACACCCAGCGGACGCTGGACCGTGACGATATCATCAAGTGCATCAAGGCACTGGTTGAGCTCCGCGACGGCAAGGGCGAGATCGACGATATCGACCACCTCGGCAACCGCCGGGTGCGCTCGGTCGGCGAGCTGATGGAAAATCAGTATCGCGTCGGTCTGCTCCGCATGGAGCGCGCGATCAAAGAGCGTATGTCCTCGGTCGAGATCGACACGATCATGCCGCAGGATCTGATCAACGCGAAACCCGCGGCAGCAGCTGTCCGTGAATTCTTCGGCTCGTCGCAGCTGTCGCAGTTCATGGACCAGACCAACCCGCTGTCGGAAGTCACCCATAAGCGCCGTCTCTCGGCTCTTGGGCCGGGCGGTCTGACGCGCGAGCGCGCAGGCTTTGAGGTTCGCGACGTTCACCCGACCCACTACGGCCGGATGTGCCCGATTGAAACGCCGGAAGGTCAGAACATCGGTCTGATCAACTCGCTGGCAACCTTTGCTCGCGTCAACAAGTATGGCTTCATCGAGACCCCGTATCGCAAGGTCATCGACAACAAGGTGACCGATGAAGTCGTCTATATGTCGGCAACCGAAGAGATGCGGCACACCGTTGCGCAGGCCAACGCATCGCAGGATGCGGAAGGTCACTTTACCGACGACCTGATTTCGTCGCGTAAGGGCGGCGAATTCATGCTGAACCCGCCGGATGCTGTCGATCTGATCGACGTTTCGCCGAAACAGCTGGTCTCGGTCGCGGCATCGCTGATCCCGTTCCTTGAAAATGACGACGCCAACCGCGCTCTGATGGGCTCGAACATGCAACGTCAGGCGGTTCCGCTCTTGCAATCCGACGCGCCTTTCGTGGGCACGGGGATCGAGGCCGTGGTTGCGCGCGACTCCGGGGCTGCCATCATGGCGCGTCGTTCGGGCGTGATCGACCAGGTCGACGCACAGCGTATCGTTATCCGTGCGACCGAACTCCTGGAGCCGGGCGAGCCGGGCGTCGACATCTACCGTCTGCGCAAGTTCAAGCGTTCGAACCAGTCGTCCTGCATCAACCAACGTCCGCTGGTGAAGGTGGGCGACCGGGTGACCCGTGGCGAGGTGGTGGCAGACGGCCCCTGCACCGATATGGGTGAACTGGCGCTTGGCCGGAACGTGATCGTGGCCTTCATGCCCTGGAACGGGTATAACTACGAGGACTCGATCCTGATTTCCGAGCGGATCCTCAAGGATGACGTCTTCACCTCGATCCATATCGAGGAATATGAAGTCGCCGCCCGCGATACCAAGCTTGGGCCGGAAGAGATCACCCGCGACATCCCGAACGTCGGTGAGGAAGCTCTGCGCAACCTCGACGAAGCGGGCATCGTCTATATCGGTGCCGAAGTGCAGCCGGGCGATATCCTTGTCGGCAAGATCACCCCGAAGGGCGAAAGCCCGATGACGCCGGAAGAAAAGCTTCTGCGCGCCATCTTCGGTGAAAAAGCGTCTGACGTGCGCGATACCTCGCTGCGTCTGCCGCCGGGTGCCTATGGTACCATCGTCGAAGTGCGGGTCTTCAACCGTCACGGCGTCGACAAGGACGAACGTGCGCTGCAGATCGAGCGTGAGGAAGTCGAACGCCTCGCCCGCGACCGCGACGACGAAATGACCATCCTGGAGCGCAATATCTATTCGCGCCTCAAGGCCCTGATCATTGGCCGCGAAGCTGTCAAAGGCCCGAAAGGCGTCCGCGCCGGTTCGACCATTGACGAAGAACTCCTCGGCACTCTGAGCCGTGGCCAGTGGTGGCAGCTTGCTGTCGCCGAAGAGGCCCAGGCGAAAGAGATCGAGGCGCTTCACGACCAGTATGAGTCCCAGAAACGCGCTCTGACCGCACGTTTCGAAGATAAGGTCGAGAAGGTCCGGCGCGGTGATGATCTGCCTCCGGGCGTGATGAAGATGGTCAAAGTCTTCGTCGCGGTGAAGCGTAAGCTGCAACCGGGCGATAAGATGGCCGGTCGTCACGGCAACAAGGGTGTTATCTCGAAGGTGGTCCCGCAAGAGGATATGCCCTTCCTGGCTGACGGCACCCCGGTTGACCTCGTGCTGAACCCGCTCGGCGTGCCGTCGCGGATGAACGTCGGGCAGATCCTCGAGACGCATATGGGCTGGGCCGCGCGCGGTCTGGGTCTGCGCATCGATGACGCGCTGCAGGACTTCCGCCGCTCCGGTGACCTGACCCCGGTCAAGGAAGCCATGCGTTTCGCTTACGGCGACGAGACCTATGACGAAGCCTTTGGTGAGGCCTCGGACGAAGACCTGATCGAGAGCGCTCGCACGGTCACCCGTGGTGTGCCGATCGCGACCCCGGTCTTCGACGGTGCCAAGGAAGCGGATGTGAACGACGCGCTGCGCCGTGCCGGTTTCGACACTTCGGGTCAGTCGGATGTCTTTGACGGCCGTTCGGGCGAGAAGTTCCAGCGCAAGGTCACCGTGGGCGTGAAATACATGCTCAAGCTGCACCACCTGGTCGATGACAAGCTGCACGCGCGTTCGACCGGTCCGTATTCGCTTGTCACGCAGCAGCCGCTGGGTGGTAAGGCGCAATTCGGTGGTCAGCGTCTCGGGGAGATGGAGGTCTGGGCTCTGGAAGCCTACGGCGCCGCCTATACCCTGCAGGAGATGCTGACGGTGAAGTCGGATGACGTCGCGGGCCGGACCAAGGTCTATGAATCGATCGTCAAGGGCGAGGACAACTTCGAGGCCGGTGTGCCTGAGAGCTTCAACGTTCTCGTGAAGGAAGTCCGCGGCCTCGGCCTGAACATGGAACTCCTGGATGCGGAAGAGGAGTGACCGGAATTTTAAGGAAAATTCCGGGCCGGTTTCTTCAAA
The DNA here is from genome assembly GCF_900105075.1 of Rhodobacter sp. 24-YEA-8. Classification (NCBI taxonomy): domain Bacteria; kingdom Pseudomonadati; phylum Pseudomonadota; class Alphaproteobacteria; order Rhodobacterales; genus Rhodobacter; species Rhodobacter sp. 24-YEA-8. The sequence goes on from NZ_FNSK01000001.1 coordinate 406,174, forward strand.
GAAACCGGCGCCACCCCTCTGACCGCAACCTCCTGATTGGGAAGATCAAATGAACCAGGAACTGACGAACAATCCGTTCAACCCGGTCGCGCCGGTCAAGACGTTTGACGAGATCAAGGTCTCACTGGCGTCGCCGGAGCGTATTCTCTCATGGTCCTACGGCGAGATCAAAAAGCCGGAAACCATCAACTACCGGACTTTTAAGCCCGAGCGCGACGGTCTGTTCTGCGCCCGGATTTTCGGGCCGATCAAAGACTATGAATGCCTTTGCGGCAAATATAAGCGGATGAAGTATCGCGGCGTTGTCTGCGAGAAATGCGGTGTGGAAGTCACGCTGCAAAAGGTCCGCCGTGAGCGCATGGGCCATATCGAGCTGGCCGCACCCGTTGCGCATATCTGGTTCCTGAAGTCGCTTCCGTCCCGGATCGGCCTCATGCTGGACATGACGCTGCGGGATCTGGAACGCATCCTCTACTTCGAAAACTATGTCGTTATCGAGCCGGGTCTGACCGATCTGACCTATGGCCAGCTGATGACCGAGGATGAGTATCTCGACGCTCAGGACCAGTATGGCGCTGACGCTTTCACCGCGAATATCGGTGCTGAGGCGATCCGCGAAATGCTGGCCGCGATTGATCTGGGCCAGCTGGCCGAGACCCTTCGCGAAGAGCTGAAGGAAGCCACCGGCGAGCTGAAGCCCAAGAAGATCATCAAGCGTCTGAAGATCGTCGAAAGCTTCTACGAATCCGGCAACCGCCCGGAATGGATGATCCTGACCGTGCTTCCGGTGATCCCGCCGGAACTGCGTCCGCTCGTCCCGCTGGATGGTGGCCGTTTCGCGACCTCGGATCTGAACGACCTCTATCGCCGCGTCATCAACCGGAACAACCGGCTGAAGCGCCTGATCGAGCTGCGTGCGCCCGACATCATCGTCCGCAACGAAAAGCGGATGCTGCAGGAAGCCGTCGACGCGCTGTTCGACAACGGCCGTCGTGGCCGCGTGATCACCGGGACCAACAAACGCCCGCTGAAATCGCTGTCGGACATGCTGAAAGGTAAGCAGGGCCGCTTCCGTCAGAACTTGCTCGGTAAGCGTGTCGACTTCTCGGGCCGTTCGGTGATCGTGACCGGGCCGGAGCTGAAGCTGCACCAATGCGGTCTGCCGAAGAAGATGGCGCTCGAGCTCTTCAAGCCCTTCATCTATTCGCGCCTTGAAGCCAAAGGGCTTTCGAGCACCGTGAAACAGGCGAAGAAGCTCGTTGAGAAAGAGCGTCCGGAAGTCTGGGATATCCTTGATGAGGTTATCCGCGAGCACCCGGTCCTTCTGAACCGCGCGCCGACGCTGCACCGTCTGGGCATCCAGGCGTTCGAGCCGATCCTGATTGAAGGCAAGGCGATCCAGCTGCACCCGCTGGTCTGTTCGGCCTTCAACGCCGACTTCGACGGCGACCAGATGGCTGTTCACGTTCCCCTCTCGCTGGAAGCCCAGCTTGAGGCCCGCGTTCTCATGATGTCGACGAACAACGTTCTGTCGCCCGCCAACGGCGCGCCGATCATTGTTCCGTCGCAGGATATGGTTCTCGGGATCTATTACGTGACCATGCAGCGCGAAGGCATGAAGGGCGAGGGCGGTCTTTACCGCGATATCGACGAAGTCGAACACGCCCTTGCCGCTGGCGAGCTGCATCTGCATGCCAAAATCACTGCCCGCCTCAAGCAGGTCGATGAGGAAGGCAATATCGTCTGGAAGCGCTATGAGACGACGCCCGGCCGCCTGCGTCTGGGCAACATCCTGCCGCAAAACGCCAAGGCGCCGTTTGAACTGGTGAACCGTCTTCTGCGTAAGAAAGATGTGCAGACCGTCATCGACACCGTCTACCGCTACTGCGGTCAGAAAGAGTCGGTGATCTTCTGTGACCAGATCATGGGTCTCGGCTTCCGCGAGGCGTTCAAAGCCGGCATCTCTTTCGGCAAGGACGACATGGTCATCGCCGACAACAAATGGGACATCGTCAATGCGACGAAAGCCCTGGTTGCCGATTTTGAACAGCAGTATCTCGACGGCCTGATCACTCAGGGCGAGAAATACAACAAAGTCGTCGACGCCTGGTCGAAGTGCAACGACAAGGTGACCGAGGGCATGATGTCCACGATCTCGGCCACCAAATACGACGACAATGGCGCCGAGAAGGAACCGAACTCGGTCTATATGATGGCCCATTCCGGTGCCCGGGGTTCGGTCACGCAGATGAAGCAGCTGGGTGGGATGCGCGGCCTGATGGCCAAGCCGAACGGCGAGATCATCGAGACGCCGATCATCTCGAACTTCAAGGAAGGTCTGACCGTTCTTGAATACTTCAACTCGACCCACGGCGCCCGGAAGGGTCTGTCGGATACCGCTCTGAAGACGGCGAACTCGGGTTATCTGACCCGCCGTCTGGTTGACGTGGCGCAGGATTGCATCGTTCGCGTGCATGATTGCGGCACCGAGAACTCGATCACTGCTTCGGCAGCCGTCAAGGAAGGCCAGGAAACCGCTCCGCTCTCGGAACGGGTGCTGGGCCGTGTCGTGGCGGAAGACATCATGATCCCGGGCACCGATGAGGTGCTGATCGCCAAGGGGGAACTGATCGACGAGCGCAAGGCAGATCTGGTCGGCAAGTATAACGTACCTGTCGCCCGTATCCGCAGCCCGCTGACCTGTGAGGCCGAGGAAGGCGTTTGCGCCCAGTGCTATGGTCGCGACCTTGCCCGCGGTACTCAGGTGAATATCGGTGAAGCGGTCGGCATCATCGCCGCCCAGTCCATCGGTGAGCCGGGCACGCAGCTGACGATGCGGACCTTCCACATCGGCGGTGTTGCGCAAGGCGGCCAGCAGTCGTTCCTTGAAGCAAGCCAAGAGGGCAAGATCGAGTTCCGCAACGCGAACCTCCTTCTGAACGTCGCAGGCGAGCAGGTGGTGATCGGCCGGAACATGTCCATCGCGATCATCGACGCCAATGGCGACGAGCGCGCGGTGCACAAGCTGACCTATGGCGCCAAACTTCACGTGAAGGATGGCGAAGAGGTCAAGCGTGGCCATAAGCTGTTCGAATGGGACCCCTTCAACCTGCTGATCGTGGCTGAAAAGGCCGGTGTGGCGCGGTTCAAGGACCTGATCAACGGCATCTCGGTTCGCGAAGACACCGATGACGCAACCGGCATGACGCAGAAGATCGTGTCTGACTGGCGTGCGGCACCGCGCGGCTCGGATCTCAAGCCCGAGATCCTGGTGGTGAACCCGGAAACGGGCGAACCGGTGCGCGGCGACAGCGGCAACCCGATCCAGTATGCGATGTCGGTGGATGCGGTTCTCTCGATCGAAGACGGTCAGGAACTGCGCCCGGGCGATATCGTGGCGCGTATTCCGCGCGAAGGCACCAAGACGAAGGACATCACCGGGGGTCTTCCCCGCGTGGCGGAACTCTTCGAGGCGCGTCGCCCGAAAGATCACGCAATCATCGCGGAAGCCGATGGTTATGTGCGCTTTGGCAAGGACTACAAGAACAAGCGCCGCATCACGGTCGAGCCGGTGGACGAGACCCTTCAGTCGATGGAATATATGGTGCCCAAGGGCAAACATATCCCTGTCCAGGAAGGCGATTTCGTCCAGAAGGGCGACTATATCATGGACGGGAACCCCGCGCCGCATGACATCCTGCGCATTATGGGTGTCGAAGCGCTGGCAAACTACATGATCGACGAGGTCCAGGACGTCTATCGTCTGCAGGGCGTGAAGATCAACGACAAGCATATCGAGGTTATCGTGCGGCAGATGCTGCAGAAACTCGAAGTGCTGGATTCGGGCGATACCACGCTGCTGAAAGGCGAGCAGGTCGAGCGCCAGGAGCTGGAGGAAGAAAACCTCAAAGCCCGTGGCCGCGGTCTGCGCGAGGCGAAAGCCGAGCCGGTTCTGCTGGGGATCACCAAGGCGTCGCTGCAGACCCGCAGCTTCATCTCGGCGGCTTCCTTCCAGGAGACGACCCGCGTCCTTACCGAGGCGTCCGTTCAGGGCAAGCGCGACAAGCTGCAGGGCCTGAAAGAGAACGTCATCGTGGGCCGTCTGATCCCGGCCGGCACCGGTGGGGCCACGCGCCGCGTGAAGTCCATCGCGTCCGAGCGCGACTCGACGGTGATCGAGGCACGCCGCAGCGAGGCGGAAACCGCCGCCGCTCTGGCCGCACCGATCCCGGCTGCGCAGCCTGATCTGGCCAGCGTGATCGTCGACGATCTGGAAAGCCGGGATTGATCCCCGGCTCACTGGCCCTGGCGCCGGTGAAGTGATCTCTGGCCCCGCCCGGACAACCGGGCGGGGCCTTTTCTGTCTCCACCCTCCGGGCACTGAACCGGGGCAAGACCGGACATCCCGTATTGGCAGGGCCTGACCCTTCGCGCTGCCCGATTGTGGGCCGTGCCCTGGTCAGGTGGTCCCGGCCTTTCCCCCCTGCGGGTATGTGGAACGTGGCGCCGCCGGGGGCTGATATCGCTGCGCTGAGCCCGGTTGATCCGGGCATGTTCATGTTTCCCCGAATTGTCGCATCGCGGGCTTTCATTCCCGGCCAGTCCGCCAGCCATGTTGCACCAGTGCCCCGCCGGCGCAGAGTTGAGCACCGGCCCCTGGCAGTCATGACCCGGGCCGATATAAAGCGGAGGGGTCCGCATCCTGCCCTTCCAAAACGAGCTGAAACCTGACAGAGGGCAGGGCGAGCAGAATTGAGGCGCCCGACATCATGCCAGTGAGTGACAAGACGCGCGGTATTGCCCTGATGTTGCTGGCCATGCTCGCCTTCGCGATCAATGACACGATCATCAAGCTTTTGCTGGCCGATATGCCCTTGCCGCAGGCGATGGTGGTGCGCGGCGTGCCGGCCTGCACCATGCTGGGGCTGCTGGCCTGGCGGGCGGGGGCCTTCTCACACCTGCCGAAGGGGAGGGACCGCAAATTCCTGATCCTGCGCAGTTTCGGCGAAGTGGCGGGAACGCTGACCTTCCTTGGCGCTCTGACGCATATGCAACTGGCCAATGTCACAGCCATCCTGCAATCGGTGCCGCTGGCCGCGACGGCGGCGGCTGCCCTGTTTCTGGGCGAAAAGGTCGGCTGGCGTCGCGCGCTTGCGGTGGCCATCGGCTTCATCGGGGTGCTGATCGTGATCCGCCCGGGCGAGGACGGGCTGGATCCCTGGGCGTTCCTGGTGCTCCTGTCTGTGGCTTGCGTGGTCTGCCGCGATCTGATCACCCGGCAGATCAGCCGCGATGTGTCGGCGGCGCTGGTCGGGCTTGGCGCGGCGATCACGGTATTGACGCTGAGCATCGTCTGGTCGGCCTTTGTGCCATGGCAGCCGGTGACGCCGCGCCATCTGCTGCTGGCGCTTGTCGGCGGGTTCTTTATGACGATGGCATTCGTCTCGCTGGTGGGCGCTTTGCAGTCCGGAGATGTCAGCATGACGGCGCCCTTGCGGTACAGCCAGCTCTTATGGGCAACGCTGCTCGGCTGGCTGGTCTTTGACCATCTGCCCGATATTGTGACCCTTGCAGGGGCGGCGCTGATCGTGGCCTCCGGGGTCTTTACCATCCTGCGCGAGGCCCGGCGCAACAGGTGAATTCTGCCCGGTTCCTTTGGCCCGGGCGCCTGTGCCACGGGCGGGGGCGCAGTTGACACCAGGGGCGATTCCACCTATAGCCCGCTCACCCTTGCGGGGCTGCCATGTGCCGCCAGGGTCAGAGCGTCCTGAAATTCAGGGCCGGACCACGTCCGATCCTCTGCAGAAATACCCGCGTCATCCACCTTATCGGCGGATGAATGCGGTTTTTGTGTTTTGCGATTCGCGCAATGCACTCGAGAAGCGGCGCACCATAAGGCATAGGGTGCGAGTATCGAAACGAGGAACGTGAATGCCGACGATTCAACAGCTTATCCGGAAACCCCGGGAAGATAAGCCGAGCAAGTCCAAGTCCCAGCACCTGGAATCCTGCCCGCAAAAGCGTGGGGTTTGTACCCGCGTTTACACCACGACCCCGAAGAAGCCTAACTCCGCTATGCGGAAAGTGGCCAAGGTTCGTCTGACGAACGGCTTCGAAGTCATCTCCTACATCCCCGGCGAAAAGCACAACCTGCAAGAGCACAGCGTTGTTCTGATCCGCGGCGGCCGCGTCAAAGACCTTCCGGGTGTCCGTTACCACATCCTCCGGGGTGTTCTGGATACCCAGGGCGTCAAAGACCGTCGTCAGCGTCGTTCGAAGTACGGCGCCAAGCGTCCGAAGTGATCCAGGAGAGGTAGAGAGACATGTCCCGTCGTCACGCCGCAGAGAAGCGCGAAATTCTCCCGGACGCCAAATATGGCGACCGCGTTCTGACCAAATTCATGAACAACCTGATGCTGGATGGCAAAAAGTCGGTCGCCGAGTCGATCGTCTATGGTGCCCTGACCCGCGTCGAAGGCCGCCTGAAGCGCTCGCCGATCGAAGCCTTCCACGAAGCGCTCGACAATGTGAAGCCTTCGGTCGAAGTCCGGTCGCGCCGCGTTGGTGGTGCAACCTACCAGGTTCCGGTCGAAGTCCGCACCGAGCGCCGCGAAGCGCTCGCGATCCGCTGGCTGATCATCGCTGCCCGCAAGCGCAACGAGAACACCATGGAAGAGCGTCTGGCAGCTGAGCTGTCCGATGCCGTCAATGGCCGCGGCACTGCCGTGAAAAAGCGCGAAGACACCCACAAGATGGCCGACGCGAACAAAGCGTTCAGCCATTACCGCTGGTAAGGGGGCCAAATGGCACGCGACTATCCGCTTAATCTCTATCGTAACTTCGGCATCATGGCCCACATCGATGCCGGCAAGACGACCACGACCGAGCGTATTCTTTTCTATACCGGCAAGAACCACAAAATGGGCGAGACGCATGATGGCGCCTCGACCATGGACTGGATGGAACAGGAGCAGGAACGGGGGATCACCATCACCTCGGCTGCCACCACCACCTTCTGGGAAAAGACCTACGACGGCACCGCGGCGACCTCGCCGAAGCACCGCTTCAACATCATCGACACCCCCGGCCACGTTGACTTCACCATCGAAGTCGAACGTTCGCTGGCAGTTCTCGATGGCGCGGTCTGCCTTCTCGACGGTAACGCCGGTGTGGAGCCGCAAACCGAAACGGTGTGGCGTCAGGCCGACCGTTACGGCGTGCCGCGCATCGTGTTCGTCAACAAGATGGACAAGATCGGCGCTGACTTCCAGAAGTGCCTCGACATGATCAAAGACCGCACCGGCGCGACCACCGCGCCGATCGCGTTCCCGATCGGTGCCGAGGACCATCTGGAAGGTATCGTTGACCTCGTCACGATGGAAGAATGGGTCTGGGAAGGCGACGATGTCGGCGCATCCTGGGCGCACCGTCCGATCCGTGACGACCTGAAAAAAGAAGCCGAGACCCGTCGCGCGACTCTCGTCGAGCTTGCAGTCGAGCAGGACGATGCTGCGATGGAAGCTTACCTCGAAGGCAAAGAGCCTTCGCAGGACGAGCTGCGCGCGCTGATCCGCAAGGGCACCCTGGCGATGGCATTCGTGCCGGTTCTGGGCGGTTCTGCGTTCAAAAACAAAGGCGTGCAGGCTCTGCTGAACGCTGTTGTCGATTATCTGCCTTCGCCGCTGGACGTGAAACCCTATATGGGCTTCGCACCGGGCGACGAGACCGAGACCCGCAACATCCAGCGTACCGCAGACGATGCCCAGCCCTTCTCGGGTCTGGCGTTCAAGATCATGAACGACCCCTTCGTCGGCTCGCTGACCTTCACCCGTCTCTATTCGGGCGTGATGAAAAAAGGCGACAGCCTGCTCAATTCGACCAAAGGTCGCAAAGAGCGCGTTGGCCGTATGATGATGATGCACGCCATCGAGCGTGAGGAAATCACCGAAGCCTTCGCCGGCGACATCATCGCGCTTGGCGGTCTGAAAGAGACCACCACCGGCGATACGCTCTGCGATCCGGCAAACCCGGTCGTTCTGGAAACCATGACCTTCCCGGTCCCGGTTATCGAGATCGCCGTCGAGCCGAAAACCAAGGCTGACCAGGAAAAGATGGGCATCGCTCTTGCCCGTCTGGCTGCCGAAGACCCCTCCTTCCGGGTTGAAACCGATCAGGAATCGGGCCAGACCATCATGAAGGGCATGGGCGAACTTCACCTCGACATCCTCGTCGACCGTATGCGTCGCGAGTTCAAGGTCGAGGCGAATATCGGTGCACCGCAGGTGGCTTATCGTGAGACGATCTCGCAGCAGCATGAGATCGACTACACGCATAAGAAACAGACCGGTGGTACGGGTCAGTTCGCACGCGTCAAGCTGGTGATCACGCCGACCGAGCCGGGCGAAGGCTACTCCTTCGAGTCGAAAATCGTTGGTGGTGCTGTTCCGAAGGAATACATCCCCGGCGTCGAAAAAGGCATCAAATCCGTCATGGATTCGGGCCCGCTGGCAGGCTTCCCGGTGATCGACTTCAAAGTCGCTCTCATCGACGGTGCTTTCCACGACGTCGACTCCTCGGTTCTCGCCTTCGAAATCGCAGCGCGTGCAGCAATGCGTGACGGTCTGAAGAAAGCCGGCGCGAAACTGCTTGAGCCGGTGATGAAAGTCGAAGTGGTGACTCCGGAAGAATATACCGGCGGCATCATCGGCGATCTGACCTCGCGTCGCGGCATGGTTCAGGGGCAAGACACCCGGGGCAATGCAAACGTGATCAACGCGATGGTCCCGCTGGCGAATATGTTCGGCTATATCAACAACCTGCGTTCCATGTCTTCGGGCCGCGCGGTGTTCTCGATGGAATTCCACCATTATGACGCCGTGCCGGAAAACCTGAGCCAGGAAATCCAGAAGAAACACGCCTGATCCGGCGGGAGGGCGTCCGCGCCCTCCACCCCCCAAATGCCGCGAAACTCGCGGAGCAAGAATTTGAAGGAGTTGCCAAATGGCAAAGGCAAAGTTTGAACGGAACAAACCGCACGTCAACATCGGCACGATCGGCCACGTTGACCACGGCAAGACGACCCTGACGGCCGCGATCACCAAATATTTCGGTGACTTCAAAGCCTATGACCAGATCGACGGTGCTCCGGAAGAGCGCGCCCGCGGCATCACGATCTCGACCGCTCACGTTGAGTATGAGTCGGAAACGCGTCACTACGCTCACGTTGACTGCCCCGGCCACGCCGACTACGTCAAAAACATGATCACCGGTGCTGCCCAGATGGACGGCGCGATCCTCGTTGTGAACGCCGCTGACGGCCCGATGCCGCAGACCCGCGAGCACATCCTGCTCGGCCGCCAGGTGGGTATCCCCTACATGGTCGTCTATATGAACAAGGTCGACCAGGTCGATGACCCGGAACTGCTGGAACTCGTCGAGATGGAAATCCGCGAGCTTCTTTCGTCCTACGAATACCCGGGCGACGATATTCCGATCATCAAAGGCTCGGCTCTGGCTGCGATGAACGGCACCAATCCGGAAATCGGCGAGAACTCGATCCGCGAGCTGATCGCGGCTGTCGACGCCTATATCCCGACCCCGGAGCGCGCTGTTGACCAGCCCTTCCTGATGCCGATCGAAGACGTGTTCTCGATCTCGGGCCGCGGCACCGTTGTGACCGGTCGTATCGAGCGCGGCGTAATCAACGTCGGCGACGAAGTCGAGATCGTCGGCATCCGCCCGACCTCGAAATCGACCTGCACCGGTGTCGAGATGTTCCGCAAGCTGCTCGACCGCGGTGAAGCCGGCGACAATATCGGCGCGCTGCTGCGTGGCGTCGACCGTGACGGCGTCGAGCGTGGTCAGGTTCTGTGCAAGCCGAAATCGGTTCTGCCGCACACCACTTTCGAAGCTGAGGCCTATATCCTCACCAAGGAAGAGGGTGGCCGTCACACGCCGTTCTTCGCGAACTACCGTCCACAATTCTACTTCCGCACCACGGACGTGACCGGCATGGTCAAGCTTCCGGAAGGCACCGAAATGGTGATGCCGGGCGACAACCTGAAGTTCGAAGTCGAGCTGATCGCGCCGATCGCTATGGAAGAAAAACTGCGCTTCGCAATCCGCGAAGGCGGCCGCACCGTTGGTGCAGGCGTCGTTGCGAAAATCATCAAGTGATCTGAAGCCTTCGGGCTTTGTGATCCAGAGGCCGCCCTTCGGGGCGGCCTTTTTCATTGCAAGCCCCGGGCGGGGGGAGCCCGCAGGTGCCAGAGGCTATGCCTCGTTACAATTTAGCGCCAGGATAGCCTGGCCTGATTTTTGTGCGGAGGTTTTCATGCGCCTTTCGATTCTGGCTGTACTGACCCTGTCCCTTATGCCGTTGCCCGTCGCGGCCGAGACCGTGTTGCGGGTGATGAGTTTCAATATCTGGGGCGGGGGCGTGAATGAGGATAAGGACGTCTCGGAGACGGTCGCTGCCATCCGTGCCGCAGGCGCAGATATCGTGGGTCTGCAGGAGACCCGGGCAGAGCCTGAGGATTGCAGTGCCGAATCCTGCGATGCGACCGGTCACTCTGTGGCAAAGGCAATTGCCCAGGCGCTTGGCTGGCACTGGTACGATCAGGAGGGCGGGGCGCCGGCGCTCTGGGCCAATGCGGTGATCTCACGCTATCCGATTGGCGAGGCCAGCCCGCATGAGCTTGGTGTCAGGATTGATGTGGAGGGGAGGGCGGTCTGGCTCTTCAATATCCATCTCGATGATGAACCCTATCAGCCCTACCAACTGCTCGGGATTGAATATGGCCCGGCGCCATTCCTGACCACGGGGGAAGAGGCGGCGGATTGGGCGCGGCGGACCCGGGCCAGCGGGATGGATTTGCTGGAGAAAGATCTGAAATCCGCAGAGGGTGCGCCGGCGGTGTTCGTGACCGGTGATTTCAATGAGCCGTCCTGGCTGGACTGGACCGGGGCTGCGGTGGAGCAGGGCACGCATCCGGTTGTGGTCGAATGGCCGGCGACGAAGCGGCTCGCCGATCTTGGCTTTACCGACGCCTATCGCGCGATCTTTCCCGATCCTGTCGCAAAGCCTGCTTTCACCTGGGCACCGCGTTATGACGAGGCGGCCACGGATGACCACCCGGACCGGATCGACCAATTGCTGGCAAAAGGCGAAGGGCTGCGGGTCATTGATGCTGCCATCATTGGTGAAGATGGGCCGCGCAGCGATATTGTTGTGATGCCCTGGCCCTCGGATCACCGGGCGGTGGTTGCGGAATTCGCCTTCTGACCCCTGCCGGGCGGTGTTCGCCCGGGGGTGGACCCCGGGCAAAGGCTTCGGAGCGAAGCTCAGCTATCGCAGGCTTCGACCGGCGTGCGGACCTCATAAGTCACCTTGCCGGTCATCCCTTCGGGCATCGGCTGCGGGTCAAGCCAGATGTCGATATCGCAGCCATCGGTGTCGATTTCCCATTTCACGCTGCCATCTTCGGCGTGGCGTTCATATTCAAGCCCGTCGATGGGGCGCCCGCCGAGACGCTCGGCCACGGCCTCGCTGGCGAGGATGGTCTGCATCTGCTCGATCCGGTCGAAATAGGGCGGCAGGGCGGCCAGGGCCGGCAGGCTGCCAAGCACGATGACGGCGGCGGCGAGGGGAATGGTGCGGGACATGAATGCTCCTTTGAAAGCGTTCTTTCAGTGATAGCCGCCAGGCCTGTGATTGTAAGGCAGGATTGCGTCAGAAGCGAAAACCCGCCAGCGGGTGCGGCGGGTTTTCAGGGTGAGTTGCGGGTAAGTCAGTGGCCGAGGATCTGGCTCAGGAAAAGCTTGGTGCGCTCGGATTGCGGGTTCGAGAAGAACTCTTTCGGCGCATTCTGTTCGACGATCTGGCCCTGATCCATGAACACAACGCGGTTTGCCACGGCCTGGGCAAAACCCATTTCATGGGTGACGCAAAGCATGGTCATGCCCTCTTCCGCGAGCTCGATCATGGTGTCGAGTACCTCTTTGATCATCTCTGGGTCGAGGGCCGAGGTCGGCTCGTCAAAGAGCATGATCCTGGGGCGCATGCACAAAGACCGCGCAATGGCGACCCGTTGTTGCTGGCCCCCCGACAACTGGCCCGGATATTTCAGCGCCTGATCCGGGATCTTCACCTTGGTCAGGAAATGCATCGCGGTTTCTTCGGCCTGTTTTTTCGGGATCTTGCGAACCCAGATCGGCGCGAGCGTCAGGTTTTCCAGCACCGTCAGATGCGGGAACAGGTTGAAATGCTGGAATACCATCCCGACCTCAGAGCGCACCTTGTCGATATTCTTGAGGTCATTGGTCAGTTCGGTGCCGTCGACGATGATATTGCCGGACTGGTGTTCCTCCAGCCGGTTGATGCAGCGGATCATCGTTGATTTCCCGGACCCCGAAGGGCCGCAGATCACGATCCGCTCGCCGCGTGCCACCGTCAGGTCGATATCGCGCAAGACATGGAACTGGCCGTACCATTTGTTCATCTTGCGGATTTCGATCGCGATTTCGCCCGGGACGTCCGGGATCTTCTGTGCCTGGCTCATGATGCGTCCTTAGCGATGGTCTGTCTTCAGCTTGCGTTCAAGATACATAGAGTATCGTGACATACCAAAGCAGATAATGAAGAAGATGGCGCCGACGAATATATAGGGCTCCCAGTAGATACCCTTCCAGTTGATGTCGGCGCGCACGGTGGTGGTAACGCCCCTCAGCGGGTCGAGAAGACCGACGAAGGAGACCAGGGTCGTATCCTTGAAGAGCCCGATAAAGGTCGAGACAATGCCGGGGATCGAGATCTTCAGGGCCTGGGGCATGATGATCAGGCGCTGCGCCTGCCAATAGGTCAGACCAAGACTGTCACCGGCCTCATACTGTCCGCGCGGCAGGGCGGCGAGACCGCCCCGGATCACCTCGGCCAGATAGGCGGCCGAGAAGAGCGATGCGAGGATGATCACCCGCAGGATCAGGTCGAAATTGGTCTGCGGCGGCAGGAAATACTGCAGAAGCAGGGAAGCAGTGAAGAGGAGGGTGATCAGCGGCACCCCCCGGATGAACTCGATAAAGCCGATCGAGAGCATCTTCATCAGCCACATGTCCGATCTGCGCCCAAGCGCCAGCATGATGCCGAGAGGCAGCGAGGCCGCGATGGCCGTGACCCCGATGATCAGGGCCAGCAAGAAACCCCCGATCATATTGGAGCCGACCGGCGCAATCGTCAGCGGCAGGTCGGTTGCCATATAGGAAACCATCTTCGGTGCCTGGTACAAAAGCCAGCCACCGCCCGCGAGCAGCCCGGCGAGAACGCCGATCACGACCGACCGGTTGCGCGCCGCGACAAAGACCAGCGCGAAGGCAAACAGCGCGCCGAGGCTGATCATCGCCGCCCAGGCGGGCAGGGTCTCATAGCCGAAAAGCCGGGCGAGGTCGGTGAGATTGTAGTTCAGTACCGCGCTGATCACATACATCACCGCGAGCAGGAGCCAGATCGCCGCCGTCAGCAGCATCACGACGAAAGAGGCGAGGGCACCGAAAGCCATGGCCAGGATATTCCCGCCCTGGCCAAAGCCCTGCCAGAAAGTTGCCATGCGCAGCCGCGCAAAGAAATCGGTCGAGATGGCATCGCTGTAATTGATCACCACCGAGGCCACCCAGGCCGCGGCCAGGGCCACGACCAGCGCAAAGGCATCATTCAGCCATTTATTGGGGTTGTTGTAATAGAGCCGGGCCACCAGGGCACCAAGCGCTATGGCCAGCAGCTGCGTGACCGGTGACCAGAACGACCCGCCCCAGATCAGCCAGATCGAGATGAAAGGGAAAAGCCCGGTCACCCAGATCAGCGCCGCCGGGCGCAGGCTCGCCGTTACCCAGATCACCGCGAAAATTGCGGCAGTCGCGGCAAAGGCAAGGCTGTTTGCGGATATCGCGTAAAGCGCGGCAAGGGTCGCGATACCCGCGAAACCGACCATATGGGCGCTCTTGCGGTCTTTCCAGAACAGGATCGGTGCCAGCGCGGCAAAGAGCAGCCCGCCGGTGAGCACCGGGCGCCAGTATTGCTCGGGCGGGAAAAAGCCGAACAGGAACTGGTGCCAGCGCGCTTTGATCACTGCCCAGCAGGCGCCGCTTTCACCGCCCGCTGCCGCGACGATCTCGCGGCATTCCGCCAGCGAATTGGCGTTCCAGACCGAATGCCACCACCAGGGGAAGGCTGTCCAGATCATCCAGATCGTCACCAGAAGCCCGGCAAAGGTCAAAAGCGTATTGACCGGCGAAGAGATCAGGTTCTCGCGCAGCCATTTAACCGCTCCCGCCTCACGCAGTGGCGGCGGCGCCGGGCGCAGCATTTCCTCGCGGACCCAGAGATGCGAAGTCTCGGTCATCTCAGCGCTCCTTCAGCTTTACGGCAGAGTTGAAGGCATTCATGCCCGAGGAAATGATCAGGCTGATTGTCAGATAAATCAGCATCATCAGGAGCATACATTCTAGCTCGCGCCCGGTCTGGTTCAGCGTGATGCCGCCCAGCGTGCCCCGCAGATCAAGGTAAGAGACCGCGATCCCCAGCGAGGTGTTTTTCGTGAGGTTCAGATATTGGCTGATCAGCGGCGGGATGATCACCCGCAGGGCCTGAGGCAGGATCACCAGCTTCATCGTGCGGCCCGGGCGGAGGCCAAGGGCAGCGGCAGCCTCGGATTGCCCGCGCGAAATGGCCTGGATCCCCGCCCGCACGATCTCGGCGATGAAGGCCGAGGTATAGAGCGAGAGCGCAATCAGGAGCGCGGTGAAGGAATGCATCACCTGGATGCCGCCCTGGAAGTTGAAGCCCTGGCTCACGCCCTGATCATTCACCGGAAAGCCCGGCAGCTCCCAATGCAGGCCAAGCGCGGTCAGCAAAATGACCAGGGGCAGGAAGAGGATCAGGAGCGAGATCCACCAGGTCGTCGGGCGGCGGCCGGTCTCTTCCTGAAGTTTGTTGGCGCGCCGGGTGACCGAGCGATTTGCAAGCACCGACACGATGATCACAGCCAGCACCGCCAGCACCGAGAAATTCACCGGCACAGAGGCGATTTCCGTACCGCCGAGCGGGCGGTCCAGCAGCGGCGATGGGATATTGGTGCCGCGATTGGTCAATGCGATGGAATCGAAGAAGAATTTCGAGGCCGCGGGCTCTGTGGGCCCGATGGCGCTGGCCTCGCTTTCGGCCAGAACCGGCGAGAGTGAAGGGCTGAACACGGTCAGGGCCGCGATGATCCACAAAATCGCCGGAACGGCTGTGATCAGCGCCGCCTTACCGGCGTCAAACCGGCTGCGGGCATATTGCCAGGCCGCGCCGGTAATACCGATAAAGGCGAGCAGCCAGAGCAGGAAGGCCGGTGAGGAAACCTGCAGGCCGGAAAGGCGCGCCGCAAGCCCATAGCCACCGGCCCTGGCCTCCAGCCCTTCCAGCGCGGCCCGGCTTTCAAGGATTGCAGGCGTGATCTTGAAGGCCGCCGGCGCCGGCATGGTCTCGGAGATCACCACGAAGGTCAGAAGGATCCACAAAAGCAGCGGCACATTGCGGAAGATCTCGACATAGACCGTCATCAGCCGCGAAATCAGCCAGTTGTTCGACAGCCGCAGGATCCCCACGATCACGCCGATCACCGTGGCCAGAATACAGCCGAAAAACGCCACAACCAGCGTGTTCAGAAGCCCGATGATAACCGCGCGGCCATGGGTGGAATCGTTGGTATAGGGGATCAGGGTCTGCTCGATATCATATCCGGCCCTGACCCAGAGAAAGCCGAAATTGATGTCCTTTCCCTTGGCGTCAAGGTTGCGGATCACATTATCCGTCAGCCAGCCGATGAAGAGCAGGAAGAGTATAAGTGCGATCACCTGGAGCGTGATGGCACGGAAACGGGTGTCATAAATCAGCATCGAAAGGCGAAAGCCGCCCTTCGACGCCTCCGCCCGACTGGTGGCAAAGGCCATGAATTCCCCCTGAGCCCGACCGCCTCCGGCTTTTGCCGGTTATGGTACTGCCGCAATCGGGCAGTCCGTGGTCGTGATTGTTCTGAGTGTTTGATCTTAAAGAACTGGGGGCGCGCCTTTCGGACGCGCCCCCGGGGCAGATCAGCGCATCGGCCAGGCGTATTGCAGCCCGCCTTGCGTCCAGAGCGCATTCAGACCGCGCGCCAGACCGATCGGAGTACCGGTTCCGAGATTTGCTTCAAAAATCTCCCCATAATTGCCGTTGGCGGCAATCGCACGTTTCGCCCAGTCATTGTCGAGACCGAACATCTTGCCCATTTCGCCTTCAAGTCCAAGCAGACGGCGGATTTCGGGGTCAGTGGAGGAGCCGGCGACCTCTTCGATATTGGCTTTGGTGATGCCTTTTTCTTCGGCGATCAGCAGCGAGTTATAGGTCCAGCGCACAATATCGCCCCAGACATTGTCCCCATGGCGCACGGCCGGCCCGAGCGGCTCTTTCGAGATGATCTCGGGAAGGATGATGTGGTTTTCGGCATCCGCCATGGTTGCACGACCAGCCGCCAGGCCCGACGCGTCGGTCGTATAAGTGTCGCAGGCGCCGGCGAGATACTGGCGTTGCGCCTCAGAGTCGTCCTGAACCGTGACCGGGGTATAGGTCATGTTATTCGCCTTGAAAAAGTCGGCAAGGTTCAGTTCGGTAGTGGTGCCGGTCTGGATGCAGACAGTGGCGCCTTCGAGTTCCTTGGCCGAAGAAACGCCCAGGTCTTTTTTGACCATGAAGCCTTGGCCGTCATAATAATTGATGCCGACAAAATCGAATTTCAGGTCAACGTCACGGGTGAAGGTTGCGGTCGAGTTGCGGACAAGCAGATCGACCTCACCCGAGGCCAGCGCGGTAAAGCGCGTCTCGCCGGTGGTAGGAACAAATTTCACCTTGGTCGGGTCGCCAAGCACGGCGGCGGCAACCGCGCGGCACAGATCGACGTCAAAGCCGACCCAGGTGCCATTCGCATCCGCCATGCCAAAGCCGGTGAGGCCAACATTGACGCCGCAATTCAATTCGCCGCGCGCCTTAACATCATCGAGCGTGGCCGCACTGGCAGCGCCTGCGAGCATGGTGCTGGCCGCCAGCGCGCCGATGATTGCTGATTTCTTCATAATTACCTCTTCCTGAGCTGCCGCCATCGGCCGGGCCGCGGCGGGGGTGTCGCCTGACTGTTCGCAGGCTGTCTCTCGGGTCTTTGATCGCCCGATGAGCATATTTTCAGAGCAAGGTCGCTTATCGGTCAATAGCCGAGGTACGAATGCGGGAAAATCGCCGTTTTTCCGGGCGTTGTGCCGGAAAAATGCTGCTCAGATCAGCTTTCCCGGGAAATCAGCCTGAATTGTTACCCGCACAATCCGTAGAATCGCCAAGCAAAGTCAAAGGCCGCCCGCTTCACGGCCTCAGTTGCGGCGGCGTCCTCATCGACGCCCCATTGCTCGCTTTGCCAGCTTTCATCGAGGCGCGAGGCCTCCCAGGCTTGCCCGGCGTCAATCCTGCCGGAGATCAGCGCCAGCGCAAGCACCAGCGAGCCGGAAATCGCCACCAGATCGTGGAAGGCGGTGAGGCGGAAATTGTCCAGCGCGGCAACTTCGGCGGTCAGCCGGGCGAGGCTTGCCGCAGGCTGCGCCACCGGCACCACGCCGGCGGTCACGGCAAGTGGCGCCTGCAGGCTCTTGGCCGCCCAGTCGAGGATCGGGTTCCAGACCTCGGCCTGGCGGGTGACAAGGGCAAGCGGGCGCTCGGCGCGGTAGCACAGCAGGTCGGTCTCGCCGTAGGCCGCGAGCATGGTCACCACGGCCTCGCGCTGCTGGCTGAGCTTGTCGACCGCCGAATTGGCCGAGCGGGTCGCCGGCATCGATTCGGGATCGATCTTGCCCTGTTGCGCCTCCCACTCCGTGGCGATCAGGTCCGCCAGCGCCCGCGTCGGCACGATCAGCGGCGCCTTTTGCGGCGTGCGGATCGGTCGACCATCCAGATGGACGGTGAAGCCGCCATCGGCTTCGGCAAGGCGTGTCTCTTTCCAGAACCGTTTCGGGGCCCAGGCCGACATCTCAGCGCCCTCCGAAGGTTTTGAACGGATCAGAGGGGACGTCGTCTTCCTTCCAGTCCAGGGCTTTCCAGGTGCGTTTCATATGGTCGGGCAATGGCGCCTGGAAGAGCATCTCTTTTTTGGTGATCGGATGTTCAAACCCGATGGACCGCGCATGAAGATGCAGCTTTTTCGACAGATCCCCGCCGATGCCCGCCCCCCAGCCATCGCCCGCATTTTCCATATCGCCGCCGCCATATTTTCCATCCCCCAGAATGGGATGGCCGATTTCCGCCATATGGGCGCGCAGCTGGTGGGTGCGGCCCGTCACCGGCTCCAGCGCCATCCAGCTCAGCCTTGTGCCAAGGAACCAGAGGGTGAAGTAATCGGTCTGGCTGCGTTTCGCGTCCGGGTAATCCTTGGCCTGAGCGGGGTGAATGGCGATCATTTTCTCGCCTTCGCCGCCCCGGCCACGGCCTGGCGCCTTCATCAGGTGGAACTTGATCGAACCCTGCTTGGGATGCGGCACGCCGGCGACCACGGCCCAGTATATCTTGCGGGTCAGCCGGTGGCGCAGCGCCTCGGACAGCGCGCGCGCGACGCGGTCGGTCCGCGCCAGCAGGAGGATCCCCGAAGTGTCTTTATCCAGCCGGTGCACCAGCTTCGGCCGGTCCTTATAGCCGAATTTCAGTGCCTCGGTCAGCCCGTCGACATGGCGGTCACCCTGGCCCGACCCCCCTTGCGAGGGCAGGCCCGGCGGCTTGTTCAGCACGATGATATGTTCGTCTTTCCACAGCACCGCGGCCTGGATCATCTTTGCATCGGCATCCGAGACGCCTTTGGTCTGTTCGCGCACCGGCGCCTCGGCCGCGGGGAGGGGGGGGACGCGGATCGTCTCGCCCGGCTGTACCCGGTCTGCCGCCTTTGCCCGCCCGCCTTCGATGCGGATCTGGCCGGTGCGGCACATCTTTTCGATATTACCCTGGGTCAGCTGCGAAAAGCGCTTTTTCAGCCAGCGGTCCAGCCGCTGTTCGCCATCATCTTCGGTGACCTGGATCAGTTGAACGCCGCTCATGAAAGCTGCCTCGCTAAAGTAACGCCGAGGAAGACGGCGAAGAGTGAAAAGAAGACCGAAACCGCGACATATGCCAGCGCTTCGGCGAGGCGGCCTATTTCGATAAGTTTCAGTGTGTCGAGTGAGAAGGCGGAAAAGGTGGTGAAACCGCCGAGAAGGCCGGTCATCACCACCGGGCCGAGCAAGAGGCGCTGGCTCAGCATGACCCAGGCGAGACCGATCAGAAAGCTGCCGGTGATATTGATGGCCGCGACGGCCCAGGGCGCGCCGAAAAGGGAAATGATCAGATGGCGCAGCACAGTGCCGGCGGCCCCCCCAAGAGCGAGGGCAAAGAGGCCAGAATAATGCATCATTTCTTCCCCCTTATCAGCGGGTTTTCTGCGGCGGGCTTTCCCTTTTGCAACATTTTATCAAATTCCGGGTCAGAGCCGGGCACCGGATCATAACCCGCGCCCCCCCAGGGATGGCAGCGGCAAAGCCGATATGCGGTAAGCCATCCGCCCTTAAGGCCGCCATGCCGTGACAAGGCCTCCATCGCATAGGCCGAGCAGGTCGGCTGAAACCGGCAGCCATGCCCGACCCAGGGGCTCAGAAGCAGCCGGTAGCCGCGCACGGGCAGCGAGACGAGGAAGGCGAGGGGGGTCATTGCCCTGCTCCGGCGGGTGGTGGCACTGGCCCGGTCGCAGAGTCGCGCGGCGGCTTTGGCGCCCTCTCTCGATGAACCGAGGCGAAGGCCTCGCGCAGATCGCTTACCATGTCACTGAAAACGCGGGAGAGAGTTGCCTCTGGCCGCGCCACCAGAACGTAGTCCCAGCCGTCGCGACCAAGCTCGGGCAAAACGGCCCGCGCCACTTCTCGCATCCGCCGTTTGGCCCGGTTGCGCGCCACCGCATTGCCGATCTTCTTCGAAGCGGTAAAGCCGATCCGCGTGACCTGATCGCCATCGCGCCGGTCGCGGGCCTGAAGCAGGAAAGATGATGTCCCTTGACGCCGCGCCGAAGCGGCTTTCAGGAAATCTTTACGCTGCGGGATGACCACAAGCGCCGAACTGTTTGATTTGTGCAATTCCGTCACGGACTCTTCCCATCTGCGGGCAGTTGGATGTTCCAAAACGGAAACCGCCGGAGGCTTTTCGGGCTGTCCGGCAAATTGCCTCATACCCTTTGCCTCCGGCGGTGCCATTATCCGTTCCTCCGGCCCTGCAGGTGCAGGGCGGTGGCAGATCAGGCCGAAAGAACCTTGCGGCCTTTGGCGCGGCGGGCAGCCAGCACGAGACGGCCACCTTTGGTGGCCATGCGGGCGCGGAAGCCGTGGCGACGGGCGCGAACCAGCTTCGAGGGTTGATAGGTGCGCTTCATTGCGGCATTCCTTCTGCGTTTGTTGTGGCCAGGGGCCTGTTTCCAGGCCTTTCGGCCATATCTCGCGGCCTCGCGGCCATATCTCAGTCGGATGCCTGTCGCTGCCTTCCCACTGCGCCTGGACGGCGCGGGATTCGCGGACGTTGATCCTGAAGCCCGGCCTATAGGGGCAGCCGGCGCCCAAGTCAACGTATCCTGACAGGAAACCCTGCTGTTCTGGCGTTGTTTTGCAGCTTTTACATGGGTCTTCCCATACTGTCCAACCTGCCCGCGATTTGCTAGATATTTTCAGGAACGGGCGGATCATGCGGATCCCCGCCGCGCACGGCCCGCCGAAACGGGGCGAAAGCCTCTGGCGGGACTGCAGCGGGCGGCAAACCGGGGCGGCAGAACAGACGGCCAGCGCGGAAGGCCAGGCCGAAGGAGGGACGGGTGACGCAGAGGCAAAGCGGGCGGCGGTTTTTGCGGACCTTGTCCGGCCGTTTCCTCATGCTGACGGTCATTTTCGTCCTTCTGGCCGATGTGCTGATCTTTGTTCCCTCGCTTGCCCGCTACCGCGCTGATTTTCTGCTGGAACGCTTGCGTCAGGCGCAGATCGCGGTGCTGACACAACTGGCCTCGGACAGCGGCGTCTCGCCTGAACTCGAGGCGGAACTGCTTGCCAATGCCGGGGTCTATAACGTGGTGTTGCGGCGTGATGATATCCGTCAGCTGGTGCTGTCCTCGCCGGTGCCGGAACCGGTCCATGCCGATTACGACCTGCGGCTTTCGGGCCCCTGGGAGCTGATCCGCGATGCTCTGTCGACGCTGTTCGACGCCGAGCACCGGGTGGTGCGGGTGATTGGCAGCCCGGTCCAGGAGGGCGGCCAGCTGATCGAGATCACCATGCCGCAAGAGCCGTTGCGCAAGGCGATGCTGCTATACGCCTGGCGGCTCCTGCTGTTTTCGGCGCTGATCTCGGCGGTGATGGCGGTGCTTTTGTTCCTCGCGGCGCAGCGGCTGATCGTGCATCCGATTCGGCGCGTGGTACTGCATATGAAGGCCTATGCCGAGGCGCCCGAAGATGCGCGCACAGTGATCGAACCCTCGGCCCGGGTCGAGGAATTGCGTGAGGCCGAGGAGATGCTGGCCACCATGCAGCGTCAGCTCACCGGCGCGCTGAAACAGCGGGAACGGCTGGCGCAGCTTGGCGGCGCGGTGGCAAAGATCAGCCATGATCTGCGGAACATCCTGACCACGGCGCAGCTGTTCGCCGACCGGATTGAGGGCAGCGCCGATCCGGTCGTGGCACGCTCTGCGCCGAAACTGGTCAATTCGATCAGCCGCGCGGTGAGCCTTTGCGAGGCGACGCTGACTTTCGGTAAGGCAGAAGAGGCGCCGCCGCAGCTGACGCGTTTTCCGCTGGCCGTGCTGGTGAATGAGGTGATCGAAGGCGAGGGGCTGTCCAGCGGCGAAGAACTGCCGCCCGCGGCTCTGGTGACCTCACTTACAGATATCGCAGCGAATCTCTCGCTTCGCGCCGATCGCGAACAGCTTTACCGCGTAATATCGAACCTGATCCGGAATGCGCGGCAGGCGATCGAGGCGACCGGCCAGGCCGGCACGATCGAGATCTCCGCCGGAGAGAGTGATTCTGAATGGTGGATCAGGGTGGGTGATACCGGCCCGGGCCTGCCGCCAAAGGCGCGCGAGCATCTTTTTGCGGCCTTCCAGGGCGGCGTGCGCAAGGGCGGCACCGGGCTTGGCCTCGCGATTTCCTCCGAGTTGGTGCGCGGCCATGGCGGCCGGATCGAGCTTTTGCACAGCGATTCCGAGGGAACGGAGTTCATGATCCACCTCCCGAAGATAGCGCTTGTCATCGATCCGCAGCAAATCGAGTGAGGCTGCATTTTGTCTCTTGCATCCCCCCGCCGCGCCCTCTAGATACCGGCCTCACAGCGGACCCATAGCTCAGCTGGATAGAGCACCAGACTACGAATCTGGGGGTCGGGCGTTCGAATCGCTCTGGGTCCGCCATAGAATTCATTGTAAACTCCAGGCAAAACTGCCTTTTGCGTCACGAAATTGCCTCGTGGCGCGGTTCGGCATGTCTGGGATTCGGTTCAGTGCCGTTGTGGCGAGAGGCGTTCCCGCTTCACAGGCAACATGCTCACCCAGGCCCTTCCCGCACCATCACGAGGCTGCCTTCGCCCCAGATCGCTTTGAACCGCGCTGGTTACGAAGTGGCAGACCGAAGCAAACGCGACGCAATGTCTCTTGCCCCAGAAGAACCCACAGACTGACCAGCAGAATAAGGCCTACGGCCAATCCCTCGTCGTTTGGTCCGTGCCGCCAAAGTTCGCTCCCGCCGAGATTGAGCTCGGCGATCCGGGCGATGACGAAGGTGGCCACCGCAACCTGCACAATCCAGCAAGCCTGAACCCACCGCTCATAGCGTGCTTCTCCAAGGCCTGTCTGAATTTCCATCTCCGACGAAGACGGTGATGCCTTCCAAGCCACACTTATGGGCTCATCGACGCCTTGAGCGGCAGGCACAACCTCAGACGGTATGCCGTCACTAGTGCTTGGGACCGGCAAGGAAAAAGCTGTCTCCTCTTCAAGAGGCGATACCACGACCACCTCATCTTCGCTGAGGTCGTCACTAACGAGAACGCTGACGGCTTCGCCGCCGGGCAATGCAGCTTCGGGCTCGGGAGGGGTTTCCAAGAGTTGAGCCCGCTCCAGCAGCCCCGACGGGAGTTTGTGCAGGCCGCGTTCATACTTTTCATAGGTCGAAGGAATCAGGCCAAGAAGCGGCGCAAAGCTGTGCTGCGTGTGCCCAAGCCTCAAGCGAATCTGCCGCAGCTTTCGTCGCCCGTCTGATTCGAATTTTGGCCTTTTCAGTCGCCCCCTCACCGCGCGCACTCCTCCGCATGCCAGCTGTTACGGCAGCATAGCACCTTTTTTCATTTGGAGCTAAAGTGCCGAGTCTTTTAACGAAAGCCGCCATATCCGACCAGAATCCGACCAGTGCATGAAGCTCTTAAGCGGGTGTTCAGGCTTGCCAAGCCCAGTTTGTGGCCTGTTGAATTCGGGCTATTAGCAATTGCGAAAGCGCGAGCGTAGAGCCCAAATGTCTACAAATCCCCGGCAAGCATTTGAAAACCATGAGCGCCTAAAGGCGGAGCTGCGCATTCGCGGCACATCCCTGGCGCAGATTGGTCGTGACCTAGGGATCTCCGGGACATCGATGTCGCTTGTGGGCCTTGGAAAACATCGCTCAAAACGAGTCGAGCGCGCCATCGCCGAAGCACTCGGGACAACGCCGGAAAAGCTTTACCCGGAGCGGTACAGGGAGGGTGGCGCATGACCTAGCAGACACTCGAAGTAGAAAAGGCCCCGAGGGCTGGAACCGCTCAAGGCCTTTCGAGATGTAGTCGAGTAGGACCCGCTACATCTCCATCATGACTCAAACAGAAACGCCGGTCAATCTCGCAGTCAAACTGCGGGCCGGTTTTCATCGCCATCATGACAAGGAGAACCCCTGTCGCTGCAACCGCAGTCGCAGGGCCTGAGCAACCATGCATCACGACACCCCATATCAGCCGCCTCTGCGCAGCCGCGCGACACGAAGCTTTGCTGCACGATCCAAGTCCAGCGTGCGCGGTTTTCTTTTTGCCCATCTGCGCGCACAAGACCGCCCGCGCCAGATCATTTATGAAAGCAATCTCGAGCGTCGAGTCCTGCTGACGTTTCTGGCGCGTCGTGACCTCGTCGACATCTGGGATCAGCCAACGGCGATCCCGTTTGCCACGTCAGGCGGAACGCTGCGCCATCATACGCCAGATTTCCTCGCGTTTCTTGATACAGGACTTCGTTTGGCTATTGCAGTGAAGCCTCAGGCATCTGTCGAGCGTCTCCGGTTCAGAGAAGAACTTGCTCAGGTGCGCGGCGCGATGTCACCGGCATATGCCGATGAGCTTTTGCTGGTCACGGACGCCGATCTGAACGATGCAGACGTGCGCAACGCCGAACTTTTGCACATTGCCCGGCATACTGTAGATGTGGACGCGATCCGAACAATCTGCACCTTTCTGGCTGACCTGAAGGGCGCGCGAACCTTTGCCGAAGTTCTGGAACAGAGTGGCCTTGCTGAACGCGGCTGGGCTGCACTGATCTGTGCCATAAACGCCGGAGAAGCCACCATTGATCCTGGGCGCAGAATCGCCAGCCAGACACTCGTCTATCCGCGAGGTGTCAAATGAACCGCCCGCTTGTTGGTCCGACTGATGCCGTCCGCATCAAGGGGCAGGTATTTGCGTTCATCGCAAATGACGAGACGGGCGGGCGGCTCGTGCCGGTTGGCGGCAACGCAGACGAGATGCACGTAACCACCAGTGAACTAAACGAAATTCTGTGCTCCCAAACTGCCTGGGTGGAACATCGCTATTTCGGTGAGGCGCAGGCTAAGCGCCGCGCGGTGGCGGGCCATCAAGTGCTTACCACGCTGCCCGAGACCGAGCGCGAATTGATCATGTGGAAGGTCAGGTGCTGCGAGGTGTTTCTGGCAGCTGAGCGTGATGGCGAGGTTAGCCGCACAGACGCAAGCTTTTCGGCATTTCTGCCAATACTTGAAAAACGCGTCCGAGATGGGGCGGCAGACGGCGCTCGAAAAACCGGCCTGCGAGCGGGCGACCTGCTGAGCCATCGCAGGTCACCTAGTCTTCGCAGTCTGTTGAGCTGGGTGCGCATCTGGGAGCCGCACAAGGACCCTCTCTTGCTGTTAAAGCGGTCACGATATGCGGGGCGCAATGCTGTGCGCTTGGGGCGTGACGAGGATCAGGTTATCCAGTCGTGCCTGCCGAATTACCTGCATCCCAATCGTCCATCTCAGTCTCATGTGGTTCAGGACGTTCATGCCGAGATCCGCAGACAAAATGCTGTTCGGTCAGAGCAAGGGCTGCCGCCGTTACGAATGCCGTCGGCGAGCTCCGTGCGCAGGCGCATCGCGGCACTAGGTCGGTTCGAGGTGACAGCGTCGAGGGAAGGCCTTGCCGTTGCCAAGGGGCGCTATGGGCCGGTGGGGCGGGGGCTCGATGTCGAGGTTCCCCTTGAACGGGTGGAAATGGATGAATGGAAGGTGGACCTTCTCGCGATCCTTGAGGCCGCCGGAATCGAGCCGACCGCTGATCAGCGCAGGGACATGGCGCTTGGTCGCTATTTCCTCTGTGTGGCAATCGACTGCGCTACCCGTTGCATTTTGGGTATAAAACTTGCCGCGAGCGCCTCCACCGCCGATGCGCTCGCGACACTCTGGCTGGCGCTCACCGATAAAAGCAACATGGCACGGGCTCTGGGCTGTCGCGCGGGATGGCATCAATCTGGCCATATCACGCAGGTCGTCGTGGATAACGGCAGCTCTTTCGTCAGTTCCGAGTTCAAGGCGGCTGTAGCTGATTTGGGGATCGGCTATGATGTCATGCCCGCTGGCGTTCCAAAGCTTCGGGGGCGGATCGAGCGGATGATGCGCACTTTCGCGCAGAACATGATGCCGTTCATGACAGGACGGACGTTCTCAAACCCAGTCGAGCGCGGCGATTATCCGTCAGAAGCTTTTGCAGTGCATACCGCACAAGATCTGGTTGATGCCTTTGTACGCTATATCGTTGATAACTACCATCAGCGCGAGCATCAGGGCCTGGACTACAACAGTCCTGCGCAGAGCTGGGAAGCGGCGACCAAGACCTACCCGGTGCCACAAGCGCCCAATCGGCATACACTGCGCGCGATACTTGGGCTGGAAGTCCGACGAAAATCAGGCAGACACGGCATCCAGTTGATGAAGCTGCGCTTCCATTCCGAGGAACTGGCCCGTCGTTTCGAACGCCATGGCGGCGAAGATATGCTGCTGCGCGTCGACCCTGAGGATTTAGGGTACATTTCTTGCTGGATGGACGATGCATGGCACGTTCTTGCCTGCACAAGCGCTGACATGCGCGGCGTTCCGGTGGAGAGCTGGAAACGGGCCGTGCTGGAAGCCTATCAAAGTAATCGCTCCGCCGCCCGCTCTGGACAGCTTCTTGTCGATGACGCGATCCTTGGCCTTCGGGAGATAGACGAAACCGCGCGCGCACGTCGTCGCCTTGGCCCCATCAACCTGAGCGCGGAAGAGTTGGAGCGCGCAGAGCGAAATCTCTTCCTCGGCGTTCGTTTTGATGGCGGGCAAGATAGCGAAGCTGACCCTCTACGGATTCCCGGACAAGCGATTGGACTGAAGGTGCCGTCAGCACCAAATCCACGTCTCCCAACCCCCGATGATGTTGGTGATGGTGATGTGGACTGGAGGTTCAGCGATGAGGAATGATCCATCTACACGGGCCGTCATCCAGGACCTTAGGGGAGCGTTCATCCCCAACGAGGCAT
Organism: Rhodobacter sp. 24-YEA-8; assembly: GCF_900105075.1. Lineage (NCBI taxonomy): Bacteria > Pseudomonadati > Pseudomonadota > Alphaproteobacteria > Rhodobacterales > Rhodobacter > Rhodobacter sp. 24-YEA-8. The sequence continues at coordinate 433,068 of NZ_FNSK01000001.1, forward strand.
TTAACGCGCTCAAAGACTTGTTCGAAACCATGTTGGACCAGCGGCGCGCCGATCTCGCTGCGGGGCGTTTAACAAATGTCCGAAGTATCGCGCTGGTCGGGGGATCGGGCAGTGGTAAATCAACACTGATAAGGCATCTGCGTGAATCGCGCAGTGATCTGGTCATTGCCGAGGGTGAAGCCCCCTGTGAGTTTGCATCACAGCTGGTGCCGTCTCCGGCGACAATGAAGTTCGTGGGTACGGCGATTTTGCACGCCCTCGGCTATCCACTGGCCCGGGACAAATCCGCGCCGGTCATCTGGGGGATGGTCGCTGATCAGCTCCAACGGCGAAAAACGCTTTTCCTGCATCTGGATGAGGCGCAGGATTTGGCACGCTTCCAGACAGATCGAGAACGGCAGTCTGTCGTCAACACCCTGAAGTCTATGATGGAAAACAGGACGTGGCCGGTGAGCCTGATCCTTTCCGGCACGCCTGAACTCAAGAAGATAATCAATCAGGACCCGCAGCTTGCGAGGAGGATTTACCCCGTGGCGATACCCCGGCTGACGGTTCCCCGTCATGTGAATGCCGTGGTGGAGTTGACCCGTCGATATGCCGAACGTGGTACTCTGACAGTGGGTGCAGATTTGGCAGGGGATGAGTTTGCGCGCAGGCTGTTGCATGCTGGAGACTATGAGTTCGGGCTGGTTGCCGAAATCATAGTACAGGCGGCCTGTCGCGCGCTTGGTGTCCGGGGGCGGGGGGCAGCCCTTACTCTCGAAGACTTTGGCCATGCTTACAGAGAACGTACCGGCGCGGCTCCGATGCTGAACCCGTTTCTTGCGACCGACTTCGTCGCGATAAATGTCCGACGCATTTTGGACGACCCGCAATGAACCGTCTCGGCCTGCGCATCCCGTTAATAGACAGGGAAATGCCCTCTTCCTTGGTATCTCGCCTGGCGCGCCTTCATGGCACGAACCCCCGCGACTTTTGTTCCGATATGGGGCTGCAATGGCCCCATATCTGTTCTGCGCATCCTGAGCAGCTGTCGCGATTGGCAAAGCTTGCAGATGTCAGCTTGTTCCGGCTTCTCCGGTGGAGCGGTCCGTTGGTCAGCCCTTGTCGCTATCGGGTTGGATACGAGATCGCAAGCACAGGAGTATTCCGCCGTGCGGTGACCCGCATCTGCCCGCGCTGCGTGGTGGAGGGGCAAGCAAAAGGCTTGCATGCCGGGCCGTTTCAAAGGGTCGAATGGCTGGTGCAGAGCATTCATGTTTGCTCCGATCATCACACAGCCCTGCTGAAGCTGCCGAATGCGCGGCATGCGCACGACACATACGATCTCCTGACCCAGATCGAGCGCCATCAGGGGATAATCCAGAGGGCGGCAGATTCAGATGGATCAACATTTCCGACGGGGTTTGAGGATTACGTCCTCAGCCGGATTCAGGGGCGCGCGGCAACAAGCTGGCTCACGCCCTTAGAATTGCAACATATGCACCGGGGATGCCTGACCCTCGGCGCGGCGTTACTTTTCGGGTCCTCAAAAAACAGCACGGCGCTCGATGTCGTGCAAAGCAGGGCAGCGCTGGACCGAGGCTATAGCGTGTTGCGGAGCGGACCGGCACAGCTTCTGGCCGCGCTGACAGAGCTCAAGAAGGCATACCAGACGGAAAGACCCTACTTTTCAACCGACATGGGCGATTTCTACACTTGGCTAAAGGAGGAGGTCGAAGAGCCAAAGCTTCAGGAAATGCGCCATGCCGTGCGGAACTTTATCACCGAGAATTACCCTCTCCGCTCCGGGATGAAAATTCTGGGCGAAGAAATCTCAATGGGGAGACGGATGACCTTTTCTGACGCCCGGCAAGTCTCCGGCATTGCTCGTGCACGGATGGCGACAACTTTGGGCCACCTTCGCCCCGCCAGCCGGAATACCGCTGGAACTGTCACCGATGTCAGCGTCGAGGACATCCAGACGGTAGATGCATTCTGGCGCAATCACAGCAATCTCAAGGATGCGGCAGAACGCCTTGGCTTGCATCCTGCGCAGATTAAGGCGTTTATCGAGGTAGGCGTGCTGGAGGCTGTCCGCCTGAGTTCCGCCCTGCGATACGTAACCAACGCATCGATTGATGCTGTCTTGGTGATGGTTTCCAACGCGCCGGTCGACCATCCGAACTCAGAGCTTCTCCCCATAGCCGAGTTTAGCCAAAGTCGTTGCATTTCAATGGCCCGGGTGGTGTGCGCGGCGCTGGATGGCAAAATAATAGATGTTCGCCGCAACCCAGACCTTTCTGGCATCAGGTCCCTACTGATCGATAACGGGCAGTTGCCAATCAGGCAGCGGCGAAGGCACAAGATGGATATGTCGGTCACCGAGGCCGCCGAGCATCTTCAGATCGGTGCGATGGGGGTGCGAGCGCTGCGTGATTCTGGCTACCTTGTGCAAGTGCATCGCAGAAACCCCGATACTAACCATCAACGGGCGTTTATCACTGTTGAGAGCATCAGCCGGTTCGAAGTCGAGTGCGAGACCCTAGGCCAGTTGGCAACCCGTATGGGCGTTCGCTCTATGCACCTAGCGAAATGGCTCGATAATGCTGGTATAGACCCAGTGGCGACAAAGGGACGTATGGTTCGAGTCTATCGCCGGGCGGAGCTGCCCGGATATCTGGGATGCACCTCGCCCCATGCTGAAAAGGACTACGCCCATGCAACATGACCTGCATCCGGATAGCCACGAGTTAGACGATTGGGCCATCTACGGACCAAAAGATCCTCAGATCTCCACACTGGTTGCGCGTCTGGCATTCCGTCACCGTATGCGGGTCAAGGACATCGAAGCCGTGATTGTTACCTCGCTACGAGAGCAACTGGCGAAGGAAGAGGCAAGGCAGGGTGCGGATGGGGAGCCGGGATGATGGTACGAGAAGGTAGAGAAGGGCGGAAAGCTGACGGAAGGCGGCGCGGCATCGCGCGCGCGGCGGGCCTGGGAAAGCGGTCGGTCGTCTGTGGCGCAGGGATGGCCCTACCCCGCACCGCGTCTTGGGCGGAGGCTGCTCGTTCCCTGCGTCCTAGCCGACCGACCGATATGCACAGGAGCTCGTAATACCCTTTGCTGCATTTCTGAACGCCCGAGTAAAAGCTGCGCCCTGCGTACAGAAGGTGATGACAGAAGACACGCTCATGTGTGTAGTATGCCACGATATAAGAAAGATCCGCACCACCCGAGGGCAATGTGCGCAACGACCAATACCACGACTCAATGAGTTTCGATTGCTCGAGACTCACAATCTAGCGCAAGAATTCTGCCACCTCTTTCATGCTACGATGCATAATATACGGGCTGCAACCTTCTAATCAGCAACTTAAACTCACTCCCCTGATCCTGCCAGTTAGTGTGGCGCAATCGCAACATTAGATCTTCAAAGCTGCTCTTCGAAAGGCGCGTTCCCCCTAGCTTCTTGGAAAAGGTTTCCCAACGCAAAGTCTGGTCGACAGATTTGCAAGAGAGAAAATCACAGAAGATTAAATAGTCCTCGGCGTTGATCTTCGGGTCGCAATCTGCGCTGCTCAAGAATTCAGAGATTCTTTTGCAAAATTTCTCCCTTCTTTCGTTTTCTTCGGCTGCGTCGTGGTGCTGAAGATCAGTCGGAGAAACGCTATTCATATAATGGAGTGCGCAGATGACCGAAAAGTAGCCTTCATGCCTTCCCTCAAGTATGTTTTCTATTAAACTTTGCGTGCTCTCTTGCTCACAGAAGGAAACAGGATCGACCATAAGGCCAACCAAGAATGTATTGAGGATTTCCAAGGGCAGGGGCGCGCTCTTACTATCGTAATTACTTGCTAGAAGCTGGCTGAGTTCATAAGCGATATGGGCCTTAAGCGCTAAGCGCTCGGAATTGGGAAACACACCAACTAGGGAAACAATTTTCCTCAATAGAAACGCAGATCGTATGATGGGCGGAACCCGAAAGTCGACTGAGATCAGGTAAAAGATAATCCGAACGGTCAGTTTGATGCGCCCAAACAATTCCTCTAGGGCAAGGTCCATATGCTCGTGGCCCAACTCGAGCTTCCCAAGCCGACTTATAATCCTGTCGATTGCCGAGAAAACTTCCGAGAAAGAGTTGACAAAAGCCTGGCGCTCAGATCCACCCAAGAAACGCAACGCATCAAGTGCTTTCCGGCCCGATCTTTGCGCTTCAAGGGTGATAGACGGCTTTTGCTCATCAATTTTTATATCCTCGCCGAGTGCTCGTTCCAGAACCTCACATACCTCACCGACCTCATGTTTCACACGAGAGATTCGGGTTACAAATGGCCGCTGAAGGTCTTCGCGCTTTTCGGAATTCAGGAATAATTTATACTCCTCTAGGCTGTCCGCCAGTAGATCTTCTAGGATATTAAGTGTGTCGACACTCTTAGCAAACAGGTGAAAGTCATCGACATACCGTCGAATTACGTAATCCTTCTCTGATGCGAATCCCCGCAATGCGGCGCGCCGCTCCAAGTCAAGGTCGACACGTTGGAGTAGGATTTCCGCAAAAATACGAGACACTTCAGGCCCGACAACAATACCTGCAGTTTCATTATAGTTTGCCTTCTGCATCACTGTATCAAATTGCTGCTCGAACGAGTACTGATTTGCATTCCTCTTCGAGAAAGACTTATCCTTCTGGGCCCAGGAAATAGAGTGCGTATAGATATTGAAGAAGCACCTAGATACGTCGAGTGTTCTAAGGTGACTAAATCGGCTCTCGAGTCGGACGAGTTCATTTGACGAGAAGAAGAGGTTGAGAAGAAGATATTTCTTATAGGCGAAGAAGGATGGGGAATACTCTGTACCAATTGCCTCGCCAAAATTCTGATCAGGCAGGCCAAGCGCCCATCTTTTCCTAATATTCGTGGTGCTTCCTTTCAGATAAATCTTCTGGGTTGCTGCTGGGTGCCGCAAGGAGAATGTACTCCGGGCACATGACTGAACGATAGAATTTTCAAAGTCCGCGATGAACTTCGCAATTTTCAGTTGATGTGCAGGGTGAATGATCGCGAGGGTGTTCCTTGTACGGTGCGACCTATTTATCTTGTATAGAAATGGCTTCGTGAACTCGGAGTTCTCATGCCTCAACTGGTCGACAAATTTACGTTGCTGCGCCGGGAGTTCGTCAATTTTCAACTCGGAAAGGAATAAATTATCGTTCGTGAACCCGAGCGGTAGCTCATAAGGTAGAGTTTCGGTGAGAATAGCTCTGAGCTCGCGCAGGCGAGTATCAATATTACTCATGCCCCCAAACCTTGCAAATCTGTCCAACCCTCGCTCTCGTGTAGCGTTTTATTATCTTCTTCTTAAAGCCCTGCGCGAAGGAGATTGCAGCGAGCTCAGCTTTGGCGCCTGGAGGCAGGATGGATACCTTCGAGGAAAATTCGCTGTTTGATCCGAAGAGTGCATTTTTCAAGACAACATCCAGAGCAACTAATTCGTGAGCATTATGGTCTCTGAAAGTTCGACCGTTCTTTGATGCAGGATAGTGACCACAACGGGAGTAATTGTAATGAATTCCAGTTCTAATTTTTTGCTTCCGCGCACCTCTAGTGTGCCGAGTTTTGTATACCGATTGATTTGCACTCAAGTAATTTATGCGATCGATCAAGAGCTTTTCGTCGCCATCCCGCACGAATGCGTGGAGGGACAAGAAAAGCCGAGTCTTTCTCTTTTTCAGCTTCGCCTCAGCAATAGAAATATCGAACTGCCGCGAAGCGTATTTTGAAACCTTACCTTGCGCTGCAATCTCGTAGCCAAGATATGTATACTTTGAGACCGGTATAATCTCCGTAGGCTTTAATTTCATTAAAGCGTCAACTGAGCACGTCTCTGTCTTCTCATTCAGCTCGAGCCCAATTTCTCCTAGCTCTCGCTTAATAATAGGGATAATTTCCACGTTTGGCAGCGAGAAGATGATCATGTCATCGGCATAGCGAAAATACCGGTGAACGCCGTGCGTCTTTCGTATGATCTGATCGAAGCGACGAAGCGCAATCTCTGCAAGAACAGCACTCAAAGCTAGCCCTCGCGGGGCAACATTCCGCGGAATGGATCCCGCGACATATATTTGTCTCAACACGGCCTTGACGCTTGGGTTTGTTCTCGTGTCAACCAAGAGCTGCCTAACAATTAGCTCGGCATCCAATCTTTCGTAAAACGACTTTATGTCGCATTTGCTGACTAGGTAAGGTGTTGCCTCGCTCGTCGCTTCGATGATACCGTTCAGAATATCTTCACGATTTGGCAGGCTGATGCCGCACTGCTTCCTTAGTCGCCGATATGTTGCCCTTAATATTAGGTCTGTCTCAATATCGGCAGCGAAATAGATCGTTTTCCCGGACTTATCGATCTTATTGCTTATTGCTAAGTTGGGTGGCGCCGAGGCCGCACGATTCGCTGCCGAGGCAACTATCGCGTCGATGTTCTTCTCCACATCAACCTGCCACTTTCCCGAATCGCCTACACGAAAGTGTTGCTTCAGTGCATCCTCTACATAGGGAGATCGTATCATGCCTAACTACTTGTGGGAGATGGGAGTTTTGATCGCACGTCAGTTATTTATCTCAGCATACTTTCGCTCGGCTTCCAAGTCCGGATTGTAGCTCATTTGCCGCGCCGGTCGTCGCGTCGACCAGTCTGCGGTGAGGGCGATAAGCGGAGCTTGGATTGATCATTGTTCGAGGGATTTCTTATGCGAATCCCTACGAAAACAACACTGCAGCGCTGACCTCGTGGCAACGAACTTCTGCGCCGAGCTTCGAGCGACGGCTTCCACGAATGCGGCAATGCCGCATGCTGGCGGGGTGACTGACTGCAAAGGGCCGTTCGTTACGCCCTACGGATCGTCTTGGTGCTCACCTTGAAAAGGCCCGCAATCTCGTTGACGGGCCGCACTTCTTCGTCGCGCATACGCCTAACCTCACCCAGTTGTGCCGCGTTTAGCGCCCGTGGGCGACCGCCGATCTTTCCGCGCTTTCTTGCAGCCTCAAGCCCTTCGCGCGTGCGCTCCGAAATACGCTCGCGTTCGAACTGTGCGATGCTGGTGAGCTACTCCCCGATGCTTGGACAGTTTTCGAGGATGTTTAAGCTACTGCCTGTGCCTGCCGGTCGGTTTCGATGCTGTTGAAGTAGACCACGGCGGGGGGCAACCCGCCATGGGCAGTGTGTGGCCGCCGATGGTTATAGAAGCTGACCCAGGATCCGATTGCGGCCTTTGCCTGAGACCCGGTCTCCCAGGCATGCAGATAGACGCATTCGTATTTCAGGGACCGCCACAGGCGCTCGATGAAGACATTGTCGATGCACCGCCCCTTGCCGTCCATCGAGATGCGGGTTCCGACGCGTTTCAGCCGATCTGTCCAAGCGAAGGACGTGAACTGGCTGCCTTGGTCAGTGTTCATGATTGTGGGCGCGCCGAACCGGTGGATGGCCTCGTTCAACGCCTCGACGCAGAAGTCCGCTTCCAGGGTGTTCGATATGCGCCAGGCCAGAACTTTGCGCGTGAACCAGTCCATGATGGCGACCAGATACAGAAACCCCCGCCGCATCGGGAGATAGGTAATGTCGGCGCACCAGACCTGACCGGGGCGATCGACCCGCAGCCCGCCCAGCAGGTAGGGATAGGTCTTGTGGCCCTTTCTCGGCTTGCTGGTGTTGGGCTTCTGGTAAATCGGCATCAAACGCATGAGCCGCATCAGCCGCCGGATGCGCTTCTGGTTCACGCCGTGCCCCTCGTTTTGCAGATGCCAGGTCATCTGCCGGACGCCGTAGAAGGGCGTATCCATGAACTGCCGGTCGATCAGCTGCATCAGGCCGAGGTTCTGATCAGTCTCTCCAGCCGGCTCGTGGCAGAACGACGAGCGCGAGATCGACAGCAGGCGGCACTGCGCCCCGATCGACAGTGCAGGGTGGTCCCGTTCGATCATCCCACGCCTCACTTTCCGCTCCACGGCTTGAGCTTTCGTGACAAAAAATCGTTGGCGACAGCCAGCTCCCCGATCTTGGCGTGCAATGACCGGACCGTCTCTTCATCCACCTCCGTCGCGGGCTTCTTGCCGCCGCGCTCGAAGATGTCCGCAGCCCCGTCGAGCAGCGATTTCTTCCATTGATGGATCATCGTCGGATGCACGCCGTATTCGGCCGCCAACTCCGACACAGTGCGCTCGCCCTTGATGGCCTCAAGTGCCACGCGCGCCTTGAAGCCCGCGTCATGGTTCCTGCGTTTTCGCATGCCTGATCTCCTCGTCCGTGGAGACCAGCAAACGTCAGATCGTAGCTTCCGTCACTGTCCGATTTCCAGGGAGTAGCTCACCCTCACAAAATAGTCAGCTTGGGCGAGGCAGGGTGGAAGCGCTTGGTGTTGCGCGCCGCCAGCTTTGGCAGAAACTCCGGTTAGCTTTGGCAGGAAAATTTTATGGTCAGGGTCTTAACTCTGCGTCAGCTCCCGCATGTATCCCGACAGCTATCTTCCACGGGCTCGGCGGGGAGGCTGCAGCATGATCGCACACCGGCCTCATCAGCCTGCTGCGGCGTCACATGCCCCGGATCGCGTTGATCACGTTGCGCGCCATCAATGCGTCGCCGAGGCGGTTGGGATGCAGGCCATCGGTAAGGAATTTCGCGGCGTCGACACGCGCGAAAGGCACATAGTTGTCGATCAGATCCAGGGTGTTGTCTTGTGCCGCCTCCAGCAGCATTTGCCGAATGTCGCTCATGCTGCATTTGAAGGCGGGCGGGCCGTCGATGGTCGGGCGATTGGCGCACATCATGATCAGTTTGGCGGTGGGCGAGAGGACTTTCACCGTGTCGATCAGGGCCTGAACGTGGCCGCGCGTCTCAGAGAGGGTGTAGGACAGATCCGGTCGCTTGCCGCGATCATTGGTGCCTTGCTGGATGAAGATGAACCCATCCTCGGCATCTATCGCCAGACCATCGCCATAGCCGCCCGAGGTCATCATATTGTTGCGATAGGTCATAGAGGATGTGCCGTTGATCCCCTGATTGGAGATCACGATCTTGCGGCGGAATTCGATCCAGTAAGTGTAGAGCGTCTGTGGTGACCCGCCCCCGGCTTTGTACACCGTACGGATCTCGATATCTGCAGCAACGGTATGGGCGGCAAGGGCATGGTGGCGGCCGGTGATCGCGGTACTGCCATCCTCGCCCAGCGTGGTCGAATAGACGCCGCCAAGCTGCACCCCATTGACCCAGACCGTATAGTTAAGACAGCCGGAGGCCAGTGCACCAAAGCAGAAAGTGAATTCCTTGCCGGTCATCCGGAAGGCATATTTGCCCGAGCTGGCGCCACCCGAGCCGTCTGTGAACCTATGCTGTGCGCCATAAGGAAAGGCTTCATTGTAAAGGGTCTGCTGGTTGAAGCTGCCCGCCGTGATCGTGATTGTGAACTTCGGACCTGAGGGGAACATCCCAACTGCGCGGGCGAAGGTGGCAATGCTCTCGCCACTCTGGCTGGCCGACCAATTGGACAGGACCGGCGCCGCGCCGTCAGCATATTGTTGGCCGACCCAGCGTTTGAATTCATTTGCCCGGGCTGCCGTGTTGTAAAGGCTGCGAGGATCAGATCCGGTGCCATCACGCGGTTCGCTGACGCCCATCTCCGGCAGGCTGGATCCCCAGGTGATGCTGTCACCCAGCAGGCTGATTTTGAGGTACTGGCGAAAGGGGCCACCAAGCGCGCAGGCCAGCTGTGCGATCTGCCCGCCGAACCGCCAGACAGCCGCAGGCGCGTCATCAAGCTCGCCCAGAACCAACCTACTGCGGGTCAGCCCGCCGGCGGTGAAGAAGCCATTGATGTACTTATTGCCCGCCGGCAGCGCCGCCACCTGATAGGTGCGGCCTGCAAGATCGATGATCTGACCCGAGGTCCGCGCTTCCAGTCGGGTGAAAGCCGTATCCACATTGCCGGCGGCAGGCACATCGAAGGCTTCCGGCTTCATGTCTCGGCCAGAGATCAGGCTGCGGAACTGGAGACCGTTGCCATTGCTGACCTCGCCGCCCGCAGAAACGCGCTCATATGCATATCCCTCTGCGTCCACCCGCACGACTGTGCCAATCGGAGTATTGGCGGCGGTCATGCTGACATCCGCCTTCATGGCGGCGAGACTGTCGAAACGGGAGCCGATAAAAGCGAGGGGTAACGATCCCATCGATTAACGTCGCGAAAGCACCCCCCGTAACGATCTGCTGCGCCAGGTCGTTATTCGGCTGCGCCTTCGTGACACCACCACGATTGACCAGGAGCGCATCAGAAATGGCTGTGGATTCAAGATGGGTGCTCTTCACGCCGTTGCTTGCCATGCCTGCCGTCTCCGCTGGGATCAGGCATGGATTACGCGCGCGCGGCAGCATCGGTTCGGACCTATGTCCGGTCAGGTCACCTTAATCGGGAATGGCCCGCTGACCGGCCCCGGTACTCCCTCCGAGGTCTGCGGCTCCAGCCAGATGTAATGGACGCCCTGTGAGAGACAGGCCGCAGTTTCAAGATAGGCCACGACGCCGGTGATCGAGCCGTTGAAATCACTGGATGCCAGAAACTCGATCCGGTTGTTACCGCTGACCGCCTGGATGCGGTCGAGTTGTTCGCCATTCGCACCAACCACCAGCCCGGAACGGGTAGCTGCACCGTGCTGCCTGGTGCGTATCCTGCGATCAATCCACCACCATTGGCCGCAGGAATGCTGATCGTGGTCCAGCCGCCCGAGGTGCCAGCACGATGATTTACCTCGAATGAGGCAGATGTCACGGCCCCGTCACCCGCGCTTCGCTGGGATCAGCTCCGCTCCGGCGTCTTCAGCCCCCGCCGGAGCGGAGCTGATCCCAGCGAAGCGCGGCGCTGATGGCGTAGTGGTATTTTCGGCGATTTCCGCGCCGATCCGGCCATCCCAGGCCGGGATAACGGTCGCATCCGTCAGCTCGTCGATGATGTCAGCGGTGGCAACAGCCCTGACGATGGCGCATTGATCAGTGGTCGCTTCGATATTGGTCACCACGAGGTCAAAGCTGTCTTCTCCCATGATCCCGCAATGCACGATGTCATCCGCCGCCGGCCCCGGCCCCGTGCCGGTCATCGTCAGCAGCACCGTTTCCCCCGGGGTCGTCGGGACAGGGCGCACAAGCGACTGGCCGATGGTGTCAGGCAGCATGTGCGGCGGGCGGCTCTCGTAGACCCGGAAACGGAGCACGTAGCTCGCCCCCTCTGACAGGGTGATAAGATTGTTGAGTTCGACCAGCTGGTCACTGACAGACCGAACGCGGCCAACTTGCTGGGTATGGCGCAGCACATAATGGTTCAACGCCACTTTGTCACCACGGGTCGCGGCCCGAAGAAGACCGTCCTGAGTGACCTCGATCACGTCCGGCCGATGTTCCGCCTCGTGGAAGCGCCGGGTCGCCTCACGCCAGACGATGCCGGCATTGGTCAGGCCTGGCAGTGACAGTTCCTCGGTAAGCGTGATGTCGCCCTCATAGCCCGGGCGGCGCAAGACACGCCGTGCCTCGCGGAAATCGTTCTCCTCGTCATTGAAGGGCACGATCCAGGCATGGGGCTTTTCGGTATAGGTGCGTCGCAAGTTGAAATCCCAGCTGTTGCGCGGGCTGATATGATCGACGATCAGGCCCTCGGGCCGGTCGATGACCACGCCCCATTTGCGGCCATCATGCCGGGGCGATGCCCGGCCGGCGGCGGCGATCTCAGCCCGCGCCTCGCGCAATGTCGTGCCGTCCTGATCGAGCACACGATTGCAATGCAGCTGCTTTGACCGGCAAAACTCGTGCCAGTCGGCAAGAAGATCCTGATCGATCTGATCATCGCGCTGGCGGCGGGGATTGAAGGGTGCCTGAAGGGCGACGCGGAACAAGCTTGCAGGGTTAGAGGTCGGCCGTTCGATCCAGGTGCCGGTTCCGTGATCCCAGTCGAGGCAACGGCGCGCCACCAGGGCTCTGAAATTGTCCAAAGCGCCGGAAAGCTGATGGGTGGCTTTGACACGGATCGCTACAAGAGCGAGCGGATACGGGTATCCTCGGCAACCCATTCCCATTCATCCCGGCTAAGACGTCTCTGGTAGACCCTCTGGCCGACCTTTCCCCGGATGACATTACCCTGATCATCCCGCTGTAAGGGCTTGATCAGATCAACGCCGATCTGCTCTTCCGGCACCTGCTGCGGATAGAGGGTGACCGGCTCGTCATTTGCCAGCCCCTCACGCACCTCAATTTCGACCTCGTCGTAATCGGCGAGACTGGTTTCACCGATCCGGAATTCTGACAGTGACAGCGGCCCCTCGCCAAACACGAAAAGGGCACGGACATACTGACGATCCCCGACAATCTCGGTGTAAGATCTGGCCGCGAAAGGCGGGGCATAGCGTGTCTGTCCCAGCACGACCGGCACCGCACCGTCAGGATCCAGCCGGTTGCGCCATCCCGACAAAGTATAATTGGGCTTCGTATCCTCTGGCTTGACCGGCGGGATGAGGGCGTTGAACAGCAAAGATCCAAGCAGGCTGACACCCATCCCGACAAGTGCAGATGTGACCGCATATCCAGTCGTGCCAACGGCATATTCTAGCGCAGCAGCGGCCCATGCACCGATGGCGACGGCCGCGACCGTCACCACAATCGACAAGACCGCGCGCAGTGCATTCTTGCCGGGAACCAGCCGGATCACCACCCGAACCCCCTCGCGCGGCTTGACGCTCTGCCACCGCTCCGGATGGACAACAGCGGATCCTCGCGCAGTGACCAGAACCACCCGGGCGCGCGCCCTCATGGCGGGTTCCAGACCAGGCAAAGCCGCCGCGACAATATTTGCTCGCTTCTTTCTTGCCGAGGTGAAGACCACATACACGGTCAACCGTCGTACAGCGCAGGAGGCAAAAGGACAGGCGGGCGAACTATGGTTTGTCGGATCTCATCCGTTTCTGCGACCGCGTGACAGTGTTACTACCCCCCTACAGTTTGCGGCTTGCGCAGGGCAGTTTCCTGGCGTGATGCCTTTTGCGGCGGCCCAGTTTTTGGACGATTTATGGATAGCTTCTGGACAATAATTTTTTATGTCAGGTTCCGCCAGGCACGAACCCGAATGCCAAAATCCTGACATCCTCTTACCAGATAGCGCGGGTTGCACATAAGCAAGCGTTGCCAAACATCCGGTTGGAAGGTCGGGCGGGGCGTCCCGTCGGGGCAGAGCGTAAAGTCTGGCATAGCCCCTGCAGCCATCGGCCTGCAGGATGTAGCGGGTCTTGGCCAGATGGCGATGGACGTTCTCTTCCTTCCGGTCCGGCGCGAAGGCAAAGACCGAACCGGGTGGCGCGGTGCTTGCCCAAGGACGTTGATCGCGGATATCTTTTCACTGAAAGGCGGTCCTGCTGCCCCTCGGATTGCGCAGCATGTCGTCATCCTTGAGCTTGTCCTCGGACACTATCCAGACCATCCGCCAGAAATTCTGGATGACCGTCGAACAGCATCTTCCTGATTGGCGGCAGCGGAAGTTTTGATTGGCAGAGCACGGTATCCAGGTCGAGGGAAGCTGACACAGGCGCTCCGACGTCTGCCTGCTTGGGCGAGATTGTGAAGCCGATGGATCACCACACACCAGGATCGCCCTTTTGGTGGTTTTCTGATGCTCTTTACGACACTTGAAAGACGTTGCCCAGAAGACCCAGGGGGGGGTGATGTCTCAATACTGTAGTCCGATCATGCGTGATGAAGACGGCTCTGGCTGTCGCCCAAAACAACTGATTTGCTAGCTCCGAGACCATCAGCTGTCTTCCGCTAGCCGAAAGGATCTCCAAAACACCCAAAACACCCAAAAGCGCGACCGCGGCACTCGCGAATGGCTAATGCGGACCGAAACCTGTCAATTGCGGCAAGTTTTCCCGCAGCTGACAACAACGCTCAGGCAGCGGTCAGAACCATTGTCCGGGTTCCATCAGGCCCAGATCCATCAGCTGGTGACTGTCCCAGCGGAACGGTTCAGAGCTGTGCCAGCGGAAGCTGCGGATCTCATTGCGGCTGCCGGGATTGGTGCGCAGCGCTTTTGCGGTGCGGAATGAACAGACCGCTGCGGTGAGATTGTGATGCCAGGGGCAGGCAAAGGTGTTCATCTCCTCATCCGAGAAGGTGAAATCCGGCCTGAGTTTCACGCCTTTCGTTGCACGAAACAGCGAGATGCGGTCGATCTTGCGCCGGGCCCAGGGCACGTGCTCTTCGAACCGCCAGCGCAGCCCGCCGAAGAAATCCATCTGGCGCTCTTTCTCGGCCCAGTCGCGTTCGGGATCCTTGCGGGGCAGGGCGTAATAGCCGGCGCGGTCGAGATGGGCGTGGTCCAGCGAGACCGCATTGGGATGGGCGGCCAGATCGCAGGAATACAGATCAACCACATAGCTGAGCATCGCATTTCGGCGCTCTTCGCTGTGGAAGGTGGTCAGATCCCGGACCGAGCGGGTCTCGCAAAAGGGAAAGAACAGGAATTCGGCATTGTAGCCGTAGTAGATCCATTCGCCCTGCATCCCCTGGGCGATGAGGTTCACGGCAGTGACAAGCGCGTCTTCTGCAAAGGCATCGGTCTCGATCCGGTCGATCTGCGCTTCCAGCTCGGGGGGCAGGGTGATCTCTTCGCCGGCCAGCAACACGATGCGCCCGAAGCCCAGCCTGAGGTGATGGCGCAGTGTGGCGGCGGTCTCGCAATTGTCCTCGGCAAGGATCAGCGCCACAGGGCCCTTGCCCGGTGCGGGCTTCGCCATTTCCAGAAACTGGCCAATTGAACTATACTGCATGTCTCGCCCGGGTGGTGGATCGGCCCGCATCCGGCCGCGAATAAGACTCTGCTATCACGCCGCCGATGACAAGACGTTACCCGGACACGGATGGCGGTGTATGGCCGCATAAATCCGCAAAGCGGGCCTGGTCGTCGCCCTGCCGGGCATGGCGTTGCCCCGGGCGGCCCGCGCGTGTAAAAGCGCGCTCCAGGAGGCACGCCATGTCGAACCCCGAAAGCCTGACAGATGTCGCAGAAAGCAATGCCGGCCTTGCAAAGGGCGGTGATGCGGATGCGATAAAGAAGCTCTTCATCAAGACTTACGGCTGTCAGATGAATGTCTATGACAGCGAGCGCATGGCCGAAGCCATGGGCGCGAAGGGCTATGTGCTGACGGATAAGGCGGATGACGCCGATATGGTGCTGCTGAACACCTGTCACATCCGCGAAAAGGCCTCGGAGAAACTCTATTCCGATCTTGGTAGGCTGAAGCCGCTGAAACGGGAAAAGCCGGATCTCAAGATCGGCGTGGCGGGCTGTGTCGCCCAGGCCGAGGGCGCTGAGATCCGCCGCCGCATGCCGCTGGTGGATATCGTGGTCGGCCCGCAGGCCTATCACCGGCTGCCCGCGATGGTCGAGGCAGGTGGCGCCCAGATCGATACCGATTTCCCGGTCGAGGATAAGTTCGAACATCTGCCGCAACGGAAGGGCTATCGCGGCCCGACGGCATTTCTGACCGTGCAGGAAGGCTGCGACAAATTCTGCGCCTTTTGCGTGGTGCCCTATACAAGGGGCGCCGAGGTCTCGCGCCCTGCCGCGCGGCTGATGCGCGAGGCGCGCGAGCTGGTCTCCCGCGGCGTACGCGAGATCACGCTGCTGGGTCAGAACGTCAACGGCTATCACGGCGAAGGGGAGGGGAAAGACTGGACCCTTGCCCGGCTGATCCGCGAGCTGGCAGAGATCGACGGGCTGGACCGCATCCGCTATACGACCAGCCACCCCAATGACATGGACGACGATCTGATCGCCGCCCATGGTGATGTGCCTCAGCTGATGCCCTATCTGCATCTGCCGGTGCAATCCGGGTCCGACCGCATCCTGAAAGCGATGAACCGCAAACATACGCGCGAGCAGTATTTCGGCCTGATCGACCGCATCCGCGCGGCGCGGCCCGATATTCTGATGACCTCGGATTTCATCGTGGGCTTCCCGGGCGAGACCGACCATGATTTCGCCGATACGATGGATCTGGTCGCGCGGGTCGGCTATGGCGCGGCGTTTTCGTTCAAATATTCCGCGCGTCCCGGCACGCCTGCGGCGGAAAAGCCCGGCGTCGAGGCGGCGGTGGCGGATGCCAGGCTTCAGGCGCTGCAAAGGCTGATCCTGGATCAGCAGCACGCGGCCCAGGCGGCGATGGTCGGGCGCGAGATTTCTGTGCTCTATGAGAAACCCGGCCGTCTCCCGGGGCAGATGGTTGGCAAATCAGATCATCTGATGGCGGTGCATGTCACCGATCCGGAGGGCCGAATCGGCGACCTCGTCCGGGCGCGCGTGACAGCTGCGTCCTCTAACTCCCTTGCGGCGGAACGGCTTTTCTGATCCCCCCTGTGCCGGCAATGCGCCAGTGATCCTGGCCGGACAGCATTGCTTTCGGCCTGAGAGATCAGGCACGGGAACCACATCATCTTGTGTGCAACTTAAAGTTGAAGTCTACATAAATGAATTGGTTACGGTAAATTCTCCTTTACTTGCGCGTGAGCGGGGGGCAAATCTGCAGGTGCTGCACAAGAGAACAGGGGGCTGGCTGTGAATATGCTTTCACGCGCCGCGCGGAAGATGGGCGCTCGAATGAGCCTGGGGGCGACCGCGCTGGCAATTGCGATTTCCGGGGGCAGTGCTGCCCTGTCGCAAAGCACGATTGATCGCACTGTGGTCACCGGCCAGATCGAATGGGGTGTCTGGGTCGATGATGACGGCTGTATGCACTGGTGGGCCGATGGCGGTCTCGAAGGCTATATGGTGCCGCGCCGCGATCCGAAAACCGGCAAGCCAGTCTGCCTGAAAAAGAACCTTTGCCTGAACGAGAACACTGATCAGCTTTTCGCGACCGACAGTGCGAAGCTCACCAAAGCCGGGCGGCAAAGGCTGGCGAATTTCTTCACGTCAACCGATGCGTTTGGCTACGCGATCTACGGCCATACCGACAGCCGCGCCTCGGATGAATATAATATGAGCCTCTCGCAGCGCCGCGCGAAGGCGGTGGCGGATGTGGCCCGTTCGGTCGGCGCCTCGGTTGAGCGCGAGATCGGTTTCGGCGAGCGCAATCCGATTGCCACCAACTCGACCGCTGCCGGCATGGCGAAGAATCGTCGCGTCGAAATCGTCTGCTATCGCTGGTAAGGGGGCATGAGCATGAGCATGAAACTTGTGACTGTGCTGCTCGGGGCTGGCCTCGTGGCCGGCTGTGCCGAGAGTTTTGAAGGCACCCGGGCCTATTATGGCCCGGATTCGGTGATCGCGACCGGTGTGGACAAGGGGCGCGACCGCGGCGTTTTGCAAAATGGCCGCGCCGCCATCGCCTATGATCCGGATGGTTGTCAGAATTGGATCATCGATGATGGCCTGGAAGGCTATTCGACGCCGCGTTTCGACCCGGTTTCGGGCCTGCCGATCTGCAATGACAAATATCCTCCGGGCACTGTGCTGGGCGATTATCAGTCTGCCAATCCGGGGATCCGGGACCGTGTCTCTGGCCCGGGCCGCAAGACCGTGGTTGTGCGCCGCACGAACTGAACTGCACAGTCAGATCGCTGACTTCAACGGGCTGCAGGGGAACCTGCGGCCCGTTTTCACATCCGGGGCCTTCCCTCCGGCGCATGACCTCCCATATTGTAGAGGTTGTCATCAAATTCTGATCTTCATCCGCAAGATCTGGTGGTGGCAATGAAAGGTCTTGCCAGATGCCGCGTTCAGGCGCAGCATCATGATTAAGGCTCTTGCAGGAAGGAGGCCCATTTGGGCATCAGCGCGCTGACCCCCCCGACCAGCCCCGAGGATATGGTGGAAACCGTCCTGGAATTTCCCGATAACCGGCTCCTGATCGGGCTTTGCGGCGAATATGACCGCAATCTCGCCCAGGTCGAGCATCAGCTGGGGGTCCATGTGCTCAGGCGTGGTAATCGCCTGACGGTGGTCGGCGCTCCGGCAGCACGAGAGCAGGCCGCAGCCGTGCTGCGCGCGCTCTATGCCCGGCTGGAAGCCGGCCGCAGCGTTGAAGCCGGCGATGTCGATGGTGCGCTGCGTCTGTCGATCCCGGCGCAGCCGCGCGACGGCGAACAGATCGAACTCTTTTCCCCCGGGATGGAGCTGCGTACCCGCAAAAAGCCGATCGAGCCTCGCACCGAGGCGCAGAAGGCCTATGTGGCGAACCTGTTCAAACATGAGCTGGGCTTTGGCATCGGGCCGGCAGGCACGGGAAAAACCTATCTCGCGGTTGCGGTCGGGGTGACAATGTTCATCTCCGGTGCGGTTGAAAAGATCGTGCTCTCGCGCCCTGCGGTCGAGGCCGGCGAACGGCTCGGCTTCCTTCCCGGCGATATGAAGGAGAAGGTCGATCCCTATATGCAGCCGCTCTATGACGCGCTGAATGATTTCCTGCCGGCGCGCCAGGTCGAGAAGCTCTTCGCCGAGAAACGCATTGAAATCGCACCACTGGCCTTCATGCGCGGGCGCACTCTGTCCAATGCTTTCGTGGTGCTGGACGAGGCGCAGAACGCCACCGCCATGCAGATGAAAATGTTCCTGACGCGACTTGGCGAGGGCTCGCGCATGGTGGTCACGGGGGACCGCACCCAGGTCGATCTGCCACGCGGCGTGACCTCGGGTCTTGCCGAGGCGGAGCGGATCCTGAAAGGGGTCAGGGGCGTCAGCTTCAACTATTTCAACTCGGCCGATGTCGTGCGCCACCCGCTGGTCGCCCGGATTATTGAAGCCTGGGAAAAAGACGAAGCATCGGTCTGATCGCGACATATAAGACTTTCCCGGAGCCATGGCTCCGGGAATGCCTCCGGCGGGGATATTTAAGGACAGATGAAAACACTGACCCTTTCATCTGTCCTTAAATATCCCGGGGATGAGCGGCTGTGCCGCGAGGGGGCTGGCCCCCTCTCTTTCCTCTCTTGTCATGTGCGAAACAGCGCGATAGCGCGGGTTCTATGGAACAGATCGTAGATACCGTTTTTGAAGATCCGCGCTGGCAGGAATTCGGGTTGGAAGGCCTCGCCGAAACAGCTGCGGCCGCAGTTTTTGCGCAGCTTGGCCTTTCCCCGACCGGCTTCCTGATCTCGCTGCTCGCCTGCGATGACCAAAGGATCGCCGCGCTCAATACCGAATTTCGTGGCAAGCCGGTGCCGACCAATGTGCTGTCCTGGCCCTCGGAGGAGCGCGCGGCGGAGGAGGCCGGCGGTATTCCCGACCTGCCGGAGCCGGGTGATGCCGAGGATCCCGAAGAGCTTGGTGATATCGCCATCGCTTATGAGACCTGTATGCGGGAGGCCGCAGAACAGGAGAAGGCGCCACGGGAACATGTCGCCCATCTGATGGTTCACGGGATTTTGCATCTTCTGGGCTATGATCACATTGATGACGCAGATGCCGCGGTGATGGAAAATCTCGAAACGCGGATACTTGCGGGCCTGGGCATTCCTGACCCATATTGAAACGCACCCACATAACGGGTGGCTCTGGACAAAGGGACAATGGGCAGTAGCAGCGACGGGCCGGTTACGGCGCAGGATGCGGCGTCATTAGCGGGAACAACGGTCCCGCAGGATAATGCGGGACAGGGGAATACGCCGGCAGGAATGCCTGGTGGCGGGCAAAGTGGTCCCAGGGGCTTTTTCGGTCGCCTGATCTCGGCGTTCTCGGGCACAGATGCCGAGGGGGCCGCGCTGACCCAGGGCGAGCAGGCCTTTGCCCTGCTGGCCGAGGTCAGCGTCGATGATGTGGCTATTCCCAAGGCCGAGATCGTGGCGGTTGCGCTTGATACCGGGCTTGAAGATCTTGTCCGTGTCTTCCGCAGCCATGGATTTTCGCGCCTGCCGGTCTATGAGGAAAGCCTTGATCACCCGCTGGGGCTTGTGCTTCTGAAGGATGTGGCGCTGCGTTTCGGCTTCGGCACATCTGAGGCTTTCACCCTGAAAGACCTGTTGCGGCCGATCCTCTTCGCTCCGCCCTCGATGCCGGCGGCGGTGCTTTTGCAGAAGATGCAAAAGGAACGCGCACATATGGCGCTGGTGATCGACGAATATGGCGGCGTCGATGGGCTGGCGACCTTTGAGGATCTGATCGAAGCCGTGATCGGCGAGGTCGAGGATGAGCATGACGAGGTCGCCGGGCTTTTGTGGAAAGAGGAAAGCCCGGGGGTGATCCTCGCGCAATCCACGGCGGAGCTCGAAGATCTGGAGGCCGCTTATGGCATCCGGCTGCGGGGCCTCGCGGAAGATGATGATATCGACACTCTGGGCGGGCTGGTGTTCCTGCGCACCGGTCATGTGCCGGTGAGGGGCGAGATGGTGGTGCTGGAAAACGGCGCCACGATCGAAGTGGTCGATGCCGATGTGCGCCGGATCAAGCGGCTGCGGCTGCGGCTGCCGCAGGCGGCGGTCATCCCGGCGGGAAACTGAACGGGGACAGGTCTCATGCAGCCTCAGCGCAATCGCCTCTGGCATCAGAGGCTGCGTGATTTTGTCATCGGTGCCGTGGCGGCGCTGGGCCTTTCGCCTTTTGGCCTCTGGCCGGTGGCGCTGGTGGCGCTGGCGCTGATCCTCAGGCGGGTGGGCGCGGCAAAGACCGGGCGCGAGGCCTTCTGGCGCGGGCTCTTTGCCGGGGCCGGCTGGTTCGGCCTGTCGCTCAACTGGATCGTGCAACCGTTTTTCGTTGATCCCTGGCGCCATGGCTGGATGGCGCCTTTCGCGCTTTTGCTGATCGCCTTCGGGCTGGGGCTGTTCTGGGGCCTTGCCGGGTTGATCGCGCGGCGTGCCGGCGGGGGGGCGATGGCCTTCGCGCTGGCGCTTTCGCTGACGGAACTGGCGCGTGGTTTTGTCTTGACCGGCTTTCCCTGGTCTTTACCCGGCCATATCTGGCTCGATACTGCGCTGGTGCAGATGGGCGCACTTATGGGCGGCTATGGCATGACGGCGCTCACGCTGATCGCGCTGGCCGCACCATTTTCTTATGGCTGGCGGCGGGGAGGGGCGGTTTCCACTGCCATTCTCGCGCTCGGCGTCGGCTGGTCGGGCTACCGGCTTTCCCTGCCCGAACCCGCGCCGCGTGACACAGTCCTGCGCATCGTGCAGCCCAATATCGCGCAGAACCTGAAATGGGATCCCGAAGAGGCGCGCAGCAATTTCACGCGGCTCTTGTCTATGACCGCAGGCGCCCGGGCAGATCTGGTGATCTGGCCCGAGACATCGGTGCCCTATCTGGTGACAGAGGGCGATGGCGCTGCGCTGTCGATCGCACAGGCCGGAGGCGATGCGCTGGTCGTCGCCGGGTATCAGCGCGATGAAGGTGCCGCGGCCTGGAACACACTGGGCGTCTTTGGCCCGGGCGGGCGCATCTCACAGACTTTTGACAAGATCCATCTGGTGCCGTTCGGGGAATATATGCCGATGGGGGATCTGCTTTATGATCGTTTCGGCATCCGCGCTTTTGCAAGCCAGGCCGGGGCGGGCTATTCGGCGGGGCTCGCACGCAATCTGCTGGATTTTGGCGCCACGGGGGGGCGGGCGCTGCCGCTGATCTGTTATGAGGCGATCTTTCCCGGCGATCTGGTCACGGATGAGCGCCCCGACTGGATCTTGCAGGCCACCAATGACGCCTGGTTCGGCACCCTGACCGGGCCGTATCAGCATTTCGCCCAGACCCGGCTTCGCGCGATTGAACAGGGGCTGCCGCTGATCCGTGCCGCCAATACCGGGATCTCGGCCGTGGTCGATGCGCGGGGCTTTGTCGCGACAGACCGCGAAGGCCAGCCGGCGCGTCTTGGCCTCGGGCTGCAGGGTGTGATCGATGCGCAGCTTCCCGGCCCGATGGCGCCGCCGCCCTATGCGCGGATGCTGCGCAGTGTCGGCGAGGCGCCCTTGCTGATCTTCCTGCTATGTGGCCTTTTGGTGCGGGTCCTGTCGGCCCGCCGCCGGGCCGCGGGCCGAGCTGGCGCTTGATTGTTGGCCCCGTGGGCGCTAAGCGCAATGACACACCGTCACAACGGCTTCCTGGCGTGACGCGGTCCTTTCCAACGGAGCACTTCCCCAATGAGCCGCAAGAACTATGTCTTCACCTCCGAATCCGTGTCGGAGGGGCATCCCGATAAGGTTTGCGACCGCGTCTCCGACGCCGTGCTTGACGCATTCCTGACCGAGGAAGCCAATGCCCGCGTCGCCTGTGAAACCTTCGCCACGACGAATTGCGTGGTCGTGGGCGGCGAGGTCGGTCTGACCGACAAGGGCGCGCTGACCTCCATGCTGGAGCGCGTCGAGACCATCGTGCGCGACTGTGTGAAAGATATCGGCTACGAGCAGGACGAGTTCCACTGGAACACGCTGAAAGTGACCAATCTGCTGCATGCACAATCGGCCCATATCGCGCAGGGCGTTGATAAGGACGGGGCAGGCGACCAGGGCATTATGTTCGGCTATGCCTGCCGCGAAACGCCCGAGCTGATGCCGGCGCCGATTCAGTACAGCCATGCGATCCTGCGCCGCCTCGCGGAAGTGCGCAAATCCGGTGCCGAACCGACCCTGCGCCCGGATGCGAAATCGCAGCTTTCGCTGCGCTACGAGGATGGCAAGCCCGTCGAGGCCACCTCGATCGTGCTCTCGACCCAGCATTCCGACATCGCGCAAAGCTCGGATGATATCCGCGCCATCGTGGAGCCCTATATCCGCGAAGTGCTGCCTTCGGGCTGGATCACTGAAAAGACCGTCTGGCATGTCAACCCGACCGGGTCTTTCGTGATCGGCGGTCCGGATGGCGATGCGGGTCTGACGGGGCGCAAGATCATCGTCGACACCTATGGTGGCGCAGCCCCCCATGGTGGCGGTGCGTTTTCGGGCAAGGATCCGACAAAGGTTGACCGCTCGGCCGCCTATGCCGCGCGTTACCTCGCGAAAAACATCGTCGCAGCCGGCCTTGCGGATCGCTGCACGGTGCAGGTCTCCTATGCCATCGGCGTGGCCGAGCCGCAGTCGATCTATGTCGATACCCATGGCACCGGCGCGGTTCCTGACAGCGTGATCGAGCTTGCGATCCCGAAAGTGCTGGATCTGACGCCGCGTGGCATCCGCACCCATCTGGGTCTGAACCGCCCGATCTATGCCCGCACCTCGGCCTATGGCCATTTCGGCCGCGCGCCGGAAGCGGATGGCGGTTTTTCCTGGGAGCGCGACGATCTCGTCGCTGCCCTCAAAGCAGCGGTCTGAGCCCGGTCTGCCTGCCAAATTCTAAAAAGGGCGCCCATAGCGGCGCCCTTTTTCATGCTTCCCGGCCGGCCTGTGCTTGACCCGGTGCTGCGTGGCGCTTAGACGCGCGCCCTGACCGCACCCCGCCAGAGGCCCGCCCGATGTCCGATCCCGTTGCCCCGGAACAGCTCCCCGCCGAGCCCCGCCGCAACTTCTACGGCCGCTCAAAAGGCAAGACCCTCAGGGCGAGCCAGAAGGACTATCTCGCCAATGATCTCGAGACGCTGCGGCTGAGGGGCGTCACCCGTGACGAAAACCCGGGCCGTGCGCCGCTGGATCTGGCGCAATTCGGTGGTCTTCCGCTCTGGCTGGAGGTTGGCTTTGGCGGTGGCGAACATCTGGTGCATATGGCGGCGCTGAACCCGCAGATCCACCTGATCGGCTGCGAACCCTTTGTGAACGGGGTGGCGATGCTGATCGGTAAGATCCGCGCCGCCGGGGTGACGAATCTTTCGATCCATCCGGGCGATGTGCGTGACCTTTTTGACGTGCTCCCGGATGGGGTGATCGGCAAGACCTTCCTCAACTACCCCGACCCCTGGCCGAAAGCCCGCCACCATCGCCGCCGCTTTGTGACGCAGGGCTATCTGCGCGCGCTTCACCGCGTAATGGCGCCCGCGACCGAATTCCGCATCGCGACCGACATCCCCGATTATGTCCGTCAGGCGCATGAGGAAGTGCCCGAGGCCGGGTTCCGGCTGGAGCGTGAAGCCGGCGACGGCGGCGCATGGGAAGACTGGATCTCAACCCGGTACGAGCAGAAGGCCTTTCGTGAGGGGCGTTTCCCGCATTACCTGACCTTCCGGCGGGACTGAAACCGCGGAACGCTTCGCGGGGCGTATTTCCGTCAAACGGAAGCCCGCATTTCCTCCTGATCCAAAGGCACCCGACTGAGGCATCTGTGCTTTCCGTCTCTCATGCCGCTGCGATGCTGGACCCCCTCTTCTGCTTGCGCTATCAGGCAGGGGCATTTGCGGGACGGGAGAGAAATATGTCTGGCCATGGTGACGCACAGGTGATGATTTCCGCCAAAAGCGGGCCGCTGAAAGGCGTGGCATCGGTGCCTGGCGACAAGTCGATCTCGCATCGCTCGCTTATCTTCGGGGCCATGGCTGTCGGAGAAACGAAGATCACCGGCCTCCTGGAAGGTGAGGATGTGATCGATACCGCGAAAGCGATGCGCGCTTTCGGCGCGACCGTGACCCGTCATGGCGAGGGGATCTGGTCGGTGAACGGCGTTGGCGTCGGCGGCTTTCAGGAACCTGCCGATGTGATCGATTGCGGCAATTCCGGCACCGGCGTGCGTCTGATCATGGGGACCATGGCGACGACGCCGATCTCGGCTACCTTCACCGGGGATGCGAGCCTGCGGAAACGGCCGATGGGGCGGGTGACCGACCCGTTGTCGCTGTTTGGAACCGAAGCTTACGGGCGCAAAGGCGGTCGTCTGCCGATGACCGTGGTCGGCGCCGCCGATCCGGTTCCGGTGCGCTATACGCTTCCGGTCGCCTCGGCCCAGGTGAAATCTGCCGTGCTGCTCGCGGGTCTGAATGCGCCTGGCGAGACCGTCGTGATCGAGCGCGAGCCGACCCGCGATCATTCCGAGCGTATGTTGCTGGGATTCGGCGCCGATCTGACCGTTGAAAAAACCTCGGAAGGCCATGTCATCACGCTGAAAGGCCGCCCCGAACTGCGTCCGCAGATTGTGGCGGTGCCGCGTGACCCGTCTTCGGCCGCTTTCCCGGTCTGTGCCGCGCTGATCGCCGAGGGCTCGGATATCCGCGTGCCGGGCGTCAGCCAGAACCTCACCCGCAACGGGCTTTACCTGACCCTGGTCGAGATGGGCGCCCTGATCGACTTTGAGAACCCGCGCGAAGAGGGCGGCGAGCCGGTGGCAGATCTGCGCGTGCGCTTCTCGCCCGATCTCAGGGGCATCGAAGTGCCGGAGGATCGCGCGCCTTCGATGATCGACGAATATCCGATCCTCTCGGTCGTGGCCTCTTTTGCCGAAGGCGTCACCACCATGCGCGGCGTCAAAGAACTCCGCGTCAAGGAATCCGACCGGATCGACGCCATGGCGCGCGGCCTTGAGGCCTGCGGTGTGAAGATCGAGGAAGAGGAAGACGTGCTGATCGTCCACGGCATGGGCGCGGGCGGAATGCCGGGCGGCGCCACCTGCAAGACCCATCTTGATCACCGCATCGCCATGAGCTTCCTCGTCGCCGGCATGGCCGCGAAGCGCGAGATCACGGTTGATGACGGCTCGCCGATTGTGACCTCTTTCCCGGTCTTCGAGGCGCTGATGAACGGGCTCGGCGCGGCGATCCGCCGCGGCTGATCTGGTCCGGGAACAGACCCGAACCCGCCCCGGCTGTGCCAGGGGCGGGTTTTCCATATCCGGATCACGGCTTTACATCCCGACCCTGCGCCGCCAGTTTACCCGCAGTTTTCACCTCTCTCCGGGGATCCGCGCCATGCGCTTTGTCTGTTCTGCCGCCCTTCTTTCCGTGATCCTCTCTGCGGCCATTTCTGCGGTCTTTTCTGCGAGCCCGGCTTTGGCACAGGAAGAGGGGGAGGAGATGGAGGAGGTCACGGGCCAGCAGGTCGATGGCTGGATCAGGCTGGAAAGCGACGGCGAAAGCCATGAATTCATGACGGTCAGCTTCCTGTTCGACACGGTCAGGGTCGGCACAGCTTCGGTTGCCGATGGCGCGCTGACCGGCAATGAAACGATTGTGGCCGTTTCGGGCGGGCAGGAGCCGGATGGCAGCGGGCCGTTCTTCCACCTCGCCTTCGGCTGGCCGGGCGAAGGCGCCCAGCCGGTGCTCAAGCCTGAAATCACCTGGTATCCGGCCGGGCAGCAGCCGCCCTTTTTTGCCAGCCTTCTGGCCAGCCCGCCGGAGGTCACGGTCACCCGCTACGCCTTTGACGGGCAGGCCGGGGCGATCAGCGGCAGCTTCAGCGGCAGGGTCTGTTCGGTTACAGACTGGGACCAGGAAGAGCCGGATGCCGCGCTTTGTCGCGATGTCACCGGGGCGTTCGAGACAAAGCTCAATCCGGCCTTCTGACCTTCGGCCTTCTGATTTTCTGGCCCGTTCAGTCTCAGCAGGGTGTGCGCCGCAAAAAGCCCGCAGGATTTCTCCTGCGGGCTTTTGTCATTCCGGGGACCGGGCGAAAACGCCCGGAGGCATCAGCGACGGCGGTCGCGGCGGGCGCTCATCGGCTGGAAGGCGACGCCGACATGGGCCTCGCAATAGGGTTTACCGGGCAGCGAGGGCAGGCCGCAGAACCAGAAATCATCGGTTGCCGGGTCGCCGATCGGCCATTTGCAGGTGCGCTCGGTCAGTTCCATCAGCGACAGCTTGCGGGCACGCTTTTCGACTTCACGCACCGAAGCCAGCGCCTCGGGGCTGATCTCGTTGAGCGAGGGCTGCGGCGGCAGCGGCTGACCTGCGGGCACGATGGCTTTGCGGAGCGGCAGCGGCGTGACATTCGACACCGGAGCCGCCGACGGCGCAGGTGCCGCGCGCGGTGCCGCCGGTGCGGGCTCTTCACGCGGCGGTGCCGGCTGAGCCGGGGCTGCCTCGGCGACGGGTTCCGGGCGTGGCGGCGGGGCCGCTGCTGCCGGAGCCGGCGCGGCCTCTTCGTCATCCTTGCCGCCTACGCGGTTCGAAAGGCCCAGCCGGTGAACCTTGCCGATGACTGCATTGCGGGTGACGCCGCCAAGTTCCTTGGCGATCTGGCTGGCCGACTGACCCTCGCCCCACATGCGCTTGAGGGTTTCAACCCGCTCGTCCGTCCAGGACATATGCCTCTCCGCCTGTCTGATAACCGCTGCATAATAAGGGGAGGGGGCAGGGGGCCGCAAGGGGATAGCGAATCAAATCCCGTTCCTGATCGCAGGTCAGGATTAATGGTCCGGCAAAGGGGCGAGACAGGTGGCGACATGCGGGCGTTTTGCCTGGCGTTGCCACCAGTTGTGCAAGGCCGGAAAGGCAGCCACCGCCGCCGCTCCGTCCGGGCTGCGGGTAAAGCCTGCAAACATCGGTGCCAGATGCAGATCGGCAAGGGTCAGCGGACCGGAGAGCACCAGCCCCTCAGTCGCGATCCCGTCCAGCGCGGCCAGAACCGGCATCGCCGCGCGCAGCCCGGCCGAAACCCGCGCCGGATCCGGCGGCTCGCCCTCGGCCAGCGCAAAGACCCCCGCCCCGTAATGGTCGCGCAGCATCGGGCGAAAGCCATGCGCATCCATGATGGCGATGGCCTGGACCATCCGTGCCCGCGCCTTCGGATCCCCGGGCTGCAGCGCCGGGCCGTCAAAGCCCTCGTCAATCCAGCGGCAGATCGCCCCGGTCTCATAAAGCGTGAACTCACCCTGGCGCAGCACCGGCACCATGCCAAAGGGGGAAAGCCCTGCCGCATCAGGCGTCCGGAACTGGTCAACCTCGACGAAACGCGCTGCCACGCCTTTCTCAGCAAGGGTCAGCCGCACGATGGCAGTGTGGATGCTGTGGCGCCAGCCGGTCAGGATCAGGGGCAGAATCAGGGGATCACGCATTCGCGGATCCTCGCATGGCCCGGCGTTCCGCGCAAAAGCCCCGCCGCGCAAAATCCTTTCCGCAGATCCCCCGCATTCCCGTTTACAAAGCGCCATTGCCGTTTTATCAGATGCACATGACCATGAAAGCGAAACAGCTTATTCATTCGCTACGCCGCTGAGGCGTTGGTCCCGGCTTGCCCGCCGGTCACTCAGGGCAATCCCCCGCATATCCCGACAGAGCTCTGTCTGTCAGCGACCCGTCACCACGCAGGAATAAAATCCGCATGTTGACACCCCCATTGCCCCGGCTTTACGCCTTTGGCTTCCATTCCTGAGGGAAATTCCATGATCACGCCCGTGCTTCCCACCTATAACCGCGCGCCTTTGTCCTTCGTAAAGGGCGAGGGCAGCTGGCTGGAGGCGAGCGACGGCCGCCGATATCTGGACCTCGGCGCCGGGATCGCGGTGAATGCGCTTGGCCATGCCGCGCCGGAACTGGTGGCCGTGCTGACCGAACAGGCGGGGCGGCTCTGGCATGTCTCGAATGTCTATACGATCCCGGAACAGGAAAAGCTGGCAGAGCTGCTGGTCGACAGAACCTTTGCCGACACCGTTTTCTTCACCAATTCCGGGACGGAAGCTGCCGAGCTTGCGATCAAGATGGCGCGGAAATTCCATTACGAGAATGGCCAGCCGGAGCGGACCGGCTTCATCGCTTTTGAAGGCGCCTTTCACGGCCGCTCCACCGGCGCCATCGCGCTTGCCGGCTCGGAAAAGATGGTCAAGGGCTATGGTCCGCTGATGGAGGGCTTCCAGCAGCTTGCCTGGAATGATGCAGACGCGATCCGCGCCGCCATCACCGACAAGACCTGTGCCGTGATCATCGAGCCGATCCAGGGCGAAGGCGGCATCCGCCCGGTGCCCGACGCGCTTTTGCAGGAGATCCGGGCGCTTTGCGACAAGACCGGCACGCTTCTGATCCTCGATGAAGTACAATGCGGTATGGGCCGCACCGGACGTCTTTTCGCGCATGAATGGAAGGGCGTCACACCTGATATCATGATGGTCGCCAAAGGCATCGGCGGCGGCTTCCCGCTCGGCGCGGTGCTCGCATCCGAGCGCGCCGCCAAAGGCATGACCGCAGGCACACATGGCTCAACCTATGGCGGCAACCCACTTGCCTGTGCCGTGGGCGCAAAACTCACCGAAATCATCTCCGACCCGGCCTTCCTCGCAGAGGTGTCGCGCAAATCGGCGCTGCTGCGCCAGGGGCTCGAATCCCTTGTCGCGCGCCATGCGGATATTTTCACCGAAGTCCGCGGTGAAGGCCTGATGCTCGGGCTGAAATGCGTTCTTGCGCCGGGCGATGTGGTCACTGCAGGCTACCAGGCCGGTCTCCTGACCGTCGCCGCCGCTGATAACGTCCTGCGCCTGCTCCCGGCCCTCAATATTCCCGATGCAGACATCACCGAGGCGCTTACCCGCCTCGACCAGGTGGCGACCAGCCTGAAGGCCGCCTGATTTCATCTGTCCTTAAATATCCCGGGGGTGCGGGGGCTGGCCCCCGCTGCCCGACCTGTCAAAAAGCGAACCGAAATGAAACATTTCCTCGATATCCACACCACTTCGACCGATGATCTCCGGGCGATGATGGACAAGGCCCATGCGATGAAGGCCGCCCGCAAGGATCGCCCGAAAGGCACGCCTGATGATGACCAGCCGCTGAAAGGCCGCATGGTCGCGCTGATCTTTGAAAAGCCCTCGACCCGTACCCGCGTCTCCTTCGATGTCGGCGCCCGTCAGCTCGGGGCCGAGACCATGGTGCTTTCCGGCAAGGAAATGCAGCTCGGCCATGGCGAGACCATTGCCGATACCGCCAAAGTGCTCTCGCGCTATGTCGACCTGATCATGATCCGTACCTTCGAGGAAGACACGCTTCTCGAGATGGCCGAACATGCCACGGTGCCGGTGATCAACGGGCTGACAAACCGCACCCATCCCTGCCAGATCATGGCCGATATCCAGACCTATGAAGAACATCGCGGGCCGATCAGGGGCCGCAAGGTGGTCTGGGCCGGAGACGGCAACAATGTCTGCGCAAGCTTTCTGCATGCGGCCGGGCAGTTTGGATTTGACTTCACCTTCACCGGGCCGGAAACGCTTGACCCCGAAGGAAAATGGCTGGATTTCGCGCGCTCGAAAGGCTCAAAAGTCACCATCCAGCGCGATCCCTTCACCGCGATTGAGGGTGCCGATCTGGTGGTCACCGACACCTGGGTTTCGATGCATGACCCGGAATCCGCGCGCGAACGCCGTCATAACCAGCTGCGCCCCTATCAGGTCAATGAACAGCTGATGAGCCGTGCCAAACCCGATGCGCTCTTCATGCATTGCCTGCCGGCACACCGCAATGACGAGGCGACCAGCGCCGTGATGGACGGTCCGCATTCGGTGATCTTCGACGAGGCCGAGAACCGCCTGCACGCACAAAAGGCCGTGATGCGCTGGTGCCTCGGGGTCTGAGACCGCCTCACTCCACCTGGCGATCATCGGCGCTGGCGGTTCGTCCGGCCAGCGCCGCAAGCCCGAAGATCATCACTGCGAGGCCGCCGAAGGTGACGCGATGGCCGAAATGCTCGGCCAGCCAGCCGATCGAGGCCGGCGCCATCAGAATGCCCGCATAGCCCACCATCGTCACAACCGACATAGCCGCGCCCGCACGCTGGCCGGGGTAATTGCCGGCGGCAGAAAAGATCACCGGCACCAGATTGGCACAGCCCAGCCCGGAAATGGCAAAGCCGAAGATTGCAATCCAGGACCCGGGCGCGGCGGCAGCCAGCGCCATCCCGATCCCGGCAATCAGAGCCGAGAAAAAGAAGATCCGCACGCCGCCAAAGACATTCCTGAGCCGGTCGCCAAGAAAGCGGGTGATCGCCATGCTCGCCGCGAAAAACGCAAATCCAAGGCCCGCAGTGAACTCATCGGCGCCAAAGGCTTCGCCAAGATAAAGCGCGCCCCAGTCCAGGATTGATCCTTCCGGTACAAAGGCCATCAGCGCCATCACGCCAAGGATCCAGATGCCGGGATCTTTCGGCAGGAAACTGTCCTTTACCGCAGCAGCAGTCCCCGGCTGGGGCGCCCCCTCGGGCGGGGCACCGCGGAGATAGGGCATCGCAATCAATACCAGCGCGGCAATCGCCCCCGCAGCCACCAGGGACTGGGTCTCGGCCGAGGTTTTCGAGATGATCCATGCCCCGACTGTACCCGCGATAAAGCCGCCAAGGCTCCAGAACCCGTGCAGCGACGACATCACAGCCCGCCCGAGCCGCCGTTCGATCTCGACCGCATTGGAATTCGCGAGCACATCGAGAAAGCCCATCATCAGGCCAAAGAGCACCATCGCCAGCGCGAGCAGCGGCAGAGAGGGCGCGTAAACCACCAGGGGCAGCACCGGTGCCTGGGCCAGCGCCGCGAGGCGGAGCAAAGGCAGCGTGCCATATTTCTGGATCGCCTTGCCCGCAACCAGCATCGCAAGCATAGCCCCCACCCCAAGCCCCAGGATCAGCAAGCCGAGCACCGCCTTGTCGATGCCGTGCTTTGGCAGCAAAAGCGGAATCTGGGGCGCCCAGGCGCCCACCAGCATACCGCCGCCGGCAAACATCGCGGCCAGCGCCCAGCGGGCGCGTGTCGCTTCCTGGCGGGTCATGGTGAGGCTCATGGCTTTCGTTCCTCCGTTAGCGCCAGCATCCCTATCCTGGGCTAATGGCGGCGGGAAGGGGGATCAGCTGCGGGGTTTGGCGCGCAGGGTCGGCTCTGCTTCGCGCGGGTCTTCGGGCCAGGGATGTTTCGGATATTGCCCGCGCATATCCTTTCTGACATCGGCGTAAGACGAGGCCCAGAAACCCGGCAGATCCAGTGTCACCTGCACCGGACGGCGCGCCGGCGACAGAAGCGTGATGCGCAAAGGCAGCCGGTTCTGGCCGACCACCGGATGGCGGGTGACGCCGAACATTTCCTGCAGACGGACCTCGATTGCGGGGTGGTCGCCGTCATAATCGATCGGCACCTCGCGCCCCAGAGGCGTGGTGAAATGGGCGGGGGCAAGGCGGTTCACCTCTGCCATGTGGTCCCAGCCGATATGGGCTTTCAGGGGCTCGATCAGATCCAGGGCCTTCAGGTCAGACAGGCTGCGGGCGCGGGTCAGATGCGGCAGGAGCCAGTCTTCGGCGCTGGCCAGCAGTGCTTCGTCACTGACCTCTGGCCAGTCCGCGTCACGGGTCAGGCGGATACGGGCGCGCAGCCGCGCGGCGGCGGGCGACCAGAAGATCCCGTTTTCGCGAAGACCGTCCAGAGCCGCGCGGGCGAGCGCCGCGGGGGGCGCGTCAGGCCAGGGGCGCTCGGCCAGCACCAGCGCGCCAAAGTGTTCTCGTTTCAGCGCCTGGACGCGGTTTTCACGGCTGTTCCAGATCACCTCATCGGACCAGGTGATCGCCGCGCCATGGATCTCGCGCAGTTCCTCTTCGCTGATGGCCAGCCCAAGGCGCAGCGTGGCCTCGCGCAGATCGCCATCGAGGTCGGTTGCAATGATCAGCGGTTCTTTGGCCAGCGCGGTGCCGGTCGCGACCACCGCACCCTTGCCATTGGCCAGAAGGTAGCGCGGTGCGTCACCTTTACGCCGGAGCCCGATACGGTCAGGCCAGGCCAGCGCCGCCCATTGCGCGACCGAAAGCCCGGGGCGCGCGCCCTCCGGCACCGCGCGCGCGAGGCGTTTCGCCTCCTGGCGGATACGTTCGATCACCGCGCGGCTGGCGGTTTCGGGCGGGCGTTCAATGGCTTTGAGGCGCAGCATCAGATCCGGCCCGGCACCGCGCATCGGGTCGCGTTCTTCCGCCAGCGCCGCCAGGCGGGCGGCATCTGGCCCGGCGATCATCAGCATATGGCCAAGGCGGGGATGCAGCGGCAGGCGCGAGAGCCGGCGCCCGTGACCGGTGATCGAGCCTGAGCCGTCGAGCGCGCCCAGCGTGGTCAGAAGATCACGCGCCTCGCGCAGGGTTGCGGGATGCGGTGGCGTGAGGAAAGGCAGATCGTCCGAGCCCCATTCCGCCAGTTCGAGCGCAAGCGCAGTCAGATCGGCCGAGGCGATCTCGGGCGGCGGGAAAGCCAGAAGCCCGCCTTCCTCGCCTTTGGTCCAGAGCCGGTAGCAGATGCCAGCCGCAACCCGGCCGGCGCGGCCCCGGCGCTGTTCTGCCTCGGCGCGGGTGACGCGCTCGGTCACCAGCCGCGACATGCCCGAAGCCGGGTCGAACCGCGCGCGGCGCGCACGGCCACCATCGACCACCACGCGGATGTCGGGCAAAGTCAGCGAGGTTTCCGCAATCGAGGTCGCCAGCACCACACGCCTGAGACCTTCGACCGGTGCCAGTGCTGCGCGCTGCGCCTGGAAATCCATTGCGCCAAACAGCGGGCGCAGCGCGATCCCGGGGATGTCTTTCAACCGCGCCTCGACGCGCCGGATCTCGCCTTCGCCGGGCAGGAAGGCCAGCAGGCCCCCTTCGGTGGTTTCTTCCAGCGCCTGGGCAATCAGCCCGGCCATGGCGGCATCAAACCGCATCGAGGCATCAACCGGGCGGGGCAGCCAGCGGGTCTCGACAGGATAGGCGCGGCCCTCTGCCGTGATCATCGGGGCGTCATTCATCAGGGCCGCGACCGGTGCGGCATCGAGTGTCGCCGACATGACCAGCAGCGCCAGATCGGGGCGCAAGGCCGCGCGGACCTCGAGCGCCAGCGCAAGGCCGAAATCAGCATGGAGCGAGCGTTCGTGGAATTCATCAAAGATGATACAGGAGATCCCCGGCAGTTCGGGGTCAGACTGGATCATCCGGGTCAGAATGCCCTCGGTCACCACCTCGATCCGGGTGGCGCCCGAGACCTTCGCCTCGCCCCGGATGCGGTAGCCGACTGTTTCGCCGATCTTTTCGCCAAGGGTTTCTGCCATACGCTCGGCACTGGCGCGGGCGGCAAGGCGGCGCGGTTCCAGCATCAGGATTTTTTGCGCGAACAGCCCTGATTTCAGCAGGTCGAGCGGCACCAGCGTGGTCTTGCCGGCGCCGGGCGGGGCCTGCAGAACGGCCCGCCCCGCACGGGCCAGCGCCGCACGCAGGTCAGGCAGAATCTCGGTGACGGGCAGCTGTTCCATGCCTGCTATATGGCAAGCCCGGTGCGGATAAGCCAGCGCCGCCCGGGGAAGGGGCGGCGCGGGGTCATTCTCGTCTCCGGGTCAGTCTCAGGGTCAGTCTTCTGGCCACCAGCCGGGCGAGGTCGGCGCGCCATCATCATATTTCGCCAGATAGTCGAGGATCATCGGCTTGTTGCGGATGAAGCCCTTATAGGTCGCCAGCTCATCGGGCACGGTTTTGATCACCCGGTGGAAACGCCGCGCCCATTTCGGCTTGGTGACCAGATCATCCAGACTGATCAGGTAGCAGCGGATCGGGAAAACAATCGCATTCGAGCGCGGCAGCCGGATCAGCGTCTGCAATTCCACCCGCAGATGCTGGCGCTTGCCGATGGTCTCGGGCGTCATGGTGGTCTTTGACGGGCCCCATTTGTGGTAATTTTCGGGGCTGGTATCCAGCAGCGGATCGACGGTCATCGTCCAGTTGAACCGCCGCACCGGCGCACCATACTGAAGCGCGAGCAGGAATTTCAGCGCCCGGTCAAAGATCCCCATCTGATGCGCCAGCGGCACCGGCGCATGCCATTCGTGGAAATTCATCCCGATATCGAAATCAAGGCTCCAGTCGGCCTGGCTGGTCACCATGCCGGCTTCGATCCAGAGATTGTCGTCGCGCTGATCCTGCAGCGTGAAATCGCCCTGGGCCTGGCGGGTGATATATTCAAACGGCCCCATCGGCAGAGTCGATTCGTCCAGGAAGGTGAACTTCTGGTCGATCCCCAGCGGGCGGTTGATCCAGTGCCACTTGTTCCCGTCTTTCGTCAGCGAGAACCACTGGGGGTATTCCTCCGAGAATTTCTCCATGATCAGTTCAAGGAGATCCCAGCCCGCCAGCGTCATATGTGGCAGCGACTGGCAGCGCAGCGGGTCCTGTTCCAGCACCCGGGCGCGGTCACGCATTTCCGAGACGTAATGCTCGTCCACGTCAAAGTAATGTTCAAAGATCGAGCCGGGGCGACCCGCAACATGGGGCTCCATATTCACCGAATACATGTAATCGTCTTCGGGGAAGGGGAAGGGGAAACGGTTCACCGCATGGGGCGAGTTGCGATAGGTGTAATCGCCGAAAAAGCTCTCGTCGCGGAAGAACGGGTCTTTGAACGCATCATCAAGGCTCATCGCATCCTCCTCAGAGTTCGATCACCAGGCGCTCGCCTTTGAAACGCGAGACGCAGGGCATGATATGGGATTTCGCGGCTTTCTGTTCGTCGGAAAGCCAGTGATCATAATTCAGGATCTCGCCTTCGACGGCGTTGACCTTGCATTCGCATTGGCCGCAGGCACCGCCACGGCAGAGATAGGGGGCATCGACGCCGGCAGCTTCCAGCGCCTCCAGCATCGACTGGGTCGGGCCGACATTGACGGTGATGTTTGACTTTGACAGCTCGACCTTAAACGCCTCGCCCACCGGGGGAGCGAGGAATTCTTCGGAATGGAGCGCGCCTTTCGGCCAGCCCATCTTTTCAGCGGTCGAAAGCACCCAGCCGATCATCCCCTTGGGGCCGCAGACATAAAGATGCGTGCCAAGCGGTTGCGTTTTCAACAGGGTCGCGAGGTCGATCGCCTGTTTTTCCAGGTCGTAATAGGGATGAACCCGGTCGCCGTAACGGGCGGAGAGCTCTTTCATATAGGCGCCCAGCTCGCGGTCACGCATGGCGTAATGCAGCTCGAACTTATGGCCGAGCGTGTCCAGCTGTGCCATCTGCGCGATGAAGGGGGTGATGCCGATACCGCCTGCGATCAGCAGATGTTTCTTCGCGCGCAGGTCCAGCCCGAAGAGGTTCACCGGCTGCGAGATCACCATTTTCATGCCGGGCTTCACGCCGGAATGCATGAACAAAGAGCCGCCGCGTCCGGTCTCGTCGCGGCGTACAGAAATCTCATAGCCCGAGCTGTCCGACGGGTCGGACATCAGCGAATAGGCGTTCAGGCGGCGGGTGCCATTGTCATCCATCTCGACGACGGTATGGGCGCCGCCCGAGAAACCCGGCATCAGCCCGCCATCTTCGCGCACGAAACGGAAGCGTTTGATCAGGCTGTTGACCTCGACCACTTCGGTCACGATCACGGGCAATCTGGTCGAGCCGCTCATTTGAAACGCTCCTCGGAGGCGGGCACTTCGCCGGGGTCTTCGGCGTCGATGCAGACGCCCTGGAAGGCAGCGAGGCGGCGCGAATAATGGTCGCGCACGAAGAGGTTGAGCCCGCAATGCGAGCAGACAAACGGGTCAAGCGTCACGTTTTCGGTGATGCCTTTGCAATGGACGCATTGCACACGCCGCGCGAGTGAGCCGCGCTGCTCGGTCTGGAGCGCATCATGCGGCAGGCCGGCGGCAATCGCGTCGCGCTGTACCTGGCCGATCAGCCCCTCGGTGCCGGCGGCATAAAGCTGCAACCCCATATGCGCATCGCCCAGCACCTTGCGGATGCGCTGCGAGGCAGAGGCATAGCTGGGCGCGGGGTGGAAGACCTGCGCGCCAAGCCCCGAGACCATCGTGGTCAGATCGGTGCCATTGGTGCCAGGAATATAGACGATATGGGTCGTGGATTTCAGATCCGGCGCGGCAGTCAGAAGCGCGGCCACAGCCTCGCCCCCTTCGCCATCGGCCACAATGAAATGCGAGGAACCCTGCCGTGGAACAAGGCGGCCATAGAGCGGCCGGGATCTCATGATGTCATCTGCTTGCGTTTGCGACATTCTTCTTCTTTCGCTCTGGCATGATGCACCCGCGAGGGCCGGCGCATCGGCTTCATGTCTCTTCCTCACCCCAAAGCCTCTTGCGGGCCTTCCTCCCTGGAGGGTGATGACCTCCCCGCCACAAAGATGCGCGGCGGGGAGGGGAACAGACAGGGCTGAACCTGATCAGCCTTTGACGGTATCAGCCTTTGACGGTGCGGCGCTTTTTCTCGACGTCGTAGAACGGCATCGAATGGCTGGTCGCCGCGATCTCGCCATGGGTCTCGCAGTTCACCACAAGTTTGGTGTCGTTATTGGCATATTCAACCGGCAGTCGCGCAATTGCGACGGTCCAGTTGTTCAGCGGCGAATGCATCGCCTGGGTCACGACACCCACTTTCTTGCCGTCTTTGAACACCGGCGCGCCGTTGCCCGGGACTTTGTTGCCCTCAAGCTTCAGGCCCCAGATCTTGAAGCGCTCTTTGCCCTTCAGGCGGTAATGTTCTTCCGCACCGCGGAAGCCGATCTTGCCCGGCGAGACGGTGAAATCGAGGCCAAGCTCCCACAGCGTGTCGCCGCCCGGCTCGTTGTCAAAGGGGTTATTCTCCGACGTGTCGAACGGGTAGAACAGCAGGTAGCTTTCGACCCGCAGCATATCGAGCGTGGTGAAGCGGCAGGGCATGATGCCCATATCGGCGCCTTCTTCCAGGATACGGTCCCAGACCATGCCGGCATCCTGGCCGCGCACGAAGATCTCATAGCCGCGCTCGCCGGTATAGCCGGTGCGCGAGATCATGACGGGCTTGCCGAAAAGTGAGGTCTGCATATGGCTGAAATAGTTCAGGTCCCGGATGCCGGGCACGTGCTTTTGCAGGTAGTCAACGGCCAGCGGGCCCTGAAGCGACAGGTCATGCAGGTTGTCGTCAAAGCGGATATCGACATCGCGGCCGGTGGTGTACATGGCCAGCTGCTCATGGCCGTTGCCGGTGCCATGGACGACCATGAAATTGTTCGGCCCGGTGCGGTAGATCACGCAGTCATCGACGAACTTGCCGCCATCGGACAGCATGGTCGCGTAGGACGAACGGCCCGGCATGATCTTTTCAACGTTGCGCGTGGTGGCGCGTTCGATCACGTGGCTGGCGGCCGGTCCGTTCAGATAGACCTTTTTCAGGCCCGAGACGTCCATCAGGCCGGCTTTGGTACGGATGGCCATATATTCGGCATCTGCGTCACCGACCTTGTAGGACCAGGCCGTGCCCATCCCGCTCCAGTCTTCCATATCCGAGCCGAGCGCGCGGTGGCGATCACCGAGTGCAGAGAATCTCCAGGAATTGGTCATGATTCCTCCCGTCGTTTTCTTAATGAATGTTGCGACTCATTCTGAAAGGTCGGGATCGGAAAAGCAACATTCATGTTAAAAAAGGTTTCCTGACAGAGAACATTTTCCTGTTCCTCATTCGGTCTCCGGGCGCGGCGCGCGGAACTGCCCGATCCTTGTGCGACGCCTGGATGCGACATGGCAAAGCCGGCGGAAGGATCTCCCGCCGGCTTGCAGTCAGGGACGCGAAGGCCCGGCTTATTTGCCGTTGTCGAGCCCCCAGCGAAGCTTGTCGAGCCCTTCGGCCTGCTCCTCTTCGGGCACACGCAGCCCGGTCGTCGCCTTAAGCACCACCGACAGGATCAGCCCGGTGATGATGCCGACGCCAAGGCACAGCGCAAAGCCCGCAAGCTGCATCAACAGGCTGATATGGCCATGCTGATAGGCAAAGGGCCCTTCGGTGATGCCCCAATACCCGCCGCGCGGCGTGCCGGCCTTGAAGAGGCCAATCATCACGAGGCCGTAGAAGCCGCAGCCGATGAAGAGGGGGAACAGCTTGTGCTCGTCGATTTCACGCTTGGAGGTGAAATCATAGACCAGCCAGCAGGTCAGCGGTGCGCCAAGCGCCACGAGGAACATCTGCCAGGGCAGCCAGACGTCAAATCCGGGCGCACCCGCGACATAGCCGCCGAGCGGTCCGAACAGGAGGTAGATGTAGTTCTTCGTCTTATACGAGATTGCTGCGCCGGTGATGGCGCCGCCGGCCCAGGCCAGCGCATAGTTGTTGAAGGCAATCCCCAGCGAGGTATCGGCCATGGTGACCGAAATCGCGCGGGCTTCCGGGTCGACAAAGAACAGGCAGGAAAGAATCACCATCGGCAGGCCCGAGAAGATGGTGATGATGCCGGTTGCCGCGAGGCCGATCGACGGCGCCTGGTAAGAGGGCACCTTGGGATGGGGCGCGAACATGCCGGGGCGCTTGCCAAGCTGCGGCACCAGCACCATCGCGATCCCCGTCGGGAAGATATAGACGAAGCCGATCCCGAAGAAGTCATGGAAGCCGGCATTGGTCAGCGGCCCGACCGAACCCCAGACCACCCAGCTCAGGATCGAGGAAACGACCGTTGCCACCACGCAGGTGATGTAAAAGGCCGAGGCCTTCATCCGCTCGGACACCGCGAAATGCAGCAGCACGTTCACGATCCCCGCAAAGGTGGCGAGGAAGAAGATGAAGATCTGGAATGTGTTCAGCCCCGGCCAGACGGCGGGATCGACATTTTGCGCATGGGCATTCGACAGCGTACCGAAGAACCACCAGTCCTTCAGCGAATCCATCATCGTGGCGCCGCCCATGATGTAATATTGCCCGGCCCAGAAGCCGAAGCCGACCGCGAAATAGGTCGCGAATCCAATAAAAAACCCCACCATTTTCTCGATGGTGGAGTTGTAGAGATTAGCGCTTCGCGTTGTGCCGGCATCGATCATTAAAAGCCCGGCGACAACCATCAGCGCCCCCACCGTACCAGACGCATAGACGAGGTTCTGGACGAGCTGGCTGAGGTTTACCTGTTCCGCGAAGAACGTGGCAGTTTCTTCCATATACGCACTCCCTGTTGTGGGTCCGGCTCCTCTCATGGGGCCGGTTTCTGGTCTTTCCGGCATGTCGCCGGCCGTTCCGGTCTTTTGGAGTTCCGCGCGCAGCAGGGCTGCGTCCCGGAAGCGCCGGATTATTCCGCCTGCCCGCCGGTCCTTGCTGCCGGTCTTCCCGGCTTTCTTTCATGCTGTGAGGGCTGAATTTCCCGCAGCAGAAAAGCGCCAACCGAGAAAAGTACCGTTCCAATGGACCAGAGGGCAGACCACTTGCCGCGCCAGATCATACCGATTGCCGATCTGGTCTGGTGTGCAGGGCTACATTGCGAGCAAGCGAAATGAAAATCAACCATCCAGGAAAAAACTATTCCCATAG
Source organism: Rhodobacter sp. 24-YEA-8 (assembly GCF_900105075.1). Taxonomy (NCBI): domain Bacteria; kingdom Pseudomonadati; phylum Pseudomonadota; class Alphaproteobacteria; order Rhodobacterales; genus Rhodobacter; species Rhodobacter sp. 24-YEA-8. Next base: position 473,138 of record NZ_FNSK01000001.1, read on the forward strand.
GGAAGACTCCTCCGGCCAGACCCCGTTTAACTGACTGATAGGGCGTGGAAAAATCTGGAGGTGAGAGGCGAAGATATCAGGTTTTTCTGCTGATTCCGGGGCGAGCAGCAGGCGTCGGTGCCTTGTGTCTGACCGCGTCGGCCAGGCGGGCAGTGCCAAAGGGCCAGGTTCGGCGCTGTACCAGATGCCCCGGATGGCTGAACCGCAGCAGCGAACCGGGAATCGCTGCCTGTTTGTAAAAATATTCCCCTCATTCAACTTTATTTCTTGTGTGTTTGTTTGTCTGGTTGTTAGGATTGTTTTGCGCCAGAGCTAATAGGGAGCCGCTTCGATGTGCGGGATTGTTGGACTTTTTCTGAAGGACCGTTCGCTGGAGCCCGATCTGGGCCGTTTGCTGACGGATATGCTGATCACGATGACGGATCGCGGTCCTGATTCTGCTGGGATCGCGATTTACGGTGATGATGCGGGGGGCAAGCTGACGGTTCAGTCTGCCTTTGCGGATCGCGATTTTGCGACGCTGGAGGCGGATCTCGGGGCGGCGATCGGGGCGAAGGTTTCGCTTTCGCGCAAGGACAGCCATGCGATCCTGACGCTTGCGGCGGATAAGATCGCGCTCGCACGGTCGACGCTTGCGGCTCTGCGGCCGGATGTGCGGGTGATGAGCGCCGGCGATTCGATCGAGATCTATAAAGAGACCGGTCTGCCGAAGGATGTGGCGGCGCGCTTTGGCGTCTCAAAAATGTCGGGCCGGCACGGGATCGGCCATACGCGGATGGCAACCGAATCGGCGGTCACCACCATGGGGGCACACCCGTTCTCGACCGGGCTTGATCAGTGCCTTGTGCATAACGGCTCGCTGTCGAACCACAATTCGCTGCGCCGTGAGCTGATCCGCGACGGTGTGAAGTTCGAGACCCAGAACGATACCGAAGTCGCTGCGGCCTGGCTGTCGCATCAGCTGGCCCAGGGTGTCGAGCTTGGCGATGCGCTGCGCGCCGGTCTTGATGTGCTCGACGGCTTCTACACCTTCGTCGTCGGCACCAAAGACGGCTTCGGCGTGGTGCGCGACCCGATCGCCTGCAAGCCGGCGGTCATGGCCGAGACCGACCAATATGTCGCTTTCGGATCGGAATACCGCGCGCTGGTCAACCTGCCGGGCATCGAGGACGCCCGCGTCTGGGAACCGGAACCCGCAACCGTCTATTTCTGGAAGCACTGATATGCAGACGATTGACCTTGCAACCACCACTCTGCGCGACCTGAACGCGACGCTGCAGGCCACCAAAGGCCAGACCAATGCCACCGCCTGGGAGATCGTGAACCCGAAGGGCAGCCATGCGCTGGCCGTCGGCCTCGATGCCCCGATCGAAGTCACCGTCAAGGGCTCGACCGGCTATTACACCGCCGGGATGAACAAGCAGGCGACCGTCACCGTGAAGGGCTCGGCAGGCCCGGGTGTTGCCGAGAATATGATGTCGGGCACCGTCGTGATCGAGGGCGATGCCAGCCAATATGCCGGGGCGACCGGCAATGGCGGGCTTCTGGTCATCAAAGGCAATGCATCATCGCGTTGCGGCATTTCGATGAAGGGCATCAATATCGTCGTGCATGGCAATATCGGCCATATGTCGGCTTTCATGGCACAATCGGGCAATCTGGTTGTGCTGGGCGATGCCGGTGACGCGCTTGGCGACAGCCTTTACGAGGCGCGGCTCTTTGTCCGGGGCAGCGTCAAATCCCTCGGCGCCGACTGTATCGAGAAAGAGATGCGCCCCGAGCATATCGCGATCCTCCAGGACCTGCTGGCCCAGGCGGGCGCGGATGCAAAGCCCGAAGAATTCAAACGCTACGGCTCGGCCCGCAAGCTCTATAATTTCAACATCGACAATGCGTCGGCTTACTGAGGGATCGGCCATGAAAGACGAACAGAAGACGATCCCGCAGACCGTGCCGCGCCAGTCCTGGACCTATAGCCAGGAGATCAATTCCGAGATCCGCCGCGCCGCCGCCACCGGCATCTATGACATCCGCGGCGGTGGGGCAAAGCGCAAGCTGCCGCATTTCGACGACCTCCTGTTCCTTGGCGCCTCGATCTCGCGCTATCCGCTGGAAGGTTACCGCGAGCGCTGCGAGACCAAAGTGGTCCTCGGCACCCGTTTCGCCAAAAAGCCGATCACGCTCGATATCCCGATCACCATCGCGGGGATGAGCTTTGGCGCGCTTTCGGGCGCGGCGAAAGAGGCCCTTGGTCGCGGCGCCACGCTTTCGGGCACTTCGACCACCACCGGCGACGGCGGCATGACCCCCGAAGAGCGCGGCCATTCCAAGACCCTGGTCTATCAGTATCTGCCCTCGCGTTACGGCATGAACCCAGATGACCTGCGCCGCGCCGATGCGATCGAACTGGTGGTCGGCCAGGGCGCCAAACCGGGCGGCGGCGGCATGCTTCTGGGGCAGAAGATCTCGGACCGGGTTGCCAAAATGCGCAACCTTCCCAAAGGCATCGACCAGCGCTCGGCCTGCCGTCACCCCGACTGGACCGGCCCCGATGACCTCGAGATCAAGATCCTCGAGATCCGCGAGATCACCGGCTGGGAGAAGCCGATCTATATCAAGATCGGTGGTGCACGGCCCTATTACGACACGACGCTGGCGGTCAAAGCGGGCGCCGATGTCGTGGTGATCGACGGTATGCAGGGCGGCACCGCCGCAACCCAGGACGTGTTCATCGAACATGTCGGCCAGCCGACGCTCGCCGCACTGCCCCAGGCGGTCAAGGCGCTGCAGGATCTGGGCATGCATCGCAAAGTGCAGCTGATCGTCTCAGGCGGCATCCGCACCGGCGCCGATGTGGCCAAGGCACTGGCGCTTGGCGCCGATGCGGTCGCAGTCGGCACCGCCGCGCTGATCGCGCTTGGCGATAATGACCCGCATTGGGAAGCCGAATACCAGAAGCTCGGCACCACCGCCGGGGCCTATGACGACTGGCATGAGGGCAAGGATCCCGCCGGCATCACCACCCAGGACCCCGAGCTGCAAAAGCGCCTCGACCCGGTCCAGGCGGGGCGGCGGCTCGCGAATTACCTCAAGGTGATGACGCTGGAGGCCCAGACCATCGCGCGGGCCTGCGGCAAGAACCATGTCCATAATCTCGAACCGGAGGATCTCTGCGCGCTGACGGTGGAATCGGCCGCCATGGCGGGCGTGCCGCTCGCGGGAACCAGCTGGATCCCGGGGCGCGGCGGCTACTGAACTGCTTTGGAAAGCCGGTCCGGATCTGGGCCGGCTTTCCTTTTCACAACATCAGGCCAGCCCCTCGACGGGCCAGCTGTATCAAAACAACAGGGAATCGAACAAAATGGCCTTGGACAAAGGGCAAAGCGCAAAGCCGCAGACCGGTGCCGAACTGAAGGCTTATGCCGAAGAGCGCGGCATCCGCTATTTCATGATCTCCTTCACCGATCTCCTGGGGTATCAGCGCGCCAAGCTGGTGCCGACCTGCGCGATCGAGGGCATGTGCCAGGATGGCGCCGGTTTCGCAGGCTTTGCGACCTGGCTCGACGTCACCCCGGCGCATCCCGATATGCTGGCCGTGCCCGACCCCTCGACCGTGATCCAGCTGCCCTGGAACCCCGAGATCGCCTGGGTCGCCTCGAACCCGGTCATGTCGGAAAAGCCCCTCGACCAGGCGCCGCGCAATGTGCTGCGCAAGCTGGTCGATGAAGCCGCCGAGCTGGGCCTGCGCGTCAAAACCGGCGTCGAGCCGGAATTCTTCCTGCTCAACCCCGATGGCTCCGCCGTCGCCGATGAATTCGACGATGCGGTCAAGCCCTGCTATGACCAGAACGCCATCCTGCGCCGCTATGACCTGATCAAAGAGATCGCCGATGCGATGCTCGATCTCGGCTGGGAACCCTATCAGAACGACCACGAAGACGCGAATGGCCAGTTCGAGATGAACTGGAAATACGATGATGTGCTGGCCACCGCCGACAAGCACGCCTTCTTCAAATTCATGACCCGCGTTCTGGCCGAGAAATACGGGCTGCGCGCCACCTTCATGCCCAAACCCCTGATGGGCAAGACCGGCAATGGCTGCCATGCCCATATCTCGGTCTGGACCATGGACGGCAAGTCGAACGCGTTTTCGGATGACAGCAAAGAGCTCGGTCTGTCCGATAAGGGCCGCGCCTTCCTTGGCGGCATCATGAAACACGCCTCGGCACTCGCGCTGATCTGCAACCCGACGGTCAATTCCTACAAGCGCATCAACGCGCCCCGCACCTCGTCAGGCGCAACCTGGGCCCCGAATTCGGTGACCTGGACCGGCAATAACCGCACCCATATGGTCCGCGTTCCCGGACCCGGCCGGTTTGAACTCCGCCTGCCCGACGGCGCCGCAAACCCCTATCTCATGCAGGCCGTCATCCTTGCCGCCGGTCTCGACGGCATCCGCACCAATGCAGACCCGGGGCCCCGCTCCGACATCAACTTCTACACCGAGGGCCATCTGATCAAAGACGCGCCGAAACTGCCCCTCAACCTCCTCGACGCCATCCGCGCTTTCGATGCAGATACCGAGCTCAAAGCCGCCCTCGGCGAGGAATTCTCAAGCGCCTTCATCAAGATGAAAACCCAGGAATGGAACGAATATTGCGGCCATTTCACACAATGGGAAAAACAAAATACACTCGATATCTGAAGCTTGATCCCCTGGCGGGCTGGTCCTGAGCCAGTTCGTTGGACTTGCGCGCCCCTTACCGGGCGCGCTTTTTTCATGCGGTTGCACCGGCGCGGTGCATCTGATGATATTCAGGACAGCAGCAACAGGAGGGGCACAGAATGCGCAGGCCGGAACAGGTGACAGTGCTCTTTGCCGATCAGTCGCTGGGGGCGACCGTCAGGATCGTGGCCGAGACGCTGCTCGCGCGGATCACCTCGCAGGAATATGTGGTTGACGAGAGATTGCCCTCGGAACGCACCCTGGCCGGAGAGCTGGGGGTTGCGAGGAATACGGTGCGCGAAGCACTGGATGTGCTGGAAAATCAGGGTGTCATCCGTCGCCGTGCCGGCTCGGGAAGCTTTGTCACCGGGCTGTCACGCCATGAAGATATCGATGTCGGCGATGTGGCGGCCGAGACGAGCCCACTTGATCTGCAGGTGATGCGCGGCATTCTTGAGCCCGAGATGATCCGCCTTGCCATCATCGCCATGTCGCCGCGCGAGATCGAGGCGCTTGGCGAGGTGCTTTCCGCGATGGAGGCGGTGACCACCGATGCGAGTGAATTCGCGCGGCTGGAGGATGAATTTCACCGCCAGATCGCCAAAGGTACCGGCAATCCGCTGATTGCGGCCTGCTATGATCTGGTGATCGCAGCCCGCCACCAGGCGTTTCGCGCCGCGCTGAACCGCCGCTTTCTGACACCGAAACGTATCCAGGAGTGCCAGCGCTATTACAACACGCTGTTCAACACCCTGACCGCGCGCGACATCGAAAGCGCGGTCGAATTTACCAAGCTTTTGCTGATCGAAGAGCAAAAGCTCCTGATGCAGGAAGACTAGATCCGGGGGATCAGAGCGGGGCGGAGGCGGCGCTGTCCAGCGTGGTGTCGCGGATCGGCAGCGGCTCTTTGCCCTCGCGCTGATACCACATCTGGCCAAGGGCCTCCATTTCCTGGCGAAGCCGTGCACCATGTTCGGCCAGCCAGGCCGGGATCGAGCCAAAGCCGACAACCCGCGCCCGGCCAGACGTGATCCTTACCACCGGCCAATCCCCCGCCAACAGATTGTCATTGCCGTAAAATTCGGTCCCGAGCCAGCGCGCATGGCCAAAGGCATGTTCCCCCCGGCCGCCATGTTTCATCGCCGCAAGGACTGAGACCGGCGCCACGGTTCCGGCCTTTTGCACCGCCATATGCCACAGATCCAGCGTCGCCGCATATTCCCAGGACACCGAGCCCCAGCTGCCGGGAAAGCGCCGCTCATATTCGCTGTGGAACTGTGTCGGGCGGTTGAAGAAAAAGCTCTTATTCTGCAGGGCAGGGTCGTCGAAATCGGGGAACTGGAAGAGAAAGCCTTCCATGAACTCCGTCGATGTTTTGCGGATCAGCTCGCGGTAGCCATCGGCGGTGCAGGACAGCAGCTGGCCGGTAAAGCCCTGGCGATGCGCCGCTTCGGTCAGCGCATGCACCATCGGCGTGTGGCTGGTGCACCAGCACAGGACCTGCGGATCCGTGGCCAGCATCGCCGCCACGATCTCGTCGGCATCACCACCGGTATTGGGATAGCGGATCTCTTTGGTGATCTGGAAACCTTCTGCGCCGAAAGCCGCACGATAGGCGGCAAGCGAGGGCAGGCCCAGCTCATCCATCTGGCTGCACAGCGCCACCCGCCTCAGCTCGGGCCGGTTCTTTGCCAGCCAGCCGACTGCGGTGACATTGAGCAGGGGATGGGTCTCGCTCGGCGCGATCAGATAGGGCGTGTCGGGGGAAAGATCGCTCGGGAGCAGGGTCGAGGTCAGGATCTTGCGTTCGGTTAGCCAGGGGCGGAGCCGACGCAGCGAGTCGCCGCCGAGCATCATCATAAACCGCACATTGCCATCCTGGACCAGCCGGCGCGCGCCGATAAACGCCCGGTCGGGGTCATAGCCGCAATCTTCGGCGAGGATCTCGACCTGATGGCGCCGCCCGCTGATCATCATGCCGCCCGAGGCATTGATCTGATCGGCCCAGATCTGACAGCCATAAAGCCCGGGCAGGCCCCAGGACCGCACCTGGCCGCTCAAAGGCGCCAGAAAGCCGATCGGGATCCGTTGTCCGGTGGTGGTTTCCAGGCGCCGGACCAGACCTCCGACCGCGAGCCGCTGTGCCAGACTGACAGAACCGGTCATCTCCCGCCCCTTGTTTCAGCGTCAGACCGCCCGGGAGGCGGCGATTCCGCCAGGAATCTTTTTCCCAGCATGAAGATTTGTTGACATGCTGGCAATCCTGTCGCGTAATTGGCGCAGTGAATAAGGAACCAATCCATAAACTGGTTCAGACCAACGGGAGCACACGCATGAGTAAGAGAATCGCAGTCATCGGAGCAGGCCCTTCTGGCCTTGCACAGCTGCGCGCCTTTCAGTCGGCCGCCGAAAAAGGCGCCGAGATTCCAGAGATCGTCTGCTTCGAGAAGCAGTCCGACTGGGGCGGGCTGTGGAACTACTCCTGGCGCACTGGTCTGGACCAGTATGGCGAACCGGTTCATGGCTCGATGTACCGCTACCTTTGGTCAAATGGCCCGAAAGAAGGGCTTGAATTCGCTGATTATTCTTTTGAAGAGCATTTTGGCAAGCAGATTGCCTCCTACCCGCCGCGCGCGGTGCTGCTCGACTATATCGAGGGGCGCGTGAAAAAGGCAGGGGTCCGCAAATGGATCCGCTTTGAGAATGTGGTCCGCCTTGTAGACTGGGATGAGGCGACGCAGAAATTCACCGTTACCGTCCAGGATCTGCCGAAAGATCACTGCTATTCGGAAGAATTCGACCATGTGATCGTGGCCTCGGGCCATTTCTCAACGCCGAATGTGCCCTCTTTCCCAGGATTCGAGCGCTTCAACGGCCGGATCGTCCACGCCCATGATTTCCGCGATGCGCGCGAATTCGCCGGCAAGGATGTGATGCTGGTCGGCACGTCCTATTCGTCGGAGGATATCGGTTCGCAATGCTGGAAATATGGCGCGAAGTCGATCACCAACACCTATCGCTCGGCGCCGATGGGGTTCGACTGGCCGGATAACTGGGAAGAAAAGCCCAATATGCAGAAGGTCGAAGGCAATATCGTCACCTTCGGCGATGGCACGACCAAGAAGATCGACGCGATCATTCTGTGCACCGGCTATAAGCATCACTTCCCCTTCCTGCCCGACGGGCTGCGGCTGAGAACGGCGAACCGGCTTGCGACGAACGACCTCTATAAAGGGGTCGCCTATGTCCATAACCCGGCCCTTTTCTATATCGGGATGCAGGATCAGTGGTTCACCTTTAACATGTTCGACGCCCAGGCCTGGTGGGCGCGTGATGTGATCCTGGGGCGCATCGCGCTGCCGGGCAAAGAGGCTATGCAGGCTGATGTGACCGACCGCGTTGCGCGCGAGGATGCCGGCAAAGACACCCATGATGCGATCCAGTATCAGGGGGATTACGTTAAAGAACTGATCGCAGAGACGGATTACCCGAGCTTCGATGTCGATGGTGCCTGCGAGATCTTCTTCGAATGGAAGGATCACAAGAAGCAGGACATCATGGGCTTCCGCAACAATTCCTACAAATCGGTGATCACCGGCACGATGGCGCCGAAGCATCACACGCTCTGGAAGGATGCGCTGGACGACACGATCGAAAGCTATCTGCAGAACTGACGGTCCGCTCTGGCGCAAAAGGAGAGGTTCCGATCAGAAGGGGCGCTGGCATGGTCCAGCGCCCCTGTTTTTTGCGAAATTGTCAGAAAAACGTAAAAATGCCGGAAGATTTTCCGGCATTTTGCGATCTGAATGTTCGAATAGTGAAAGCCGTCAGAGTGTCGGGTAAAGCGGGAACCTGTCGCAGAGCGCCTGGACCTCGGCCTTCACTTTGGCCTCGACCTCGCCGTTGCCGTCTTCGCCATTGGCGGCGAGCCCATCAACCACTTCGACGATCCAGCGCGAGATCTGGCGGAATTCGGCCTCGCCGAACCCGCGCGTGGTGCCTGCCGGCGCGCCCAGACGGATGCCCGAGGTCACGAACGGCTTTTCCGGATCAAACGGCACGCCGTTCTTGTTGCAGGTGATATGGGCGCGGCCAAGCGCGGCCTCGGCCGCCTTGCCGGTCACTTTCTTGGGCCGCAGATCGGCGAGGCAGAGATGGTTGTCGGTGCCGCCCGAGACGATATCGATCCCGCCCTTCATCAGCTCATCCGCCATCGCTGCCGCATTGGTTTTCACCTGGGCTGCATAGGCCTTGAACTCCGGACGCAGCGCTTCGCCGAACGCGACCGCTTTGGCGGCGATCACATGCATCAGCGGGCCGCCCTGCAGGCCGGGGAAGACCGCCGAATTGATTTTCTTAGCGATGTCTTCATCATTTGTGAGCACCATACCCCCACGCGGGCCGCGCAGGCTCTTATGGGTCGTGGTGGTCACCACATGGGCATGGGGCAGGGGCGAGGCATGCACGCCGCCGGCCACGAGGCCCGCGATATGCGCCATATCAACATGGAGGTAAGCACCGATCTCATCAGCAATCGCCCGGAAGGCGGCCCAGTCCCATTCACGGCTATAGGCGGTGCCCCCCGCCAGGATCAGCTTCGGCCTGTGCTCGAGGGCCTTTTTGCGCACCTCGTCCATGTCGAGGCGCTGGTCCTGCTGACGCACGCCATAAGAGACAACCTTGAACCATTTGCCGGACATATTGACCGGCGAGCCATGGGTGAGATGTCCGCCCGAATTCAGGTCGAGCCCCATAAACGTGTCGCCCGGCTGCAAAAGCGCGAGAAAGACCGCCTGGTTCATCTGGCTGCCGGAATTCGGCTGCACATTCGCGAATTTGCAGCCAAAAAGCTCTTTCGCGCGCTCGATCGCGAGGGTTTCGGCGATGTCCACATACTGGCAGCCGCCGTAATAGCGCTTGCCCGGATAGCCCTCGGCATATTTGTTCGTGAGCACCGAGCCCTGGGCCTCAAGAACCGCGAGGGAGACGATGTTCTCGCTCGCGATCAGCTCGATCTCATCGCGCTGACGGCCAAGTTCAGAGCGCACCGCTCCGAAAAGTTCGGGGTCGCGCGAGGAAAGAGATTCGGTGAAAAAACCGGAGCTTTGGAAACTTGTATCGGGCATATCGGGCCTCTTTCTGGTCCTGGATCTGCGGAAAGGGGGGTCAGCCGGTCCAACCGAGGCCGGCGGCGATGCAGTTCATGCTTTGCAGGAGCGGCACGGAAAGGGTTTGCCGTTCGCTTTGGCGCGCATGGCGCAAGAGGTCGATCTGCAGGCGGTTGAGCTGATCAAGGGCGACCCGGTTGCGTTCGAACCCTTCGCGGAACATCGGGAACCGCGCGGCAAGAACATCCTGATTGGTGATCTGCAAGACCGCCGCGCAGGTCAGCTGGTATTCCTCGCGGATCATCCCGAAGAGGGTGCGGGCGAGATCTCGGTCGGTGACAAGGCTGGCATAGCCGGCGGCGACATCCATATCCGCCTGTGCCAGGCTCTTCTCGATCTCGTCAACCACCATGCGAAACAACGGGTTAGAGGAGAACATCCGCGCCAGGAGCAGCCTGCCGCTTTCGCCGCGCACCGAAAGGAAGGAGGTGATGGCAGATCCGAAACCATACCAGCCGGTCAGCATATGCCGGTTCTGGGACCAGGCGAAGACCCATGGGATGGCACGCAGATCAGCGAGCGTCTTTGCCCCGTGGCGCCGCGCCGGCCGCGAGCCGAGTTTCAACGCCGACAATTCGCCGACCGGGCTTGCCTCTTCGAAATAGCGCACGAAATCCGGGCTTTCGACCAGGCGTGACCAGACCGCCTGCGACATGCCGGAAAGGGCGACAAGGGCTTCGTCCTGATCTGGATGGACCACCGGTCCCTGCGGGCCGGTGCCGGCGGTATGGGTGAGGACGGCGGCGGTGAGCAACTCCATATTATGGAGGGCTGTGCCGCGATTGGCGTATTTTGCGGAAACAACCTCACCTTGCTCGGTGAGTTTCAACGCGCCGCCAATGGTGCCGGCGGGTTGCGCCGCAATGGCGCGTTCTGTCGGCGCGCCACCCCGGCTGGCTGAACCACCACGACCGTGGAAGAAGCTGGGACGGAAACCATGGGCGGCCAGTGTTGCGGTGATGCGCCGCTGGGCACGGTGCAATTCCCAGGTCGAACAGAGAAAGCCTCCGTCTTTCCCGGAATCGGAATAGCCCAGCATGACCTCGACATGGCCGCGTTTTTCCCGCAATCCTGCGCGAAACGCGTTGTTTTTCAACAGCTCTTCCAGGATTTCCGGACCAGCGCGCAGATCGGCGATGGTCTCGAACAGGGGGGCTACGATCAGCGCAGGCGCGCCGGGGCAGGGGCCAGCGGCATAACGCGCAAGCAGGTGTACCGCCAGAATATCTTCGGCAGAGCGCGCCATTGACACGATAAAGGGACCAAAGGACTCCGGGTCATGCCCGCTTTCGCGGGTCAGCCGAAGCAGAGCGAGCAGGTCCTGCGCGACCGGCCCGAGGTCAGAATCCTGCGCCTGGGGCAGTTCGGGGTCGGCGAGGGCGCGCCGGATTTCCGCAGCACCGGCAGGGGTGCCGCTGCGCGCGCTGATCCCTTGCGCAGCCCAGATCTCATCCAGGACCGCATTGATAATGGTCGAATTTTGCCGCAGATCCAGCGCGGCCGTGCGAAAACCGAAAACCTCGGCCCGCCAGCGCACCGGGCGGATCCAGGCCCTTGCGAGATCGCCGGCACCGATGGCAAGCAGGGCGGTTTCGACGCTGTTCAGATCGCCAACCAGCTCATGCGGGCCACGATAGGCGGTCGCAGTGCCATCGCGGCTTGCGATCAGGCGGGCGAGGATCGCGCTCAGTGCCTGTCGGAAAATCTCGTTGGGATTTCGTTGATTATGTGGCGTGCCGCTTCTGCTCTGGACGATGACGGCGGCCAGAGCGGCCATATTGGCCTCGGGAACCGGCACGATGCGACAGGAAATGCTGAGCCGCCGCGCGGCGCGCTCGACCCCTTCGATATGGCAGGCGAGCGCGGCCAGCCTCCCGGCATCGATCGCGGCCCGCGTCACCTCGGCCGTCACATTGGGATTGCCGTCGCGGTCGCCGCCGATCCAGGTGTTGAACCGCAGACAGGGACGTTCCGATGCCGCCGATTGCGGCGCGAATTCAGTGCGCGCGTCGATAAAACGTTCATAAAGCTGGGGAACCGCGTCAAAGAGGCTGTTGCGGAAAAATTGCAGGCCCCAGTTGATCTCATCGGTGAGGCTGGGGCGTTCCAGCCGCAATTCGCCGGTCAGCCATAAAAGACCGATCTCGCAGCGGATCTCTGTATAAAGCGCTTCGCGTTCCCGCGGGGTCCAGCGTTGCGTCTCAAGCTCGACAAGGCGGCGATAGATGCGGCGGTGAATTTCAAGAATGGTGACCCGTTTCGCCTCGGTCGGATGCGCGGTCATCGTCGGCACCACCGCGAGCTTTGCGACCGCGGCATCAATTGCGGCAGAATCCAGCCCCTGCTGCGCAAGGCCCGCAAAGGCCGCGGCGAAAGAGCCGGGAACATTCTCCGCCCCTTCTCGCGCTTCGATCCGGCGGCGCTGCCGCATCGCGTCGTTTTCCTCGGCGATCCGCGACAGCTGAAAGCGGATGTTAAGCGCCTGGAGATAGGGGATGGCGCGGTCATCGGCGGGGATCGGGTCGGTCGCGCCGGTGGAAAGCCAGGCAGCGACTTCAGGCGCACGCTGGGTCACCACCTCGGCCAGCAGGTCATGCAACAGGTGGCGCAGCGCGGCGGCATCGCTGTCGGCGGGCAGGCCCGGATCAGGCATTACCCGGTTCATCATGCCACCCTGTCGCGAGGGGCGCGGCCCTCAAAGAAATCGACCAGGTTTTCAAAGACGCGGAACCCCATGGCCTCACGGGTTTCGCGGGTCGCCGATCCCAGATGCGGCAGCAGCACAAGGTTGTCGCTGTTCAGAAGATCGGCCGGGATCTGTGGTTCGCGTTCAAACACATCAAGCCCGGCGCCACCGATGGTGCCATACCAAAGCGCACGGGAAAGCGCATGTTCATCAACCACTTCGCCGCGCGCCGTGTTGATCAGGAACGCACCGGGCCGCATCAGATCGAGGCGCCGCGCATTGATCAGATGCCGGTTTGCCGCGCCCCCGGGGCAGTGGAGCGAGACGAAATCGCAGGCCGGCAACAGGTCTTCGATGGTTTCCACCTGCACCGCGTTGTAGCGGGCAAGCACCTCAGGCGAGATGGGCGAGCGGTTCTGCACCAGGATCTTCATGCCAAATCCGTGATGCGCGCGCTGCGCCATCGCCTGGCCGATGCGGCCAAAGCCGATGATCCCGAGCGTTGCGCCTGAAACCCGGGTGCCGATCATATGGGTCGGCCGCCAGCCGGTCCATTTGCCGTCCCGGACCTCGCGTTCACCTTCACCGGCGCGCCGTGCAACCATCAGCATCAGCGTCATGGCGATATCGGCGGTGCATTCGGACAGAACATCGGGCGTATTCGTCACCATGATGCCGCGATCCTTCGCAGATCCGGTGTCGATATGGGAAAAGCCAACCCCATAATTTGCAAGGATTTTCACCCGCGCCGGGGCCTCGCAAAAGGCCTCGGCGGGGAGTTTGTCAGTCACTGTCGGAAGAACCGCATCATAGCTGCGAAAGGCGTCCCGGAACTCTGCGAGCCCCAGAGGCCGGTCGGCCCGGTTCAGATCGGTGTCGAAGATCTCCGACATTTTCGCCTCGACCGCAGCGGGCCAGCGGCGGGTGACAAGAACCTTTGGTTTTGCAGCCATGATGCGTTCCCCCCTTGCGGTTCAGGCGGCGTTCAGCACGCGGGCGATGGTCTCACCGATAACCGAGGGGTTCTCGGCCACGGTGACGCCTGCGGCGGTTAGGATCTCGACCTTTTCGCTGGCGCTTTCGCCAAAGGCCGAGATGATCGCGCCGGCATGACCCATGGTGCGGCCCTTCGGTGCGGTGAGGCCGGCGATATAGGCGACCACCGGTTTCGTCATGTTTTCCTGGATCCAGGCGGCGGCTTCGGCCTCTTGCGGGCCGCCGATTTCACCGATCAGGCAGACGATATGGGTGTCGGGATCTTTCTCGAACTGCTCAAGAATATCGCGGAAACTGGAGCCGTTGATCGGATCACCGCCGATGCCGACGCTGGTCGAAACCCCGATGCCGCGATCTTTCAGCTGCTGTGCCGCCTCATAGCCGAGCGTGCCGGAGCGGCCAACGATGCCAACATGACCGGGCAGATAGATATGCCCCGGCATGATGCCGACCAGTGATTTCCCGGGAGAAATGGTGCCGGCGCAGTTCGGCCCGGTCAGGACCATGCGCTTTTCCTTGGGATAACGCATCATATAGCGCTTCACCCGGATCATGTCCTGGGCCGGGATACCGTCGGTGATGCAGACGCAGTAGCGGATGCCGCCATCTGCGGCTTCCATGATGCTGTCAGCGGCGAAGGGCGGGGGAACGAAGACAAGGCTTGCTTCGGCGCCGGTGGCCTCGACCGCTTGTTTTACCGTGTCAAAAACCGGAACGCCGTGGACGGTTTCGCCGGCCTTGCCGGGCACGACGCCGCCGACGAGGTTGGTGCCGTAATCCAGCATTTCCTTGGCGTGGAACTGCGCCATGCGGCCGGTGATGCCCTGGATGATGACGGGGGTGTTTCTGTCGAGAAAGATGCTCATTTCACGATCCTCATCCGGGTGTTCTGGGTTTTGTCGTTTTTCCAGGCCGAAACAGCGCGCTCTGCCGCTTCCATCAGCGAGGTCGCACGGATGATCGGCAGCCCGCTTTTCGCAAGGATCTTCAGCCCTTCCTCGACATTGGTTCCGGCAAGGCGCACCACGACCGGCACATCGACCGGATTGGCCTGCAAGGCCTGAACCACGCCTTCAGCGACCCAGTCGCAGCGGTTGATGCCGGCAAAGATGTTCACAAGGATCGCCTGGACGTTTTCATCCGAATTCACGAGACGAAACGCCTTCGCCACCCGCTCGGGCGTCGCACCGCCGCCGATATCCAGGAAGTTCGCAGGCTCGCCACCTGCCAGCTTGATCGTATCCATCGTCGCCATAGCAAGCCCGGCGCCGTTCACGATGCAGCCGATATTGCCGGAAAGGCCAATGTAAGAGAGGCCACGATCCGCCGCGCGGCTTTCGCGCGGGTCTTCCTGACTTTTGTCGCGCAGCTCGGCAATGGCCGGGTGGCGGAACAGGGCATTGGTATCAAAGGTCATTTTCGCGTCGAGCGCCAGGATGCGGCGGTCGGCGGTGATCACCAGCGGGTTGATCTCGACCATGGTCGCGTCAAGCTCGGTGAAGGCGCGGTAGCAGCCTTGCAGCGTGCGGACCATCTGCTGGATCATGTCGGTCGGGATCTTCAGCGCAAACGCGATTTCCCGCGCCTGGAATTCCTGAAGGCCCACCGCCGGCTCCACCGTCGAGCGAACGATGCTGTCCGGGCGGTTTGCCGAGATCTCTTCGATCTCCATCCCGCCTTCCGAGGAGGCGACGATCATCACCCGCTGCGACGAGCGGTCAAGCACGAAGCCGAGATAGATCTCGCGCTCGAACGGCACTGCCGCCTCGACATAGATGCGGTAGATGCCTTTGCCTTCGGCGCCGGTCTGATGCGTGACCAGACGGCGGCCAAACATCTCATTGGTGGCGTCCTGGATCTCATGTTCCGAGGAACAGATCTTGACGCCGCCGGCCTTGCCACGCCCGCCGGCATGGACCTGGGCCTTCACGATCCAGCGTGAGCCCCCCATTTCCCTTGCGCGATAAGCCGCCTGTTCGGGGCTGTATGCCAGCGCCCCATCCGGAATTGCGACACCGAAACGGTGAAGAATCTCTTTCGCCTGATATTCATGAATATCCATGCGCGGCCCTCCCTGACCGGTTATGGTTGTGAATTTCCGCGTTTTTCGCGGTTGGTATCTGGCTGCGGGCGATGCCGCAGCCAGGGAAACGGCTTATTCCGCCGCCAGCGCCATCGAGCGCGAATTGGATTTACGCCAGAATTCCTCGGCCGCCGCGACGCCGGAACCGGCCTCGATCGGGATGCCGACATCGCGCATCGACATCTCGGCGCCGCCAAGTGCCATCATCAGCATCAGCTCATTCAGATCGCCGAGATGGCCGATGCGGAAAACCTTGCCGGCCACGACCGACAGCCCGGCGCCCAGCGAGAGACCATAGCGGTCATAGGCGCGCGCGATCACCTGGCGGGCGTCATGGCCCTCGGGCACGACGATGGCGCTGACGGTGTCGGAATGCCATTTCGGCTCTTTCGCGCAGAGCGTCATGTTCCAGGCCGAGACCGCGCGGCGCACGCCTTCGGCAAGGAACTTATGCCGCGCCCAGATATTCTCGATCCCTTCCGCATTGATGCGGTCGAGCGAGGCGCGCAAGCCGCGCAGCATGTTCATCGGCGGCGTATAGGGGAAATAACCGGTCGCATTGGTCGCGGTCATGTCCTTGAAGTCAAAATAGCAGCGGCGCAGCCCGTTGGTTTTCGAGGCTTCCAGCGCTTTCTGGCTGACGCCGATGATTGCCAGGCCCGCCGGCATCATAAAGCCCTTTTGCGAGCCGGCCACGGCCAGGTCGACCCCCCATTCATCCATGCGGAATTCGAGCGAACCGATGGAAGAGATGCCGTCCACGTAAAGCAAAGCCGGGTGATCGCACTGATCCATCACTTTTCGAACACCGGCGATATCCGAGGTCACGCCGGTCGCGGTCTCGTTATGGCAGGCGAGGATGGCCTTGATCTCGCGCTTTTTGTCGGCGCTGAGGCGCTCGGCAAGCTTGTCGAGCGGAACGCCCGTGCCCCATTCGCAGTCGATGGTTTCGACATCGAGACCGAGGCGCTGGCAGAGATCAACCCAGAGCACCGAAAACTGGCCGAAACGCGGTGCCAGAACCTTGTCGCCGGGCGACAGCGTGTTGGTGATCGAGGCTTCCCAGCCACCGGTGCCGGTTGCCGGGAAAATGAAGACCTGGCCGGTTTCGGTGTGGAAGACCTTCTTCAGATCCTGGAACAGCGGCAGCACCAGTGCAGGCACATCGGGCGAACGATGATCCTCCATCGGCACATCAATCGCCTTGCGAATCGCCTCGGGAACATTGGTGGGGCCGGGGACGAAAAGGCCACGGATACCTTGCATAACAGTCCTCCCATGGGGCGGCGTCGGGTTATTCCCTTCACGCCGTGAATAATCGTTGACCTCAGGGAATACTTGTTATGAAAGTTTCACAACGGAACTACCTCCTGCTTTTGGGCTTCCGTTTGGGTGGGAAAAAACCTGCCAGAATGTCTTGATATACGGTTGTATGCAGAAAATTTACCTATCCATGCGGGTAGGTTTCCTAGCGGAAGGGTTGTAAATGCAAGTGCTTAGCCCGGCGTCCCGACAGATCTCGCTTGCGCTGGCGGACAGCAATCCGCTGGTTCTGGGTGCGATGTCCGAGATTTTCGACCGTGATCCCCGATTCTCACTGGTCGCCACCAGTTCAAGCGCCGAAGGGTTTCTTGGTGCGGTGATGCGGGTGCCGGTGGAACTGGGGATTATCGACTGGCGGATCCCCGCGCTTGGTGGCCAGAAGCTGATCGAGGTGCTGCGTGATCAGCCCAATGCGCCCCGTCTGATCGTCTATGGCGATGATCAGAACGGCGAACTGCCGCGAAAGTCGATGATCGCTGGCGCGGCCGGCTTTGTCGCGCGCTCCACCTCGGTCGAGAAGCTGGTCGATACCTGTCTCGCGGTCGCGTCGGGCCAGATGGTTTTCCCCTTTCTCGACGTGCGCGAGCTGCAGACCGATCCGATCCACCAGCTGACGCGGCGCGAAAAATCGCTGCTGGAGGCATTGGCACGCGGGCTGACGAATCGCGACCTGGCGGGCGATTTCGGCATCTCGGCCAATACGGTGAAATTTCACTTGTCGAACCTTTACGAGAAGCTCGGCGTCCACAGCCGTGCTCAGGCAATCGCGTGGTTCTACTCGCATCAGCAGAGCGGCGACGCCGGGGCTGCGCGGCTCGCATTTACGGCGCAGAAATAATATTTCTTGACAGGAAAGTAATTTTCTTTCTCGCATTGGGTCAGCACAGATCACATCCTGAGGAGGATCCACAATGAGCTTTCACCCCATCGAACAGGCGCCCGCACGGCTGAACCGCAGCGAATTGGCGGTTCCGGGAAGCCAGCCGCAACTGTTTGAAAAGGCAGCGCAATCTGACGCGGATGTGGTGTTCCTCGATCTCGAGGATGCGGTGGCCCCCGATGACAAGGCCCAGGCCCGCAAGAATATCATTAAGGCCCTGAACGAGATGGACTGGGGCAAGAAAACCATGTCGGTGCGAATCAACGGGCTCGATACGCATTATATGTATCGCGATGTTGTCGATGTGGTGGAGCAGGCGGGCGAGCGGCTCGACCTGATCATGATCCCGAAAGTGGGCACTGCCGCCGATGTCTATGCTGTCGATATGCTGGTGACGCAAATCGAGGATGCAAAGGGCTATAAAAAGCGAATCGGCTTTGAACATATCATCGAGACCGCGCTTGGCATGCAGAACGTGACCGAGATCGCGGGCGCATCCAAACGCAATGAGAGCCTGCATTTCGGCGTGGCCGATTACGCGGCCTCGACCCGCGCCCGCACCACGATCATCGGCGGCGTGAACCCGGATTATTCGGTGCTGACCGACCCGCTGGAAGATGGCACCCGGGCCGTCCATTGGGGCGATATGTGGCATTACGCGCTGGCGCGGATGGTGGTTGCGGCGCGCGCGAACGGGCTGCGCCCGGTGGATGGGCCGTTTGGCGATTTCTCGGATCCCGATGGCTATCGCGCGGCGGCAAAGCGCGCGGCGGTGCTGGGCTGCGAGGGCAAATGGGCGATCCATCCGAGCCAGGTCGCGCTGGCCAATGAGGTCATGAGCCCGTCCGAGGCCGAGGTCACCCGCGCACAACGTATCCTTGAAGCGATGGCGAAAGCGGCGTCGGAAGGCAAAGGGGCTGTTTCGCTTGACGGGCGGCTGATTGACTATGCGTCGATCCGTCAGGCAGAAGTTCTTGTCGAGAAAGCAAAACAGATCGCAGGGTAAGACATGACCATGGGAGAGGGCGCGGCCCGGGCTGAGATTTCGGGGCTGCGCGAAGAAGCGCGGGCGATGTTCGCGCGTGCGGTTCAGGCGGCGGATCCGGCACTGGCGCTCCGGCGCGCGCTGGAGACTGCGCCCTTTCCTCTGGCGCCCGGGCGCCAGATCGTCATCGCCGTCGGTAAGGCGGCGGTGCCGATGGTGGCCGAAGCGCTGCGGCATCTGTCGCCCGAGGCCGAGGTCATTCTGGTGACGAATTATGAGAATGCCGCGTCCTTGCCCGATGGGTTCGGGCGCGTGCAGGTTTTTGCCTCGGGTCATCCGGTGCCTGATGAGAATGGGCTGCGCGCCGGTCAGGCCGTGATAGCGGCACTGCAAGGGGCAGGGGCGGATGACCGGGTGATCGCACTGATTTCGGGCGGTGGCTCGGCGCTGTTGCCCGCGCCGGTCGAGGGCGTCAGCCTTGCGGACAAGGCCGAAGTGAACCGGCTTTTGCTGGCGGGCGGGCTCGAGATCACCCAGATGAACCTGATCCGGCAGAACCTGTCGCAGCTGAAAGGCGGCGGAATGCTGCGGCTGGCGGCCCCGGCCCCGGTTTCGGCCTGGATCCTTTCCGATGTGATCGGCGATGATCTGCGCACGATCGCGAGCGGGCCGACGGTGGCCCCGCTCGGCGGACGGGCGGCGGCGGGTGACATCCTGCGCAAGGCAGGGCTTTGGGATGCCTTGCCCGAGTCAGTCCGGGCGCATCTGAGTGCTGCGGCAGACGAAACACCGCCACCCGCAGCTGCGCTGAACCGGCTGATCGGGTCGAACCGGCAAAGCCTGGAAGCGATCCGTGACGGCGCAGGCCACCCGGTGGTGATTATTGATCAGCCGCTGGTCGGTGATGTGGGGGCTGCGGCAGAGACGATCCTCGCGGCGGCGGAACAGGCCGCGCCCGGGGATTGCCTGATCTGGGGTGGCGAGACCACAGTGACGCTGCGTGGAGACGGTAAAGGCGGTCGAAATCAAGAGCTTGCGCTTCGTGTGGCGCTTGGGGCCACGCGGATCAGCCGGCCCTGGGTCTTTCTGTCAGGCGGCACTGACGGGCGCGACGGGCCAACCGATGCGGCGGGCGGGCTGGTCGATGCGGGCTCGGCTGCGCGGATGCGCGAAAGCGTCGATCCCGGGCCTTTGCTTGCGAATAATGATTCCAATAAGGCGCTGGCCGCGTCGGGTGATCTTCTGATCACCGGCGCCAGTGGCACCAATGTGGCCGATGTGCAGATCCTGCTGATCGGCTGAGCCTCAGGCGGGAATTCCCGAGGCGGGAAGGTCATTGACCAGCACATGCGCGACCCGGGTGAAGGTCGCGCGCATCCTGTCGACATGCGGGCCGCTGAGCCCGCAATCCAGGATCGCCTGATCCATCAGCGCCAGCCAGTCATCCGCGTCGCCTGCCCGGATCGGGATATGGGCGTGCATCGTCTTCACGTCCATATTCCCATGTTTTTCAAGGTAATAGCGACGGCCGCCCAGGAAGCCCGAGAGAAAATTGAACTGTTCTTCCCGAACATGGCTCAGCCCGTGGCCGCGGAAATGCAGATGCAGGATCTGTCGGCCGCGCGGATCGGTCTCGACCAGATCATAGAAGCGGTTGACGAGGCGCCTGAGCGCCTCCTCTCCGCCGATCTGGTCGAGGATGCTGGTCATTTCGGTTGCGGCCTCACGACTGGGGGCGGGTCTTTTTCGGATCGTAATGCGACAGCGTCACGATCTTCGCAGGCAGGCGCTTTTGCTGCCCGTCAAGCTTGCCGACCTCAACCTCGGTCCCCGGTTCCGAATGCGAGATATCAACGCGGGCCAGCGCGATATTCTTCTTCAGGAGCGGCGAACGCATCGACGAGGTGACCACCCCGATCTGCGCCCGACCGATATGGATGCAATCGCCATGCCCGACCGAGACATTCGAATCGATGTCGAGCCCGACAAACTTATGCATCGGGTTCTCCTTGCGCCGGACCAGCGCATCACGCCCGATGAAATCGTCCGTCTTGCCTTTCAGCGGCACGGTAAAGCCGATGCCGGCTTCGAACGGGTCGGTCTGATCGGTGAAGTCGTAATTCGCAAAGATCAGCCCGGCTTCGATCCGGAGCATGTCCAGCGCCAGCAGACCCATCGGGCGCAGCCCGTGTTCAGGGCCTTTTTCCCAAATGGCGTCAAAGACTTCGCCCGCATGTTTCGGGTGGCACCAGACCTCATAGCCCAGCTCGCCCGTATAGCCGGTGCGCGAGATGACGACCGGGATGCCCTGGTCATGACCGATCCGGCCGACGGTAAAGCGGAACCAGGCCAGCTCCTGGATCTTCGGCTGATGCGGCGGCGTCCAGATCACCTTGTCGAGCAGGTCGCGGCTTTCCGGCCCCTGTACGGCGAGGTTATGCAGCTGATCGGTGGAATCGCGGATCAGCACTTTCAGGCCCAGCTTCTCGGCCTGTTCGCGCAGCCAGGTGCCAGAATATTCGTCCCCACAGACCCAGCGGAAGTTGTTATCGCCAAGTTTGAAGATGGTGCCGTCGTCGATCATGCCGCCATGCGGATAGCACATCGCCGAATAGACGATCTGGCCGGTGGTCAGCTTTTTCACATCGCGCGTCAGCGTATATTGCATCAGCGCCTCAGAGTCCGGCCCGGTGATCTCGTATTTCCGCAGCGCGGAAAGGTCCATGATCACCGATTTCTGGCGCGCGGCGAGGTATTCCTCGGTCGGGCCGGCCTCGGCGAAGGAATTCACCAGCCAGAACCCTTTATATTCCACAAAATTGCGGGTGAGTTTGGACAGGCGGTCGTGGAACCCGGTTTCCCTGGTCATCTTCGGCTCCGAATCTGGGGTCGCGCGGAAAGCGACGGCGCGGCTGAATTTCTGCGTGGCCGCATAGGTGCGGACATGAATGTCGGTCGGGTTCCAGCCATTGGCGGCCGTGGTGTCATCGGGGCAGGCCGAATTGACGCAGACGATGTCGGTCAGGGCGCGCAGGAGGACATAATCACCCGGGCGCGACCAGGGTTCATCGGCATACATGACACCATGATCATCGACGCCGGTGTTGAAGAAGAAGTTCGCAGCCATCCAGCCGCCGCGTGCACCGATACCATGCGGTGCGAGGACCGCATTGAAATTCTCGGTACAGTTCACATGGCCCGGATAGCCGATATCGTCGTAATATTTGGCATAGCAGGCCAGCGAGAAGGCGTCATGACGCCCGCAGGTGTCCTGGATCACCTCGACCAGCGGGGTGAAGTCCTGGTCGTAATATTTCGCGTGCAGGCCCGGCATCGGATAGGCATGGCCCATGACCGAGCGGGTCGCGGTGACGTCCAGCGCATGTTCGATACCGCGATCCAGCTTACGGGCGTCAAAGCACTGGAAATCGGTGCATTGGCGGCCATCGACATCAAGGATCTGGATATATTCGCCGGCCTTGACCACATAGGCCTCGGCCGTGGCCGAGCGCACACGGATCTCTTGCAGCGGATCCGACAGCGGGTCGGGCAGTTCGGATTTCAGCGCGAAATTCGCCGCCGCACGTTTGACAAAGACGGTGAGCGGCGTCGCGGTGTCCTGGCCATCGGGATCCATATCGCCGCCAGGCGCCGCCACCACCAGAAAGCCCTCGCGGCTGGCGGTGAAATCGACCGAGGTGCGCGCGGGGGTATCGGCGGCAAAAAAGCGGCTGGCCTTTGCCCCGGCCAGATCGAGGCCAAGACGCTCAAGCCCCTGGCGCATCCGCGCAAGGCTCGGCTCGCCCGAGGCCAGCAGCGCTTTCAGCCCGCTTGCGTCACAGTCGCCGCCAAGCCCCAGAAGGGCCGGATCGATCCGCCCGTCCTGGCCTGCCGCCAGCACCTCGCAGGGCTGTCCGCCCTCGTCATTGACCACCGTGATCCGGTCGCCGGTGCCGATCCGGATCATCATCGCGCCGGCACCGGGCACCGAATAGCGTTCGGTGCCTTTGGGCAGCATCAGCCCGGCGGGGCGGATGATCTGGCTGGGTCTGGGCGGGCCCGGGATCACATCGGGATAAGCCTGGTCGAGCATCGCATCCTCCATCACGCCATTGGCGTATGCAGAAAATAAGTTTACGCTGAGGAATATTCTAGGCCCGGGCAAGCGCAAGTCAACGGAAACCACAGGCTCTTTTACTGATAAAGCGACCGAAGGGGCGGGGGGCTCAGCTTTGCAGCCAGCCCGCCGCGATCTGGCGTTGATGTGCGGTCACCGCATTGCGCATCAGGATCGCCACAGTGACCGGGCCGACACCGCCCGGAACCGGTGTGATCCAGCCTGCGACCTCTTTGACGCGGTCGGTGTCGACATCGCCGACGATCCGCACAGTGCCATCGGGATCGGTCACCTGGTTGATGCCGATATCAATGACGGCCGCACCGGGCTTGATCATATCCGGCCCGATCAGATGCGCCTTGCCAACGGCAACGACCACCGCATCAGCGCGGCGCGAATGCATGGCAAGGTTGCGCGTCATATGGTGGCAGATTGTCACCGTCGCACCCTCGGCCATCAGAAGAAACGCTGCCGGTTTGCCGACGATCTCGGAATGGCCGATCATCACGACCTCCAGCCCCTTCATCTCGAGGCCGGTTTCACGAAGCAGTTCAACCGCGGCGGCGGCGGTGCAGGGCGCCATCGCCACGTCATTATAGACGATATTGCCGATCGAGGCGGGGTTCATCCCCTCGACATCCTTCAGCGGATGGATCGCCGATTGCAGCGAGCGCACATTGATATGTGCCGGCACCGGACGCTGCAGGATGATCCCCAGCACATCGTCTCGGTCATTCATCTCGACGATCAGGCGCTTGGCCTCTTCCTGGGTGATCTCGGCAGGCCAGAGCTGCTGGTCGAACGGAATCCCCGCTGCCGCAGCGCCCCGCGCCTGGTTGCGCACATAGACCGCCACCTCGGGCGAGGGGCCAATCGAGACCGAGACCAGCCGCCCGATGGGGCGGGTGGCCGAAGCCTCCTGCACTTTGGCCCGAACCTCGGCAAGGAGGCGCTGTTGCACCGCCTTGCCGTCGATGAAACGGTGGTCGCTTACAGTCACGCGGTCAGACCTTCGGGCTCAGGGAGGTTATTGGCGCGGCAGGCTGCCGTCAGCGTATTTGCCAGCAGGCAGGCAATCGTCATCGGGCCAACGCCACCCGGCACCGGGGTGATCGCACCGGCCACTGCGGCGGCGCTTTCATAATGCACATCGCCGACAAGCTTTGCCTTGCCGTCGCGCTCGATCCGGTTGATGCCGACATCGATCACGGTCGCGCCGGGGCGCACCATGTCGCCGGTGATCATCTCGGGGCGACCGACTGCGGCCACGAGGATATCCGCGCCACGGCAGACTTCCGCGAGGTCTTTGGTGCGGCTATGCGCGATGGTCACGGTGCAGCTGTCGCCCAGCAGAAGCTGCGCCATCGGCTTGCCGACGATATTCGAGCGTCCGACCACAACCGCATTCAGCCCTGCAAGCTTGCCATGGTGATCGCGCAGCATCATCAGGCAGCCCAGCGGCGTGCAGGGCACCATCGACTTCTGCCCGGTGCCCAGAAGACCCACATTCGAGATATGGAATCCGTCTACATCCTTCGCCGGATCGATCCGGTTGATCACCAGCTCGGAATTCAGATGGCCGGGCAGCGGCAGCTGCACGAGGATGCCATGCACCGCCGGGTCAGCATTCAGCCTGTCAATCAAAGCCAGAAGATCGGCCTCTGACGTATCGGCCTCCAGCTTGTGCTCGAAGGAATTCATCCCCGAGGCCTTGGTCTGGATGCCCTTGTTTTTCACATAAACCGCCGAGGCCGGATCTTCGCCAACCAGCACCACGGCGAGGCCGGGCACCAGGCCCTTTTCCGCCTTCAGCCGGGCGACATGCGCCGCCACCTGCTCGCGCACCTTTTCGGCAAAAGCCTTGCCGTCGATCACCTTCGCCGCCATCCGATAATCCTTCCTGTGTGACGCCTGGCCCTGTCTGAGCGGGCAGGTTTATCCGTTCCTGTCCCTGAGGCTGTCCGGCCCCAGGTGGCTTTCCTCACGCGCGATCGACCAGTCGATCAGCCGCCGCCAAAGCTTCTCCACCAGGTCGGGGGGCAGGCCTTCACGCGCGGCATGGGCGCGGACATTGGCCACCACTTCCTCAACCCGGGAGGGGATCCGTGCTGGCAGATCCACCCCGGCCTTGATCGACGCCGCCCTGTCGATAAACTGCGCCCTCAGAGCGAACAGCCGGACCAGGTCCTGATCCAGCGCATCAATCCCGGCACGAATTTCCGCCATGGTCGAGCAGTCTTCCGGCTTTTGCATCTCATGCCCTCCGCAAACATCGCCCCTGACTTATGCCAGCAGGCCCTTAGCGAAAAGCCCTCTTCCTCTTGACGTAAATACTCTGTGGGCGGATGGGGGGCGCAAAGCCCCCCATCCCGGTATCATACTGAGCGAAAGCTCAGAACAGAGCCGTGATCAGAACAGGCCTTCGACCTGGCCCGCTTCATTCAGACGGATGGTCTCAGCTGCCGGCACGCGCGGCAGGCCCGGCATGGTCATGATCTCACCGCAGATCGCCACGACGAAACCGGCACCGGCCGAAAGACGCACTTCGCGGACCGGGATCGTATGGCCCTCGGGCGCGCCGCGCAGGTTGGGATCGGTCGAGAAGCTGTACTGGGTTTTCGCCATGCAGACCGGCAGATTGCCGTAACCGGCAGCTTCCCAGGCCTTCAGCTGATCGCGCACCGACTTGTCGGCAATGACTTCGCCCGCGTGATAGATGCGCTTGGCGATGGTCTCGATCTTGGCGAAAAGCCCCATTTCGTCCGGATAGAGCGGTGCGAAGCTGGATTTGCCGCCCTCGGCCAGCTCGACGACTTTCTTCGCCAGATCCTCGATCCCGGCAGAACCCTGGGCCCAGTGCTTGCACAGGATCGCTTCAGCGCCCTGTTCCGCGACATAGGCTTTCACCGCTTCGACCTCGGCATCGGTGTCCGAATAGAAGTGGTTGATGGCAACCACCACCGGCACGCCGAAACCTTTGACATTGGCGATGTGACGACCGAGGTTCGGACAGCCCTTTTTCACCGCATCAACGTTTTCAGCGCCCAGATCGGCCTTCGCCACGCCGCCATTCATCTTCATCGCGCGCACCGTGGCCACGATCACCGCCGCCGCCGGTTTCAGCCCCGCCTTGCGGCATTTGATGTCGAAGAATTTCTCGGCGCCCAGATCGGCCCCGAAGCCGGCCTCGGTCACGACATATTCGCCCAGCTTGAGCGCGGTGCGGGTCGCGATGACCGAGTTACAGCCATGCGCGATATTCGCAAACGGGCCGCCATGGACGAAGGCCGGGTTGTTTTCCAGCGTCTGCACCAGGTTCGGCTGCATCGCGTCTTTCAGGAGCACGGTCATCGCGCCATCTGCTTTGATGTCGCGGCAATAGACCGGCTTTTTCTCGCGGGTATAGGCGACGATGATGTCACCGAGGCGCTTTTGCAGGTCTTCGAGGTCTTTCGACAGGCAGAGGATCGCCATGACTTCCGAGGCCACGGTGATGTCGAACCCGGTCTGACGCGGGAAGCCGTTTGCCACGCCACCGAGCGAGATGACCGCATCGCGCAGCGCACGGTCGTTCATGTCCATCACGCGGCGCCAGGCGATGCGGCGCTCGTCGATGTCGAGCTCATTGCCCCAGTAGATATGGTTGTCGATCATGCAGGACAGCAGGTTATGTGCTGCGGTGATCGCGTGGAAGTCACCGGTGAAATGGAGGTTCATTTCCTCCATCGGCACGACCTGGGCCATGCCGCCACCGGCCGCGCCACCCTTCATGCCGAAATTCGGGCCGAGCGAGGCCTCGCGGATACAGATCACCGCTTTTTTGCCGATGCGGTTCAGACCATCACCCAGACCCACGGTGGTGGTGGTCTTGCCTTCGCCTGCCGGCGTCGGGTTGATCGCGGTCACGAGGATCAGCTTGCCATCGGCCTTGCCTTCCAGCGAACGGATGAACTCCTGGCCGACCTTGGCCTTGTCATGGCCGTAGGGCAGCAGATGCTCCGACGGAATGCCCAGTTTCGAGCCGATCTCCATGATCGGCTTTTTCTTCGCTTCCCGTGCAATCTCGATATCAGACTTGAACGCCATTGTGGCTCTCTCCCGTTGGCACTTTTCCCGCTGATGCATCCTTGTCTCGGATGGCACCAGATTCCCTTAACGCGTCCGGCCCCGGCAGGCCCGTCTCACCGGGCTATGCACCCGGGCGGCGGGCGCGACAGCTCGGCTGACGCGCTATTATTCTCGATAATAAATAGATATTCCTGACGGTCAACAAGTGACAGGTTCACAAACCCAGTTTCGCGCGATTTCTCTCCCATCTGGCGCGCCCCCCAGGTGCCGAGGGCGGTGACACTGCCCGCAAATGTCGCAAGGGCCAGAGAACATGATGTTTATTTGCTCTGTGCGGCTGAAACCGGCAATTCAGTGTAAATTTCCGTAGCCCGCAGACAGAGTTCGCCGATGCGCGATTCTCTTGCCTTCAGACAGGTGGTAGCGCAAACAGTAGCCGTGGCGCCGCAGCAGCAGACCAAAACAAGGAATATCGGCGATGAGCGACCAGGCCCCGATCCTGACCCTGACCCTCAATCCGGCGCTGGATATGGCAACAGATGTGGCCGAGATGCTTCCGGGCTGCAAGCTGCGCTGCTCCGAGCCGATGCTTGATCCCGGCGGCGGCGGGCTGAATGTCAGCCGGGCGATTCTCGCGCTTGGCGGCGACAGTCTGGCTCTGGTGGCGATCGGCGGGCTGACCGGTGACCGGCTTTCGGGTCTCATCCGCGAGGCAGGGGTGACCTTCCTGACGCTGCCCGGCCCGGGCGAGACGCGGCAATCCCTGACCGTCACCGAAGAGATCAGCGGCCAGCAGTTTCGCTTCATGCTGCCCGGACCCCTTTGGGGCGAGGCCGAGCGCAACCGGGTCTTCACACTCCTGCGTGCAACCTCGCGCCCCGGTGGCTATTCGGTCATCTCCGGCAGCCAGCCGCCCGGTGTTCCGGCGGACTTCCCGGCCCAACTGGCAGCTGCGATGCCGGGCTGCCGCGTGGTGCTGGATACATCCGGAAAACCCCTGACCGAGGCGGTGCGGGCACCAATCCCGGGGCTCGAAGTCCTGCGGATGGATGCCGAAGAGGCCGAAAGCCTGACCGGCCATGCCCTGGAAAACCGCGAGGCGACGGCTGATTTCGCGCAAGACCTCGTCCGGCGCGGCGTGGCGCAAAAGGTGGTGGTCGCGCGCGGTGCCGAAGGCAACATCCTCGCCACCGCTGAACGCCGCCTCTTCGCCAATGCCCCTAAGGTTAAAGTGAGATCGGCGGTCGGGGCAGGGGACAGTTTCGTCGCGGGCCTCGTCCTCTCGCTCGCGAGGGGGCAAAGCGATGATGAGGCACTCGCTCTTGCTGCCGCTGCCGCCGCCGCTGCGGTCTCCACTGATGCGACCCAGCTTTGCCGCCCGGCAGATGTCATGCGCCTGCGGCCCGGCGTCACGGTGGTGGAAATCTGAAGAATTTCTTTGCCGTCTGACGACGGCAATGCCTCCGGCGGGGATATTTAGAGACAGATGAAAAACCTTTGCTGCTTTCATCTGTCCTTAAATATCCCGGGGGTAAGCCGCAAAGCGGCGAGGGGGCAGGGCCCCCTTACCCGGCTGCGCGCCCCGAGATCAGGCCAGATGCGGCCGGAACGCCGCCACCACCTGCTCATAGACCGCGCGTTTGAACGGCACGATGGCCGAGACAAGGTCATCGGCCCGGATCCAGCACCAGGACGAGAATTCCGGGTGGGTGGTGGCGATGCCGATCTGATCATCGCTGCCGAGATAGCGCAGCAGGAACCATTTCTGGCGCTGGCCGCGATACTTACCCCCCCAGACTTTGCCGATCAGCTCTTCCGGCAGGTCATAGGTCAGCCAGTCATCCGTCTTCGCGATCTTTTCGACGAGATCGGCGGTCACGCCGGTCTCTTCCCACAGCTCGCGCAGCGCCGCGGCCTTTGGCGTCTCGCCCTCGTCAATCCCGCCCTGGGGCATCTGCCAGGCCAGCCGGTCGGGGGGGCTGGTGGCCCGCCCCCCGTCGATACGCTGCCCTGCAAAGATCAGGCCTTCAGAGTTCACCAGCACGATCCCGACGCAGGGCCGGTAGGGCAGATCCGCCGCCTTCACCATCACAGTCACTCTTCCCGGAGGGTGTTCAGCCCCTTCAGAATATCCACCGCATAGGCGAGCTGATAATCCTCATCGCGCAGTTTGGCGGTCTCTTCCGCATGTTCCTGCTCTTCGAGATAGAGCTTTTTCTCATCCTCGGTCATCGAATCATTGGTGATCGCACCGCGCAGCCCGGCTTCGGTCCGGGGCTGGATTGCCGTTTTGGGCTCAGCCGCGGGGGTGTCGGTCGCCGGATTGGGGCGCGCCGGCTGCTGCACCACGATATCGGGCGAAATGCCGAGCGCCTGGATCGAACGGCCCGAGGGCGTGTAATAGCGCGCCGTCGTCAGCCGCATCGCGCCTTCGTCGCGCAGCGGGATCAGCGACTGGACCGAGCCCTTGCCGAAGCTCTTGGTGCCGACCACCACCGCGCGGCGGTGATCCTGCAACGCGCCGGCCACGATCTCGGAGGCCGAGGCCGAGCCGCCATTGATCAGCACGACCATCGGTTTGCCTTCAGCCAGATCGCCGGCTTTGGCGTTGAAACGCTCGCCGTCTTCGGGGGTGCGGCCACGGGTCGAGACGATTTCGCCCGAATTCAGGAAAGTATCCGAGACGGTGATCGCCTCGTTCAGAAGCCCGCCCGGATTGTTCCTCAGATCAAGGACCACGCCGTCGATATTCTCAACGCCGCCAAGCTCTGCAATGCCTTTTTCAAGTGCGGTTTTCAGATCGCTGGTGGTCTGGTCGTTGAAGGTGGTCACGCGCAGGACCACCGCCTTGCCGACGGTGCGGCCCTTGACCGCGTCAACCTTGATCGTATCGCGGATGACCGAGACGTCGAAGGGCTGATCAGTCCCGACCCGCACGACGGTGATGATGATCTCGGAGCCAACCGGCCCGCGCATCAGATCCACCGCCTGGTTCAGGTTGAGCCCGAGGATCGATTCCCCGTTCACATGGGTGATGTAATCGCCCGCCTGGATGCCAGCCTTGTCGGCGGGGGTGCCATCCATCGGCGAGATCACCTTGATGAAGCCCTCTTCCTGGGTGACCTCGATCCCAAGCCCGCCGAATTCGCCCTTGGTCTGGACGCGCATATCTTCGAAATCTTTCGCGGAAAGATAGGACGAATGCGGGTCAAGCGAGGTCAGCATGCCGTTGATCGCGGCCTCGACCAGTTTCTCGGTATCAACCGGTTCGACATATTGCGCGCGCACACGGTCGAAAATGGTGCCGAACAGATCGAGTTGCTCATAGACCGAACTGTCACGGGAGGCCTGCTCGGCGATCAGGGGACCGACTTGCGAGGTCAGGACCACACCGGCGACGGCACCGCCCACGGCGGCAAGCACGAGTTTCTTCATAAGGACCTCAGTCTCCTGTCGAGGCAGTGGCGGCGAACCATTCGGTCGGATCGACCGCAGTGGCCCCCATTCTCAATTCCAAGTAAAGCGTTTCCGTGGCTTCTGCACCAGCCCCGCTTTTCGATCCGCCCGGTGCAAGCGGCGCCTGTTCGGTGGGGACCGGCACGGATCCGCTGCCGTCACTGCCGCCCATCAGCCCAAGCGGCGCGCCGGTTGCGACAACTTCGCCCACTTCGCCATAAACCGTCCCGAGCCCGCCCAGAACCAGAAGATAGCCGTCACCGAGCTCGAGGATGATCACATTTCCGTAGTCGAGCAGTGGCCCGAGATAGCGGATGGTGCCGGGCCAGGGGGCGGTGACCAGAGCGCGGTCGCGGGTGGCAAGCGTCATACCGGGGCGGCGCACGCCGGCGCCATCGGCTTCATCGGGGCGCCGGATCAGGCTCCCCACCACCGGCAAAGGCAATACACCCATCGCGGTGACAAAGGGGCGCGGTGCCGCGCCATCGGTCGAGGTCTCGATCAGCCCGGCGGCGAAGCTGTCCAGCGTATCGGCGCTTTCCAGCAAGGCGCGCAGGATCACCGGATCATCGGTGAAGCGTTTGGGCAGATCGGTGCGCGCCGAGATTGCCTTTGACAGCGCGGTACGTGCCGCCTGGGCCGAGGCGAGCCCGTCGGTCAGATGCTGTCCGGCCGAGACCTGCAGCGCCCTGAGATCGGCCAGTTCCTGAAGTTCGCGTCGCAGCTGATCGGCCTCGGCCTGGATCAGCGGCGTGACTTCGGCCACCAGCATGCCCGAGCGGGCAGTGCCAAGCGGCCCTGCCGGATGGATCAGCAATAAGGGCCCGCGGTTCTGTTCCATCTGCGCCAGCGCCGAGACCAGCTGCCCCACGCGGTCGCGCTTGGCATTAAAGCGGAGTTTCAGCACTTCCTCGCGTAGTTCTGCCTGGCGCAGGGCTTCGCGCAGCGCGGCGAGGCCTTCCTCATAGGCGCGCACGGTCTGGGTCAGCGCGGCCACCTGGGCGCGGCCCGTGGTCGCTGCCTCCATTGCCGCCACAGCGTCACGCAGCTGACCAGAGGCACGCGCCGCCTGGTCGGAAACCGTCAACCCGGCATCGGTCGTCACTGCTGGCTCTGCCACCGGCAGCGCGGCTGAAATCTCGTCCGGCTCTGCCTCCTGCGCGCAGGTCATCGCGGGCGCCAGCATCAGCGCGAGCGCGAGACCGCCGCAGAGAAAAGAGCCGTGCGCGGATATCATCGCAGGATCAGGCTTTCGCCGGTCATCTCGGCTGGTTTGTCCAGCCCCATTAGATCCAGCAGCGTCGGTGCCAGATCGGCAAGCCGGCCACCGCTGCGCAGATGCGCGCCGCCCTGAATGCCGGTCGGCCCGCCAACCAGGATCACCGGCACCGGGTTCAGCGTATGGGCAGTATGGGGCTGATGCGTGACCGGATCGGTCATCACATCGCAATTGCCGTGATCGGCACAGATCACCATGGCGCCACCGGCTTTTTCCAATGCGGCAAGCGCAGCCGTCAGACCCTGATCCACCGCCTCGCAGGCCTTTATGGCGGCCCCGATCTTGCCGGTATGGCCGACCATATCGGGATTGGCGTAATTCACCACGATCAGGTCATAGCCTTTTTCAATGGCTTCGACGAATTTCGCAGTCACTTCCGGCGCCGACATCTCGGGTTGCAGGTCATAGGTCGCCACTTTCGGCGATTGCGGCATGAAGCGATCTTCACCGGGGAACGGCTCTTCACGGCCCCCATTGAGGAAGAAGGTCACATGCGGATATTTCTCGGTTTCCGCGAGGCGGAACTGGGTCTTGCCCTGTTTCGCCACCCATTCGCCCAGCGTGTTCACGATATCCTGCTTGGGGAACATCGTGGTCATATAGTGGTTATGGGCCTCGGAGTAATCGACCATGCCGAGGCGCGCGACCAGATGCGGGCGGGTGCCGGGGTCAAAGCCGTCGAAATCCGGCTGGCCAATGGCGGCGAGGATCTCTCGCGCGCGATCGGCCCGGAAGTTCAGGAAAAAGAGCCCGTCGCCGTCTTTCATGCCCTGGTAATCGCCCAGGACCGTCGCCGGGATGAATTCATCGGTCACGCCCGCAGCATAGGCCCGGGCAATCGCCTGACCCGCACTGTCTGCCGTCTCGCCTTTGCCATGCACCATTGCCTCATAGGCGGTGGCAATGCGTTCCCAGCGATTGTCGCGGTCCATCGCGAAATACCGGCCGGTGACGGTGACGATCTTCACCGAAGGCGGCAGCGCGGCTTCGATCCCGGCAATCTGGCTCGCAGCGGAAGAGGGCGCCACGTCGCGCCCGTCGGTGATTGCATGGATCACGACCCTGACGCCTTCGGCCGCGATGATCTTCGCGGCTTCGATCAGATGCGCCTGATGGGCATGGACACCGCCGGGCGAGCAAAGGCCTGCCAGATGCGCGGTGCCGCCAGAGGCCTCAAGCGCCGCAATGAACTGCCGGAGCGCCGGCTCCGCGCCGAAAGAGCCCGTCTCGATCGCGAGGTCGATCTGGCCCAGATCCATCGCCACCACGCGGCCCGCGCCGATATTGGTATGGCCGACCTCGGAATTTCCCATCTGCCCGGTCGGCAGCCCGACATCGGGACCAAAGGTCACGAGGGTGGAATTGGGCCGCGTGGCCATCAGGTTGCGGAAGGTCGGGATATTGGCCTGGGCCGGGGCCGAGGTTGTCGGATCCGGTCCGATCCCCCATCCGTCGAGGATACATAAAACGACGGGTTTCGGAACAGACATGCGCGACCTCTCAGGCAGTAACGGGCCAAGTTTTACGCGCGGCCCGGGGGCAGAGCAACCGCAGAAAGCCGCCATTCCCACCCGCCGGGGGCTCTGTCACAGAGCTTTGTTGTTCCGTGCGCGAACCCGCTGCCGCCAGAGCGTGAAAAGCCCGGCCGCGACCACGATCACCGCCCCGATCACCACATTGATGCGCAGGTTCTCATTGAGGAAAACCAGACCGAGGAAAGACACGAATGGCAGCTGGAAATAGGCAAAGGGCTGGATATCAGAGGCCTCGGCCACATCATAGGCCTTGATCAGCAGCCAGTGCCCCAGCACGGCGGTGCAGCACAAAATGGCCATCAGGCTCCAGTCGAAGCCGGACATGTTCTGCCAGTGCATCAAGCCGAAAGGCGTGATGAAAACGGCACCCGAAATCCCGGTCCAGAAGAAGCTGGTCGAGGCACTGTCCTCGCGCGCCACATAGCGGGTCAACAGCCCGTAAAGCGCAAACATGGCCGCAGCCGAAAGCGGCAAAAGCGCCCAGGGGGTGAAAACGCCGCCGCCCGGGTTGAGGATGACAATCACCCCGATAAAACCAACCAGCACCGCCAGCCAGCGCCGCCAGCCGACTTTTTCACCAAGGATCGGGCCCGAAAACAGCGTCACCAGCAGCGGATAGACCACGAAAACCGCATGGGTCTCGATCAGGCCAAGTCTGATGAAGGCCACAACCATGACGCAGATTTCTGCCACCAGCAGAAAGCCGCGCAGGATCTGCAACAGGGGATAGCGGCTCTTTGCCGCCGCTTTCAGCCCGCCCGGGCTGCGCGCGGCCAGCGCCAGCACGAAAACGGTCATGAACCAGAAGCGGATCATCACCACCATATAGATGTTCACCGACTCGCCGAGATGGCGCGAAAGACCATCCTGAATCGCAAAAATCGCCGAAGTGGCGATCATCAGCAGGATACCGAGTCGGGTGTTTTGGGGCGCGCTCATGATGCTGTCACCGCTATCACGGAGAACAGGGCTGCAACAGGGGCGAGGGCCGCGATCCTGCCCCCGTGACATTTCAGGCAGCCTTGCGCTTTTTGCATGGCACTGTCGGTTCAGCCCGGCCCGGCGTCCCGGCCCGGCAGGACGGGCGTGGCGTCCGGGGCCAGCTCCTCGAAGTCGAAATTATCAAGCCGGCGGGCTCGTTTTCCGGCCTTGTCCGAAGAGATACGGATCTCTTCTATATCCCGCACCGCCATCTGGAAATGACGGTCAAGATTGCCGACCCGCGCGCCAAGCCGATCCACATCCTGCGACAAAAGCGAGAGCTCTTTGCGGATGGCGCCGGCCTGTTCGCGCATCCGCGCGTCTTTCAGCACCGCGCGCATGGTGTTCAGCGTCGCCATGCAGGTTGTGGGCGAGACGATCCAGACCCGGGCGGCAAACCCCTCACGCACGAGCTCGGGGAAATTCGCATGCAGTTCGGCATAGACCGCTTCCGAGGGCAGGAACATCAGCGCGCCATCTGCGGTCTCGCCCTCAAGGATATAGCGCTCGGAGATGGCGCGGATATGGGCGCGCAGCGCCTGGCGCAACTGCTGGGCAGCCTCATGGCTCTGGCGCGGGTTTTCGGCGCGGCGCAGCGCCTCGTAGGGTTCCAGCGGAAATTTCGCATCGATCACGATGGGGCCGGGAGGCTTTGGCAGATGCACAAGGCAATCCGCACGGCGGCCATTCGGAAGCGTCGCCTGCATCGTATAGCTGTCGGCGGGCAGCGCTTTCGAGACGATGTCATGCAGCTGGATCTCGCCAAAGGCGCCCCGGGTCTGTTTGTTTGCCAGAATATCCTGCAAGGACAGAACGTTGCCGGAAAGTTTCTCGATCTTTTCCTGCGCCTTGTCGATGGTTTCCAGCCGCTGGTGCAATTCCCCGAGAGACCGCGCCGTGCGGGTCGATGTGCCATGCAGCGCCTCGGTCATCTGGCGCTGCACATCGGCAAGGCGGGCTTCCATCAGTTTCAGCATCGAGACCTGCGATGCGGCCTGCGCTTCAGATACATGGCTCAGCCCGCCCGAGAGCCGCTCCTGCCCCTCGGACAGGGCCTGGACGCGGTGGCTCATCCAGGCGATCTCGTTCATCAGGGGCTGCGCGGAATTGCCCGCTCGACTGGCGGCCCGCAGGATCAGGATCAGAAGGGCAATGATCCCGAAGCCGATCGCGCCGCCGATCAGGATCTCAGGGGCGCTCCAGGCATAAGTCTGGCCGAAAAGCGTGATCATCTGCGCCCGAAAAGCCGTTCGATATCATGGAGCTTCAGCTCGACCCAGGTGGGGCGGCCGTGATTGCACTGGCCGGAATTCGGTGTGACCTCCATCTCGCGCAACAGCGCGTTCATCTCTTCGGGGCGCATCTGCCGGCCAGAGCGGACCGAGCCATGGCAGGCCATGCGCGACAGCACCGCGTCGATTTTCGCGCGGGTCAGCTGGCTGTCGCCCTGATCCGACAACTCGTCGAGAATATCGCGGATCAGCGCGGCCGCGTTGACTTCGCCGAGGATCGCCGGGGTTTCGGTCACCGATATCGCCGAACCGCCGAAGGACTCGATGATGAGGCCGGCGCCGGCGAGGCTTTCAGCAGCCGAGAGGATCAGGCTGGCATCGGGCGAAGAGAGGGTGATGATCTCGGGGATCAGCAGCACCTGACGCGGGATCTCGCGGCTGGCCATCTGCGCCTTCAGCCGTTCATAGACGAGGCGTTCATGTGCGGCATGCTGGTCGACGATGACGATGCCGTCCGGCGTCTGGGCGATGATCCAGTTTTCGTGCAGCTGGGCACGCGCGGCGCCGAGGGGGAAGCTCTGCGGCGCGGGCGCGGGCCCTGCCGGATCCTGATCCCGGATCTGCGCCGGGGTCGCGCCCAGGTCTGCAATCGTGTTGACCTGAGGGGCTTCGGCGAAGCCCGGGGCGGGCAGGGGCGCCTGAAAGGCGAAGGCCTGGGCGAGGCTGCTCTGCGCAGGACGGTGCGGCAGGTCATGCGCATAAGTCGGTCGCATCGGCTGGGGCGCGAGGCTCTGGCCCGGCCGGAAAGCCCCGATTGTCTCGGCCCCCACGGTGGTCGAGGCCCGATGGCCCGCTCCGCTCAGGGCCGTCCGGATCGCGGTGACGATCAGCGAGCGGGCGGCATCGGGCTCGCGAAACCGCACCTCGGATTTCGCCGGATGCACGTTCACATCCACCCGTTCGGGATCGACAATCAGGTTCAGCACCGCCGCCGGATGGCGGTCGCGTGACAGCACGTCGAAATAGGCGGCCCGCAGCGCACCGAGCAGCAGGCGGTCATTCACCGGGCGACCATTGACGAAGAGATATTGCTGCGTCGAGGATCCGCGCGAATAGGTCGGCAGCGCGGCATAGCCCAGCAGGGCGAGACCGTCGCGGCTGGCATCAATCGCCATGGCATTGGCGGTGAAATCCGCGCCGATGACCCGCGTAAGCCGCCCCTGCAATGCGTCAAACAGATCGCCCTGTTCGGGGTCAAGGCGCAGGATCACTCTTGGCCCGTCTGCGGTAACCTCGGACAGGGTAAAGCCCACCGCCGGCTCGGCCATGGCAAGACGTTTGACCACTTCATGGATCGCCTGGGCCTCGGCCCGGTCTGATCGCATGAATTTCAGCCGTGCGGGCGTTGCATGGAACAGATCGCGCAACTCGACCACGGTGCCCGAGGTCAGTGCGGCCGGTCGTGGCCCGTCAAGCCGCCCGCCGGTGCAGGTGATCAGGGCTGCGTCAAATCCCGCCGCGCGCGAGGTGATCGCCAGCCGCCCGACGGCGCCCAGGGAGGGCAGCGCCTCGCCGCGAAACCCGAAAGACCGGATGTTCAGCAGATCACTGCCGTCGATTTTCGAGGTGGCATGGCGGCTCAGCGCCAGCGGCAGATCCTCGGGCGTCATGCCGCAGCCATCATCGGTGACCCGGATCAGCGTCTTGCCACCATCGGTATATTCGATCCGGATCCGTGTCGCGCCTGCGTCTATCGCGTTTTCCACCAGCTCTTTCACGGCGGATGCGGGCCGCTCCACAACTTCACCTGCGGCGATGCGGTTGATCGCGGCTTCGTCCAGCTGACGGATCACAGGACGCGTGGTTTCTTGCGAGAGGTTGGGGGCGAACTGGCTCATGCCGCAATATCTAGCAGCGGATGGCGAGTCGCGAAAGGCCCGCCAGATCTTGCCCGGCCTGCGGGTCTCCCCGCACAGATCCCCCCGCGCGCGGCGGGGAGGGGGCCGGGGAGGGTAGCCCTCCCCGGCTTTGTTCAGGAAAACACCGCCCTGTCAGGTGCTGCGCCGCGCGTCACGGTGACGGGGTCACATCCACCGGCTGGCCCACCACCACGAAACGCAGGGCCTCGGGCTGATAAAGCCGCGCCGCGACCCGTTTCACATCCTCCATCGTGACCGCTTCGATCTTCGCATTGCGGGTGTTCGGATAGTCGATCGGCATCCCCTGCATCTGCATACCCACAAGGATCGAGGCAATCGGCGCATTGCCGTCAAAGCGCAACGGATAGGCGCCGGTCAGATAGGTCTTCGCATCGGTAAGCTCTTTCTCGCTGATCCCTTCGATCGCGATTTTTGCCCATTGCGCCCGGATCACGCTGATCGCCTCGGCGACCTTGTCATTTGAGGCCTGGAACTGCCCGAGATAGCTGTCCGAATGATCCATCCCCACGAGGTAGGTGCCGATCCCATAGGTCAGGCCGCGCTTGTCGCGTACCTCGGTCATCAGCCGGGCCGAGAACCGCCCGCCGCCCATCACCTCATTCAGGATGAAGGCGGCAAAGAAATCCGGATCCTTTTGCGAAATTCCCGACTGACCAAACACCACCACCGATTGCGGCGAGGGGAAATCGATCACGCTCACCCCCGGTGGCAGCAGCCAGGGCGCCGCCCCGGGCAGGGGGGCGCCGGCTTCCGGCAGACCGCCCAGCACGCGGTCGATGATCAGCCCCAGCTCTTCGGCGGTGATATCACCTGCAGCCGAGATATAGACATTCTCGCGCGCAAGAGCGGTCTTCCATGCCTGGACGACATCGTCGCGGCTCAGGGCCGCAACCGATGCAAGCGTGCCGCGCCCGGTGCTGCCATAGGGATGTTCGCCATAAGCCAGCTGATCAAAGGTCTGCGACGCAATCGAAGAAGGATCGCGCAGGTTCGAGCGCAGCCCGGAGAGCACCTGTTCGCGCACCCTGATCACCGCATCTTCATCAAAGCGCGGCTTGTTCAGGGCCAGGGCCAGGAGATCCACCGCCTCATCGCGGTTCTCGCTCAGAAACCGGGCCGAGACCGAAAAGGTATCGGTTGAAGCCGCGAAGGAAAACGAGGCCGCAAGACTGTCTCGCGCCTCGGCAAAGCCCTTGCTGTCGAGATCGCCGGCGCCTTCCTCGATCAGCCCCGACATGAGGTAAATCGCGCCGCGTTTGCCCGGATCATCCAGCGAGGTGCCGCCGCGAAAGCGGATCTCCAGCGCGGTGAAGGGGATATTGTGATCTTCAACCAGCCAGGCGGTCAGCCCGCCTGGGCTTTTCACTTCTTTGATCGGAATATCGGCGCAGGCGAGACCGGGGAGAAGGATCGCAAAAGCTGCGACCAGAGCACGAAACATCATTCTGCGGCCTCCGTTTCACCTGTTGCCGGTTCCGTCCCGGGGGCTGCCTCAGCCGGAGAGGCGGATTGGTCCGGTGACGCTTCCGGCGAGGCTTCCGGCGGGCGCTCCAGCCAGCCGGTCACCGCATTGTTGCGGTTCAGCACCTGATGCGCGGCCTGCATCACATCTTCGATGGTCACCTCATCCAGCACCGACGTATAGCTTTGGATATCCTCAAGGCCGAGGCCGACCGAAAGCTCCTCGCCGTAGAGTTTTGCCAGCCCCATCGCATCGTCTTTGGCATAGATATCCGAGGCACGGATCTGGGTCTTGATCCGGTCAAACGCCTCCGGATCGGGGCCTTCCTCAAGGAATTTCGCCAGAACCGCATCCATCGCGGCCTCTGCCTCGCCAAGGCTCACCCCGGGTGCGGGCACGACATAAAGCCCGAAAGTCGCGTCATCCAGCGCAGTGCCATCGTAAAAGGCCGAAGACCAGACCGCGACCTGGCTATCGAACTGAAGCGCGCGCGGCAGGATCGCCGTCTGACCATTGCCGCCGAGAAGCTCGGCCAGGATCGACAATGCGGCTGCGGTCTTCTGATCGCCCGGATTGCGCTCCGGCGCCAGGTAAGAGCGGTAAACATAGGGGTCAGAGACCCGCTCATCGGCATAGGCCAGCCGGCGTTCCGCCAGATGCGGCGGCTCTTGCGGGCGGATGCGCGGTTTTATGCCTTCCGAGGGCGCGATGGGGCCGTAATATTTTTCGGCCAGTCCCTTCACCTGATCGGGGGTCACATCGCCCGCGATGATCAGCGTGGCATTGTTCGGGGCGTAATACTGCTCATACCAGGCCAGCGCATCCTCGCGGGTCAGCTCGGCAATCTCATGGCGCCAGCCGATGATCGGAACGCCGTAGCGGTGGTTCAGGAACAAGGCCGCCCGCATCTGTTCGCCCAGCAGCGCGCCCGGATCGGAATCGGTGCGCTGCGCGCGTTCCTCAAGGATCACCTGGCGTTCGGTCAGCACTACGGCGGGGTCGAGTTTCAGCCCCCGCATCCGGTCGGCCTCCATCTCCATCACCATTTCCAGCTTATCGGCGGCAATGCGCTGGAAATAGGCGGTGTAATCCCAGGAGGTGAAGGCATTGTCATCACCGCCATGCGCTTCGACCGTGGCCGAGAACTGGCCGGCGGGCACTTTGTCGGTGCCCTTGAACATCAGATGTTCCAGAAAATGGGCGATGCCGGATTTGCCTGCAGTCTCATCAGCGGCGCCGGCGCGATACCATATCATCTGGACGACGACCGGGGCGCGGTGATCTTCGATCACCACCACATCGAGACCGTTTTCCAGCCGGAAAGCCGAAACCGTTTCGGCCTGGGCGGCAAAGGCCGACAGTGCCGCAAGCAGCGGCAAGGCAGGCATGATCCTCGCAAAGCCGCGGGTTTTTCCCCTGGCTTTACGGGCAAGTCGGGTCACAAGACGCATCCGTCCTCCGATGTTTTTCCGCTGTATTCCGTGCGCTGCCCGGCAAGAGGCAGGTTTAACGGGCTCCTGGCGGCTGAGGTCCGGGGCGCGCGGCTTACGGGCGCATCCCCGACATCAGAACAGCTGGAGGCCGCCGCGCTTCTTCTTCTGGCGTTCCTTTTCTTCCTTCTGCTTGTCATAGCCTTCCGGCGGAGCAGATGGGGTCAAAAGACCGCGAGAACGCCAGTATTCCAGTTCACGATACTGATTCAGCGACTGGTCTTTATAGGCGCGGTAATAGGTGTTGACGCTGAACATGCGCTCAAGAATGCGGCCCTTGTTGTCGCGGCGCCATTGCAGATCTTCCGAGGCCAGCTGGCTGCGGATATCGGCCTGGGTGCCATTGCGCGCGGCATGGGCGTAAAGTGCGGAATCAGCGGCGGGGATGCCACCCGAGGCGCCGGGCTTACCGCCAAGCGCCACCACAGCATCATCAAGCGGGCGCTGATCGGTGCGGTTGCCGCCGCCCGGCGTGGGCGCGGGCAGGTCCTTGAGACTGGTGGGCATTTCCAGCGCCTTCGGCGGCAGGACCG
Source organism: Rhodobacter sp. 24-YEA-8 (assembly GCF_900105075.1). NCBI lineage: Bacteria > Pseudomonadati > Pseudomonadota > Alphaproteobacteria > Rhodobacterales > Rhodobacter > Rhodobacter sp. 24-YEA-8. The sequence continues at coordinate 514,078 of NZ_FNSK01000001.1, forward strand.
CGAATTCATCCGGCCCGTCTTTCGAGCGCAGCCGCATCAGATCGGTAGAATCGCCCTTGTCGGCGGCACATCCGGACAGCACCAGCGCAATCGTCAGCGCGATCATGCCCTTGCCCGGTCTTGCCTGCATCCTGTTCCCCGGCATTCGTCTTTCCGTCTTATGCTGCCCTTCGGCCTTTGAAGTCTCTTAGCCTATGGGATTGGTCGCGTCACGGGGTCTTTCGGCCAGGGCACCGGCCCGGCACCGTCAGAAATCCGGCTCAGCCCTTTTTTGCCCCCGATTTCCTGCCCTCAGCCGGCTTGCCGGTAAAGAGTACCAGGCCAAGGGCCCCGGCAAAGATCGCGATATCGGCGACGTTGAACGCATAGGGATTCTCGAATCCGCAGCAGGACGTATTGAGGAAATCCGCCACCGCGCCGTACCAGATCCGGTCGATCACATTGCCAAGCGCACCGCCGACAAGCAGACCGGCGGAAATCTGCGCAAGGGTGCCAGGGCGCGAGCGCCGCACCCAGATCCAGACCCAGCCCGAGATCACCAGCGAGACCAGAACGATTCCCCACCGCACCGCCTCGGCATCCCCGGCAAAGAGGCCGAAATTGATGCCGCGATTCCAGGCCATGCGGAAGACGAGGAAGGGCGGCCAGACATCGATCTCGCCGCGGCTGATAAGATCGAGCCCCTGGACCACCGCCAGTTTGGACGCCTGGTCGAGGCCGAAGGTGATGAGGGCGGAAAGCCAGGCTGCGCGCATGTCAGTGCCGGAAATGGCGCTGGCCGGTGAAGACCATCGCAAGACCAAGCCGGTCCGCGGCTTCAATCACATCGGCATCTTTCATCGAACCGCCGGGCTGGATCACGGCTTTCACACCATTCCCCGCCAGAACTTCGATCCCGTCGGCAAAGGGGAAGAAGGCGTCCGAGGCGACGACCGAACCAACCGCCGGACTTTCGCTCAGCCCCAGTGCCTGGGCGATCTCGCCGGCTTTCCTCGCGCCGATCATGGTGCTGTCGACGCGGCTCATCTGGCCCGCGCCGATGCCGACCGTGGCCCCGTCTTTCACATAGACGATGGCGTTCGATTTGACATGTTTCGCGACTTTCCAGGCGAAGAACAGGTCTTCCAGCTCCTGGTCCGAGGGGGCGCGTTTCGTCACCACTTTCAGATCGGAGGGCGTGATGGTGTCAACATCCGAGTCCTGGACAAGAAAGCCACCCGCGACCTGGCGGAACGAGAGCACGCCCTGCGACGCATCCGGCAGCGCGCCCGTGGTCAGGAGGCGCAGGTTCTTTTTCGCCGCAAAGACCGCTTTCGCCGCATCGGTGGCCGAAGGCGCGATCACGACTTCGGTGAAGATCTTCACGATCTCTTCGGCGGTGGCAGCGTCAAGTTCTTGGTTCAGCGCGACGATGCCGCCGAAAGCCGAGGTGGTGTCGCAGGTCCAGGCGCGCTGGTAAGCCTCGAGCAACGAAGACCCTTTGCCGACGCCGCAGGGGTTCGCATGTTTGATAATGGCAACCGCCGGGCCCTGGCCCGCAAACTCCGCAACCAGCTCGAATGCGGCATCGGTATCGTTGATATTGTTGTAGCTGAGCTCCTTGCCCTGCCACTGTTTTGCGGTGGCGACGCCGGGCCTGTTCGATCCGTCCAGGTAGAAGGCCGCTTTCTGATGCGGGTTCTCGCCATAACGCAGGGTCTGTGCAAGTTTGCCGGCCATGGCGCGGTAACGTGGCGCGGGTTCCGCAATCGCCGCCGCCATCCAGGTCGACACGGCGGTATCATAGGCCGCGGTGCGGGCATAAGCGGTCAGCGCGAGCCGCTGGCGGAACGCATAGCTCGTGCCGCCATTCTGTTCGATTTCTGCAATTACACCGGCATAATCTTCGGTATCGGTCACCACCGCGACAAAGGCGTGGTTCTTGGCCGCCGCCCGGATCATCGCCGGGCCGCCAATGTCGATATTCTCGACTGCGGTGGCATAATCGGCGCCCTTCGCCACGGTCTCTTCAAACGGGTAGAGGTTCACGACCAGGATATCGATCGCGCCGATCCCGTGATCCTCCAACGCCGCGACATGATCTTTATTGTCGCGCAAAGCTAGCAGCCCGCCATGCACCATCGGATGCAGTGTCTTGACACGGCCGTCCATCATTTCCGGGAAACCGGTGATCTCGGCCACGTCCTTCACCGGCAGATCCGCCTCGCGCAGCGCTTTTGCAGTGCCGCCGGTCGAGAGCAGTTCGACCCCGTGGCCATGCAGCGCGCGTGCAAACCCGATCAGCCCGGTCTTGTCCGATACCGACAAAAGGGCGCGGCGCGGGCGGACGGGCGTCGTAGGGGCAGCGGAGCTGGGCGCGGAAATCGACATGGGGCCTCTCTGACGGGTAATTCAGATGGGAACCGGGTCATCCCGGTCCAGATCGCGGATCGCGAGCGGAGTATCCTGGGCTTTCGCAAGCGTCCAGCCGATACGGTTGTCATAGTGCTGGGCAAAGCCCAACAACACGATCTGTTGTGCATGGCGGGGCGCAAGCCGGCCACGTTCAAGCCAGGCCGAAGGCTCCAGCGACAGATCGGCGCCGCTGTCATGGCGGAAAACCCAGATCTCGCCGGAGCGCAGCTGCATCGACACCGCCGCGCCCCCCATATCCAGCGAGGCATCGACATCGGGATGCAGATGAAAGCGGATGGTGAAGGGCAGTCCCCCGAGCGGCGAGCGTTCTACCATCCGGTCGAACTGCGCGCGGGCATCCGGTGTGGTCGAGGACAGAAGATCCGTGCCGCTCAGCCGCCGCCCGTCAGGCGAGAGATGCAGCTCGCGTGTGGCGATGAGGCCGTGACCTGCCTGCCAGCCATCATGGCTGAGCCGCACGAAAGCACCGTCGGCTCCGGCGAAATGCAGGTCCGAGACATGGGCGCGCTCGCTCAGATGGCTGGTCGAGGTTCCGAAGCGCGACGAGGAAAACCCGGTCAGCGACAGGGCCGAATGCGACTGCGTCGCCCGTGCCGCGAGCCGCCATTCCGGCCCGGCGCTCTGACCCGGGCCGCAATTGACGATCAGCGGGCGGCGCCCGGAACTCAGCTCAAACGCGGTGGTCGAGGCATGTGCATGAAGCGCCGCCGGGCCACCGGGCGGGTCGGCCACATCAAGAATGACGCTGGTGCGGGCGGCGGAAAGCCGTGCATAGCCCATCGCCAGAGTAACATGCCCCGCCGCGGGCAGCGCCCGTGAGGCAGCGAGTGCCTGGTCAAGCCGCCCCTCCGTCCCTGTACCGCCGGAATGGAAGCGCGCCAGCCCGCCATCGGAATGGCGCAGCGCGCGCAGGCAGGGCGCGATCCGATCCAAAGCCGCCGAAAGCGCTACCGGAACCGTGTGCCCCGCATCCGAGAGGCTTTGCACCACCCAGCCGAGTAGGGTAAAAATCTCCAGCAATTCCTCGGGGTTGCGGCTGTTGATCGCGCCGCTGCGGTCAATGCGCTCGTCGCATTCCTTTGCCAGAGCGGTCAGGGCCTGGGCCAGTTTTGGCGCCTCTTCCTCCAGCGAGAGATGGGTGTAGATCAGGCCGGTCAGCGCCTCGATCCTGGCAAGGCCAGGTCGGGCCGAAGCCGCGCGGCGCGCCAGAAACCCCGCCTGCCGCGCGAGAGAGGCGAAGAATCGGGCGCGGTCTGAAGGTGCTTCGCCCTCGAGCAGGAAATCGGAATGGTGGATCCAGCGGATCAGCCGTCTGCCCGTCAGCGCCGGGGTCCAGCCGGGGCGGGTGCCATCGCCGAATCGCCGGATCCAGCTCCAGGTCCAGGCACGGGCCCGGTCGCGCGCCCGCGATGTGCCAAGCGCTGCCAGGTCATCAAGCCAGGTGAAGCCATGCGCCTCTTCGGTAAAGGCGGGGTCGGGCGCGGTCAGATCCCAGATCTCGGCTTCGGCAGTTGCGTCCCCGGCCTCGACCAGATGGCCGGCCAGGACGATATTCCCGGCCATGATCTGCTTGCCGCGCGCATAAAGCCCGATGGAGCGTGGTTCGGGGCGCAGCGAAAAGCCGTCCGCCGGTTTTGCATGGCGCGCGGCCCAGGCTGCATAGCGATTTGCCAGCCGCTCGCGCCGGCCCGGCGCCTCAGCGCCCCCCGCAAAGATGCGATCACCGATGCGATCATTGGCGCGTGTCACCCGCTTCTGCCCTTCCTGCCAGACGCCCTCCGATTGTTCCCCGGAGGCGGCGCGGAGAATAGCCGCAGCCCGGAGGAATGTCACCGGGCGGTCGGTGGGCGGGCGCGTGAAACTGCGGGCGTCACGCGGCGACGTGGCGGGCAGGGGCCGGTTTTCGCATCGTTTTCAGCCTGGAAACGCAGCTTTTTCTGCCCCGCTGTGGTAACTGCGAAGAATTAAGGGCAAAATCATCCGGTGATCCTTCTGTGGCAGCCAGGGAACAAGCTGTGAAAAAGCCGATTCTTCTGCTGGCGGGCGCCATTCTGGCCTGCGTCGTTCTTCTGGGCGCGGTGCTGAGCCTGCCATTCGTGCTGCCCGGCGCGGCGCTGGGGCGCGAATTGTCGCAGGAGGAATTTGCCGCGCGCTATGAGGTGCCGCTGGCACTACCGGTCGGGCCGGTTGCGGTCTACCATCTGGGCCATTCGCTGACCGGGCGCGATATGCCGGCGATTCTCGCGGGCTTCGCCGGGCATGACTGGAACAGTCAGCTCGGCTGGGGGGCAAGCCTGAACGCGCATCGCAAGGGCGAAGTCGCCGGAATGGCTGAGGAAAACGCGACAACCGCCTTCCGTCCGGCGGGTGAGGCCATTGCCAGTGGTGAATATCCGGTGGTGGTGCTGACCGAGATGGTGGCGCTGGAAGACGCGATCCGCTGGCATGATGCGCCGGGCGCGCTGGCCTTCTGGGCGGCCGAGATCCGCAAGGCGCGTCCTGATGCGCGGGTCTATCTTTACGAGACCTGGCATTCGCTGAACGACACGTCGAACGACCCCGGCGACTGGCTGGGGCGGATCGGCCAGGACCTGCCCGCCCTGTGGGAGGGCGCGCTGCTCCGCCCGGCCATGGCGGCAGAGGGCACCGGCACCATCCATGTCATCCCGGGCGGCCAGGTGATGGCCGCAGCAGTTCGCGCGGCAGAGGCGGGTGAGTTGCCTGGCCTTCGGGGTGTCGAGGATTTCCTGAGCGATGACATCCATTTCAACGATACCGGCGCCTGGCTGATGGCGGTGGCACATTATGCGGTGATCTATGGCCGCTCGCCGGTGGGGCTGCCCGTCGCAGTCTCCCGTGCCGATGGCAGCCGCATCAATATTGATCCGGTGGCGGCAAGGCGGATGCAGGAAATCGCCTGGGATGTCGTGACCGCCTATCCGCCAAGCGGTGTGGTACAAAGGCGGGAGCCGTGAGGGTGGCGCTGACCCGCCGGGCTTTTGGCAGAACCGTTGCGGGCGCTGTTTCGGGCGCGATGGCTGTGCCGCTGTTGCCCGGCATCGCCTGGGCAGAGGCGAGGGCGCGGGGCCTCGGCATGGGGCTTTTGGGCGGGCGCGACTGGTCGCCGGAGCAGCCCTTCCTTGATGTGATGAAATCGGCGCGCGACTGGATCGGGCATCAGCCGGGGCAATGGGGCGGCCAGGAGCATGACGCGCTGGCAGCGGCGGGCGTGCTGGATGATCAGGGCTGGCCGCGGCGCATCCCCGAAGGACTCGACGCCATCGGCACCGTGCTTCTGACCGATATGCCGCCCGGCGCGCGCGATCTGGCCGGCCGTTATCTCGTGACCTGGGGCGGCACTGGTGATGTTGCGGTTGGCGGGCTTGCGCGCAATCCGCGCAGGGATGGCAGCCGGATCATCTTTGATTTTACGCCAGGACCGGGGCTCGTCGATCTGCGCATCACCGCCAGCGATCCCGCCGATCCGGTCCGCGACATCCGCGTCTTGCGCGAAGACCGTGAGGCGCTCATGGCGGCGGGTGAGGTTTTCAACCCCGATTTCCTTGCGCGGCTCAAAGGGATCGGGCTTTTGCGCTTCATGGACTGGCTGCAGACCAATGACTCGCTGCTGATCACGCCCGAAGACCGGCCCCGGCCCGGGGATTACACCTGGACGCGGCGCGGCGTTCCGGTCGAGATCGTGGTAGAGCTTGCGAACCGGCTGGAGGCCGATCCCTGGATCACGCTGCCGCATATGGCGTCGGATGCGCTGCTGCGCGAGATGGCGCAGATTGTGGCAACAGGTCTGGCGCCGGGCCGTATGGCTTGGGTGGAATATTCCAACGAGGTCTGGAACTGGCAGTTTTCCCAGGCCGCATGGGCGGATCAGCAGGCAAAGGCCCGCTGGGGCGGGGAGGGCGGCTGGCTCGCCTTTTATGCGCTGCGCGCGGCCGAGGCCATGGCGATCTGGGCTGAGGAAATAGCTGATCCGGCGCGGCTGGTGCGGGTCCTGTCGACCCAGACCGGCTGGCTGGGGCTGGAAGAGCATATTCTTGCGCCAAAGCAGGTGACGGATGAGGGGCGGCCCGCACCGGTGATCAGCTTTGATGCCTGGGCGGTGACCGGCTATTTCTCGGGCGCGCTGGGCCATGAGGACCGTCTGCCGATGATCCGTGCCTGGCTTGACGAAAGCAAGGCGGCAGCAACGGATCACGCGGCGCGGCTGGGGCTTGAAGGTCGGTCACTGGAGGCCTGGGGCGAGAAATACGGGCTCGACGAGGCGATTGAGCGCGCGGTGGCCGAGCTGCGCGATGGCGCGGTTTCCGGCAGGCCTGATGACACGCTTGCCCATCTGATCGATGTGGTCTGGCCCTATCAGGCTGAAATCGCAAGAAAACACGGGCTTCGCCTGGTGATGTATGAGGGGGGCACCCATGTGACCGGGATCGGACCGGTCGCCGATGACGCCGAGGTTACTGCCTTTTTTACCGCTCTGAATTACTCGGACGGAATGGGTGTGCTTTATGAGGACCTGCTCGCGTCCTGGGCTGCGCTGACCGATGCGCCTTTCACCCATTACGGCTTTGTCGCGACGCCTGGGCGGCATGGCAGCTGGGGGGCGCTCAGGCATCTCTCGGATGACAATCCGCGCTGGCGGGCGCTGATCCGGGCCTGTGGCACATGCTGAACCCGCCGTCCGCGCTCAGCGTCATCATCCCGGCCTCGAATGAGGAGGCCTGGATCGGCCCCTGCCTCATGGCGGTCTTTGCCTCGGATCCTGTGCCAGGAGGGGCCGAAGTGATTGTGGTGGCTAATGGCTGCCGCGACCGCACGGCAGAGTTCGCGCGGCGGGTCGCGGTGCCGGAGGGCTGGGAGATGACGGTGCTTGATCTCGCCGAGGGCTCGAAACCAGGCGCGCTGAATGCGGGCGAGGTGGTGGCGCGGGGGCGCATTCTCGCCTGGCTTGATGCCGATTGCCTGGTGTCACCGGGGGTGATGGCGGGGCTGGTGGCGGCGCTGGCCAGCCCCCGCGCGCTTTATGCCGGGGCCACGCCGCGGATCCCGCGGGCGAAGTCATGGATCACCCGCGCTTATGCGCGGTTCTGGCAGCGCCTGCCTTTCGCACAGAGCACTGCGCCGGGCTACGGGCTTTACGCCACCAACCCGGAGGGCCGCGCGCGATGGGGGGAATTTCCCCGGCTGATCTCGGATGACACTTTCGTGCGGCTGCAATTCGAGCCTGAGGAGCGGGTGCAGATCGCCGCACCTTATTCCTGGCCGATGGTCGAAGGCTTTGCCGCCCTGGTCAGGGTACGCCGCCGTCAGGATCTTGGCGTGCGCGAACTCGCCGCGACCTGTCCCGGCATTCTGGAACGCGAGGGCAAGGCCTCTTTGGGCGCGGGCGGGCTGATGCGGCTCGCGGCGCGCGACCCGCTGGGCTTCGCGGCCTATGCGGCGGTTGCACTGGCGGTGCGGCTCAGGCGCGGCACTACGGAGTTCACCCGTGGTCGCTGACCGGATCCTGGCCTTCGGCCGGCAGGCGCATCGCAGCGCGGAAATGGCGGGCGAGCTTTGCGGCTTCGATATTGATGTCATGGCGGGCAAAGACATCGGCCCGCGCCTCGCGCCCCATCCTGGCCAGCACCCCGACCGGCACCGCGGCAAAGCCGCGCATCGCATCGGCCAGCGCATCGGCGTCACCTGCGGGCACCAGCCAGCCGGTGCCGGGCGTGACCAGTTCCGGAATGCCGGCAATGGCGCTGGCAATCGCGGGGCGCCCGGCGGCGAAAGCCTCCATCAGCACCATCGGCAGGCCCTCGGCGAAAGAGGGCAGCACGAGTGCATGGGCGCGGGCGAGTTCATCGCGGACACCTGCCTCATCAAGCCAGCCGGTCAGGGTGATGCGGTCCTCAAGCCCCGCCGCGCGGATCTGCGATTCGATCATCGGGCGCAGCTCGCCCTCGCCGATCAGGGTGAGGCGCAGATCGGGCAGATCGGTTTTCACCCGCGTCATTGCCTCGATCAGCAGCGGAAAGCCCTTTTGTTCCGACATGCGGCCAATGGCGACCAGGCGGCGCGGTCCGGTATCGCGCATCGGTGCGGGCTCGGGAAAGCGCCAGGTCTCGATGCCGCAATGCACGACCTCGATCGTTGGCCAGTCCTGCACCCCGGCCCAGCGGCAAAGCTGCGAGCGCCCGAAAGACGAAATCGCCACCGAGAAATCGGCGCGCGCGGCTTTCTCACCGAGATTATGGGCGCGGGGGGCGTCGAACTCTTCGGGCCCATGCGTGGTGAAGGAAAAGCCAAGCCCGCCGATTTCGGCCGCAAGCATGGCAACCGTGGTGGAATTGGTGCCGAAATGCGCGTGAATATGCGGCAGGCGCGCCAGGTGGCAGCGCCGCGCGACCTCGGCCCCTTCGATCCAATAGACCAGATGACGCAGCCGCCCGCCGGTTCCGGGCGCGCCGCCCGCGCCATTGGCCCCGCATTTCAGCGCCAGTCTGAGGCTGCGCCAGGCTGCGCCAGGGCGGCGCAGGGCGAAGGGCATGGCGCTGCGGATCAGACGGAACAGCCCGTGTTCCAGCAAATGTTCGGTGCGGCTGTCTTCGGCAATATCGGCGGCTTCGACCAGTGCCGCGTGTGCCGAGCGCATGGCGAAACGATGCACCTGCCAGCCCATCCGCTCCAGCGCGTGAATCTCGCGGCGGATGAAAGTCTGCGAGGGCAGCGGATAGCTGTTGACCAGATAGGCGAGTTTCATGATCCGAATTTATGGCAGCGGCAGCGAATGCCAGGATCGGGTGCGGCCGTGCCGCTTGCAAGCGTAAAGCGCCCGGGCCAAAGGGATGAGGGCAAAGCGTTGCACAGGGGCACTTATGGCGGCACTGACGGCGGTACTTCTGGCCGCATCATGTGTCGTATGACGGGCCGGGGCAGGGCAGAAAAGGGCAGATCATGGAACTGACCGGAGGCAAGAGCCTCTTCCGGCGTGCGCTTGGCGGCGGTGCCTTTGTCGCGGGGTCTTACGTTTTCGCGCAATTCGCCCGGCTGTTGTCGAACCTGGTTCTGACGCGGCTTTTATATCCCGAGGCCTTCGGGGTGATGGCGCTGGTCATGGTCGTGCTGGTCGGCCTTCAGATGTTTTCCGATGTCGGCATCGGCCCGGCGATCTCGCGTTCTGCGCGGGGCGATGACCCGGATTTTCTGAACACCGCCTGGACGCTGAATGTGTTTCGTGGTGCGGGGCTCTGGGTTCTGACCTGCCTTGTCGCCTGGCCCGCTGCCTGGTTTTACGGCGTGCCGGAGCTTGCACTTATGGTGCCTGTCGCGGGGCTGACGCTGCTGATCGGTGGCTTTAACCCGACGCGGATCGACACGGCGAACCGACATCTGCTTCTGGTGCGGGTGACGCTTCTTGATCTCGCGGCGCAGATCGGCGGCATTGTGGTGATGGTGGGTTTCGCCTGGATCACCGGCTCGATCTGGGCGCTGGTGGTGGGGGCGGTGGCGCAGGTCCTGCTGAAACTGTGCCTCAGCTCGGCCTTCCTGCCCGGAGCCGCCAACCGTTTCCGCTGGGAACCCGACGCCGCGCGCGAACTGGTGCATTTCGGGAAATGGATCCTTGCCTCGACGGCCGCGGGGTTCCTGCTGACCCAGGGCGATAAGGCGGTGCTGGGGTCTTATCTCAGCATGGCCGATCTCGGGCACTATAATATCGGCTTTTTCCTTGCCTCCTTCCCGGTACTGTTGGCGGGGCTGGTGGTGACGCGGATCATGATCCCGATCTACCGCGAACTGGGCCCGCATGCCGATCCGGCGGGCGTGCGCAAACTGCGTCATTTGCGCTTTGGCCTGACGATCCCGATGCTTTTGGTGATGGGCGCCATGGCGGCGGGCGGCGACCTGATCGCCGGCGTTTTATACGATGCGCGCTACCAGGATGTGGGCGTGATCATCTCGGCGGTGGCGATGGCGCAGATGCCGATGCTGATCGGGCTGACCTATGACCAGGCGGCCCTGGCGGCCGGAGACGGGCGGGGCTTTTTCTTCGTTCAGGCGATAAGGGCGGCGTTGCAGACCACGGCGCTGATCATCGGCGCAGGCTGGGGCGGGCTTGGCGGCGCCCTTCTGGGCCAGGGGCTGGCGCTGGCGCTGACACATCCCTTCCTGATCCGGCTGGCGCGGCGTCACAAGGCCTGGGATCCGCGCCATGATCTGACGGCCGCCGCGCTGGCACTGGTGCTGATAATTGCACTTTGCTGGTCCGGGCGTGACGAATTGCTGACATTATTTGGATAGATATGACGGATGCGGCCTGTTCCGTGCCCCGAAAGCTGCAGCACTTGCGACAGGCGGCGCGGGGCTTATGGAGGGGCAATGCCCGTTGATGACGATGCCTGATTGTGACCCCGACTGATTGTGCCCGCCCCGATTGCGACCCCTGAGGAAGACCACCCAGATGCAGACCGAAGCCACCGCCCTTCCCGAAGTCCTCCTGCTGACGCCGAGCCGTTTTGGCGATGCGCGGGGCTGGTTCACCGAGACGTTCAATGCGCTTCGGATGAAAGAGGCCGGGATCGATATTGACTGGGTGCAGGATAACCATTCTTTTTCCGCCGCAAAAGGCACTTTGCGCGGCCTGCATTACCAGTCCTCCCCCCATGCCCAGGACAAGCTGGTGCGCTGTTCCCGCGGCGCGATCCTTGATGTGGCGGTGGATTTTCGCGAAGGCTCGCCCCGCTTTGGCAAATGGGTCGCCGAAGAGCTGTCGGCAGAGAACGGGCGCCAGCTTCTGATCCCGCAGGGCTTTTTGCATGGCTTTGTCACCCTGACCCCGGATGTCGAGGTGCAATATAAATGTTCCGATTTCTACGCGCCCGACTGTGACGGCGCCGTCCGCTGGGATGACCCGGAGATCGGGATTGACTGGGGCCTCGACGGCGCGCAGCCGGTTTTGTCCGACAAAGACAAGGCCGCGCCGATGTTGAAAGATGCGGGCCGCCCCTTCCGATATGAGGTGAAAGCATGAAGCTTCTCGTGACCGGGGGCGCGGGGTTCATCGGATCCGCCGTGGTGCGGCTGGCGGTCTCGCGTGGGTACAGTGTTGTGAATGTCGATGCGCTGACCTATGCGGCCTGCCTGGAAAATGTCGCCGCAGTCGGGAACAGCCCACTTTACGCATTTGAACAGGCTGATATCCGGGACCGGGCGGCGCTTGACCGGATTTTCGACGCGCATAAGCCCGATGCAGTGATGCACCTGGCGGCGGAAAGCCATGTTGATCGCTCAATCGACGGGCCGGGGGACTTCGTCGAGACGAATATTACCGGCACCTATAACATGCTTGAGGCCGCGCGGGCCTGGTGGACGCGTGCCGGCAAACCTGCGGCTTTCCGGTTTCACCATATCTCGACCGATGAGGTCTTCGGCTCGCTGCCGCGTGATCCGGCGGTGAAATTCACTGAAGACACCGCCTATGACCCGCGCTCGCCCTATTCGGCATCGAAAGCGGCCTCGGATCATCTGGTGCGCGCCTGGGCCGAGACTTACGGCCTGCCGGTGGTGCTCACGAATTGCTCGAACAATTACGGGCCGTTCCATTTCCCGGAAAAGCTGATCCCGGTGATCATCCTGAACGCTCTGGCCGGCAAACCGCTGCCGATCTATGGCGATGGCTCGAATATCCGCGACTGGCTTTATGTCGAGGATCACGCCGATGCGCTGCTGCTGGTTGTGGAAAAGGGTCAGCTGAACCGCAGCTATAATATCGGCGGCGAGAATGAGCGTACCAATCTGGAACTGGTACAGACGCTTTGCGCCATCCTTGACCGCAAACGCCCGAAAGGGGCGGGCTCTTACACCGATCAGATCACTTTCGTGACCGACCGGCCCGGCCATGATGCGCGCTATGCGATTGACCCCTCGCGCATCCGTGAGGAACTCGGCTGGCGGCCGTCGGTCACCGTCGAAGAGGGGCTGGAGCGCACGGTCGACTGGTATCTCGCCAATGAGGCCTGGTGGCAGCCATTGCTGGCCCGTCGGGGCGTGGGCGAGCGGCTGGGGGTTAAGGCATGAAGCTGCTCGTTTTCGGAAAGACCGGCCAGGTCGCGACGGAATTGCAGCGCCGTCTGCCGGCGGGCGTGCAGGCGGTGTTCCTTGGCCGCGATCACGCGGATCTCGCCGACCCCGCCGCCTGTGCGGCCGCGATCGCCGATGGGCGGACCGAAGCGGTGATCAATGCCGCTGCCTGGACCGCGGTCGACAAGGCCGAAAGCGAGGAGGCGCTGGCGAGTGTGGTCAATGGGGACGCGCCCACCGCCATGGCCCAGGCCTGCGCAAAAGCGCGGATCCCCTTTCTGCATATTTCGACCGATTACGTCTTTTCGGGCCGGGGCGATCAGCCCTTCTGCCCTGGCGATCCGGTCGCGCCGCTGGGCGCCTATGGCCGCTCGAAGCTGAAGGGCGAGGAAGGCGTGCGCGCCGCCGGCGGTCAGCATCTGATCCTGCGCACCTCCTGGGTATTTTCGGCCCATGGCGCGAATTTCGTCAAAACCATGCTGCGGCTCGGGCGCGAGCGTGAGACTCTGAACGTGGTTTCAGATCAGCATGGCGGCCCGACCCAGGCTTCGGCAATCGCCGATGCACTGCTGGTGGCCGTGCAGGCGATGAAGGCGGGGGCGCCGGGGGGCACACATCATTTCTCTGGCGCGCCGGATACGACCTGGGCGGATTTCGCGCGCGAGATCATGACCCGTGCCGGGCTTTCCTGCCGGATCGGGGGTATTCCGACCCGCGAATATCCGACCCCGGCGCAGCGGCCGCTCAATTCGCGGCTGGACTGTTCAGCGCTGGAGGCGGCGTTCGGCATCCCGCGTCCTGACTGGCGGAGCGGGCTTGATGAGGTTCTGAAGGAGCTGGCGGTATGACACAGGGCATGGCACGCAAAGGCATTATTCTGGCGGGCGGTTCGGGCACGCGGCTCTATCCGATCACCATGGGCGTCTCGAAACAGCTGCTGCCGCTTTATGACAAGCCGATGATTTACTATCCGCTCTCGGTGCTGATGCTGGGCGGCATCCGCGAGATTGCGATCATCACCACGCCAGACGACCAGATGCAGTTCCAGCGGCTGATGGGCAATGGCAGCCAATGGGGCCTTTCCCTGACCTGGATCACCCAGCCCTCGCCCGATGGTCTGGCCCAGGCCTATCTGCTGGCCGAAGATTTCCTCGATGGCGCGCCTTCCGCGATGGTACTGGGCGATAATATCTTCTTCGGCCATGGTCTGCCGGAAGTTCTGGCCTCGGCCTCAGAATGCGAGACCGGCGGCACGGTGTTCGGCTATCACGTCTCTGACCCGGAACGATATGGCGTGGTGGATTTCGACCGCGACGGCAATGTGCGCGCAATCATCGAGAAACCGGCCAATCCGCCATCGAATTTCGCCGTGACCGGGCTGTATTTCCTTGACGGTCGCGCATCGGAACTGGCGGCGCGGGTGAAGCCTTCCGCACGCGGTGAGCTGGAGATTGCGGATCTGCTGGAGATCTACCGGGCCGAGGGCACTCTCCGGGTCGAGCGGATGGGGCGCGGCTATGCCTGGCTCGACACCGGCACCCATGGCAGCCTGCTCGATGCGGGGAATTTCGTGCGCACGCTGACGCTGCGGCAGGGGCTGCAGGTGGGCTCGCCCGATGAAATCGCCTTCCGTCAGGGCTGGATCGACGCGGCGCAGCTGGCCGCGCGGGCCAAGCTCTTCGGCAAGAATGATTATGGCCGTTATCTGTCAGAGCTGGCCGCCGACTGAGAGCCTCCTCCGCCTGAATCGCCTGCCGGCTGTGTCACCCTGTGACTGATATCCCTGGCAGGCGAGCGGGCTGCCCTGTGGTTTTTCTGCGCAACATTCGGCAATTATTAACCTGTTTTACAGCAATCCTTGCAAAATTCCTGCTTTTGCGCTGTTCTGAGGGGAGTAGCCGCGGCCCCAGGTCGGGACACGCCGCGTTGCAGGTAGTGTAAGTAGCGGTGACATATGATAGCAGGATATCTCGCGCTCTCGGTTCTGGTTGCTGGTCTTGCGCTCAGTCTCTCTGTCATGGCGGGCCACCCGCCTCTGGCCTGGCTGCTCTGCTATTCCGGGGCAGGGGCTACCTCTCTTATGACGATGGCTTTTTTCCACACAGGCGACTGGGAAGAGACCTCGGGCGCCGGTGACGCCTGAAAAACCGCGCGGCGATACGCCTGTTGCCAGGGGGCAGAGCGGCCAGATCTCGCCGATTGTAATAGAATACGAAACAACATTTTGGGACTTTTCAGCCGCCTCACCGAAAGCCCGCAAGCTGTTCGGCGATCAACGGCTCCGAATCGCGTCTGGGACTTTGTGTCCTTCGCCGGGCGCTTCCGGGCCGGAACGTGACATTTCCGGCGCGAAGACAGGAGCTTCCCCCCTGTTATGGCCAAAAATCTCTGAATTGCGTCGGAATTGTGGTGATCACATGGCGATCATGCTTTTCGCGCCCCATCGCCATCGGATAAAATAGTCCCTGGGGGCATTCTGACCGGGTGCTGTAAATGTGGTTAAAAGTTCTGCCAAATTTTGATGTGGCGACGGTGAATATCGTCACCCGGGGGGTCTGTGCTGTGCCTCATTCGCCGAATTTGTTGACCGAGCGCTGACAATGTCAATCATGTCAGCAAAAACCGCAGGGGCTGCGGGCGCTTCACCATTGTTGCGGAAAGCACCTGATAATGGCGAGCAGGTGTTGAACCTGCCCGGCCGTGGCGGTGTCTATCGCCATGCTTTCAAACGGGCGCTGGATCTGTTCGCCATATTGGCGGCGGTGCCGATTATGGTGCCGGTGGTTCTTGTGCTGGCGATCCTTGTGGCGCGCGATGGCGGCAGCCCCTTCTACAGCCAGATGCGGATCGGCAAAGGCGGGCGTGCGTTCCGGATGTGGAAGCTGCGCTCGATGGTGGTTGATGCGGATCAGCGGCTGGAAGCCTGGCTGGCGGCCAATCCCGCGGCGCGCGCGGAATGGGACAGCACGCAAAAACTGCGCAATGACCCGCGTGTCACCCGGTTTGGCCATTTTCTGCGTCGCTCGTCGCTGGATGAGCTGCCGCAGCTCTGGAACGTCTTCATCGGCAATATGAGCCTTGTCGGCCCGCGACCGATGATGCTGAACCAGCGCGACCTCTATCCCGGCACGGCTTATTATGCGCTGCGCCCGGGTGTGACAGGCTACTGGCAGACCGCAGGCCGCAACCGCACGACCTTTGAGGCGCGGGCGGAATATGATGCGGTCTATGAGGAACAGCTCTCTCTGATGACTGACCTGCGTATTCTGGCACGGACGGTGAGCGTGGTGCTGCGCGGCACTGGCTGCTGAAACACGGATGTCTATGAGCGGGGCGTTTTTGCCCCCGCAAAAATCCTCTAAAGCTTTTCACTACAAGGATGCAGATCCGGCCTCGCGGCCCGATGTTACGGGACGCGGCCAGTAGACTGGTCAGGGCTGCGCGGGGCGGTGAAGGAGGTGCCGGGATATCTGGTCGCGAGATCCAAAAGCGCGTCCAGCCGTAATGCCGGCTCGCGCTGCACTCAGAAATGTCTGCGACCCAAGCCCCCCGTGGCGCATAGCGCCGATGTAAGCGGCGGAGCGATTGCCTTGTCCTTGCAGATCATCCTGACGCGCTGGCGCCTGCCCGTTTGTGATGGCCGGTAGGGTGGATTTCCGGCAAGGCAATGATCGGGCGCAGACCAAGTTCGCGTTCCATCTGCGCTGACGTGCGGATCACCGGCCTCAGCAGATCGAGCAGGAAGGCAAGGATCAGCCCGCCGAGCAGCCCCGCAATCGCCCCCGCTGCCACGAACATCTTGCGGCGTGGGCCGTCGGGATGTTCGGGCGTGATGGCGCGGTCGAGAATGCCGAAACGTTCGCCCTGCTGGCGTTCGGCCAGCCGCACCTGAGAATCTGCTTCGGCCAGCGCATCCGACGCCTGGTCGAAATTGCGCTGGATCTGACCAAGGTCCCGCTCGAGATCCGCGAGACCGCGTTCCGCCACGGCAACTCCCGCGAGCCCGGCTTCGATGCCGGCGGCACGGGTCTTCAGCGCCGCTTGCTGGCCCGCGATCAGCGTGGTCTGGTCATCCAGCTCGCGCAGCCGCTGCCGGTCGGTCGGGCGCAGCGTCTCACGCGTCGAGATGCGGCGGCGCTCTTCATCGACCAGCAGCAGATCACGGTCGAGCCCGCGCAGATCGGTTTCGATGGTTGTCAGTTCTTCGCGCCGCGTCGCCGATACCGGCGGCAGCATTTCGGCATTTGTGTTGCGCCAGGAGATGATCTTCGCCTCCTGCGCCTGGATCTCGGTGTTCAGAACCGCCAGCCGGTCGGAATGGAAAGTGTAGCTTTCGCGCGCCCGTGCAAGCTGGCCCGAGGCCGAGAGATCCACCACGCTTTGCGCCAGATCATTGGCGATCCGCGCAGCATTGTCGGCATCCCCGAAGGTCGTGCTGATCACCACCGCAGAGACCTGGGTCGGCTGGCCATAGGCGGGATCGCCTGAAACCTCGACCGTGTCAAAGCGGATCGCCGCGCGCAGGGCGGTCACTTTCGCCTCGGTCGACATCGCCGGCAGGTCGCTGAACAGCTTGTGCCGTTCGATGATCGTGACCAGGTTTTGCCGCGTTGTCAGCCGATGTTGCAGCGATTGCACCAGCTGCGCCGAGCCGGAGGCCTGATTGGCCTCGGCCGGCTGTCCGACGACCGGCACCCGGACCTGGGCGGTCTGGATCTCGATCGAGGCCCAGGCGGTATAATTGTCAGGGCGGGCTTTGGCGTAAAGCGCGGCCAGCACGACCGCGATCAGCGCGCAAAGCGCGATCAGCCAGCCGCGCCGCAGCAGAAAGCCAAGAAGATCTTCGATATTGCGCAGATGTCCCATGGTGTTCGTCCCTCAGCCGCGCCCGAACCAGCGGCTGATCGTGCCCCCGAACAGGCGGTCGGCCAGGCCCTGGCCCGCCAGCAGCCCGCGATCCTGGGCCCGGTTCAGCACCACCGCGAGCAGCGGCACGCGGCCCTCGAACATCCGTTCGCAGGCGGTGATATCGGCGGCGGTGGTACGGGTGCCATCCACCACCAGAAGCACCGCATCGACCTGGCCGCTCAGCGCAATCATATCGTCATATTCCAGCGCCGGCGGCGTATCGAAAAGCTGGATATCGGGCTGCAGCAGGTCACTTGCCGATTGCAGCGCGGCGGTGGTCTGCGGATCCTGGAGTGTCTCGGCCGGGCGGGCGACAGGCTCGCTGTTCAGCGCCAGCGCAAGGTTCGGGCCGATGCGGCGGAACTGGCCCTCAAGCGGCTGTTCGCCCCGGAGGAATTCCAGCAGCTGCGGCGACGGTGTTTGTGCAAAGAGGCTTGCGAGGCGCGGGTGGCGCAGATCGAGATCCATCAGCACCGTCCGGCACGAGGGCAGCCGGCCCAGCGACAGCGCGAGATTGGCGGCGACATAGCTCTTGCCACAGCCGGCGCGCGGCGAGGTGATGGCAAGCCGGCTCATTCCTTCTTTGGTCATCGCCTGGGCGATGCGGGTGCGCAGCATGTCGAAATAGCGGGTGATCTGGTGGTGTTCCGGTTTCATGAACAAACCGTTTCTGACCAGTCGGGCCGCATCGACATGGATTTCTCCGATTGATTCCCAGACTTTCGACGGGTTCGGGCTGGCAAAAACTGCGGGCGAGATAGAGATCTCGCGCCCGGTGCGCTGGTCGAGCGCGATGGGCAGATTGATGCGCGGATGGCCGGGTTTGAACAGTGAGACAGCGGTGCCGCGCGCGGCGGCCCCGGCTTTGCGATCCTGGTTGTTATCTTCTGCGCCCATCAGGGGAAATCCCATATCCAGGGGGTTTGAACCGAAAGGGCCATGTATGTTGTGGCGGCTCATCTGTAATCCGGTTCCGACAGAAGGGCCGCAGCAGGACTGCGCGCCCGGAATTGATACCCCCTGCCGGATGGCAGGCGCGATGCCGGTCCCGGATGCGGGATCTCCTCCGGGGCCGGTCTGGCCTGAAGGATGCAGCCTGGAGTCCGGGCCCCCGCCCAGAAGAGCATTCCTAACAGATGGAGGGTAAAAATGAAACCCCGGCGCAGGGGAAATGGCTGTGATCTCAGCTACTTTACCGGCCGCGCGGGGGGCGCCTGTGGCACCCCGCTGCCCGGGCCGGGGCGGGCGGGGGCGCGGCCGCTGCACAGGGCTTTGACTTTGAAACCTGGCGGGCTTAGGCGTGATGGTCATGACAGCCGACACGCCTCATATCCCTGCGCGACGGGACCCGTCTGCCCCAGCCGGGCCGGTCGTTGATGCCGTGGTGATTGGCCGCAATGAGGGGGGCCGGCTTGCCGCCTGTCTCGCCTCGCTCAAAGGCCAGGTGCGGCGGCTGGTCTATGTCGACAGCGGCTCGACCGATGGCTCGCAGGCGCTGGCGCGGGGGGCAGGCGCGATTGTGGTCGGGCTTGACCTTTCGCGCCCCTTCACGGCGGCGCGGGCGCGCAATGCCGGTGTGCTTGCGCTGGCTGCAGCGGGCGCAGCGCCCGATTACGTCCAGTTCGTCGATGGCGATTGCGAGGTGGTGCCTGGCTGGGTGGCGCGCGGGCTGCGGGGCTTTCGCGACCACCCCGGTGCTGTGGTGATCTGTGGCCGCAGACGCGAGCGGCACCCGGAGGCTTCGGTCTATAACCGGTTCTGTGACCGCGAATGGAACACGCCTGTCGGCGAGGCGCTGGCCTGCGGCGGGGATGCGCTGATGCGGCTGAGGGATTTCCAAACGGTGGGCGGCTACCGCGAGGACCTGATCGCGGGTGAGGAGCCGGAGCTTTGCCAGCGGCTGCGCCGGGCGGGCGGGCAGATCTGGCGGATCGACGCCGAGATGACGCTGCATGACGCAGCGATGACGCAGCTGTCGCAATGGTGGCGGCGCACGAAACGCGCGGGACATGCTTTCGCCGAAGGTGCGGCCCTGCATGGGCGCGGCCCCGACCGCCATTGGCGCCGCGAAACGGCGCGCGCTTTGGTCTGGGGCGCCTTACTGCCGGTTTTGGTAGTGCTGGCGGGGCTGACCCATCCGGCGTTCTGGCTCGCGGGTCTGATCTGGCCCTTGCAAATGCTGCGTCTCGGATTTCGCTGGCGCCATGAGGGACGCGCGGGCGCTGAGGCCGCGGTTCTGACGGTCCTGGGGAAGTTTCCTGAAGCCCTGGGCGCGCTTGGCTATCTGCGTGACAGGGTGTTGCGTCGCAGGCGTGGCCTGATCGAATACAAATAGATCTTGCGACCGCAGCTGCCAAGCCTTCCTGATCTCATCCGGCAGGATCGCGAAGCAGGCGGCATAGCGCGGCAGCAGCCGGCGCGGCGAAGCCACCGCCCGCCAGGCCCATTCCAGCGCGATTTTCCGCACCCATTGCGGAGCGCGCGTCTGATCGCCCGAGAGAAATTCGACCCCGGCCCCGACGGAGGCAAAGCCCATCCGGGGCGCAAGGCTGCGGCCAAGGGCGGCAAAACGTTCCTGCTTGGGCGCGCCAAGCGCGATCAGGCACAGGCCAGGCCCAAGCGCGTCAAGGCGGGCGAGGGCGTCGCGAGCCTCCGGACCTTCGGGGTCAAACCCCATGGGCGGCGCGATCAGAAGCCCTTTCCGATAGCCGGGGAGTACCCGTGCGAGCTGCTCGCTGGCGCCTTCCAGCGCAGCTTCGGTGGCGCCCAGCATCGAGACCGGCAGACCTGCCTCCGAAGCGAGCCAGCACAGCGGCACCACCAGATCCGACCCCGGCATCAGATCGACGGGCTTTTTCGCGAGCTTCGACAGCCAGACGATCGGGTTGCCATCCGCAACCACCATATCCTGACGCGCATAGGCTTCGAGAAATGCCGGGTTTCGACGCAGTTTGACGAGATGATCAACGTTGATTGTCGCCAGCGCAAAGCCCTTGCCCCGACGCATCAGCCGTTCCACATCGTCAAGCAATGCGGTGCGGCTCGCGTGAGTCACCTCGATACAGGTCTTTTGAATGGTGAACTGCAAGGCGATCATCCTGACAGGGCGGGCTGATATCATTGTAGCGCGTGCGAGCGTCATAGGCGACTGGTTCCCGAGGTCAACACTCTGTTTCCAACTCGTGCAGAGTGGGGGCGACGCCGCGCCCTGTCCCGGCCTCGCCTCGGGGAGCGGCTCATGCTAGGGTACAGGCTTAAATTGCGCCCGGTTAAAGCGCGAGCAGAACGGATCCCGGCCGGATGTCATCTACGATTGCCCTGCTGGCGCTTTTGATCTGGCCCTTTGTGGTCTGGGTTTTCTACAACCGGATGGCGCCGGGCCGGGCACTGATCTGGTCGGTTCTGACCGGCTATATGTTCTTGCCAGAGCTGGCGAAAATCGACCTTCCGATGCTGCCGGACCCCGATAAACACATGCTGCCGGCGCTGGCGGCGGCGGTGATCTCCTGGCTGATGCTGGGCAGGACCCTGCCGGTTTTCACCGGCAATATGATGGTCAGGGTTCTGGTTGCGGGTTTTCTGATCTCGCCGGTTTTTACCGCCCTTCTGAACACAGATCCGATTTTCCTTGGCCATGGCCGCGAGATCCAGGGCATGCGAATCTATGATTCCATCGCCATCACGGGCACCGAGGCGATGTATCTTCTGCCGCTGTTCCTTGCGCGGCGCGATCTCGCGACGCCCGAGGCGATGCGCGACCTTCTGATGGCACTGACGATTGCGGCGCTGCTTTATACCGGGCCGATTCTGATCGAGACTGTGATGTCGCCGCAGCTGCATATCTGGGTCTATGGTTATTTCCAGCACGACATGTCCCAGGCGGTGCGATTTGGCGGCTGGCGGCCCTTTGTCTTTATGCCGCACGGGCTTTGGGTGGCGTTTTTCGTGCTCTCCTGCCTGATCGCGGCGGGGATGCTGCTCCGGCTGGGTCCGGCGCCGGCGCGGGTCTGGCAGTTGCCGGTCTTCCTTCTGACCTGTGCGCTTCTGATTATGTGCAAAAGCTTTGGTCCCATCGCCTATGCGCTGGCCGCCGCGCCGCTGGTCTTTCTTGCGACCCCGCGCCAGATCCTTGGCGTTGTCGGGCTGCTGGCGGTGGTGGTGATCCTGTATCCGCTTTTGCGCGGCGCCCATCTGGTGCCGGTTGATTATATTTCCAGCTTTGCCGGCGATCTGAGCGAGGACCGCGCCCAGAGTTTTGGTTACCGGCTGATGAATGAGGATCTGCTGCTGGCCCGCGCCGCAGAGCGGCCGCTCTTTGGCTGGGGCGGCTATGGGCGCGGTTTCCTCTATGATCCGGTGACCGGCATCGTCGAGACGGTGGCAGATGGCGCATGGATCATCCGGATCGGGGCATTCGGCTGGGTCGGCTATCTCGTGCAATTCGGGCTTTTGTGCCTGCCCTTATGGCTTCTTGCGCGCGAGGCGAGGCTGCAACCCGGATCGGTCGGCCTGCCGGCGGCGGGGGTGGCGCTGATCCTTGGGCTGAACCTTGTTGATCTTTTGCCCAATGCGACGCTGACGCCGCTGAGCTGGCTGATGGCCGGCGCGCTCCTTGGTCAGGCCGAGGCTTTGCGTGCCATGCGCGAGGCCTCACTTGCAGAAGTACGGCGAACCCAGCCGCGCCGCACCATTATCTGAGCAGGTCTCGCCATCAGATTGACGGAAACCTGGTCGGGGCTGCGCCAAATGCGGCATAAATGCGGCGCTAATGCGGCGGGCTTGTGGCATTGTTGCCTCGCGGGATAAGAACTGGTCACGGGTGCGCTCAGGGTATGAGTTTGCCTTAAATTGAGCTAGATTAACGCGGATAATCAACAGACTGGCAGGGGGCTGTCTGTCAGGGAGGGAACGCTTCTGTTCCACCCCGGATCCCCTGAGCCACTGAACCGAAGTGATGGATGATATGACGCGCAGACCCTCAGGTGTGGCCGCGACCGACATAGCGATTGTCGGCATGGCCGCGCATTTGCCGGGTGCGGGTGATATCTCCACCTTCTGGGCCAATCTGCGCGCTGGCGTGGAATCGATCCGGGTGCTGTCGCGCGACGAGCTGCTGGCCGCGGGCGAGAGCGCGTCAAAGATGGCGCGACCGAATTACGTTCCAGCCGCCGCCGTGCTGGACGGGTTCGAGACCTTCGACGCCGACTTCTTCGGCTTCTCGCCGAAAGAGGCCGCGATCCTTGATCCGCAGCACCGCCAGTTCCTCGAAGTGGCCTGGGAGGCGCTGGAAAATGCCGGCCACCCGCCAGAGAAATTCCCGGGCGCCATCGGGGTCTGGGCCGGCTGCGGCATGGGGTCGTATTTCTATTTCAACCTCTGTTCGAACCCGGATCTCGTCGAAGAGACCGGTATGTTCCTTTTGCGCCATACCGGCAATGACAAGGATTTCCTCGCCACCCGCGCGAGCCATATCCTTGATCTCAAAGGCCCTTCGGTGAATGTGCAGACCGCCTGTTCAACCTCGCTGGTGGCGATCCATTACGCCTCACAGGCGCTGTTGAACGGCGAATGCGATATGGCGCTGGCGGGCGGCGTCACCATCGAATTGCCCCATGCGCGGGGATATCTCTTCCAGGAGGGCGAGATCCTGTCGCCCGATGGTCATTGCCATGCCTTTGACCACCGCGCGCAGGGGACGGTGTTCGGGTCGGGCGCGGGCTGTGTGGTCTTGCGCCGTGCGGTCGATGCGATCCGTGACGGCGATCATATCTGGGCGATCCTGAAGGGCACCGCGATCAACAATGACGGCGCGGCCAAGGCGGGTTATCTTGCACCATCCGTCGACGGGCAATCGGCCTGCATTGCCGAGGCCCAGGCCCTGGCGGGCGTCACCGCCGATACCGTGACCTATATCGAATGCCATGGCACCGGGACATATCTCGGCGACCCGATCGAGGTCGCGGCGCTGACCGGGGCCTTCCGCGAGACCACGGATGCGGTCGGCCATTGCCGTATCGGCTCGGTCAAAACCAATATCGGCCATCTCGACACGGCCGCCGGGGTGGCGAGCCTGATCAAGGTCGCGCTTTCGCTGCATCACCGCGAATTGCCGCCGAGCCTTGGCTATGAGGCGCCGAACCCGTCGATTGATTTCGAGACCTCGCCGTTTCGGGTCAATGACCGGCTCACGCCCTGGCAGGCGCCGGTGCTGCGCGCGGGCGTCAACAGCCTGGGCGTCGGTGGTACCAATGCCCATGCCGTGCTGGAAGAGGCGCCCTTGCGCGCCGCATCGCAAGACAGCGACTGGCCGTTCCAGCCGCTGGTGATATCGGCGCGTTCAAAAGCCGCGCTTGAGGGCCAGGCGAGCCGGCTTGCTGCCCATCTGCGCGCGCATTCGGATCAGAAACTGGCAGATGTGGCCTGGACGCTGAAAGAGGGCCGTCGCGCCTTTGAGAAGCGCAGGGTGATCGTGGCGGAAAGCCACGCAGAGGCGGCGGACCTGCTGGAAGGCGCCAATCCGCGTCTTGTCTTCAATCATGATCATCTGGGCGAGAACCCCGAAGTCATCTTCATGTTCCCCGGCGGCGGCGCGCAATTTGCCGGCATGGCGCGCGACCTTTACGAGACCGAGCCGGTTTTCAAAGACTGGATGGATCGCGGCCTGGCGGTGCTGGAGCCGCAGTTGGATTACGATATCCGCGCGCTCTGGCTGCCCGTGAAGGGGGCTGAAGCGGCGGCGGATCAGGCGCTGAAAAAGCCCTCGGTGCAGCTGCCGCTGATTATGATCACCGAATACGCGCTGGCGAAACTTTATGAAAGCTGGGGCATCACCCCCGCCGCGCTGATCGGCCATTCGATGGGCGAAAATACCGCCGCGGCCTTGGCCGGTGTGATGTCATTCGAGGATTGCATCGGGCTGGTCCTTTTGCGCGGGCGGCTTTTTGACACGGTGGCACCGGGGGGCATGCTGTCTGTGCCGCTGCCCGAGGCAGATCTGGCGCGCTACTGGGCCGATGATCTCGATATGGCCTCGGTCAATGCGCCGGGGCTTTGCGTGGTCTCTGGGCCTGACGCGGCGCTGGATGCGCTGGCCGCAAGGCTCGCGGCAGATGAGATCGAGACGCAGCGAATTGCGATCGATATCGCCGCACATAGCCGGATGCTCGCACCGATCCTGCCCGCCTTTGGCGATTACCTGCGCGGCATTCGTCTCTCTGCGCCGCAGATCCCGATCATTTCGAACCGCTCGGGCAAGGTGCTGACGGATGCCGAGGCGACGGACCCGGATTATTGGGTTGCGCATCTGAGGAATACCGTGAATTTCCAGGCCGGGCTGGCGGAACTGACCGCGACCCCGGGGCGGGTCTATATGGAAATGGGGCCGGGCCGTGCGCTGTCCTCGCTTGCGGGCGCCAATGGGGTCGGACCGGGCCAGGTGGTGCCGGCCTTGCGGCACCCCGAACAGAAAATCGACGATGATGCCTGGCTGGTCGGATCCATCGCGCGGCTCTGGGCCTGCGGCGTCGCGGTCGACTGGGGTCAGATCTGGGGCGGGCGTCTGCGCCAGCGCGTACCGCTGCCGGGCTATGCCTTTCAGCGCAAACCGTTTTTCATCGCGCCGGGCGAGGCGGCGCCGGTGGCGGCAGAGCTGCCCGCGCGGGTGGAAGACCTGACCGGCTGGGGCTGGAAACGGCATTGGACCCCTTCGCCTGCAGGCTTTGACATTGATGATCTGGGCGTGGCGGCACCGGCAAGCTGGCTGGTCTTTGCCGATGATGCAGGGCTTTGTCTGGCTGCGGCAGACCGGCTGCGCGCGGCGGGGCATCGGGTGATCCTGGTGCATCCGGGTGACAGTTTCCGCGCCCTCGGCGAGGATCGCTACAGCCTTGCGCCCGAACGCGGGCTGGAAGGGTATGAGGCGCTGATCCGCGATCTGGCGGGACGGGGCATCGCGCCCGCGCAGGTGCTGCATGGCTGGCTTGTCACGAAAGACGAAAGCTTCCGGCCCGGGTCAAGTTTCGCGCAAAGGCTGATCGAACAGGGGTTCTGGTCGGCTTTGTTCCTGTTGCAGGCCATGGCGGGAGAGAACCTTGCCCAGGGGGTGAAGTTCACTTTCCTGACGAATGGCGCGGCGGCGGCGAAAGGCACTGTGCTGCGCTGGCCGGAAAAGGCGCTGCTGCGCGGGCCGGTGCTGGTGGCGGGCAAGGAATTGCCGGGCGTTGCGCTGGCGCAGCTGGATCTGGAGCTGCCGGTATTGCGGCGCGGCGAAAGCCTGCCCGACTCGCTGAGTGATGCGGTGATCGAAGAGGCGCTGGCGCCAGAGGGTGGTGTGGCGGTCTTGCGCGGCGCGCGGCGTTACACCGAGGCGCTGCGCCCGGCGCCCTTGCCCGAGGCGGGGTTCGAACTGCCATATGGCGCGCATGTGCTGATCACCGGCGGCTTCGGCGGGATCGGGCTGACGCTGGCAGAAGACCTGATCCGGGAGCGCGGTGCGAAAGTCACGCTGATTGCGCGCTCGCGCCTGCCGGAGGGGGCTGCTCGCGCAGCCTGGCTGCGGGCCCATGCGCCAGAGGATGCGGTCTCGCGGCGGATTATGGCGGTGGAGCGGCTCGAAGCACTGGCGCGTGAAAGCGGCGGCGGGATTGCGCTGGCCCGGGCCGATGTGGCCAATCTGTTCGAGATGCAGGCGGTGGTTGAGGCTGCGATCGCGCGCATGGGGCCGGTAGATGCGGTGATCCATGCGGCGGGGATGGTGGCGGATGGGCCGATCCTCGGCAAGGATCCGGGCAGTGTGGAAGAGGTTTTCGCGCCGAAGCTGCATGGAACCGAGGTCATCGACCGGCTGTTCCCGGATGGGGCACTGAAGCTTCTGGTGCTGTTTTCCTCGACCTCGACGGTGACGGGGCCGGCGGGACAGGTCGATTATGTGGCGGTGAATGAATATCTGAATGCCTTTGCCGAGGCGCGGGCCGGGGGGGCTACGCGTGTGGTCGCGCTGAATTGGGGGATCTGGCAGGGCGTCGGCATGGCGGCCGAGAGCCTCGCGGACCGGATGGGGCGCGAGGCGGCGCCGCCGGTGCCGGTGCGCCAGCCGATGCTGACAGCAGCCGGGTTTGATGTTGCGGGCAACCGGGTCTTTACCGGCGATCTGTCCTGTCAGCAGTGGATCTTTGATGGCCACCGCACCCGCGAGGGTCAGGCTTTGCTGCCGGGGACCGGTTATCTGGAACTGGCGGCCGAGGCCTGGGCCCTGCAGGAAGGGGCGGTCGGGGTGCCGGGAACTGGCGCCGGGTTCGGGATCCGCGATCTGACCTTCTTTGCGGCGCTTGATCTCGCGGAAAGCGAGACGCGCCCCCTGCGGGTGCGGCTGAGCCGCAGCGAGGCAGGCTATGATTTCGAGGTGCAGACGCTGATGCGGGCGGGAGGCCGGGATGGCTGGGCCACCCATGCCACGGCGCGGCTGTTTGCGCTGACCGGGGCGCAGGCTGCGATCTCGCCGGGGATCGACCCCGGCGAGATCGCGGCGCGGCTTCGCGCGCCCGAGATGGGCCAGCCGCAGGAGGGGGAGGCAGATGGCTGGCTCTCCAGCCCGCAGGAGGCGCATCTCGCTTTTGGCCCGCGCTGGAGGGTCTTGCGTTCGCGCGCTTATGGTGCGGGGGAGGGGCTGGCGCGGCTGGCGCTGCCCGGGCGGTTCCGGCGCGAAGTGTTCGGCGGCGATCCGGTTGCGGGCGATCCGGTTACCAGTGAGCCGGCGGGGGGCTGGCTTTTGCATCCGGCGCTGCTGGATCTGGCCACCGGCTGGGCGATGGATCTGATTGCAGGCTACCAGCCGGACCGGCTCTGGGTGCCGCTGTCTTACGGATCGGTGCGGGTCTTTGCGCCCCTGAGCGCTGACCTCGTCAGCCATATCCGCAATGCAGGCGAGAACCGCGCTGACCGGCCGACCGCCGTGTTTGACATCACGCTTGCCACAACGGATGGCCGGGTGCTGGTCGAGATCACCGGCTTTACCATCCGCCGGCTGGATGCGGCTTTGTCCTTTCCGGCCCCGGATCCGCGCCTGCTGGAGGCGCCCGAGGGCGGCCCCGCTCGGGCGCTGTCACCGGCGGAAGAGCGGCTGATGATGGCGTTCCGTCAGGGCATCCGCCCGGAAGAGGGGACCCGGGTCTTTGGTCGCGCGCTGAATGCAGGGCTGTCGCAGATCCTTGTGTCTTCGCTGGATCTGCCGGCCCTGGTGCGCCAGACTGCGGCAGTCATTGAAGCGCGCAAATCGGGGCAGAGTTTTGAACGCCCCGATCTCGACACGGATTACATCGCGCCGCGGGATGATATCGAGCGCAGCCTGACCGGCTTCTGGCAGGATCTGCTCGGGGTTTCGCAGGTGGGGGTCGAGGATAATTTCTTCGACCTCGGCGGGCACAGCCTGATCGCGGTCCGGCTTTTCGCGATGGTGAAAAAGACCTGGGCGGTCGACTTCCCGATCTCGGTGCTTTTTGAGGCGCCGACAGTGGCGGCCTGTGCGGGCCTGATCCGCGAGGCGGCGGGGATCACCGGTGAGAGCCTCGTTGCACCCGGGGGCGCGGGTGCAGACCCGGTGCCGGTGGCAAAGGCCGTGAAACAGTCGCGCCGCTTTACCCATCTGGTGCCGATGACGCCCGGGGCAGGGAAATCCGGCGCATCGCAAGGGGCGAAGACACCCTTCTTCCTCGTCTCGGGCATGTTCGGCAATGTGCTGAACCTGCGCCATCTGGCGCAGCTGGAAGGGCGGGACCGGCCGTTTTACGGCCTCCAGGCCCGCGGGCTTTACGGCGAGGATCGGCCGCATGATGATTTCACCGAAGCCGCGCGCGATTACATCGCCGAGATCCGCCAGGTGCAGCCTTCGGGCCCTTACCTGCTGGGCGGTTTCTCGGGCGGCGGGCTGATCGCCTGGGAAATGGCGCGCCAGCTGGAGGCTGAGGGGGAAGAGGTGGCGCAGCTTGTGCTCCTGGATACGCCTTTGCCGATGCGACCCGGCCTCAGCCGCCGCGACAAGGCGCTGATCAAGCTCGCAGAGCTGCGGCGCAAAGGGCCGGGCTATCTGGCGGAATGGGCGAGAAACCGGCGCGACTGGGAGCGGCGCAAACGCGCCGGCGCCCCGGTCGGGGAAGAGGGCTTCCATAACAGCGCCATTGAAGCGGCGTTCCGCGCCGCGCTGCCGCGCTATCAGATGCGCCCGCGCCAAGGCGCGACGGTGCTGTTCCGGCCAGCCCTCGATCGTCATTGGCAGGTCACGGGCGGGAGATGGGTCTCGGCGGCGAAGGAATTTGTTTATGATGATAATGACCTGACCCGCTTCGCCCCGAAGCTGCGGGTGATCGAAGTGCCCGGTGATCATGATTCGATGGTGCTGGAGCCGAATGTACGGGTGCTGGCGGCGGCGCTGAAGGCGCTGCTGGCCGAGGCTGAGGCGCAGGACGACACAGTGGCAACGGCGGCGGAATAGGCGATGGCAACGGTTCTCACCATCATTCTCAACTGGCGCTCGCCGGAGATGACGCTGCGCTCGGTCGAGGCCGCGCTGGTCGCGATGCGGGGGATCCCGGGCGCAATCACCATCATCGATAACGATTCCGGTGACGGATCTTTCGAGATCATGCAGGCAGGGGTTGCGGAGCGCGGCTGGGACCGTGCGGAAACCCCGGTCCGGGTGTTGCAATCGGGGCGGAATGGCGGCTTTGGCGCCGGGAATAATGTTGGTATCCGGGCGGGTCTGCCGGATGGATTTGCGGGCGGGTCACGACCGGATTACGCCTATGTGCTGAATTCGGACGCCTTTCCGGCGCCGGATGCGATCCGGGTGCTGCTGGATCATCTGGAACGAACACCTGCAACTGGCTTTGCCGGCAGCTATATTCACGGCGAAGACGGCACGCCGCATCACACCGCCTTTCGCTATCCGACCGCGCTGAATGATTTCGAGCGTCATATCCGGCTGGGGGTGGTTTCGCGGACGATGAAGGACAGCATGGTCGCGATGCCGCTGCCGGATCGGGTGACGCGGGTCGACTGGCTGGCGGGGGCCAGCCTGATGATGCGGATGGATGTGCTGGACCGGATCGGTCTCTTTGATGAGCGGTTTTTTCTCTATTACGAAGAAACCGATCTTTGCCTGCGCGCTGCCCGGGCCGGTTTCCCGACCGATTATGTGCCCGAAAGCCGGGTGGCGCATATCGGTTCGGTCTCGACCGGGATGGGGAAATGGCAGCGCATTCCCGGTTTCTGGCTGGATTCGCGGTTGCATTATTTCGCCAAGAACCACGGGCGCGCCTATGCGGCGGCGGCGACGGTTCTGGCAGCCCTTGGTGGCGCAATCTGGCGGGCGCGGCTTCTGGTGCAGCGCAAGCGCGACCGCATCGATCCGCCACATTACCTCCGCGATTTGATTCTACATGATATTCGTCGTGGCTTTGGCATGAGCCCGGAGCCCGTGACCGACCATTCCCGGAAAGAGACCTGAGATATGAGCCTGACCGCCATTCTGATCGGCAATGAGACGCTGACGCGCGAATGTGGCGCGCTCTGGCTGGCGCGCGGGCATCGGATCGTCGCGGTGGTCAGTGAGGCGGGGCAGGTCAGGGACTGGGCGCTGGGGGCGGGGCTGATGCTTTGCGATCCGGAAGATTTACCGGAGGCGGAGTGGATCCTGTCGGTCGCCAATCTGCGGCTGCTGGGGCCCGGGGTGCTGGGACGGGCGTCAGCGGGTGCGGTGAATTTCCATGACGGACCCTTGCCCGATCATGCCGGGCTGAATGCGCCGGTCTGGGCGATCCTCGCGGGTGAGGCGCGGCATGGCGTGACCTGGCATATGATCGAGGGTGGCATCGATCAGGGTCGCATCTTTGCGGAGCGCCGCTTTGACCTCGACACCGATGAAACGGCGCTGACGCTGAACACGCGCTGTTTCGAGGAAGGGCTCGACAGTTTCCCCGAGGTGATGGCGGCGCTGGAAAGCGGTGCGGAGCCGCGTGCGCAAGCGGCGGGGGGCGGCGTGATGCATCGCGGCGCGGATCGGCCGGCGGCGATGGGGCGGATCGATTTTGCGCGGCCTGCGACCGAGGTGGTGCGTCTGGTCCGTGGCCTTGATCACGGGCGCTACTGGAATCCGCTGACAACGGCAAAAATTGACACCGGGTCTGAGGTGCTGAATGTCGGTTCGGCCGGACTGGCAGCGGGGGGGGGCGCGCCGGGCGCGGTGCTGCATGCCGGGCCGGAGGGGCTGGTGGTGGCCTGCGGTGAGGGGGCGGTGCGGCTTGACCGGCTGAGCTGCCAGGGCTCGGGCCGGGCGGTGGCGGCAGATGTGGTGAAAGCGGCTTCCCTGCCGCTCCTCGCTGCGACGGAGGCGGAGGTGCTGACGGCGGAGCTTGCAGCGGTTGCGCCGCAGGAGGCGCGGCTCCGGGCGGCGCTTCTGGCGCTGCATCCGGTGGCGCTGCCGGTGGTGTCGTCTATGGTGTTGCGGGCAGAACAAGGCGGCGCGGCTGAGTGGCACCGGATCCCGTTCGGGCGCCGGCACGGTCTGGGGGAACTTGCGCTGGCCGGCCTCCGCGCGACCGGAACCACCGCCGGCGATTTCGCGAGGGCGGCTAAGGGCCGCGCCGGATATATCGCGGCCTGGGAGCCTTTGCGCGCGGGTGGCGGGGCCGCCGGTGAGACGGTGACGGCGGCGCTGGCCTCGGTCGAGGCGGCTCTGGCGCGACCGGCGACCGGCTGGCCGCTGGATCTGATGGCGCGGGATGCGGCGCTCCTGGGCGTGGCGGTGCCACCGGTCGCATTGTCTGAGGCAGAGCCGGTTCCGGGGGCGGGGCTGGTGCTGACGCCGGAGGCGGTGCTCTGGAATGCGGCGCGGCTGGATGAGGCGGCGGCACAGGCGCTGGCTTTGCGGATCGACTGGCTGGCGGGTGAGGTTACGCGGGTGGTTGCCGCAGCCGCAGATCTGCGTCTTGCGGATCTGCCGGCGCTGACGCCTGCGGAATATGACCTTGTGATCAAGGACTTCAACCAGACGGCGGTAGACCATGACCGCGCGATCCTGGTTCATACTGCCTTTGAGGCGCAGGTGGCGCGGACACCCGATGCACCGGCGCTGGCCTTTGAGGGCGAGGAGTTCAGCTATGCCGCGCTGAATGCGCGGGCCAATCGGGCGGCGCATGTGTTGCGCGAGATGGGGGTCGGGCCGGGCGTGCTGGTCGGGCTGTCTGCCCGGCGCAGCGTCGATCTGGTGGCCGGCGCGCTTGCGATCCTGAAGGCGGGTGGCGCCTATGTGCCGATGGATCCGGCCTATCCGGCCGAGCGCCTGGCTTTGTTCGCGGAAGACAGCGGTGCCCCGGTGATCGTGACGCAATCGGATCTGGCGGCAGGTCTGCCCGCAGGGGTGGAGAAGCTGGTGCTGGACCAGGACCCGCGCCTTGCCCTGGCCCCCGAAACCAATCCGGAGAGCGGCGCGCGGCCCGAAGATGTCGCCTATATGATCTATACCTCGGGTTCGACGGGGCGGCCCAAAGGGGTGCAGGTCGAACACAGGAATGTTGCGAATTTCTTCACCGGCATGGATCAGCGGATCGGGCCTGAGCCTGGGGTCTGGCTCGCGGTGACCTCGCTGTCTTTCGACATCTCGGTGCTCGAGCTGTTCTGGACACTCGCGCGCGGGTTCAAAGTGGTGATTTCCTCGGATGAGAACCGGGCGCTTGTGTCGGGCGCGCCGATCACCTCGGTAAGGGCGATGGATTTCTCGCTGTATTACTGGGGCAATGATGACGGGCCGGGGCCGAAGAAATACCAGCTTTTGCTGGATGGCGCGCGTTTTGCCGATCAGCATGGGTTCTGCGCCGTCTGGACGCCGGAGCGGCATTTCCACGCCTTTGGTGGCCCCTATCCGAACCCGAGCGTGACCGGCGCCGCGGTGGCGGCGGTGACCACGAATATCGGGGTCAGGGCGGGGTCGGTGGTGGCGCCGCTGCATCATCCCGCCCGGATCGCCGAGGAATGGGCGGTGATCGACAATCTGACCGCAGGGCGGGCGGGGCTCGCCTTTGCATCGGGCTGGCACCCGGATGATTTCGTGCTGCGCCCGGAAAATGCGCCGCCGAAAAACAAGGCGGCGATGTTCCAGGCGATCAGGGATGTGCGGGCGCTGTGGCGCGGCGAGGGTGTGGATTTCCCCAAAGCGGATGGTACGACTTTTACGGTAAAGACCCAGCCGCGACCGGTGTCTGCAGAGCTGCCGGTCTGGGTGACGACCGCCGGCAACCCGGAAACCTGGGCCGAGGCGGGCCGCGCCGGGGCCAATGTGCTGACCCATCTTCTGGGCCAGTCGATTTCCGAAGTTGCGGAAAAGATTGCCCTTTACCATGGCGCGCTGCGCGAGGCCGGCCATGATCCGGCCGATTTCACCGTCACGCTGATGCTGCATTCCTATATCGCGGCCACGCGGGAGGAGGCGCGGGCTGTCGCCGAAGCGCCGATGAAATCCTATCTCGCCTCGGCGGCGGCGTTGGTGAAGCAATATGCCTGGGCCTTCCCGGCCTTCAAGAAACCTGCGGGCGCGGCCAATCCTATGGATATTGACCTCGCGGCTTTGTCGGCAGAGGAGAATGAGGCGATCCTCGATTTCGCTTTCCAGCGCTATTTCGACGAGTCGGGCCTGTTCGGCACGGTCGGGGATGCGCTGGACCGGGTGGAGGCGCTGAAGGCGATTGGCGTGGACGAGGTGGCCTGCCTTGTCGATTACGGCATCGCGCCGGAGGTGGTGCTGGAGGGGCTGAAGCCTTTGGCAGAGGTTGTGCGGCTGGCCAATCAGGGCGGGCCGGCGCCGGATGATTTCTCGATCGCGGCGCAGATCCACCGTCATGGGGTTACGCATCTGCAATGCACGCCTTCAATGGCGCGGATGATCCTGATGGATGATGAGAGCCGCCGCGCGCTTGCGGGTGTCCGGACGATGATGGTTGGCGGTGAGGCCTTGCCGGGCGCGCTGGCGGCCGAGCTGAAAGCAGCCGGGGTGGGGCGGCTTCTGAACATGTATGGCCCGACGGAAACGACGATCTGGTCTTCGGTGGAGGAGGTTCTTGCGCCGGAGCCGGTGGTGAATATCGGGACGCCGCTTGCGAACCAGCAGCTTTACGTGCTGGACGGCGCGCGCAGGCCCGTGCCGCCAGGCGTCGAGGGTGAGCTCTGGATCGGCGGCGAGGGTGTGACCCGGGGCTATTGGCAGCGGCCTGACCTGACGGCGGAGCGCTTTGTCGAAAACCCGTTCCATCCCGGACCAGGGGCGGCGGGGCGGATGTATCAGACCGGAGACCTCGTCCGGCTGCGCCCCGATGGGCGGGTCGATTATATCGGACGGGCCGACGCCCAGGTGAAGCTGCGCGGCTACCGGATCGAGCTGGGGGAAATCGAGGCGGTGCTTGAGGCGCAGCCGGGGGTGACCCAGGCGGTGGTGATGGTGCGGGAAGATCAGCCGGGTGATCTGCGGCTGGTGGTCTATATCAGCGGCGCTGCGGGTGAGGCGGGACTGCGCGCGGCGCTGGCGCGGGAGCTGCCGGACCATATGAGGCCTGCGCATTATGTTGCGGTGGAACGCTTCCCGCTGACACCGAACCGCAAGGTTGACCGTAAGGCGCTGCCGGCACCGATCCGCTTCTTGCCCGACACCGGGCCAGCAGCGCCGGAGGCCCTGGCGCCTGTGGTGGCGTTTGCTGTCGCGCCGTCGCAGCCTGGCGTCGGGCGGGGCGGGGTGGGCCCCGTGACTGGCCCGGCGACTGGCCCCGCAAATGGCGCCGCAAATGGACCGGCGCTCGGCACTGAGATCGCGAAGATCTGGGCGCGGGTGCTGGGGGTGGCGCGGGTCGGGCCGAAGGACAATTTCTTCGCGCTTGGCGGCCATTCGCTTCTGGCGGTTCAGACCCATCGCGAGATTCGCGAGCGCCTGCCGCAGGTGAAGGTCTCGATCACCGATATCTTCCGCTTCCCGGTGCTCGACGCTTTGGTTGCGCATATCTCGGGCGGTGCACCGGCTGCGGTTGTGCCCGTGCGGGCGCCGGTTTTTGCGCCCGCTTCAGCCCTGGTGGCGGCTGTGGCTCCGGTTCAGGTCTCGCCTGCTCCCGTGGCGGTTGCGACCGGGCTTGACGAGGCCATGGCGCGGCGGAGGGCGATGCGGCTGGCGCGGCGGGGCATGGATGCCTGACGCGGGCGGGACCCTGGCGGCGCGGGCGGCGGAATTGCTGCCGGCGGGGTGCTTTACCGCCTCTGCCGATCCGCGGCGCACCTGGCCGCTATGGCAGGGTGAGGAGGGCCAGGGCATGGTGCCACGGCGCCTGGCCGAGTTTTCCGCCGGGCGTCAGGCGGCACGGCTTGCGATGGGTGCGGCAGGGCTGCAGCCGGTCGCGGTTCCAAAGGCGCCGGACCGGGCGCCGGTCTGGCCTTTTGGCCTTGCGGGTTCCATCAGCCATTCTGATCTGGCCTGTATCGCGGCGGTCTCGACCGGTCTTGCGGGTCTCGGTCTGGATCTGGAACCGCTGCGCCCCCTTGACCCCGCAGTTGCGGCGCTGGTGACGGGGCCTGAGGACCGGGTCGTTGCAGACGGGGATCCGGGGCTGCTGGTGTTCTGTGCAAAAGAGGCGGCTTACAAGGCGCAATATCCGCTGACGCGCCGGCTTTTCGGGCCGGAGATGCTGGCGGTGATGATCACGGGCGAGGGGTTCCGGGCGCGATTTCGCGGGGCGGTTGCGCCCTTTGAGAGGGGTGCAGAGATTGAAGGGCGCATCACCCTCTGCGCCGGGCATGTGCTGGCGGTGGCCTGGATTGCAACCCGGGCCACCGCCTGAACGCGGTCAGGCCGGATCGGGGCGGCGGATCTTTTCAGAGGCCTTGATCACCAGCGGGCGCAGGCCCT
Organism: Rhodobacter sp. 24-YEA-8; assembly: GCF_900105075.1. Taxonomy (NCBI): domain Bacteria; kingdom Pseudomonadati; phylum Pseudomonadota; class Alphaproteobacteria; order Rhodobacterales; genus Rhodobacter; species Rhodobacter sp. 24-YEA-8. The sequence continues at coordinate 549,407 of NZ_FNSK01000001.1, forward strand.
CGCCACCGGCGTCGATCAGCTGAAAGAACTGGCGGCGCATCCGGGGTTCCCAGAAGTCATTGATATGGCTGGAAAGACCCTCGATGCCTTCGGCCTCGGGCTTGCTCTCCATGAACATGGCGATCTGGTTGGCCATGCGCGTGATTTTCGGGTTGATGCCGTCAGTTTGCATGGGATTGCTCCGTCACGATGCGGTCAGAATGGGTGAAAAGCTCGAACCGCTCCGGGCGGGCGAGCGCGATTACAGTGATGCCGAGATGGTCGGCCAGCGCCACGGCATCAGCGGTCGGGGCCGAGACCGCGATCAGCATCCCGGCGCCGATGGCCGCGACCTTCTGCACCATATCGGTCGAGACGCGGCTGGTCAGGACCACCGCGCCTTCGGGATGATCGTGGCGGATCAGATGACCCGCGAGTTTGTCGAGTGCATTATGCCTTCCGACATCTTCGCGCGCCGCGAAAAGCCCGCCCGGCACCCAGTAAGCGGCACAATGGGCGGCGCGGGTGATATCATGGAGCGGCTGATGCGCGGGCAGGGCTGCAATGGCCTCGCGCACCTGAGCGGGGGTCATGCGGAAGGGAGAGGGCGGCACGGGGGGCAGGTCGCGCAGCGCCTCGTTGATGCTGTCGATACCGCACAACCCGCAGCCGACAGGGCCTGCCATGGTGCGGCGGCGTTTGGCCAGCCGCGCCTCGGCCTCCGGGACCAGCCAGGACTGCACATCGATGCCGCGCTCACCTTCGACCACGGTGATCTCTTCGACCTCATGTGGGCGGGCTATGCCTTCGGTCAGCGCGAAACCATAAGCGAAATCAACCAGATCATCGGGGGTCGCCATCATCACGGCCTGTGTCGTGCCATTGAACGACAAGGCCACCGCAAATTCCTGCGGCAGGGTGCGATTGCCCTGTTCGATGGTATCCCCACCCTCCCGCGCCCCGAAGAAGAGGCGCGGAACCGGTTTCGCTCCGATGGTCATTTCCGCTCCGCCCTTACTCTGCGGCAGGCAGGATCCGACGCGACAGGGTAGCCTGAGCGTTATACTCTTCCTGCCAGTCCGATGGCCCGTTCGAGGGGCTGACCTGCACCGCCGTCACCTTATATTCCGGGCAGTTTGTCGCCCAGTCCGAGAAATCGGTGGTGATGACGTTAGCCTGAGTGTCGGGATGGTGGAAGGTGGTATAGACCACGCCCGGCGAGACTTTGTCGGTGATGTCGGCCCTGAGCGAGGTCACACCGGCGCGCGATGCAAGCCGCACCCAGTCCCCATTGCGGATGCCCCGGTTTTCGGCGTCATGCGGGTGGATTTCCAGCATATCCTCGGGGTGCCAGGCGGTGTTGTCGGTGCGCCGCGTCTGCGCGCCGACGTTATACTGGCTGAGGATGCGGCCGGTGGTCAGCAAGAGCGGGAATTTCGGCCCGGTCTTTTCATCGGTCGCGACATATTCGGTGCGGATGAACTTGCCCTTGCCGCGCACGAAACCGTCGACATGGACCAGCGGCGTGCCTTCCGGCGCCTTGTCGTTCACCGGCCACTGCACCGAGCCCATGGTCTCGATCTTCTCATAGCTCACACCGGCGAAAGACGGCGTGGTCATGGCGATCTCTTCCATGATCTGGGCGGGGTGGGTGTAGCCCCATTTCGCCCGGCCCTGGTCTTCCAGCATGCGGTTCGCGAACATCTGGGTGATTTCCCAGTCGGCATAGCCCTGTTTCGGGGCCATCACCTTGCGGACCATATTGATGCGGCGTTCGGCATTGGTGAAGGTGCCGTCTTTTTCCAGGAAGGACGAGCCCGGGAAGAAGACATGCGCGTAATTCGCGGTCTCGTTCAGGAAGAGGTCATGGACGACGACACATTCCATCGCGGCAAGGCCCGAGGCGACGTGATGGGTGTCGGGGTCGGATTGCAGGATGTCTTCGCCCTGGCAATAAAGACCCTTAAAGGTGCCCTCGACCGCCGCGTCCAGCATGTTCGGGATCCGCAGACCGGGTTCCGGGTCGATCTTCACATCCCAGAGCGTCTCATAGATCGCGCGGACTTCCGGGTTTTTGACGTGGCGATAGCCGGGCAGTTCATGCGGGAACGAGCCCATATCGCAGGAGCCCTGGACGTTGTTCTGACCGCGCAGCGGGTTCACGCCAACGCCGGGGCGACCGATATTGCCGGTCAGCATCGCGAGGTTTGCGATCCCGATCACGGTGGTCGACCCCTGGCTGTGCTCGGTCACGCCGAGGCCATAATAGATCGCCGCATTGCCGCCGGTGGCGTAAAGGCGGGCCGCGCCGCGCACCTCTGCCGCCGGAACGCCGGTCAGCATCTCGATGGCTTCGGGCGAATGGCGCGGGTCGGCGACGAATTCCATATAGTCCTGGAATTCATCCCAGTCGCAGCGGGTGCGGATGAATTCTTCGTTGTAAAGACCCTCGGTCACGATCACATGCGCCAGTGCGGTGACCACAGCCACATTGGTGCCGGGCTTCAGCGCGAGGTGATGTTTCGCACGGTAATGCGGGCCTTCGACCGATTCCGTGCGACGCGGGTCGACGACGATCAGCTTGGCCCCCTTGCGCAGGCGCTTTTTCATCCGGCTGGCAAAGACCGGGTGGCCGGAATGCGGGTTGGCGCCGATTACGAGGATCACGTCAGCCGCTTCGACCGAGTCGAAATCCTGGGTTCCGGCCGAGGTGCCGAAGGTCTGGCCAAGCCCATAGCCGGTCGGCGAATGGCAGACGCGGGCGCAGGTATCGGTGTTGTTGTTCTGGAAGACGGCGCGGGTCAGTTTCTGAACGAGGTAGGTTTCCTCATTGGTGCAGCGCGAAGAGGTGATCACGCCGACCGACTGACGGCCATATTTTTCCTGGATCGCCTTCATCCGCGACGCGGCGAAATCCATCGCTTCGGTCCAGGAGACTTCCTGCCAGGGATCGTTGATGCTGTCGCGGATCATCGGGCTGAGGATGCGGTCCTTGTGGCTGGCATAGCCATAAGCAAAGCGGCCCTTGACGCAGGAATGGCCACGGTTCGCCTTGCCATGCTTATAGGGCACCATGCGCACCAGCTCGTCGCCGCGCATCTCGGCCTTGAACTGGCAGCCGACGCCGCAATAAGCGCAGGTGGTGACGACGGATTTGTCCGGCGTGCCGATGTCGAGCACCGATTTCTCGATCAGGGTCGCGGTGGGGCAGGCCTGAACGCAGGCGCCGCAGGAGACGCAGTCCGAGGCGAGGAAGCTGTCATCCTTGACGCCGGCATGGACGCGGCTCTCAAAGCCACGGCCCTCAATGGTCAGCGCGAAAGTGCCCTGGACTTCCTCGCAGGCACGAACGCAGCGGTTGCAGACGATGCATTTCGACGGGTCGTATGAGAAATAGGGGTTCGAGTCATCCTTCGGCAGCCAGTCGATATTGGCCTCGCCCGAAGTGTTTTTCGCCAGGAAGTGATTGGCTTCCGCCTCATAGCGCACATCGCGCAGGCCCACGGCACCGGCCATATCCTGCAGCTCGCAATCGCCATTGGCGCCGCAGGTCAGACAGTCCAGCGGGTGGTCGGAGATATAAAGCTCCATCACGCCTTTGCGCAGCTGCTTCAGCTTGCCGGTCTGGGTCTTGACCTTGATCCCGGGCGCGACGGGCGTGGTGCAGGAGGCCGGAGTGCCATTGCGACCCTCGATCTCGACCAGACAAAGCCGGCAGGAGCCGAAGGCGTCGATGGAATCCGTGGCGCAAAGCTTCGGCACGGTGATGCCAAGCTCGGCTGCGGCGCGCATGATCGAAGTGCCTTCGGGCACGGTGACCTCAAAGCCGTCGATCTCCAGCGTCACTTGCGTCTTCGACTTCGACGCGGGCGTGCCCATGTCGCGGTCGGAGAACATCGGGGCGGGGATGATGAAATCTTTCATCTCATATGTCCTTCTGGCTCAGCGCATGAGCAACAAGCGCATTGGCGTGGCCGTGGCCAAGACCGTGGTTTTCTTTCAGCCACCCGACAATCTTCATATGGGGCTGGCCGGTTTGTGTCGCAATGAGGTCCAGCCAATGTTGTATTGGCTGGCCATATTTCGCCTCGATCGAGGGAAAGTAAGAGGCGGGCCCCTTAACCTGTCCGCTGATCGGGGCGTTGGTCATTCGGCGGCCTCGCGGGCGGCGCCCGTGAAATCATCCGGGAAATGCGTCAGCGCCGACATCACCGGGTAGGGGGTAAAGCCGCCAAGCGCGCAGAGCGAGCCGGATTTCATCGTCTCGCACAGATCCGTCAGCAGCGGGATCGCCGCTGTGTCTCCGCGCGCGATGCGGTCAAGCGTCTCGACGCCGCGCACCGCACCGATCCGGCAGGGCGTGCATTTGCCGCAGCTTTCAATCGCGCAGAATTCCATCGCGAAACGCGCCATCGCCATCATATCGGCGGTGTCATCGGCAACGGTCAGACCGGCATGGCCGATCAGCGCATTCTGGCCGGCATATTCCTCATAGCCGAAAGGCGTGTCGAACTGGCTGACCGGGATCCAGGCGCCCAGCGGGCCGCCAACCTGCACCGCCTTGACCGGGCGACCGGACGCCGTGCCGCCGCCGATCTCATTGACGATCTTGTCAAGCGTCAGACCAAAGGCGATTTCAAAAAGGCCGCCATGTTTGACATTGCCCGCGATCTGCAGCGGGATGGTGCCTTTCGAGCGGCCGATGCCGAAGCTTGCATAATGCTCGGCGCCTTCCGCCAGGATCACCGGCACCGAGGCCAGCGAGATGACGTTGTTCACCACCGTCGGGCGGCCCATGAACCCCTGCAGCGCCGGCAGCGGCGGCTTGGCGCGCACCGTGCCGCGCTTGCCCTCAAGGCTGTTCAGCAGGGCGGTCTCTTCGCCGCAGACATAGGCGCCGGCGCCGACGCGCAGTTCCAGCTCGAACACCTTGCCCGATCCGAGCACGTTCTGCCCCAGGAGCCCCTCGACGCGGCCCACCGCGATGGCAGCCGCCATCACCTCATTCGCGTCCGGATATTCCGAGCGGGAATAGATAAAGCCCTTGGTGGCGCCGACCGCGATCCCGGCAATGATCATGCCTTCGATCAGGGTGAAGGGGTCGCCTTCCATGATCATGCGGTCGGCGAAGGTGCCGGAGTCGCCTTCGTCGGCATTGGTGACGATGTATTTCTTCTCGCCCAGTTCCGGCTTTATGGGCGCATCATGGACGGTTTTCCATTTGATGCCGGTGGGGAAGCCCGCGCCGCCCCGGCCGCGCAGGCCGGAATTCAGCACTTCCTGAACAACTTCGGCGCCGGTTATTGCCAGCGCCCGGGTCAGGCCTTTGAGGCCGCCATGGGCCCGATATTCATCCAGCGAAACCGGATCGATGATGCCGCAGCGGGCGAAAGTCAGACGGGTCTGCGCCTTGAGCCAGGGCAGGTCTTCGGTCAGGCCAAGCGCCAGCGCGCCACCGTCGAAAATCTGCGCCACGTCTTCCGGCGTCATCGGGCCAAAGGCCACGCGGCCTTCAGGCGTTTCCACCTCGACCAGGGGTTCCAGCCAGACCATACCGCGTGATCCGTTGCGGGTGATCGTCACCTCAACACCACGGCGCGCCGCCTCGGCCTTCACGGCCGATACAACCTCTTCAGCTCCAAGCGCTTTTGCGCTTGCGTCGCGGGGGATCCAGATCCTCATCAGCGCATACCCTTCACGATAGCGTCAAGTTTCGCCTCGGTCAGGCGGCCAACCACTTTGCCGTCGACCAGCGCCGACGGGCCGCAGGCGCAAAGGCCAAGGCAGAAGATCGGCTCCAGCGTGATCTTTCCGTCGGGTGTCGTCTCATGCCAGTCGAGGCCCAGGGTCTCTTTCGCATGGGCCGCCACACGGTCCGCACCCATGGTCTGGCAGCTTTCGGCACGACACAGCTTCAGCACATGGGTTCCGGCGGGTTTGGCCCTGAAATCATGATAGAATGTCATCACGCCATAGGCTTCGGCCTTAGAGATATTCTGGTGCCGCGCGATCTGCGGCAGCACCTCCTCCGGCACGTAACCAAAGCTTTCCTGCACCGAATGCAGAATGGGCAAAAGCGCGCCCTCGGTGCCCGAATGGGCGGCGAGGATCTCTTCTACACGGGCGGCGATGTCTACAGAATCAAGCATATGCGGGCCTTTCGCTGGCCCGTTGATTTGTAAACCTTATGATAGGTCAATCAATTCATATTGCCCGTTATGCGATAGGATTTTCCTATCAAATCTCGAGAGATTTGGTTGGTTTTGCCTTTCGGATCTCAGCGCCGCGCGCGGTACTTCTGCGCCTCGTCAATCAGCGCTGCGATGACGGGCGTTTGTGGATCGCGCCGCGCGCAGATCAGGCCGACCATATGTTCGACTTCGGGTTCGACCAGCGGCACGGTGACGATCTGGCCGCCGCCGGCAAAGATATCGGCCAGGCGTTTCGAGACGATGGAGCACCAGTTGCCCGTCAGCACATGGCTCACCAGCACGATCGAGGAATTGCTTTCGACGCCTGGCGTGCGCAGCCCCCCGGCCGCCGCGAGATTCTGGTCGACAATGCGGCGGTTCTGCATGTCCTGGGTCAGCAGGCAAAGCGGCTGCGTCGCGGCTTCGGACCAGGAGATGCGGTCGCGCCCCGCCATATCCGACCCCGGCGTGCAGATGAACCTGTAGAATTCCGGATAGAGCGGCGCCTGGGTCACGCGCCCCAGCGGCTCATTGTCGAGATAGGTGATGCCGGCATCCAGATCGAGGCTCTCGATCCCGGTCAGGATCTCGGTCGATGTTCTCGACAGCACCGAAAGGGTAACATTGGGGTGGCGGGTAAGGAAAGGGCGGGTCAGTTCTGCCACCATCGGCAGTGCCGTCGGGATCACCCCGATCCGCAGATGCCCCGAAAGGCCCGAGCGCGCCACGCGCATTTCATCGCGCAACGCACGCACATCGCCGACGATCTGCACCGCGCGTTCCAGCACGCGTTTGCCTTCGGGCGTCAGCCCCTGAAAGCGCGAACCACGATGCACAAGCTGCACACCGAGCGTCTCTTCCAGCTGGCGGATCGCAGAAGACAGCGAGGGCTGGGTGACGCCGCAAGCCTCGGCCGCGCGCCCGAAATGCCGTTCTTTCGCCAATGCGATGAACATCTGCAGCTTGTCGATCATTCCGGTTTCCGGCCACTATTATTATTTGCTAATTTTTCATGCGGTTATGGCAATGGGATCTGCCCGCAGACCTGCATATGCTCCGTCACACGCAGCTATATACAGAACCCTGAACATCGCCAGAACGCAAGGCCGCGCAAATGGACCTGCTGCCCGCCCTGCCGGAAGCGCCAGGCATGGCCAGGCGCCTCATTATTTTCAGTGAGCTGCGGGCGGCCCCATTGCCCCGGCTGTGTCATCCGGTCTCTCAGCCCGGAAGCCTGGCAGGTGGGGTATTCCGACCTGTCGCAGACGAGCGAAAGCTGGCTTGTCTTAATTGTTTTCTGCTTCCGCAACCGGGCCCGGACGCGTAGCATTCGCGCGACGGCCCCGGCATCGGGGGCAGAGTGATCCGGTTGTTTGATGGAGGGCAGATTGTCGAATTTTGAAGCTCAGATCCTTGAGAGTGAAAAACAGGTCCGGGTGGCCCAGGACAAGATCACCGCGATCACATCGGTGATTGAAAGCGCACGGATCAAGGCCGATCAGGGCATCGAGATCGATGTGGAAAATGCCACGCTGGAAGATGTGCACAAACATACCGATGTGATGAATGCCAATATCGCCGAGCTGATCATGGGGCTTGACGATGTGACCGCCGCTTTCTCGAAAGATTTCGACGAAATGCGGACCAAGACCGGCTGGGAAAGCTTTGTCGGCATCTTTTCCTCGGGAAAATCGGAAAGCCTGCGCCAGGAGCGGCTGCGCTCGGCCACCATCGACGACAAGCTGCAGGATCTGATCTCGAAATCGGATGTGATCGTAAAGCTGCTGCAGGGTCAGCTGGAGCTTCTGAACGGGCAGAAGGCGAAGGTCGAGACCAATCTTGCCGCGACCCTGACCGATCGCGAAACCACTGTTGCTGAACTTGAAGCGGTGCGCCGTGAAGTGGCCGCGATGGATCCGGGGCTGATCGAGCTGGAAAACCGGATCGCGGTCGAGATGGATGCAGCGGCGCGGACCCGGCTTGAGACCGAACTTGCCGGGCTGAATGCGAAACACAATGCGCTGATCCAGGATGAGCAGGTCAAGCTTGCCCGCAGCCAGACGCTGGAGCGCTATATCGAAAAGGGCAAGACCTGGGTCGATAGCCTGACCAACCAGGCCGCGACCCAGCTGGTGCTGATCAACAAGCTGCAGACCGATACCCGCCAGCGCGTGGTGCTTTATGACGCGCTGACTTCGTCACTGAAAACCGCGCAGCAGCAGGATGTCGCGCATCGCATCAATGAGATCGGGGTCAAGACCGATCAGGAAGCCCAGGCGGCCATGGCGGCCATCGGCTCGGCCACCAATGCGAAAATGGCCGATATGCTTGAGGCGCATGAGGGCAATATGGTCTTCGCCCGCAAGATCCTTGAGGAAAAAGCCAAGGCGGATGAACGCTTCGCCCGCCGCTTTGCTGCGATTGTCGAGAAGCACGACAAAAGCAGCTACGGCGGATGAGGGGGATCCGGCTGCCTGGCCGGGTCTTCCCGGCAGGACTGGCATTGATCGCGCTTGGGATCGTTATGATCGGGCTGGGCGCGATTCTCGACCATTACGACATGACCCGGGCCGAATGGTATATCGGCGAAAGCGGCCTTTTTGTGCTGGGGGCCGGCAGTGTCCTCGCGCTTGTTGCGGTGCTGGTTGTGCTGATGGGCGGCGGCGATGTTTCGGGGCCTGCTGCGGGAGGGCCAACCGGGGGAGAGGATGGAGGCGCGAATGGCTGATAACAGCGTCAGGGAAGCGCTGGTCAGCGATCACGCCGAAATCTACGATACCGCCCAGGCGCGGCGATACTTCGCAAAATTCGGCAGGATCGGCGGCTATCTGGCCAGGATCGCGGCGGAATTCGAGAAAGAAGGCCGCTTCAGCCGGGGCGAGACACGGATACTGGCCGCCTATCTGAACGGGGTGATCGGCACGTTCAGCGCGCTCAGCCATAAATACCTGATGTCAGGCCTTGCCGAAGGTGCGCCACGCCTGACCATCGACCGCCATGAAAGCGGCTTTCCGGTGGTTCAGGAACTCATGATGATGGCCGTCGATGCCCAACAGGCCGAGCGTCATCTCTCGGGCATGGCCTCGGCTGCAGAGCTGCGCGACCGCATGATCCGCACCATCCTGGGCGAGCGCAAAGTGCCGGTGCAGCTCCAGTTCGCGCTGAGCCAGCGGCTTTACTATGAGGCGGTGCGTGCGGGCGGATTGTTTCACGCGAGGAATGATCCGGAAGCGCAATGGCTGGGGCAAAACGGTGACCGCCGCCGCTATCTGATCCATTGGGCGGTCTGGGATTCCGGGCTTAACCTGCCGGTGGTCTATCTGCTGGAGATGGAGGATACCGGCCGCCGCCCGCTGCCCGAAGACGCCTGGCGCTGGCCCGGGATCCAGCAAAAGCTGCTGGCGCAGAGCGTGGGCGGGCTGAAGCTGGTGACCATGGCCACCGGCTTTGACAAGGATTTCGAGGACGCCTGTCCAAAACGCCTGCGCCGCATCACGCTGGGGCCGATGTATTCCTCGGGCTTCACGCTGCAATCGGGCCCGATCTCGCATGTGCTGGAAGATGCGCGCGCATCGGAAGGCGAGGATTGGGCGCTGGTCTGGACGCTGGAAGATCTGATCTCGGATCGTGAGGAGCTGGTGAAAGATGGCTGGTTCTCGACGCGGCCCGGGCAGATCTGGCGTCTCGCGCCGGTGATCGGGGCCGATACGGGGACGACGGTGACAGAACGGATGATCGTGCTGCCGGAGCGCCCCTATCAGGTGCTGGTCGAACAGGACCCGCCGGGCCTGCGGGGAATCCGGAAATTCGTGGTGGGCGCCGGGGGCAGGCTGATCCCGGGCTAGGGGGCGCTGCCCCCGCCCGCGCCTGCGGCGCGGACTCCCCCGGGATATTGAGAGACAGATGAAAGACGCTTTTTCATCTGTCCTTAAATATCCCCGCCGGAGGCATGAGCGGTTGAAGCCGGGGGTTCCGGCAGGAAGGTAAGAGATGGTTGCGCGCGATACGATGGAACTGAAAGAAGAGGCGATCCGGGGCCAGTATGAGGCGGCGCTCGGGCTTGTTTCCGGGTTCGATCATGCGCCGCGGCTGGCGAAACCGCAGGAGGCAGCGCCGGCATCTGAGCGCTCGCCGGGAGTGGGCGCGCGACCGCGATTTCGCTCGACGGTGCCGGGGATGGCGGCCCGTCCGGCGGTGCGGCCGGGGGGCGTGCGGATCCTCGATCGGATCGAGGCGCTTTCTGACGGGCTGCTCTCTCCGGGCCAGGCGGCGGCGCTGAATATGCTCCGGCGGTCTCTGGCGATTGCTTTGGCTATGGGCGAGACCTTTGCGGCGCAATCGGGGCTGGCGGAGCTGAAGCGTAGCAATCTCGAAGGCCGGCTTCCAGAGGCGCGGCGCGCGGAATTTGGTGAATTGCTTCAGGCCGAGGCGCTTGCGGTGCTTTATACATTCGCCAATGCGACAGCGTTTCTGATCGCGCCGCATCTCGGCAGCCAGACCGTCGAAATTGGCGAGGTCGAAGAGGTGCTGACCGACAATGCGCCGCTCGCGCTGCAGGGGGCGCTGTGGGAGCTGGATCAGGACATTGCTGTCCTGGCCACAGATGATCTTCGACTTGTCGCGGTGATTTCGGCTTTTGCAGAAGCACTGATGCAGAAAGTGGCGCTCCGGGCCGAGACGGCGCCGCGCCTTGCCGCCTATTCCGGCGGGTCCTGGAAGGTCGAAGCTGATGGGTTGCTGATTGCCGGGTTCCGTCCCGCGCGGGCGGCAAAGGGCGGTCAGATCACCATGGCGTTTAAAAAGCCACATGAGGTGGTCGGCAATCATATCGCGAAATATCAGAGCCTCCGTCTGGCAAAGATGCTGATGGCCTATGATTTTGAGCGCCGGTTGAATCCCTTTGCGGAACTGGGCGGGTTTATTTTCACCTTCATGGGAGATGGCAAGCCCGGCACCGGGAAGACCACGCTGATCCAGATGATGGCAGGGCTATTGAATGATTATTGCCAGAATGCGGGATATCCGTTCCGGTATCAGAATTTCTCGATTGATCAGATAGACTCCTATCAGGGAAAATCGGGTCAGAACGCGAAATCCTTTGTCGAAACCATTCTTGATCCTACGGCAATTGGATTTGGCACGATTGACGATATAGATCAGGTCGCGGGGAAACGTGGTGATCGGCAATCAAGTGCCGGTCAGCAAGAGGTGACCGCTGTTTTCATGGGCACCTTTGCCGGATCCGGAACAGTGGTGCGCGGGAATTGCACCTTTGGCATGTTTTCTAATTACCCGGAGAATGTCGATGACGCGCTGCGGCAAAGGGCCGGGGCGCGGTTTCTGGTTGACGGGCCGCAGACACGCGAGGATTATATCGACATTCTGTCGCTGCTTCTGGGGAAGAACCATTCCATTCCTTTGGGAGAGCATGATCTTTTTGCGGCTCAGGAAATCAAAAAGGCAGTGCAGGCCAGTTTTGCCGGCCATTCCCGCCCGCATGAGGCCGGTCTGGTGAAGGTATGGGAAGATGTCGGCGCAAAGCTTGGGCCACTTGATACGATTGCGAAAATCGGCGCCTATCTGAAAGCTATCCAGATGGCGGATGAGCGGTTCACCGGGCGCGCCATCAAAAACATCACTGATGCTGTCAAGGTCCGGGCAATGGATTTCGAATTGCCGGATGAATGGATGGAAGAGCCGGATCGCTTTCTTTTCAGGTCATATGATGAAAAGATGCAGATGATACGGGAGCTTATGACCCCGATTACGGTTGACATGGTGGTGCAGGAAATCAACCGCTATGCCGACAGTGAATTCCGCTATGCCGATAATTCGGATGAAGTCGCGGTGCAGAACATGATGCGTGACTTCGCGCGCCAGGAAGAGGCGAAGCGGCGTTATCTTGAGAGCAAGAGCTGATGGAGGGACAGGCCTATTCAGGTGAATTCGAAAGCATGGTGATCTGGGCGATCATCGCTTTGATCTGGCTGGCTTTGACCTTTATGGTCTTGCGGGCTTTGCCGGGGATGCGAGGCGGGATGCGGGTCGGGGGATATGTTCTCGGTGTATTTATGACGGCAACGGCAGCGGCCCCGGCCTGGTTTTTTGTCATGCTGATGCTGTTTGCGATGGGCAGCTCCGGGCCGGAAGGTCCGGTGGGGATCGGTGGACCAGCCATCGTTTCCGGAATTGTTCTTGGCATTATCTCCGGCCTCGTCATCTGCACGGTTGCGAACAAAAGGCGCCCGACTGAGGGGCGCCAATCATGAAGCGTCTCATCGAAAAAGGGCTGATGTATGGAAATCTGATCGAGGTTTCCTCGCCCCAGCTTGTGGCCCGCTATAACCGTGCGCTGAAGGCATTGATCGGGCGCGAAACAAGCCTGACAGATTTCCATATCGACCTGTCGGGGTTCTCACCCGAGATCGGGGATGAATTCAATGATCCTTGGTATCTCAACCCGAATGGGGCAAACCGGCAATTCATCCTGCTGACCACAGCGCAGAAATCTGCGCCTTTGCTGAATATCCGCTTCTCGACCTCGCGCGGCATTCTTGTGCAATTCATCGAGGCCAATGAGGCGCAGCTTTTTGCCCTTACCGCTCGCGATGTCGTGGCGGGTGAATTGCAGGGATCGGTCTTTTCGGTCGAAAAACCCGAACAATTGTTCCGGATGCGCCGCGTTACGGTCGAGGCCGATACGATCGGCGGCCATGTCGCCGATGCGGAAAAGCTCACGACCCTGATTGAGCGGTTCCGGGCCGAGCCCGATGGCTGGCGCGACGAGGCGCTGATCGCAGAGATGATCGCGCTGGCCGCGCGCACCGGCGATGTGACGCGGGTGCCGATCAATTTGCCGGCGATGACCTTTGAGCAGCCCGATTTCTGGTCGGCCCTGTTTGGCGGCATCTATATCTTTCAGGGGCAGAAGTTTCCCGCCGCCATCACCCGCCGTCCGATGATGGAATTCGGCACACTGCCCATCGCGCAGGTGATGGATTTCAGCCATCGCAACCACATTGCCGACTGGCTGGAACGCAATCAGCTGGTCGAACCTGTAGTGCAGTCGCGCAGTGGTGGACCGGGCGGCGCCGGGGCAGGGGCGATCCTCCGGCAGAAGATGGATTTCATCCTGATCAGCATTGCCGATCAGCTGGGGTTCGAGGTCGGAACGGCGCGGCGGACCGAATTGCGCAAGCTGGCTTATCGTCTGGGCGAGGCGCTGCCCGAGGAATTCCTCGGTCTTGCTGCCATGCTGTCCTGGGTGGAAGCGGCCGGACCCTGGCCCCGCATTTCCAGCGAACATCCGGCCTATTTCTACACGATCCGCGCCCGACCCGGCCCGGATCGCGATCTGGTCAATATGCTTCTCTCAGAGCTTTCCGTGCTGGATATCCGCCAGCTCTTCATCACCCATAAAGAGCGGTTTTATGAGGAATATCGCGGCTGGTCCGAGGTAAAGCGGCAATATGTGGTCGATTTTCTCGAACGTGAATATATGGTCGACAAGGAGGGCGCGCGTGAGACATTGTTCGGACCAGAGCCGAAAATGGACGAGCTTGCGCGACCCGAGATGAGAACCGGGATGGGATCAGGGACGCCGAGCGGTACAGGTACCGGATTGCAGGGGAGCCGCAGACCCGCGGGACCATGGGGCAGAGCCCTCTCCTGAGATGGGCGCCAGACTGCAGGCCGGGAAGGCAGACGAGGGCGCCGGGTCACAGGAGCAGGGGTGCCGCGCCGGATCACGAAGCCGGAGCATTTGGCCAGAGGGGGAGGCGCAGGATGCAGAACGGAGATCGGGACACCTTATGATCATCGGCTGGATCAGACTTGCTTTCTTCATGCTGATCGGCCTGACGATCGCCTATTTTCTCGCATCGGTCTATTCCCGCTCGGTCCGGCGCGAAAAGCTTGAAAAGCACTGGGACGCGCGCGCCCTGGAAGGCGACCGCACCGCCTTTATCGAGCGCGGGATGCAGGCCTATCAAAGGGGGCTGAAACGGCGGCTCTTATGGCTTATCTATATCCTGCCCATGGTCGCCTTTAACGCGATCTTCTTTTATGTGAACTGGTTCTGACCCTATGCGCTACGTCAAATGGACCCTCTGGCTGGCTGTCATTCTTCTGGTGGGCAGCTTCCTGCATTACAATTTGCCGCAACATGACATTGTGCGCATTGTCGGTACCGAGAACCGCCGCGTTGATATTGGCGAAAACTCCCTGTTCTGGAGCCGGGCAGAGGTTGGCATGACCAACTCCACCTCGCGCGATGTGTTCTTTATCAATGCCGTGACGCCTGGTGGCAGCCCGATGGAATATCGCAACGAGGATACCGGCTGGGGCTGGCCGCCCTATTTCAAGATCGACAGTTTCGGGCTGCAGACGCGGGCAAAGGATCTTGTCTCGACCCCCGCCGACCCGATTTGGGTCGAGGTCACGCATTACGGCTGGCGCAACAAATTCTTTACCATCTTCCCCAATGCAGTTTCGGCCAAGCGGGTCGCGGGTCCGGATGTGACCGTGATCCCCTGGGTCTCGATCGTGATCCTTCTGGTGCTGGCCTTCCTTTTGTTCATGCTTCGCCGCATGTGGATGCAGTTTCGCGAGCGGATGATCGACCCGGCCATGGTCAGGGCCGAACAGGCTTTCGACCGTGTCGATGCCGGAGTTGATGACATGCGGGCGGGGGCCAAGGGCATCTGGGGCAGGCTGCGCGCCTGGCTCAACAGCTGGAAATCTAAGCCGCGGCGCTGACGGGCAGGCGGCTTTCCGCGGCCCCGCCCAGTGCCTGGTTTGACGCCGGACCGTGGGCGAGATGGGGGCGCTGTCAGATCCCGTCTTCGACGCCTTCAACCGCGATCCGCGCCTTGCTGAGATTGGCGGCGCTGAGATCAACTGCCACATAAAGGAATACCAGCGGGTTCGAGGCCAGCGGGCGGATCAGGTGGAACTGGTCTCCCTGCGTTTGGTGCGAACGACTTCAGTATTGGCGGCAGCCGCAGTGTCGATGTCGAATCTCGCCGATTTTACTTCTGAGAGGTTCTGTCGGACCGCTCGTTGCTGGGCTGCGAACCATGTGGGCAGTGGGCGGATAAGCGAAGTCTTCTGCACGGGCTTCGTTACGGGCGCGATAGACGTCTCGGGCTTTGCATTCGGTTCTCTGTGTAGAGAAGAAGCACTCCATTGCAGAATTATCCCGGACCTTGCCCGCACGGCTCGAGCTCGCAGCCAGTGGAAGTCTGGAGGCTCTGGCCTGGCGCTGA
Source organism: Rhodobacter sp. 24-YEA-8 (assembly GCF_900105075.1). Classification (NCBI taxonomy): domain Bacteria; kingdom Pseudomonadati; phylum Pseudomonadota; class Alphaproteobacteria; order Rhodobacterales; genus Rhodobacter; species Rhodobacter sp. 24-YEA-8. The sequence continues at coordinate 564,843 of NZ_FNSK01000001.1, forward strand.
CGAGGGCCGTTTTCTGAATTCTGAACCGACGCTGGCGGCGCCGGCCAGCGGCGTTCCGACGCTATAGCTCAAGCGCAAAGCCGCCGGGGCAAAGAAGCCACGTGTTGGGCCGATCTGTGTAGCAGAGGTCGCGCCGCTGCTGGTCACCTGCGGCAGGTACTTATCCGTCTTTCCCCCGCGCCACGTGTCAGGCCAAGGAGGCGTCAGGAAGCATCAAAGAAACGGGGCGCCCCATTCCCTGAGCGCCCCGCAAGTCCAACAGGGAAAACGACGATCCGATGTGGTCCATCGGTTGTCACGGGGAAAACCAGCAGACAGCGATCTGGTTCCCTGAGAGATGTGATGACGCTGCGGAAAACATGAGAATAAGCAAGATGACGCCATTGGAGATCAGCCTGCCCGACGCGGCGGCTGGCCGATGTGAAAGGCACTGACCTGTTGTCCCGCCGCGCGCCAGCGCTGACCAACAGATGGACACGGTCGATGCTGGGATTTTCGACGACCCATATTTGCGACGCTCTGCTCTCAGCGTGCTTCCGCCCGACACCAAAAGACGGCGTACACTGCGATGGATCGCGACTGGCGCGGGCTGATCACGCGGCGGCACTGGCGGTCTCGCCGGATGACCGGGCGGTGGTGAACATGGCCCGGCTGACAGCCCTGTTGAGGCAAGGCGCCAGGTCTGATCCCGCTTTCGTGGCGACAGGTCAGATACCATTCCGCAGTGGTCGCTCCATACCCATAAGTGCTGCCTGAGCTTGACCGCGCAGCCGGCGGCACGGGCAAACTCAGGCAGCACAGATGGCGCGTCCCCGGCGCCTGCCGACGCGACATAGCGCGCGCGGCTTGATTTGCCTGATCGTCCTCTCCTGACACAGGTAAGTTGGGTGCTTTCGGGCAGGGGGTCAGATGAGTGGGCATGGACGACCAGGGAATTGGTCTTATCATTGTTCATTGTATGTTCGCGTCGCGCACTGGCTGTGCGCTCACCCGTTCCCGGCTCAGCGCGGATTGATTGCGGCTGACATCCGGATTGCAGACCCCTCGGGCAACCGGGAGCTTGTTGGCTCAAGAACAGAACAGGGCCAGAACGGGAATGTTGAGAACATTGTTGAGAGCGGGCCTTGCGGATTTTTCAATGGTCGTCTAAACGATTGATCAATCTGGACAACGGCGGGTTGGCGGAGAGGTTACGCAGCGGATTGCAAATCCGTGAAGACCGGTTCGATTCCGGTACCCGCCTCCAAATCTTTTCAATCACTTAGTTATCCTCTCGTTGCTGAACGGCATCGCCGTTTACAGTTGCGTTTACATTTCATCTTTTTTCGCGGCCTTTTTGGCGGCATCCAGTTTCTCCAAGACCTCATCCGTCTCGGCTGGTGAAACCATCGCATAATGCTCGATCACAGCCGATGCATGCTTCAGGCTCCAGCCCATGATGGTTGCGATCTGACGCAGTGACATGTCCAGATTGAGCAGTCTCGTGGCTGCCGTGCCCCGTGCGTCTTGAAGGCGCAGATCATATCCAAGCGCCGCAGGCGTCAGCCCCGCCTTGTCCCGCCACTGCCGAAGCCCTTCAGACGCGCGATGCTCCGTCAACGGTTTGCCGTTGGTGTTGGTCAGAATGAGGTCACGTCCTTCAGGCGTCGCATCAATCACTTCGGCCATAGCCTGCGTCACAGGGATGATCGCCATCTGATTCCTCTTGTTCGTCCGGATAACGATCCGCCGCCCCTTTTGTGTGTCCTCAATGTGCGCCCGCGACAAACGGATAAGATCCCCTACGGGTAGTCCGGTCTCGCACGCGGCGACCAGTAGCCTACATACCCAATCGGGAGCCTTTGCTATGACGGTTTCAATAAAGGCTGTGGTCCAGACAATGAGTGACCTATCTACCTCATACACCTTGGAAAATCCTCCACAGTAGTGAACACGGAGCTTGCCAGCTTCCTTCCACGCCCAGTTGAGAATCCGTGTCACAACCGTTCCCGAATAGTCGTACTGTCGCGGGGAATGCGCCCATGCTTTTCGCCATTCGTTCACCTCGGCACGCGCCTCCGGTTCCTCGAACATCTTTGCCGGGTCATCTTTGAAGGCCTCGGCAAACCGCAGACCCCAGAGCCGATAGTCCGCTTGGGACCGTGCCCCTCGAGGCATGTGAGGGCTGGACAGGAAGTCATCGACCATCGTTGCAGTCATATAGGATTGCTTGACTTGCGGGAGCTTCACAGCCTCTGCCAAGGCGGCGAAAAAGGCCGGATCGTCCGGATACCGCTGCGTCGAGGCCCAGAATTTCGGGCCACCGCGCCAAGCATAGAAATGGAATTTCGGCCCGTTGTTGGTCATGCGCCGCACGCAGTGAACTCCCTTTGGCAACCTAAAGCGCGCCATTGCGGGCTCTTCGCTGCATCACGAGACTCGTCGAAATGTTGGCTTCCGGCGTGGGCACCTGCAAACCTTGCGCCTGATCCAATCGACGCCGAACCAGTCTGGGATCGTACCAACCTCGCCGTCCCGGAACCGGCACGATCTTCATCGAGCAGCACCACATCCTGAAGGCATCGCTCGGTCCGGAGTAGCCGAAGGCGCGGGCCAGATCGGCGGCAGAAATCAAGCTGATGCTTTCGACCGCGGCGCTCATTCGTGGCCCCTCCAACCCTTTGAAGTCGGCTCAACTGTTCTCGCGGCGAGGTAGTCCTCTATTCTACCGCAGTGGCGCAGGGGCCGAGGTCGATCTGGTCCTGACCCTGCCGGGCGGCGCGGTTTGGGCCATTGAGGTCAAGCGCAACCTCGCCCCCAAGGTCGAGCGCGGCTTCCATTCGGCCTGCGAAGACCTGCAACCCGAACGGCGGATCGTGATCTACCCGGGCACCGAGGCTTTCCCGCTGCCGAACGGGATCGAGGTCATCTCGCTGCACCAACTGGGCCAGGACCTTCTGGCGCTGCGCTGAGGATCACTCCCGCGCCACCACCCGGAACATCCGCCCATTGTAGTGGGCGCGATCAGACAGGCCCGCCGCCCGCCATGGCCGGATTTCCTGCCCTTCCGGCACGACAATGGTGATGCGGGATCGGGTTTCAACCAGTTGGATGCCGAGCCGGTCGCGAAGATCGGCAAACTCCTCCAGCTCCGCCACCAGCCTGTCACGTTCACCCGTCAGTTCCGACAGCTCGACACCGGCCACCGCGATGCGCCGCTCAATCTCACCCTGTTGGGCCGACAACTCCTCATGCAGGCGGGCAATCGCGCGCTGGCCTTCCTCACGGGCGCGCAGCAGCTCGGATGCATTCGCAGCGCGGATCGTATCGGCCTCCAGACCGGCCTTGTCGATCAGCCGCACGCCGCCCCATATCGCCAACGCAATGATCGCAGCGGCGGCGAAACATGCACCGCCAAGGGCGATCCATGCCCATCGGGCTTGCCGCCGCAGCAAAGCCGCGTTGGCGTCGATCTGTTCACCAAGAGCCTGATGGCGCTGATCAATTTCCTCGGCAGCCTGTAACGCTTCGGCGGCGAGCTTCCCAGCATTGGAAAATTCCAGAACCCGGTCGATGAATTCACCCTCCAGCATCGTCCTGATGCCGTCTGCATGTTCCGTAAGCGCGGATTTCTGGTGATCCAGCTCGGCACCCGCCTGCATCTTTGCCAGGGAGAGGGTTCCCGCCGCGCGGGATGCGAGGGGTTTTTCCCAGTCGTGACCGGCCAGCAGGTGAATGTCCTCGCCCGCCTCGATCCGGTCAGAGAAGGCCAGAGCGGCGAAGATCTCCCGCCGCCCGGGTGCAAGCTCGGTTTCCGCGCCATAGGGGAACGCCGCCCGAAGGTGGGTTGCCCCACCCTCGCTGCGCAATTCCAGCCCGCCGAGAGACGCACCCCAGAGCATTATTCCGCCGCCAACTGCAGGCCGGTCAGCAGCTGCAGCGCGTTTCCAGCTCGGCACCGGCGGCGCGGCGTTCGGTGCTTTCCGAGGTCAGGGCGGCACGGAAACGGACTTCATTGGACTGAAACTCTTTGTCCAGCTCATCCATTTCCTTGGTTTCGTCCTCGGTCGGCTTTTCCTTGCCAGCGAGGTTTGCCAGCTTCTGGCGGATCTCCGATTGGCGACGGGTGATTTTGACGGATTCCAGCATGTTTACTCCTTAGCCGGGGTTGCGGGTTCCGCTGCCAGATCGGCAACGGCATCAGCCCAAGCACGTTGCTCGGGGTCGTTTCGGACGGGCGCGAAGCCCATTTCTTTGCGGGTTTTCGAGGCATGGCAGCGGCTGCACAGCGCCTGGAGGTTTGCCGGGTCGAATGCCCGGTCAGGGGCTTTGCGCACCGGCTGAATGTGGTCGATTTCGAGGCGCCCTTTTCGGGTGGGTAGCTATGATCGGAGGCTATCAGCCCGCTCAGAAATGGCTTAAGGATCGCAAGGGCCGCGCCTTGGGCTTTGATGACGTGAAACACTATCGGGCGATCATCAAAATCCTGCTGGAAACATCGCAGATCATGGGCACAATCAGCATGACGCTGGATGCCTCCACGATATAGCGGAAACAAAAAAAGAGGGTGCGCGCTTTCGTGCCCCCTTTATGCTATGATAAAGCAAGGTGGAGTATTTCAGCCTCGTCTATCGGGCCACGATTCCGGCGATGATGGATAATATAATCCCACCCGCCGCCACCACGTTCGCAATAGCCCGGATGGCGGGCATCAGCGGTTTGGGCCTGACTATGGCCTGCACCAGTGCGACCAATCGCCGTGAAGCCCCCAGTCTTGTAAGGTCGGCATCATTGGCAATGGTATCGGCAAGAAGAACCAAAGCCTCATCTCGAATGTGCAACCCGCGCACACGGTAGTCGTTGAGGATATCGGATAGGTCTGGGATCATAAGGGCAAGCCCCATAGCCTCATCCCTGATCGCGTCGATATCCTGCCACCTCCCCGATTCATCAATGACGAGAAGTGAAAGATGAAATGCCTCGTGCCTGGCTGTGTTCCGCAGGGAGTCATCGTCCTGTGGCCAAAGCAGGCTTATCGAATTATTATTGCAAGTTCTGAGCAGTCCCGGATTCGATTTTTCATCGAAATATTTTAGCCGATGCCAAATTCCAGAAATTTTGGCTATGCTCTACCAAATCTGCATGTGTCGTATGAATCCCGGCCCCATGCCTTGTTTCCATAAATACGCCAACTTATAATAGTGAGATATGGTATCAAGATCAGCAAGAAATGTTTTTACCGGACAAATGCCGGATAAAACTCGCCTACGGATATAAAGGGTAAGGATGGTGCTATGGTCGCACGACCGCATCGCATTGAATTTCGGGCCGCGCCCGAAGAATGGCGATCCGTCAATGAAAAGGCAAAACGGATCGGAATGCCTGTGGCAACTTATGCGCGGCATTCTGCCTTGATGCAGCCGATGCCCGAGCAATCAACTAGGATCGACGCCGAGGCCGTCGCCGCGCTCAATCGGCTCGGCGGCAATCTCAATCAAATTGCCAAAAGTGCGAACGGACGTGGCCTGACTCCGCAACAGGTGCAGGCCTTGGCCATCCTTGGGCGCAAGATCAATGACACCGTGAATAGCCTGAAAGGACTGATGAAATGACCGCATTTCCCGTTACAATCCCCAAATCTCTTGAAAAATATGCCGCTGAAGCCGAGCGGGCAGTGGTCGCGGTATCCCGCGAGCTAAAGGTTCATATTGCCTGCGAGCAGGAGTGCTTCCGGTCGTTGATGGCAACGACATCCAGCGAGGAAATCAGAAAGGCGATCTATATCGTCAGTGAAGATGGCGCGTGCGACCTCCTGAGTTTCGCAAAGGACAACTGGATTCGCGCTGAGAACGACATGTTTCAGCGGGGTGGCGGCATCGACATATGCGACATGAATGTCATCTATGTCGGATCAAGCGACGCAAAGGAGGCCTTGACCGAGTTTGCGATCCTGATCGGGTCACATAGCGTCATGAACACTATTTCCATTCCGGCGGAACGGGCGCGAGAAATGGCCCTGAGGCGATCATGATTGCAAAGATCAGTAAGGGTAGTGATTTTTCAGGACTGGCGCGATACTTGACCAAGAACGAGCGCGGGAATGTCCTCGCGCTCGACAACCTGTCATCGGATACGCCCGATGATGCGGCGGGCGAAATGCAAGTTGCGGCGGCGGTGTCGCGTCGCACGAAAAGCCCGGTCATGCATGTAGTGGTCAGCTATGCTCCGGGTGAGAAGCCTACCGATGACCAGATGCGCGCCGATGGACGTGAGGTTTTGCGCGAACTGGGCTTGTCGGAAAACCAAGCGGTGGTGATCGCCACAATGCTCTGACGCGCAGGAGGCGCCTTTGACTGACATAACGCCGCCCGATCCCGGCCTGATTGCAACCATCAACCAATTCATCGGCGGGGCCGCGACTGCGCTGCTGGCCGCGTTCTCTGGTCGCGCGATGTATCACGCGGGCGAAGTCCGGGCCCGGCGCCGGTGGAATGCGCCCACTGAAGTGGTCCAGCCACAGGGATATGCTTATCCCGTTTTCAGGAGGACCAGATTATGGCTGGCAAGCGAGAGAAGCCCGAAGCTATCGTTCTGAAGCTGCGGCAAGTTGAAGTGCTGCACGGCCAGGGCAAGTCGGTCTCTGATGCTGTGCGACAGATCGGAGTGACGGTGCAGACCTATTATCGATGGCGCAAGGAATACGGCGGTATGAACCGCGATCAGCTCAAGCGGCTGAAGGATCGTGAGGCGGAGAACCAGCGGCTCAGGCGAGCGGTTTCGGATCTGCCCCCGGACAAGATGATTTTGGCTGAGGCTGCCCGGGGAAACTTTTGAGCCCTTCGCGCCGCCGCCAATGCATCGACCATGTGCGGCAGCCCCTGCGGATTTCCGAACGCCGGGCCTGTCGCACGCTGGGTCAGCACCGATCTACGCAGCGCAAAGTGCCCTGCGGCCTGGCCGATGAAGAGCGGCTGACCGAGGACATCATCGAGCTGGCGCGAGAGTTCGGGCGATATGGCTACCGCATGATCACCGGCATGCTGAACAACAGCGGCTGGCATGTGAACCATAAACGGGTCGAACGGATCTGGCGGCGGGAAGGGCTGAAAGTCCCGCAAAAGCAGGCCAGGAAGGGGCGGCTTTGGCTGAACGATGGCTCTTGCGTTCGGCTGAGGCCGGAGCGCCCCAATCACGTCTGGTCCTGTGATTTCGTCCAGGACCGGACCCGGGATGGGCGGATCTTCCGCACGCTCAACATCATCGACGAGTTCACGAAGGAAGCACTGGTGATCCGCGTCAAGCGCAAGCTAAACTCGACCGACGTTGTCGACGCCCTGACTGATCTGTTCATCCTGCGCGGCCCGCCCGAGTTCATAAGGTCCGACAATGGCGCCGAATTCATTGCCAAAAAGGTGCAGGCATGGATCGGGGCGGTGGGTGCCAAAACGGCATTCATTGCGCCAGGATCACCGTGGGAGAACGGCTACTGCGAGAGTTTCAACGCCCGGTTCCGGGACGAAATGCTCAACGGCGAGGTCTTCCACACCCTGCACGAGGCACAGATCCTGATCGAAAGGTGGCGACGGCACTACAACACCGTCAGGCCCCACAGCGCTCTGAACTACCGGCCACCGGCCCCAGAGACCTTCGTGCAAATGGACCACAGGCCGACAATGCACTAACATTCAAACCGGACCACTCAGTGGGGGCATTCCAAAGTATGCTTCGATTGTGCCGAACAAAGTTCGACACAACGGCTCGTGCCGAGCCGGATCATCCAGATGAAGCGTGAAGGTGATGCAGCGTTTATCCAGATCAGCGAAGCTGGTCATTCCAGATGCAGTTACTGCTAACGATTCATGACTCAGATCATACTTCCAGAATGAAGTTGATTGTGAATTATAATTAAAATTCAATGATTTGATTCTTTCAGACATTATGTGGTCATCGCCCGAAAAAGGGCATTGCGGTCGCGTGTAAAAGAGGCTTTGGAGTCCGGCTCAGGGGACGCCGCAGCATCCCCAATCTTGCCCTCACTGCCGCAAGACGAAGCCCAGAGAAGGACCGTCACCGTGGTCGGCGGCGGTCGTTTCTGAGGCAAGGCTGCGTTCCCGCAGTTCCCTGACTATCATCATGATGATGGCACTGGTTACCTGAAAAGCCTTTCCCGCTGTAGAAGTTCGTCGGCACCGATCACAGCCCGAAAGAGCGGGCGCAGGCGTTCCACGACGCATGGGGCAAGATCGACAGGGCCTTGGAACGCGGGTTGCAGGGGAATTCAGGCCGGACGCTTTCGGTGTCGTAAAACCGAAACCAACAAGACCAGCAGATAAGTTGGTACCCATACAATGGTGAGAATTACACCTGTCGTAATTCCGATTGAAGCACCGCCATCGGTAGCAAACCCCGCTATTGCCGAAATGACTGCAATAACCCCCATCCCGAGTAGAAAATTTTCACCTTTTTTGACGTCTGTTTTGTTACGGGAGGAGTGAGTGGGGGGATGCTGGTGCTGCCTTGTAGATCTGGTGGGGGCGCTGATTTCACCATATCGCTATTCTTGGCACGCGTTATGGCGTCATCGAGAAGCGCAGTGTTCCCCTTGTCAGTCTCCTCTATCGCAATGTAGTGACCATCCGAAAAATGGATCAAGTAGGATCCGGTCTTCCTTCTTCGCCCGCCGATTGCGGGTCCTGCGATAAGCCCGACCCCGCCAGTCAGTACGTCCCCGATGATTGCCCCTGCGGCGGCTTTTCCTGCGGATCTGTATGCATCCACGTCGATGGGAACAATGCTTACTAAGTTGGTCGCGTCATATTCCGTCCTGGTTTTCCCGGAAGTCACCCGGATGCTGACTAGCTTGCCTGCAAAGCGGATTATTTCGATGGCGCCCAACTCTCGCGAGCTATCGATGAGCTTGGTCATTTACTAATCCTGCAATCAAATTTCCCTCGGTGAAAATGCTACGAGCCGGGGCCTACCGTATCAAGGGGTTATGGATATGGCTGCATCTGCAATCATCGGCGAACTCCGCGTCAACCTTGGGCTGGACAGCGCGCAATTCAGCAATGGACTGAAGCAGTCCAAGGATCAGATGGCCGGGTTCCTGAAGGAGATCCTGGCCATTGGGGCTAAGATCGGTGGAGCGTTGGCGGCGGCCTTCTCAGTCAGAGCCATTGGTCAGGCCGCAGACGCATGGTCGGACATGTCGTCGCGCGTGGGTGTTGCGGTTGGCAATATGCAGGCCGCCCCCGAGATCATGGAGCGTATTCACCAGATCGCACAAATGACCTATTCGCCGTTGCAACAGACGGCGGACAGGTTTGCAGAGAACAATGCGGCGCTGAAAGGGCTTGGCTAGCGTTTGAACTTCGACCGCTTCGGCTTGTCATCCTTCCATTCCAAAGAGAGGATCGCACCATCAAACCGTGGGATCAAACATCTAGTGCCATTTGCGGCATCATTCATGGGACGGGAAGACCGTGGCCTGCCAGACCACCTTTAGGCGAAAGCAGGGGCAATCCTGCGCTGGATGATCGAAGGGGCAGCGAGATGACCTGCGCATCCCTGCCAGCGTTGAACAGGCTTCCGGCGACTACCTCGATGCCGAAGACGTCCACATCTGGTTTGCCCGGCTCACGGTGACGCTCAGATCCAGTCGAGATTAACATGGGTTGGCGGATATGCCTCTGCCACGCGCCGGCGCAGGTCGCGAAATCTCTGACGCAGTTCGGGGAACTTGCGCTCATGCGTCTCGGCCACGAGGCTGTTGACCCGGTCGAAAAGCCCGTCTCGCTCCATGGTCTCAAGGATTTCCAGCTCTGCACCCTCGATATCGAGCTTGAGGAAGCGGATCTGCCCCTTGTCGCGCAGGAAGGCGGGGAAGTCGATCAGCTGCACCTCGACGGAATTTCCTTCATCAATGCCGCGCCCGCCATCGAGGATGGTGTTTTTCACAGAGGCCCCCACCGGATTGGCGTCGAAATTCCCGGCGCGCATCAGACGGACGGTGCCGGCGCGGGTGCCGACAGCGGCATTGATCAGCGTGACATTCGCGGTGGCACCGAATTTTTGCTGCAGCGCCGCAAAGCAATCCGGATCGGGTTCAAAGGCGATCACATCGGCGCCGGTGGCGGCAAGCTGTTCCGTCACCACGCCCATATTGGCGCCACAATCCACCGCCAGATCCCCCGGCCGCAGCATGGCGCAGATGCCGGTCAGATAGCCCTCGGCCCAGGCCTTGCGCATATTCCGCTTCTGGCGGCGGATCATTATCTCAGCCCGCTGTTCTGCCTTTGACTTCGGCGCGCTCTCTTCGGCGACAGGCGCGACCTCAGGCGGCGCGGCTTTCCTGCGCGCGGCCATTACTCTTCCAGCGCCTTTGACGGATCGACACCGATCTCTTCGCACATCCGCGCGGCATAGGAATTCGCGAGCGGCACGTTCTTGCGCCACCAGGGCCTGGTGCCATTGGTATAGAGATGCACCGAGAGCGTCTTATCGGTGAAATGCCCCTCGACCCGGCCATAGGGGTCGTAAAAGACGTCATTCAGCTGGAAGGGCACCGGGTAGAGCACATCCGGGCTGAGCGCCTTTTCATAATCGCCGGTCTGTTGGGCGAAATATGTAAAGGCCTGGGGGCCAAAGGCGGTGCGTTCCGCGTTGTAGATGCGCACGGCCTGGGGCAGGGCGCTGTCCTGTTTCTCGATCCGTTTGCGCTGCTGTTTGTTGAACCAGGCCGGCGCCTCGGGCAGGTTGTCGTAATAGTCGAGCAGCTGGTGGATCAGCTCGCCATCTTTCGGAATATAAACCACGCCACAATTCAGCGCTCCGCGGAAACCATGGCCGGCATAGATATTCTGCATCTCGTCGGGAAAGGGCTTGTGGCAATAGGCGTCACAGTCGATCCAGACCGCGTCGGTTTTCTGGATCATCTTGTAGCGGAAGACGTTCGACAGAAAGCTTTCCGAGGTCTGCGCGACGATGGACATGTCGATATCCATGATCTCGGTCGCGGGGCGGATCTCGATCCCTTCAGGGACATTCGAGACTTCTTCCGTGCAATAAAGCGTGGTCGGATGGCCGTGGCGCAGATGGCTCAGGAGACAAAGCTGGTTCAGGTAATGCAGGCGCGGGCCAATCCAGAGAGAGGCGACGGGGCGGCGTACTGGAGTCGACAAGGGCGGAACCTCAACCGTTATTGTTTCAATTCAGGATACAGTATTGCCGCATCCCCCCAACAGAGTCCTGCCCGGATCCTGGCTGGATTATTCCCGATCCACATCACGCGGCGAGGGTTTTCCTGTGGCGCAATGGTGGCGGGAAGGTGATTTTCCTTCTCAGACTGGGACAGGGGGGCCGCCGGCCGGGTTTTTCGCGATGCGGAACATTGTCAGCCCGGCATCAAAGCCGGGGGCGGCGATATAGCCGGCCTCCATCACCCTGGCATATTCCTCAAGCCGGTCGCGGCCAGCTTCGATCAGACGGCCATAGAGAAAGATCTGTGCCGGGCTGACGCGGGCGAGAATATCGGCGAGGCCATCGGGCGTTATGCGCGGATCGGCGAGCAAAAGCGCCTCCGGTGCGGTCCTGGTGATCATCTCAGTCAGGGGGCCATCTTCCAGGAGGCACAGCCTTTCCCCCTGGCGGCGCCCGTTTTGCGCCCAGACCAGATCCAGCACACGGCGCAGCTCCGGCTCACCCTCGCTCACGCTCAGATGCAGATCGGGGCGCAGGGCCGCGAGATGCGCGGCGAGAAACCCGATCCCGGCGCCGATCTCTGTCACTCTCGCGTCTCTGGGAAGGAGTTGCGGCAGGCGCCTGGCAAGGCCGCGATCGAATTTCCCTTTTGCGATCAGCGCTAGGCCGGGGGGCGAAAATACACCAGGATCAAGCGGCAGCAGCACGCCATGGTTCGCCACCCAATCCCCCGCATAACCCGGATTGGCGCGCGGCTGGCTGAGATACGCGCCCGAAGGCAGCGCCTCAACCGCCTCGCGCGGCGCGGATCTGCGCTTTTCACGGGCCGCCTCGTTGCGCGTCTTTTCGATATCGCTCATCAGCGCGGCGATCTTTTCCGGGTCGCGCGCCTGGGGCGGTTTGGCGACGATTTCCTGGATCGGCACCTGGCCCGCACGCGCCAGATCGGCGACCAGGGCGGCATAGGTCTCAGTCCCCCGGATCTCCGCCAGCCGCTGATCGACGCGTGCCAGCGCCGCGTCGTGCAGTTGCGCCAGCACCGGATCTTTCAGCAATTCGAGGATGATCTCATCGCGCCGCGCCGTGTAGCGCAGCATGGTGTCATCCCTGACCTCATTGCGGTCCTGGAGCGACCAGTAATCGGAATTATACTTATCTTTCTTATTGTTAACATTGCCGCGCAGCTTGCGGATCGCGTAAGAGTCGACCGATTTCACCGCATAATGATTGAGCTGCACCCAGTCATAACCGACCGTCCTGGTGATCGAACGCCAGCCGCGGAACTTGAAATAATCCTCCATCTCGCGGCCCGAGCCATTCAGCCACTTCACCTCATCGGCGAATCCGGCCTTGATGGCTTTTGTCTTCATCTTTGGGCGATGGATGCCAAGCTTCCAGTTTTCCGGATCGAACTTGAAAAGCGTCTTGACCCCCCAGCCCTTATTCCAGTCCTGCGGCGCGGCCAGCAGATATTGCTCGGATACAGGGGCGGTGGACCAGTCGACCACGCCGCCCGAGCCGAAGATGCGCCAGGTCACCACGATCCCGTTGGCGTCCTGGGCTTTGGCGGCGGCGATCAGATCATCCAGCGTGCCATCCCCGTAGCGGATCGAGAGAAATTCATCGGCATCAAACACCATCACCCAGTCGGAAAGGCCCACAACCGGCTCGTCCTGGGCATAATTCAGCGCCGAGGGCTGCGGGCGGATGCCTTCGGGAATGTCATTCCGGCGGTGATGGGCAAGCCCGAGTTCCTCCAGGCGGATCAGCATGTCATCGGTGCCGTCGGAACAATCATTGGTATAGACGACCAGATCCGAGAAGCCGACGGCAAGGTGATGCGCCACCCATTCGATCACATAGGGCCCCTCATCCTTCATCATCGAGACGGCGGTGACCTGGCCATGCGGGCTGGCATGGCGCTTCAATGCGAAGGGGACGGTCGCGAATATTTCCGAGGCGCCCCGGGGCAGGCCCGGACGCGCGTCCGGGGCGGGGGCGGCTTTGGCGGCCCGGGTCCTGCCCGGTTGCGCCCTGCCCGCAGCGGGCTTTGCTGCAGTTTTTTTCGCCGGACCCTTGCCGCCTTTTGCCTCCGGACCGGTCCCGGTTTTTGCCTCGCTCATCATAGCTCTCCTGCAGTCTGAGCCTGTTTAGCCTGACATTCCGGGCAGCGGTAAGGCGGGAAAGCTGAGAAATTTCGACCTGTCTTACGAACGGGCTTTGCCGGATTGCAGAACAATCGCCAGGTTTCGTATGGATTGCGCCCAACTGCCGCCATAGTCTTGGCCGTAACATCGGGCAGAGTGCAGTAACAAGAACACGGGCAGTGAAAGAATGACCGAGGCAACCCTTACCATCGTCGCAACCTGTCACGGTGTCGAAGTGCCCGATGCGCCCATTTTCGGGCCGAGTATGATCGAGGCGATGAACAACCACTGTTATGAGCGCCAGGAAATCGAATGTGGTCTCGCGGTGATCCCGAAAGGTGCACGGATCCTTGAGTTGGGGGCGGGGGCAGGGGTTGTCGGTGGGGTTCTGGCAAAGAACTGTGCGCCGGTTTCGATCCTGTCCATCGAGGCCAATCCGGGCCTGCTGCCCCATATCAACCGTCTTTACGCGCATAACGGGTTGCAGGATCTGATCTCGGTGCGCCATGCCGTGGTCTTGAGCGCGCCCGATGCGCCGGGGACAGTCACCTTCAACGTGGCGGGGAATTTCCTCGGCTCTTCGCTGACGGAACTGCCGGGCAAAAAGACCCGCGCGGTCGAGGTGCCGGTGCTGCGCTACAGTGATCTGACCAAAGAATACCCCCATGACACGATCATGATGGATATCGAGGGGGGCGAGCTGGATTTCCTGCGCCATGCCGATCTTTCGGCGGTGAATACCATCGTTCTTGAAATGCATAAGGCTATATACGGCCGCGAAGGAATGCAGGAATGCCGCAAGCATTTGCGTGCTGCCGGGCTGAGCTTTGACGAGGATCACAGTGCATCGCGCGTTCATGTCTGGCGCCGGGGCTGAACGTTGATGACTGCTGAGATGGACCTGACAGACAAGGGTGATCCGGACAAGCTGGACGAAAGCGGTCCGGCCGGGGCGGTGGTAAAGCGCAAACCTGCGAAAAAGCGTGCCCGCGCGGCCTTTCTGCCGCGTCCTGACCCGGCGCCTTCGATTGCGGCGGCTATGGCGGGTGGCAGTTTCTTTCTGCAAGGCGGGCGCGTTGATGCCTGGTATAACGAGGCCGCGCCCGGTGGTCATTCCGATGTGCTGATGGTCACATTCGACAACGTGACGTCAATCCATGCGCATGAACCGCATCAACCCTGGCTGTTGGGCCGTGCGCTGAAGATCAATGTCCCGATCCTGGGCCTTTTGGCGGGTGAGCGCGACTGGTATCGCAATGCCGATGCACAAAAGCTGCTCACCCAGCTGCATGAGGCTGGTTTTTTCAGGCGTTTCCGCAGGGTTGTGTTTATCGGAACGTCGATGGGCGCCTTTGCCGCGCTGGCATTGTCAGCGCTGGTGCCCGGCGTCGAGGTGGTGGCCTTTTCACCGCAGTCGACACTCGCCCCTGATCTTGCCCCGTTTGAAGACCGCTATCCCGGCCCGACCCGCCACTGCGACTGGCAGGATCTGCCTTTGCGCGATGCAGCGGACTCGCTGGCGCCGGCGGCGCGGATCTGGCTGATCTATGACCCGTTCAACCGCACCGACCGGCTGCATGCCAACCGGCTTAAGGGCGACAATATCGAACGGGTCCATTTCAATTTCGCGGGCCATCGCATGTTGCGTGAATTCCGCCAGTCCGAGATGTTGAATGATCTGATTGCCGGGCTGGTGCTGGGCGAGATGGACCGCACTGCGGTGAACCGTCATATGCGGCAACGGCGCGAGATCGACGCCTGGCAGAACGCGCTTTTGCGCAAGGGCGAGGCGCTTGGCCATGCTGCGCTGACGGCGCGTGCCGCCCGCCGGCTGTTCGCAATCCACCCGGAACGGCGCGATCTGCGCAAACTGGCCTGGAAGCTGGAACGCATCGCCCGGGGCGAGCCGGCGGAAAGCCGCGAGGAACGCCGGGCCCGTCGCGAGAAAAAGACGGCCGCGCGCAGGCTCCGGGCCTGGAAGAACGGCAGTGATACAAGCCTGAACGTCTCTCATCCCGATCTGCGTCCGCCCTTTACCGGCGAGATCCGGATGCTGTCCAACGCGCTGATCCTGCCCGAGCGCGAACATGATACGCCGTTGGCTTCGGGTGTGCTGCATGCCGACGGAAGCTGGTGCGACCTCTCTGAAGCCTGGATCCGGGCGCGAAAATCCACTCCGGCGCCGGTGTTGTCAGATCAGGACGAGATTCGCGATCTGCCGGGCACGCATCTTTATGGCGGCCATTTCCGCGGCCATTTCGGGCATTTCCTTGTGGAATCCACCGCGCGGCTCTGGGCGCTGGACCATCTGGGCGAGACGCCCGAAAGCATCCTCTATCTGCCCTATCGCGGCGATGTGGAGGCGATTGAAAAGGTGATCAGGGGGCACGCGCCGTTCTTCCGGCTTCTTGGCATTGACCTTCCCGTGCGCACCTTTGGCGAGGTGCTGCGGGTGGAGCGGCTGATCGTTCCCGAGCTTGGGTTCGGCTGGCTTGAACGCTATGCCGGCTCGCCCGCATATCGTGATTTCATGCAAAGTCGCCTGAGCGCGGCGGCGGTGGCTGAGGGCGGCGAAAAGCTCTACGTCTCGCGGGCACAGTTGCGAGCGAACAAGGGCGGGATCCTCGGTGAAACGGTGATTGAGGAAAACCTTGCCCGCGCCGGGTTCGAGATCTTCCACCCCGAGCGCCATCCGCTCGAAGTGCAGGTCGCGCGGTATAAGGCCGCGAAGATGATTGTGGCTCTGGACGGATCGGCGCTGCATCTGGCTGCCTATGTGATGCAAAAGGGGGGACGGGTGGGGATGATCCTGCGCCGCTCCTCCGCCCTGATCCTCAACGCCCCCGATTACGACCTGCAATTTCGCAATTTCGCTGGTCTGACGCCCGATGTTATCAATGTGATCGTCAATGACTGGGTGGCGGGAGATGCAAAACGGGCCGATTTCCGTTCAGTCGGCGAGGTTGATTTCGTGGCGTTGTTCGACCGGCTCAGGGATCTGGGCTATCTGCCTGTTGATTTCCGCCCAGAACTGCCGACGCAGGACGAAGTCCGTGCCATGCTTGCGCCCTTCCAGGACCATCGCGGCGATTCCTTGCGTCCGCTGATGCGCGGTGAAAAACATGGGGATGAAGAAGACTGACCCCATTTCGCGGCCCCGCCAGGCCGTGAAATAAGGGGAGGCGAGTGATCGCCCCCCCCTTACTCTTCCGGTCAGGGATCTGGTCGCTTTGTCGTATCAGCCTTCGAAAAAGACAAAGATTTTGCGGGTATGTTCCTGGATCTCCCAGGTGCCTTTCCAGCCTTTCGGCAGCATGATCGCATCCCCCGGCCCGAGGGTCTTCTTCGTGCCGTCGAGATGGGTCATCACGATCCTGCCTTCCAGAAAGTAGCAGAATTCGGCGGCAGCTGAGCGGTCAGCGGTGAACTGGCCCGGCGTGCATTCCCAAAGCCCGATCTCCAGCACACCATCGGGTGAGGTCCAGAGCGAATGCGCGGCCTCTTGCTGGCCAGGATTCAGGGTGGTCGGCTTGTCTTTCAGCTGGCCGAGGTCGATCCCTGAAAGGGCAGTGAAAACGGAAAGATCAATCATAGCTGTCTCCTGCGGCCTTAACGACCGGTCAGTTTATTGGCGAACTTGGCGAGGGGCGAGCTTTTGGTCCCGCCCGAGCGGGCTTCCTGGCGGTCGGCCAGGTGATACAACCAGTACATTCCGTGGACACCGAGCCAGCGGAAGGGTTCGATTTCCCATTTTTTCGGACGGCGGTTGACCCAGGGCAGGCTGGTGCGTTCGGTATTGCGGTCAAGGACCAGATCCGCGAGCGTCTGCCCCGAGAAATTCGAGGTCGAGACGCCGAGGCCCACATAGCCGCCGGCCCAGGCCATGCCGGTATTCGCGTCCATGCCGGCGGTCGTGCACCAGTCGCGCGGCACGCCCAGCACACCACACCAGGCGTGATCGATCGACAGGCCCTTTGTCTGTGGCAGCATCCGGTAGAGGATCTCGATCAGCGCCTCGACGGTTGCGGGCTGGGTCTGGCCGTTCACATCGGTTTTTGACCCGAAGCGATAGGGCACACCGCGCCCGCCCATAGCGATGCGGTTGTCGGCGGTGCGTTGCGAATAGCAATAGGCGTGGCTGGCATCGGCGAGGAGCTGGAACTTCTCCCAGCCGATCTCATCCCAAAGTGCGTCGGGCAGGGGCTGGGTCACGATCTGCGCCGAATTCAGCGGCAGCCATTCGCGCTCCTGGCCCTTGATGCCATGGGTGAACCCTTCGGTCGCGCGCACGATGCGTTTGGCTTTGACCGTGCCGCGACTGGTGACCACGCGCCCCTTTTCGATGCTGGTCACGGCAGTCTGTTCATAGATCCTGACGCCGCGCCGCTCGACCGCTTCGGCCAGCCCGCGCACCAGTTTCGCAGGCTGCACCCGCGCCACATTATGGCGCACCAGCGCGCCTTTTGCATTCGGCACCCGGATGCGCGCGGCGGCCTCAGGGCCGTCGATCAGCTCCAGCCGTGTCGCAGGCACAGACCACGACATCGCCGTCGCGTAATCTTCCTGCAGGCGTTCCCATTGCGCGGGGGTCTGGGCGAAGGTCAGGCAATCGGTCATCAGGAAGTCGCAATCGATGCCTTCCTTTTGCGTCACCCGTTCCACCTCGGCCACGGTGCCGCGCAGCTGACGCTCGAATTCGATCACGCCTTCGCGGGTGCCGGTCGAGAGGTATTTGTTGCGGCTCCAGCTGAACTCGCCCGAGCACCAGCCGCCATTGCGCCCCGAACCGCCAAAGCCCGCGAATTCCTTTTCCACGATCGCGATCCTGAGCGAAGGTTCGATCTCGGTCAGGTAATAGGCAGTCCAGAGCCCGGTATAGCCCGCGCCGACGATGCAGATATCGACTTCGATATTGCCGGGCAGCGGCGGGCGGTAGCCGGGCGTGCCGCCGATATTCTCATACCAGAACGAGACGCCGCCGTTTTTCTTAGCTTGCATGTTCATCACCTGTTAGTGGCCCAGGACCTAATGTCCGCCTACCGAGCCGTCATCGGTCAGAAGCCTGCCATCTTCCGGCTTCCAGGCCAGCTCGATCCCGGCCCCGATCCCGAAAGCCTCGCCTTGCGTGGCGGTGCGCGCCACGATGGGCGTGCCGTCCGCGAGGAGAACTTCATATTTCATTGCCGATCCCAGATAGATCGCCTCGCGCACCGTGCCCTGAATCACATTGGCGCGCCCGTTGGCCGCACCCGTGCCGGGGGCCTGGACGGCGACATCTTCGGGGCGCAGCAGAATGACCTGCACGCCGTCAGATTTCGGGATGCCGGGGGTCGAAATGGTGGTTCCGCCGACATCCAGCGCGGTTTCCGCGCCATTCACCCAGTGGCCGCCGCGCAGGATCGAGCTTTCGCCGATGAACTGGCCGACAAACAGGGTCTGCGGGTCAGAATAGAGCTGATGCCCGGTCCCGACCTGTTCGATCCGGCCTTTGTTGAAGACCGCGATGCGGTCGGACAGAACCAGCGCCTCTTCCTGGTCATGGGTCACATAGACGAAGGTCGATCCGAGCTCGCGATGGATGCGCCGGATTTCCAGCTGCAAGACTTCACGCAGCTTTTTGTCAAGCGCACCAAGGGGTTCGTCCATCAGGAGGACCGAAGGGTCAAAGACCATCGCCCGTGCCAGCGCGACGCGCTGCTGCTGGCCGCCGGAAAGTTCGGACGGGTAGCGATGCGCGAATTTCTCAAGATGCACCTTGGCGAGTGCGCCATCAACCAGGCGGTCACGCTCGGCTTTAGCCACACCGCGCTGACGCAAAGGGTAGGCCACGTTCTTCGCCACCGTCATATGCGGGAACAGCGCGTAATGCTGGAACACCACCCCGATATTGCGCTTATGCGCGGGGACATTGCTGATCGGGCGCTCGCCCAGCCGGATCTCGCCCCGGCTCAGATCGGTGAACCCGGCGATCAGGTTCAGCGTCGTGGTCTTGCCCGATCCGGACGGCCCGAGAAAAGACATGAACTCGCCCGGCTCGACCCTGAGCGACACATCATCCAGTGCTGTGAAATTGCCGTAGAATTTCGAACAGGCCTGGATGTCGATGGCCGCGCCCTTGCGGCTGCCGGTTTGTTCATTGGTCATGATTTGCGCCCTTTACGGGTTCCGAAGATAAGGCCCAGTCCGATGACGAGCGTGGTGGTCAGGAAGATCAGCGAGCCGACGGCTGCGACGGTCGGATCGGCGTCGCGGGTCATCGATGAGAAGATCTGCACCGGCAGGGTTTTCAGCTGCGGGCTGGTGATGAACAGCGACACGATGACTTCGTCAAACGAGGTGACAAAGGCGAAAAGCGCGCCGGACAGGATGCCGGGGCGGATCAGCGGCAGGGTCACGGTGAAAAACGTGGTCAGCCTGTTGGCGCCGAGGCTGGCGGCGGCGGTTTCAAGCCGCTGGTCAAAGACCGCAAGGTTCGCGCCAACCGCGATCACCACGAAGGGGATCGCCAGCAGCGTATGGGCCAGCACATAGCCGGTCCAGGTCCCGACAAGGCCCTGGGTCAGATAGACTGCGTAAACGCCCACTGCGAGGACGACGCCCGGCACCACCATCGGCGTGATCAGCAGCATCCGGATCAGGCCGGCGGCACGGGACTTCATCCGCTCGATCCCGATGGCGGCCATGGTACCGATCACGGTCGCCACAACCGATACCATCACCGCAACCTTCAGCGAGGTGGTGAAACTGTTGAACCATTGCGGGTTGGTGAAGAAATTCTCGTACCATTTCAGCGAGAACCCACTTGGCGGGAAGGCCAGCGATTTCTTATCGGCGAAAGACATCGGCACCACGACAATGGTTGGCGCGAGCAGCCAGATTGCAATCAGCGCAACCGTCAGCCCGAGGATAAGCTTGCCAGGATTGAAGCGTTTCACCGGCTGCCTCCGCTCATCTTGTATTTCTGCCGCATGAAGGGGGCGGCAAGGGCGAGGAAGCCGAAGGTCGCGATCAGAAGCACAACCCCCATCGCGCCGCCCCGTCCCCAGTTCAGCAGCGACAGCACCTGTTGCTGCACAAGGGTCGAGAGCATCGAGCTTTGCGTGCCGCCAAGCAGCATCGGCGTGATGTAGAAGCCAAGCGCGAGGATGAAGACGATGGTGGCGCCGGCGAAGACACCCGGCAGCGAAAGCGGCAGATAGACCTGGAAGAAGGTCTTGACCGGATGGGCGCCCAGGCTTTTTGCCGCCTGGATCAGCCGCAGGTCGATGCCGCGCATCACAGCATAGAGCGGCATGATCATGAAGGGCAGCAGGATCTGGGTCATGCCGATGGTGACGCCCAGCTGGGTGCGGATCAGCTTGACCTTGTCAAACCCAAGCGCAAGCAGCGTCTTGTTGATGACACCGCTGTCTTGCAGCAAGATCACCCAGGCCAGTGTGCGCACCACGCCCGAAACCCAGAACGGCACCAGCACGCACATGATCAGAAAGAGCCGCAGGCGCGGGCCCACGACCGACATCGCATAGGCATAGGGATAGGCCACGATCGCGCAGACCAGCGTCACCACGGCAGCGATGCGGAAGGTCCGGATCAGCACGGTCATGTTCACCGGCGTGTTGAAAAACCAGTAGTAATTGTCGAGAAACGCATCGCCCTCGGTAAAGCTGCGGCTGATCACGGTGCCAAGCGGCACCGCCATGACAAGGATCAGGATCGCCAGCGCAGGCAGCGTCAGCAAAGCGGGATGCGACAGGATCCTGCGGGGCGAGAGGGCGCTTGGGTCGGGCACTGACATGGATCCTCTGACGGGGCTCGTGACGTCTCTTCGGGGCCGGCTGCCGCGTCAGCGCGCAGGTGCCGGTAGGGAGCTGCGGCGACCCTGGCAGGGGTCGCCGCAGCATGACCGCGCAGGCTCAGGCGCGCGGGGTTCGGTTGGGCTTAGTTGCCTGCGATGAATTCAGCCCATTTCTCGCTGAGAACATCGTAGTTATCGACCCAGTATTGCACATTCTGGTTATAGGCCATCGCCTGTTTTTCGGGCGTATTGGTCATGAAAGAAGCGGTCAGTTCATCGACCTGCGGCTTCGAGTCGATATTGATCGGCGAATAGGAGGTCTCTTCGGCCATTTTGCTTTGGGCTTCGGCGCCGAGATAGGCATTGATCAGCGCATGGGCGGCGTCGACATCCTTGACGCCGACCGGGATGGTGATCTGATCCTTCACGACGACCCAGTCCTGCCAGACCGGCTCATAGTTCGCACCATTTTCCAGCGCGGCCTTGCCACGGCCGGACCAGACCATGACCATATCAACCTCGCCCGATTCCATCATCTGCGCGCTTTCCGCGCCGGTGGTCCACAACACGAGGCTGTCGCGCATCGACCGCCATTTGTTCAGGCCCCGGTCGATATCTGCCGGGAAAAGATCAGCCTTTGCCACGCCGTCATTCAGAAGCGCGAGCTCGATCATATAGCCTTCGGCATCGGAATAGCCGGGAATGCCGCGGGTGCCGGGGAATTTCTCGGTATCAAAGAAATCCGCCCAGGAAGCCGGGCCGTTCTCGGGCCATTTGTCTTTGTTGTAGAGGAACATGATCGCATAGTTCATCGCGGGAACCGAGCATTCCCCGACCTGGCCTTCCGGCACTTTCGAAATGTCGAGCTTCGAGAAGTCAAGCTTCTGGAACAGGGTGCCACAATGGACAAAGGGGGTGTAGTCGCCGGTATCGACCACATCCCACATCACATTGCCGGATTCGACCTGGGCCTGGATCTTTGCGTTTTCGGTGGGGCCGTCCGACAGGAGCGTGACCCCGGATTGCGCCACGAACTGGTCAAGGGCGGCGATCTGGCCGTCCTGGAAAGTGCCGCCATATGACACGAAGGTCAGTGTCTTGCCGGCAAGCGAGCCCTCGGCGGTTTCGCCTGCGACGGGGGTATCGGCCTGCGCCTGAAGGGAAAGGCCAAGGCCGAGGATCAGCGACAGGCCGGTGAGGTTTTTCAGCTTCATTGCGGTTGCTCCCTGAGTGTAAGATTTTGTTTAATCATATTTTATCTGGATCCGGTCTTCGCCGGATCTTTCGCTGCGGCCGGCGCGGAACGTGTCGAGATAGCCGGTGGTCGAGGTGGGCGGTGAGGTCACGAAGAGGACCGAGGCCGGCCCGGTGCCCGTATTGGCGACGCGGTGGGGGACCGAGCTCTGGAATTCGATGCTGTCGCCCTCATCGAGCTGGTAGCTTTGCGGGCCGAGGTCGATCTGCACCTTGCCGGCCAGAACGAGGATCATCTCATGTGAATCGCCGTGGCTATAGGCCTCGTCGCCGGTCGAGCCGCCCGGCTCGAATTCCGAGACATAGGCCTCGAACTGGGTCAGCGGCCGGCGCGAGAGCAGCATTTTGCGATGCCCGCTCATCTCGGGCAGGGTGGGGCGATCCTTGCGGCGCAATACCGGGTTCTGCGCGCTGTCGGTGAAGGCGAAAAGCTCGGCGATCGAACAGCCGAAAGCATTGGCGATGCGGATCAGCGTTGAGGTGCTGGCACCGGTCAGGCCGCGTTCAAGCTGGCTGAGAAAACTGGCCGACGTCCCCGTTGCATCGGCGAGCTGGCGCAGCGAGAGGCCGCTGGCCTTGCGCAACCGGCGCAGACGCTCTGCCAGCAGCCGCTGCTGGTCCGAGGTTTCTGCAGTGATTGCATCGCTGAGCTGTGACACGAGAATCTCCGCCCAAATGCCCGGGCTGGGGTGTGGGATAGCAGTTCCAGATGTCCCACTGCACAAGTGTTAAGTGATACTTTATTTATGGGCAATGATTCTGAACGCGCGGTGAAAAGTTGTCATCAGACCGGCGCAGCTGACCTTTTGGCGGCAATGAAAAGCGCCGCCTGTCGCAGGAACAGGCGGTGTTTTCAGGGGGAGGGTCGATCAGCGATCCAGGTGCCTGAAGCTGTCCTGGGGCCTTCGCCACAGCTGCTCCGCCAGTTTCGGAACACCGCCTGGAGATCTTCGGTGATCTCGACCTTCGGGGTAAAGCCACAGGCATCTGCCTCGGCAGCGTCCTGACTGGCCAAAGCGGCAATATCGGCTTTGACCGCAAAGCTCCCGGTCAACTCTGCTCAGCATTCGTCAAAGGGACGCCCTGAAGATGGGCAGCGCGCCGGCAAGGAATAAGGGTCTTTATGTGGGAGGCTATTTTCCGGACACCCCGACCGTGACCACCCGGTTACGTCCCCCATGTTTCGCCTGATAGAGCGCATGATCCGCCTGCTGCATCAGGGCG
The DNA here is from genome assembly GCF_900105075.1 of Rhodobacter sp. 24-YEA-8. Lineage (NCBI taxonomy): Bacteria > Pseudomonadati > Pseudomonadota > Alphaproteobacteria > Rhodobacterales > Rhodobacter > Rhodobacter sp. 24-YEA-8. The sequence goes on from NZ_FNSK01000001.1 coordinate 588,441, forward strand.
TCCGGCGAGGTTGCGCCGTCAGGCCGCGCGACGGCAAGACCGATGCTGGTGGTGACCGCAATCAGGATCGACCCGTCGCCAACCCGTACCGGTTGTTCGGAGACAACGGTCAGCAGGCGCTCGGCCACTGATTGCGCCTGCTCAAGCGTAACACCATTGATCATCACCACGAATTCCTCGCCACCCACCCGCGCAAACAGATCAGCCGGGCGCAGCATCCGGACAACCCGCCGCGCAGTCTCACGCAGGACCTCGTCACCGGCTGCATGGCCCCAGGTGTCATTTACGGACTTGAAGTGATCGAGATCTATCATCAGCATCGCGGTGCTGAGATCGGCTGCGGCAAGCCGTCTCGAGGCCTGTTCGTGGAAGGCCGCCCGATTGGTCACGCCGGTCAGCGCATCATGACTGGCCAGATAGCGCAGCCGCTCGGTCAGTTCGTTGCGGCTGCGCATCACGATGGCGAGGGTGATCGGCACCAGTGCAATCGCCGAGGCGCCAAGGCGGAACGAAGACAGCGCGGCCTTGTCGGGGAACCCGTCGAGATAGGGAACCATCCCGCTGGCAATCACCCCAAGTGCCATGACCCCGAAGACCAGCGTTAGCACAGCGGTTGCAAAGACAGACCAGGTCAGGCCGCACCAGAGGAGCGCAAGGACAGGGAAGGCCACTGCACCGGGGCCACCGATCAACAGCGAGGCGATGAAGGTCAGGACAACCATCATGGCGGGAACAAGGTCGCTTCTGTCTATGAGATCGAGCCGGTACCAGTATTTCCTGATCTGCACCAACGGCGGCGCAGAGAGGATCACAGGGAGAAAGGCGATGTAGGTGACGAACTCACCCGCCGTCCAGTAGACGATCCCGCTGAGCGCATCGCCGCCCCAGTACTTTATGCCGGCGATCCCCCCCAACAGGCCTGAGGCAAATCCGCCTGCAAGCGAGGCCAGCACGATCCACAGCATTGAAACCGGCTGTCGCAACTCGCTGATCTCGGCCGGCAGACGGGTCAGTATGGCATAGGCGGTCGAGATACTGATGATATTGGCGATATTGAGGATCAGGGCCTTTTCGAGACCCGCGCCAGTCAGCAGGTCACCGATCATGAACCCGGCGAAGCCCGCCATCCAGCCGGGCGCCTGCGCCATGACCGGATTGCGCAGCATCAGTCCAAGCATGATTGCATTGGCCGGCCAGATACTGGCGAGAAAGCCGACCGGTCGACTGTAGATCCCGAAAAGGGTTGCCAGGAAGATTGTGGCAAAAAGCACCCCGGCTGCCCGCCAGGCTTCAGGTACGGCCGCGACCCGGAGTTCCATATCTGCGTTCATCCGTAACCCCTTACATCCCTCTTCCTGTCTGTCTGCCGGCTTTTGCCCGTCCCCAACTTCCGACCTCTGTTTTTACAGATGTCCTGTAGGATTCCGGCCGCTTCCTGTTGTCAGACGAGGAACATCCTCTGCACCACCAGACCGATCCGCGTCACAGAAGGACGGCTCGGACCAATATCCCGTCAATCTGCACATGCTTTCGAAAAAAAAGTGTTAACGCGGATCAGGCCAGGTGATGAATTGTCACGGTCATAGCCTCAGCATCCGCCACGAGCGCGCGCCCGCCTGGCGGCTCCGTGCTTGCGCCGCCAGCGCCGCGTCACTAGTTTTGATCCGTGAGGGAAGGGAATCGTCTCCGGTGGGGCGGTCGGTCTTCAAAACCGGTTGGGGCAGCGAGACTGTCCCGGGTGGGTTCGACTCCCACTCCCCTCCGCCAATTAAATGAATTAAGTATTTGATATTATTTAGTTTATCCGGGTTGTAGTGATCCTGTTCCGCCGTTCATTCCCCCACTTGGCGAAGGAACTTCCCGGAATACAGCGGAATAACTGTCACCTTTTTGTGATCGGGTCTGCCCCGACCGATGCCGGGGCAGGGCAGGGGTCACGGGCACCCGGCCACGCTATAAACGAGGCTTGTGCTGCGATTGAGATACCTGCCGATCTGCCGGAAGCTCGCGCCACCGTCCCGCATCTCGACTATCTTCCGGCGATCTTTCGCGGTGAGCTGACGCCCCCGCCGCACAGATCCGGCGGGCGCCCATGGGTCATAGGCCTCCGCGATCATCCCGGGCGGGATAATCTTCACCTGACAGCGCACCGGGACACCATAGCGGGCGGCGATTTCGGCCCGAACCTTGTCGGAATAGGTCATGCCGTTGCCGCGCCCTTTTCCCGGCGATATGCAGCCCGGAGCATACCCTTCACATCGCCGCAGAAAATGAAGTCGAGGCTCACGCCGGTCTTCTGGCAGAAGTCCATGATCTCGGAAGATGGACCGCCATCGGGGGCCAGCAGGGACTGCGGCGCTTCGACCTCCAGAACCCCGGCAGCATAGGAGGCGCGGCCTGCCGCTGTAGCAGGAACATTGTCCTCGTCGTCCCAGGGAAGTTCCTCTGCCTCCCCGGTCATGGCGACCAGTAAAGAGACTGCCATTTCAAGAGCACTGTTTTGAAATGGCTTAGGCCGAACATCACTTCCGGGTTCAACCTCTTTTCGTTCGCAAGGATCTGCGTCTGGATCAGCCCGATTGCGGCGCAGAGGTTTTCATGCGGAGTGCAGAGGCGGGCGGCGCGAAACTTGAAATCTTCCATATTACTCACTCGCCCCCTCTGCGGCGGGTTTCAGGAGAGCCAGTCCAGCATTCAGCCGGATCAGCGCGGCCTCACAGCCCGAAGCCAGAGCCTTGCGGTCGTCATCGGGATCGTGCCGGGTGGTCATCTCGAGAAGCTGGACCAGATCGCGGGCACGAGTAAGTTCATCAAGTGCGTCGAGGACCTGGCTCATTGCGACACCCCCACAAGTGCGCGGGCCTCGGCCCAGAGCTCCGGGAGTTCCGTGATGTCAGGCATCCCGCCTTGCCCCCAATCAGTCGAGGCAATCACCTTCATGATGAAGTCGGCGGCGCTCTCGGCCGGGATGGTCAGCAGAACCAGCCCCATCCCGTCCAGTTCTTCGACCAGCGGATTAAACTCTGTGTTTTTCATCCCTTCGGTCGCGGGTCCGTTGATATAGGCACGGAAAGCGGCCCATTCCCGATAGGCGGTGGCGACCAGCGTTTCATCGAGGCGCAGGGTGCAGGCTCTGGCGGGAACTGCGCAGCCAGCCAGGGCGGCAGGGGCGAGAGTCAGGAGGTCACGCCGCTTCATGGCCAGCCTCCTTCGTCCAGAAGCCCATGCCCCGCGCGCGTTCATGCTCCTCGGTGCCGTCTATCACTACGGCTTGCATTTCCTCCGCGACCTCAAGTGTCAGGGCGATGCTACCGAGCTTCACGGCCTCGCTGGTACCGCCGGTATCGCTGCTCTCCAGCGCGATCCGGGCAGTCCTGATCAGGGCGGCAACCGTATAGGCGAAATCATTGGCGCGCTCATCAGGAACAAGGCCCGCGAAGATTTGACGATCCGCAATCATGCTGCCACCCCCGATTTGATCAGGTGCAGGGCGTGGCGCAGGTAGCTGGCGGCTTCGGCCAACTCGCGAGCGCTCGGCCCCGCCGCGACCGTTGCGGGCGATCACCTTCACGCCGCGATCCCGCAGGCCGAGAGCGCGGACCATGCCGGCCTGGACGCCGCGCGCGAGGCGAGCGCTGTTGGTGGTGCCGCTGGTCAGGGTTTCGGTTCCGGTGGCGCTGGCGGCCTCCGCGCTGTTGAAATGCAGCTCGACTGAGGCAGAGACGCCCAGCCTGTCAACCTCGGCATAGGCGCGGCCGATCTCGCTGGCGCCATGGGTGCGGCGCACGATCACGTAGCGCGCCGGGTCCAGATCCCGGATCGCCACCGCGAGGTCGCTGTTGATGTCATATTCGGTACGCTTGTCCGTCACGCGGACAGCCCCCTGCGACCGGGCGTTATGCCCGATCACCAGAGCGATCTTGCTCATGTAGATCTCCATTTTGGATGTGAAAAAGCCCGGCGCAATGGCCGGGCATTGTGGTAATCAGTTTCAGCTTCAACTTCAGCTAATTTAACTGAAAACCTATGATATTATATGTGTCACTTACTGCAGAGGGAGAATAGAATATCCTGCCAAAACTGCATTGTTTCTCACTGACTTATCCAATGAATCGAACGTTTCTCGAACCACCCCTTTCCTCGGCACAGAGCAAAATTCATTCGAAAGCTCTGTGGAGGCCACAAACGTGTTACCTTCTATAATCAACGAGTCGCTAATGACGCCGGAAAAACTGAAGGTCCGCGCGGCCTCCGGCAGAACCTGAGAAGCTAGCGATTTACCAGAGAGATTTGAAGACAATGGTGCATCCACTACAATACTTCCCTTGTACCTGAATGGCACCACCCGTTGAGACCAATAATGTTCAATGATCAACCTGGACATCTGAGGCACTTCGACTGGCATCGATCTTGTATCAGATACCTCACTTTGATGATTAAATTCCTCACCTGAAGAAGAGCTACTGGAACTTGACCATTTTATACCGTATTGCACCTCACCATTTACGCCGAAGCCGTAAGCCTCATATTTAGCGCCGGTTTTAACAGTCACATTTTCCTCACGACCGACTGTCAAGGATCGTCCCTTTGTCTCCCGTGCTCCGGTTATCCATCTTTCCGAGTGAGTATAAGTAAATGTTTGATCACGAGGGGTGCAATTTGTATATACCTCCCGCATCCCCATGATTTTCGCAGGAATACCTTCCCAGTTTGGCTCCTCAATCGACACTGACGGTCCACTTACGACAATCAATGGACCCCCAATTGTTAATTTACCTAAAACCGGATAACACACCTGTCCATAAACCAGTGCGCATATAGTTTGCCGCGGTGCACACGCAAAAAGCCACACCGCAGGGCCGATATTTTTGGTAACATCTGAGCAAGGTGTCATATCAGGTTCGCACCGCTCACCTACCACCTCGCTTCGACAAGACTGAGAAATATCAAAATCTTTAAGAGAGGACAATTCTTTCGAAAGCGATGAAGCTACATTAACGTGAACCCTTGGCTCTGACGGGATGGCGGCATTTCCATTAGCTTTATGGATACTCGCCCCCTCGCTCTGCGCCGTCGCATCAGGCTCGCTAAGCAACGATGACACACACTCACAAACTGGAGCAGAGGCTCCGCTGCCATTACGGCATTGTGCAGCCTGACCGGTGGCACAACTAATGGAACACTGATCACCAACATCATTGGATGCCGAACAGCTCTGAGCGAAACCAGGCATCGCAAATAAGCTGAAAATAATTGAAAGTAACAAACGCATCACAAACCTCTCGCTATAGCACAGGCTGATGAAAACTGAATTTGTTAGACTATCCACACTTCTACTGCGATGTCTAGGTCGTGTTGACAAATGGCGGAGCCAAAGCCTGATGCAGGCGACGTCGACGAAGCCGAGGAAGCTTTCGGCGGTTTTGTCGTAGCGGGTTGCCAGCCGACGGCTGTTTTTCAGCTTGTTGAAGCAGCGCTCGACCATGTTGCGCAGGGTATAGATGGTCATGTCGACAGCCTTGCGCACCTTGCGGTTCTTTCGCATGGGGATCATGGGCAGGGCGTTGCGGCTCTCGATGTCTTCCCGAATTTTATCAGAGTCATAGCCCCTGTCGGCGACCAGAACGGCGGGCTGTGGCAGATTGTCGGCCATCACCAGATCGTAGCCGGTGTAGTCGGAATCCTGCCCTGGCGTGATCTCGGTCCTCATCGGGAGGCCTGCGCCGTTGACCCGCAGGTGGATCTTGGTCGAGAAGCCACCTCTCGAACGGCCAAGAGCCTCTTGTCAGCAGTCCCCCTTTTGCGCCCGCCGCATGATGATGGGCGCGGATCACAGTGCTATCAACCATCTGGAGCTTGTCTGGCGCGATCCCAGCGTGGTTCAGCGCGTCCAGGATGTCCTCCCATAGCCCTGCGAGCGTCCAGCGGCGGAACTGGCGGTAGACTGAGGACCATTTACCGAACTCTTCAGGCAGGTCGCGCCAAGGCGCGCCGGTTCTTGCGATCCAGAAAATACCATTCAGAACAATACGATGATCCGCAGGTTTCCGCCCATTCGGGTGTCGGACGCCACGAATGAAGCCCTCGAAGAAGGCCCACTCATCGTCGGATATCAGGTTGCGCGCCAAGCCCATCTCCCAAGTAGAGAGGAGCTTGAATCATAGGGCGACCGCCAGCGGAACCCCTTTTGTCAACACGACCTAGCGAAACAAACTGGGACAGTGGCCCGCACTGTCCCATCTTAATCTGAGACAGTGCCTGGCGGTGTCTCAGAAATATGCCTGTACCAAGTTTTACTGTTGGAGCTTCTGGTCGCTCCAAGACCGCGACTGGCAAGTATCTCTGCTGCGCGAGCAACGCTCATGCCTCCATCGACCAGTCTGCGCATCTCAGTGATGATTTCTTCCTTCTCCGAGCGCCGAGCGCTTGCCTTGGCCTTCCCCCCGGCACTGGCCGCGCTTTTCAATTTTCGTGCCTTAATGATATCAATTTCGACACCTTCAAGGATATTTTCCAGATCTCGCAAGAGATAACCTGCAGAAAAATCATCGTTGGATAAATGTTGGTGGTAGTGGATTGCGGATGCAATGAAGGCTGGGGATGAATGGTGAAAATTCATCCAGCAGTATTCGAATATTGCCGCGTGAGTCCATCGCGATGCGAAGCGCGCCGCGAGTTCCTTCAACCTAATGTCTCCGATGAAATACCTAACAGCAGGGCCAATTTCGTTCTCGTCTGGGTCGTAAAGTCCAAATTTTTCCAGAACAGCCCCCGGCAGCGTCGATATTGGGTCGCCACGTTGGAAAACCGCTGATCTAAGGAAGCCATTGGAAAATCTGCCGTTAATTGCCTTTCGGATCCAGCTCAATCGGTACATGCCGAGGTCATCACCAACCTCGTAAACATCGTTAATGAGAAATTGAGAAGAAAATTGTTCAGCCTCATCCTTAGATAGAAAAAAATTAGTAAGGATAGCAGGGTGCAGCGTACCCTCTTGCATCTCTACTGAAACTTTCCAAACTGATTCAGTTGGCTTGCCACCGCAAACCATTATCAATGGAAGGTCTTCATCCTCAGGAGCATGGACGCTAACAGTAACATCCCGAATGATAATTGATCGGCAGGGTTTCTCTAGATCCATCAGCCGATCCTTCCAATAACTTTCGCAGGCTTCTGATCCAGATAGCCCGCCCATGCTTCCATCATCTTGCGCCGCTTTTCGAACAGATCGGAGCGGGCATAGGCGCGCTCGACATCATCACCGACAGTATGCGCGAGCGCGTGTTCGGCCACCTCGTTCGGAAAGCTCGTCTGCTCCTGTGTCCATGTTCTAAAGCTGGTACGGAAGCCGTGAACATCGACGGGAAATCCAAGCTCCTTGACCAGCTTGGACAGCGTCATATCGGACAGCATCTTCGCCCTAATGGTCCCGGGGAAAACCAGATCCTCATCCATGCCCTCGGCCTCGCGGAGCAGCACAATCGCGCGCTTTGATAGGGGCACACGGTGAGGGCGCTTCATCTTCATTCGGTCTGCCGGCACATTCCAAGCCCCGGTCTCGAAGTCGATTTCCTGCCAGCGGGCGCCGCGGGCCTCGAGCGACCGGGTGCAGGTTAGGATCAGGAACTCCAGACAAAGACGGGTGGAAAGGCCCGCCTTGGACTGGTGGACCGTCGCAATCAGTCCGGCGACCTCATTGTAGGGCAGGGCGCGACGGCGCTGCCGAGGTTCTGTCTGCTTAGGCAAGGCATCGGTCAGGCCGATTGCAGGGTTATCCTTGCGCCACCCCTTCGCGATGGCCGATTTCATCACCTTGCTGATTCTCTGACGGATGCGTGACGCGGTCTCGGCCTTAGCGACCCAGATCGGCCGCAGGATCTCCAAGACATCAGCACTGGTCACCTCGGAAACCTTAGTGCGGCCGATGCTCGGGAAAACATAGGTCTCCAGCGTGCTGAGGAACTGATCAGAGTGCTTCTTGTTCTTCCAGGTCGGCGCAAGCATTTCGTGGATGCTTCGTGCCTCCTCTTCGAACGTGAGGATTTCCTGCCGGGTGCGTCGGTTCTGGAGCGGGTCACCGCCGGCCCGCGCCAGCTTGCGATTTTCGTAGGCGGCAATTCTGGCCTCGGCGAGGGTGACAAAATCGACGCTGCCCATTCCCAACTCGCAACGCTTACCGTTTATGACTATCCTCTGGATCCAGAACTTGCCTCCTGACGGTTCAACGCGCAGGAATAGGCCGTGGCCGTCGAAGTACTTTCCGGGCTTGGTGACGGTCTGGACGTGCTTGGCTGTGAGAGTTTTCGCAGGTCTTCGCAAAACAGGTAACCTAACCTTTCATTCCGGCATCACTTCCCCCACTCGGCGCGGGCTTCCCGTGAACGTTAGCGGAACATCCCGGAACATAGCAATACGGATTGAGCCAATGGAATAAGGGGCAAAATACTTTGGCGGACCATGACGGAATTGGCGGAGGCAGACACTACCCTCCGCCAATGTAACTATTTAAGTGTTTTTAATATAACGATAATTGCCGAAAATTTTCCAATCCATCCCGCAATGCGGCGTGGAGCGAACAGGACCTCATTGGAACAGCAAGGCACAGTTCGCTTGCCATTCTGAGACCTACCCCAACCGGCGCCGGGGTTGGGAGAACGCAGAGGTTATGGGCACCCGGCCACGCTGTAAACAAGGCTGGTGTTGCGATTGAGAGGCCGGCCGATCTGCCGGAAGCTCGCGCCGCCATCCCGCATCTCAACTATCTTCCTGCGATCTTTTTGCGGAGAACTGGCAACCCCGCCGCACAGATCCGGCAGGCGCCCGGGGGCCATGGACTTTCGCGATCACTCCGGGAGGGATGATCCGGACCGGGCAGCGCACTGGGACACCATAGCGGCAGCGACCTCGGCGCGGACCTTGTCTGCATAGGTGATGGCTCAGGCCTCCCAAGCGACCCCTGATCAGTGCGGTCAGCGCGTTCGGCTGCCATCCTCGAGGTTTACAAGACCCGCCTGGGAATGTCGTAATGGCGGCTTCAATCACCATTTACAGTCGCCATAACTGCCCCCAGTGCGGGGCCACGGTCAGGAAGGCGGAGGCTCTTGGCCTGCAGTTCTCCTATGTCGATCTGGATGACGACATCGCGGCCGCCGCCCGGTTGCTCGCCCAGAGCCATCGCAGCCTGCCCGTGGTCAAAGCGGGTGACCAGGTCTGGAGTGGTTTTCGGCCCGACTTTCTCGAAAAGGTGAGGAATCAGGATGTCTGATGCCGCTGTCGCCCATTCCCGTGCCATCGATGTCGGTGGACAACCCGCTCTGACACCGACAGATCAGGCGGCTCCCGTTCTGGACTGGATCCGGATTGACCAGCTCGTGGTCGATGACCGCTACGCCGCGATGCGACCGACGCCATGGACGGCGTGGTTAAAAGCGTGGGACTCCCCAAGGTTTTGCTGCCCTACCAGGTCAAAGCAGTCGGCATGCTGAATTCGGTCCGCGATTGCTCGGCGCTCTTCATCGAAAGGAGACGGCGCGTCGGCCTCACTTGGGGCCTTGCCTCCTATGCCGCGCTGCGCGCCGCGCGCCAGCGCACGGCCGGCGGCATGGACATGATGTATATCTCCTACAGCCGGGAGATGACGCGGGAATTCATCGACGCCTGCGCGATGTGGGCGCGGGCCTTTAATATCGCGGCCGGCGATTTCGACGAGAACGTTCCTGCGCCCCATGTCGATGCGTTTTCCACCGGCTATCGTGACCTGCCCAGCGTTTCGACAGGCCACAGCGCTGTAACGCCCGATACTGGGCGCCATCCGAAGGGCGGGCGGCGGAACCTGTACCAGCAAACCGATATTATGACGAGTGCCGCTGGGTGGGAGATACAGGACACCCCCACCCAGGATGGCCCCATTGCCTCTCCTTGGGAAGGCGAACTGGCATACCTGTTTACCAATATCGCAGGGCGGTCGACTTTCCTCAGACCTCCGGGAGGAGATAATCTCCTACGAGGAACCCCCTATGTGAGGAGCATCCGCGCAAAACTGATATCTGCGGCTCCGCCCAGTTCGATAGGCAACATTATTGCCCTTGAACAGACGCTAGGATCCGGGACCGCCGCTGTCAGGTTCGACATGCTCACAGGCACTATCTTGCAGACTAGCGCTGGCGCTGTCGGCGAGATTGTCGCACTAGGCGACGGATGGCATGAGTTGACCGCCAAATTCACCACGGCTGTAAGTGGCGGCTCGGAGCCAGGCGCCCGAGTGATCTATATTGGTAATTACGGCGCCTCTGACAGCTCCTCTACATTCGCTATCTCTATGCCGCAGCTTGAGGAGGGTTCCCTGAAGTCTCCATACCAGCGTGTCACAACCGTCAACGATATTACCGAAGCCGGTAAGCCCTACATCTGGCACCTGTGGAATGACGGCGGCGACAGCCTGAACGCGCCACCGCTTCCGGCCGACACCTATGGCCTCGCTTATGTCGATGTGCTGGGCGGCGTGACCATCACCACCGTAGTTTCAGACGGAACCACGCCGATCAACCTGCTGCGCGCCGAGCGTCAGGCCCAGGTGATCCTGCGCCAGGGGGCGTTTACCGCCGCCGAAGAAACGCAGATCCGCAGCTATTGGGGAGGGCTCTATGTCTGAGATCCGCATCACCATCGCTTGCCCGGTCGCGCATCTCGCCGATGCCGGGCAGTTTTCGCGCGCCACTGGTTACGGGCCTGAGGATGAACATACCTTCACCATCGCGCCCGAATACCAGGATGCGGCCGGCAACCGCTACCGCGTGGCCTCGGGCCTTGTCGCGGGCGTCTATCTGATGAATGCGGTATCGCCGCTGACCGAACCCGCCTGGGGCACCGACATGGCCGCTGCCGACCGCGCGCAGGCCATGATCGCGGTCTGGCAGCCGCTGGAAGATCCGGAAGCCCTACCGGAGCCATTCGCCGTGCCTGACCGCATCGCGGCGGTGATTGGGGACGATCCGCAGGCTGCGAAGGCAGTTATGGGCCTGACCCGCAGCGAAAGCGCCTGATCTGACTGCTGCCGGCTCCGGCCGGCGGCAGAGCCTCAAGGGACGCCAGAGGGGGTGGCAACCCGTCGCTTTGAGCCCATTGAGTCATTCAACCGCTTTCGGATATCCGGCGCGTCATGCGTTCGGCCATTGCAGCCTTGCCAGCGTTCCTAAGACCCTCGACCGTTCCAATATAATCTAGCTCTTCTCTGTTCTGGCTGAGTTTAGATTTTGCAAGAATCCTTGTTGTGGTCATTTTGAAAGCAACAATTCCATCCAGCATTTTTTCCATATAATCAGTAGGAGCGTCCGCCATTCTCCATGCATTTTCGCCATTTAGCCGCCGCTCGTGCGTCCGCGTGAGAAGGCCGACAGCAGAGCGCTTAGCATGGTCGTCGTGCTGGAAAATCAGCGTGCCATAGACGTGCACGACTTCGTAGTTCCAAGTGGGGACGTGACGGTGATGTTTTGCCTTCGTGGGGTAATAGTTCGGAGACACATAGGCATCGTCGCGGCGGAAAATGGCGAGAACCTCCAGGCGTGGGGTGATGAGGCGATGCATGTCATTAGCCAACGCCACATGGCCTATGAGCTCGCCCTTGGGCGATTTAAGCAAAGGCAAGTGGTTCGCAATAAGCCCATCTTCCGTATGGGCAACAACACACGCCAGAGGTGCCTCATCCATGACAGAGGCAACAGACGAGGCACTCACCTCTTCGAAATGCGGTGGAATGTACATTTGGTGTCCCCTGCTGAGGTAGCGTCGGGGAGAACATGGGGCATAGCTGGCGGTACTCCTACGTCCAGTTTTCCGCCCATAGCCGCCAATACTGGAATACCCAAAATGGTTGCCGGGCATATCGGATTGAGTGCGATGTAGTCGACCGTCCGCTTCGTTCCGCATTGCCGCCACCGCTGGCACGGTCCAGCCCGGTGGCGGTGGCAGGCCGTTAGTGTCGACATGAAGAGCCCATTGCGGACGTTCAGTGATCAGGGGGACAGGATCTCAAGCATGCCGAAACTCAATCTCAGTCAGAGGATTCCGGCGAAGCACCTGAGCACAATGAGCTACTCCCCGCTCCTTGGACAGTTTTGGGATATTTAAGCTACAGCCTGTGCCTGCCGGTCGGTTTCGATTCTGTTGAAGTAGCCCACGGGGGGGGCCGCCCGCCATGGGCAGCGTGTGGCCGCCGATGGTTGTAGAATGTGATCCAAGACCCGATGGCGGCCTTTGCCTGCGACCCGGTCTCCCAGGCGTGCAGGTACCCCTGGCTTTAAGAGGGCGTTCAACCCGTGCCGGGAAGGGCGCTCAGGCCCCGGGTTTCAAAAGTCGAATGGTGCAGGTTTGGCTGTCAAACAGTGCAACTTTCGCTGTCAAGCTACACCGTGACACAGCGCAATTGTGGATGGTGCCCGATGCCATGCATTTCAGCTTTATGCAGGTTTGCAAGCCGGGCGCGGAGGCTATGATCGAGGAGGAGACACCAGGTTATGGCATCGTCTGTCGCGATGGCGGTGCGCGGTCGCGGGACGAAATCCATGCCGATCTGGCACGAGGAATCCTCAACTTTCTCGCGCAAAGTCTGTAACTCAACTAGCCGCCTGTCTGCGCTGCTGCCGCCATTCATTGGGCGCGGAGCCGGCCACCTGGCGGAATTCCCGGTTGAAATTCGACTTGGTCTGGAAGCCGAAATTGAACATGACTTGGGTGACAGGCGCCGCCGTTTCCAGCAGAAGCCGCATTGCCTCGCGAATTCGCCAGTCGTTTATGGCTTGCGACACATTGCAGCCAAGCTGACAGTTGATCGCGCCAGAGACCTGCCGGGCCGGGATGCCGAGACGGCAGGACAGGCGATCCAGCGTCAGGTCGGGATCGCGGTAGAGCCGCCGCTCACTCAAGGGCGCGGTGAGCCGCTCCAGCACCAGCGCGTCGTTGACATTGGGCACTGGATTGGGCGGACCAGGTTCGTCGCTCCCGGCGTCGATCGCATCGCCGCCGGGAGCGCTGGCGGCCAGGCGCAGCATTAAGATGCCTATCAGCGGTAGCATCAGCAGGCTGAGGTGCTGGAACATATTCCTTGAGATCAGCATATCTGAGAAGCGGCCGCTCGCCTCGTCCATGCCCCGCATCGCCCCCAAATCGACTTATGAGGGTGAATCCCCCTCCATATGCCGCGGCAGATCAGAACCCTGTCATGGCGCGAAACTCGGCTCCGGCTCGAAAGCGGATCGCCAGGGAGATGTCTTTTATGCCTGATGCCTGCCTTATGGTGCAGTCGAGTTAGCTCCTGATCTCCGCCTCGTAGGAGATCAGGAAGCGCCGGATCGCGGCTCTGTGGTGCTCCATTGACCGGGGGAGGACCCGTGCAGACAGAGCCCGGAAAGGGCAATATTGCGTGGGAGCAGGTAAACCCGCCTCAGCCGCCGCAATAGGATTCGGCCATCGCGCCGAACTGCTTGTAGCGGTCCCAGAATGCGTCATCGGCCGGTCTTTGCGAAATCCACACGGTATGGGCCAGATCGGGATCGCGGAAGAATTTTGCCGCCCGGCGCTGGTCGCCACCTTTCAGGGTCATATCCGCAACCTGCTGGATGCAGCCGCAAAGGGCGCGGCTTGCTGCTTCGCGACCCGAACGCATGCAGGCCGATTCAATCGGGCCAGCCAGTGTCATGGGCGCAGTTGAGAGAAGCACACCGGCGGCGAGCGCCAGGGAGATGATTGGTTTCATGATGTTCTGCCTCAAGTGCCGCGAACAGGGATTCCCTCCGCCCGACGGTCATTTTTCTGCCAGTGATATTGCCAAAAATCGCCTCTTTTTTCAATCCTTGCAGGAGGCCAGGCAGGCTTTTGCCAGGAAAAAAGACGTGATCGCGGAAACCACAAGCGCCAGGGGGCAGGAGGCGGGTCTGGCGCAAGATCGGCCGCCCCAGGGGGGGGGATCGCGGCCGGATCAGTCGGTGTGGTCTTCGGACAGGATGCGCCAGGCGGAGATCGACCAGCTTGGCCTCGGCGAGACGGTGACGATTGTAGTCTGGATGATTCGCGATTGATCGGCGATGCCGCAGCCAGGCAGGCAGCTGGTATCCAGCCCCCAGCTGCCAAAGGCGCGATGCACGGCATCGGTGAGGCGCAGCAGATCGGGCGAGGGCGCGAAGCTGGTGTCAATCCGCGCGGTGACCTCCTCGAGCCGGGCTTCGGGCAGCTCGATGGTGATCGCGCGGTCGCGCCAGCCAATCCCTGGCAGGACGCGGTTTTTGCCGGCATCGGTGAGATAAGTGCCGTCCTGCAGCACAAAAAATGGCATTGGCGCGGTGAGCCGGACCGAGGTGACCGTGCCGGGGCCATCGCCGAGCCAGGCCTTTGCCTGCTCTGTAAGGCGTGCGACCTCGTCTTCCGCAACAGCCTCGGTTCGGGCTTCTGGTGTCACTTCGGGCGGCAGGCCGACAGGGTCGCGCAGTGTCACCAGTTCTGACGGCAGGTCGATATGGATCCGGCGCAGCCCGGTATCGGGCGGCAGCACCACCTCGGCGCCAGGCTCGGCGAACCAGCGGATCGAATCGGTGGCGATGGCGTCATGATTGATCAGATAGGAGTCGTAATTCTGGAAATGGCTGGTGATCAGTTCGGCCGGGACCGACCGGGGCAGGGCCTGCCGCAGCGCGCCCATGCCCCAGTTTTCCGGGCTGCCCGCCCCGGCAGTCCAGGTCCGGCACAGGATCGTCAGGCAGGTGAAGGTCCGCACAGCCGCACCATCTTTCAGCAGCGTGCCGATTTCCGTAACCGGGGCGCGGCCCGTTTCGCCAGAGATCTCCGCGCCGGTGATATCGCCGTCGCCGGACCCGTCGAGATACCAGAGCGATGGCCGCAACTCCGCCAGCGTTGCGCTGTCGGTGATCAGGCGCGGCCCGGCGCCGGTGACGAAATCCTCAAGGAGGAGCGCGTATTGCCCGGAGGCGAGTTCGTCATCGCTGATCCCGCTCAAAAGCGCGACGGTTGCAGGCCGGGGTGCCATCGCCAGAAACAGAACCGCAAACCCGGGAAAGGCGCCGCGAATCCTCCACCAGGCATAAAGCCCCGCCACTGCCAGCCCGATCCCGCCGCCGGCGAGGCCCCAGAGCAGCGCTTTCTTACCAGGTTTCCGCATTCTGTCCGTCTTCTTATTCCACGGACGAAGGTAAACTACGAAAATCGCAGCTTCCAGTCTGCTTGCCCCTCTTCCCGGCTCTCACGGATGCCGCTATATCCCGCTGCCATGACCCAACTTGATCACATCCGCAATTTCTCCATCGTCGCCCATATCGACCACGGGAAATCCACGCTCGCCGACCGGCTTATCCAGATGACCGGCACGGTGGCCGAGCGTGACATGAAGGCGCAGATCCTCGACTCGATGGATATCGAGCGCGAGCGCGGCATCACGATCAAGGCGAACTCCGTCCGGATCGAATATCCGGCGAAGGATGGGAAAACCTATATCCTGAACCTGATCGACACGCCCGGCCACGTGGACTTCGCCTATGAGGTCTCGCGCTCGATGCGCGCGGTCGAAGGATCGCTTCTGGTGGTTGACGCCTCGCAGGGCGTCGAGGCGCAGACGCTGGCGAACGTGTATCAGGCGCTGGATGCCGGGCATGAGATCGTGCCGGTTCTGAACAAGATCGACCTGCCCGCCGCCGACCCGGATCGGGTGAAGGCCAATATCGAAGACGTGATCGGGCTCGATGCGTCAGACGCGATTCCGATTTCGGCGAAATCGGGCCTTGGTATCCCGGATGTGCTGGAAGCGATTGTTCAGCGCCTGCCGGCGCCGAAAGGTGACCGCGATGCGCCCCTGAAGGCGATGCTGGTTGACAGCTGGTATGACAGCTATCTCGGCGTGGTCGTCATGATCCGCGTCATGGATGGTGTGATCAAAAAGGGCGACCGCATCCGGATGATGCAGACCAATGCGGTCTACCCCATCGACCGTCTCGCCGTGCTGACGCCGAAGATGAAAGATATTGCCGAGCTGGGCCCGGGTGAGATCGGCGTCTTCACCGCCTCGATCAAACAGGTGCGCGATACCCGCGTCGGCGACACTGTCACCCATGAGCGCAAGGGCACCGAGACGCCGCTGCCGGGGTTCAAGCCCGCGCAGCCGGTGGTGTTCTGCGGCCTCTTCCCGGTCGATGCGGCGGATTTCGAGGCACTGCGCGATGCGATCGAAAAACTCGCGCTGAATGATGCCTCTTTCAGCTATGAGATGGAGACCTCGGCGGCGCTTGGCTTTGGTTTCCGCTGCGGTTTCCTTGGCCTTTTGCACCTCGAAGTGATCCGTGAACGGCTGGAGCGTGAATTCGATCTCGATCTGATCACCACCGCGCCGAGCGTGGTGTTCAAGCTGCATATGAAAGACGGCGAGGTGCGCGATCTGCACAACCCCGCCGATATGCCCGACCTGACCTATATCGACCATATCGAAGAGCCGCGCATCAAGGCGACGATCATGGTGCCGGATGAATATCTCGGCGATATCCTGAAACTCTGCCAGGACCGTCGCGGCATCCAGCTGAACCTGACCTATGCCGGCCCGCGCGCGATGGTCGAATATGACTTGCCGCTGGCGGAAGTGGTGTTCGACTTCTACGACCGGCTGAAATCGGTGACCAAGGGCTATGCGTCCTTTGACTACACGCTGAACGAATATCGCGAGGACAATCTCGTGAAGATGTCGATCCTCGTGAACGAAGAGCCGGTCGATGCGCTGGCGATGATGGTTCACCGTGACCGCGCCGAGGCGCGGGGCCGGGTGATGGTTGAAAAGCTGAAAGAGCTGATCCCGCGCCATATGTTCAAGATCCCGATCCAGGCCTCGATCGGCGCAAGGGTGATCGCGCGTGAAACCCTTTCGGCGATGCGCAAGGACGTGACCGCAAAATGCTATGGCGGCGACGCGACGCGTAAGCGCAAACTCCTCGACAAGCAAAAAGAGGGCAAAAAGAAGATGCGGCAGTTCGGCAAGGTCGAGATCCCGCAGACCGCCTTCATCCAGGCGCTCAAGATGGACAATTGACGGGCAGCGTATCCGTTCAGAATCAAAAAGGCCGGCGCTTGCGCCGGCCTTTTTGATTCTGGCCCGCCGAAACTGGCCAAGGCTGCAACAGGGCTGTGCCGCAGCGTGCAATCGCGCTGCGCGCCGGTGCCCCGGCCTTACGCGGGCCTGGCGGTTTTAATGGTGAAAAAGGGAGGGGAGGGCGGCGGTCCCATGGGAGGAGGAGAGGGACCGCCGCAAGTTCCGGTGGCGCAAGGGAGGAGGAGAGCGCCGCCGAACTGATCGGACACCAGGCGCAGGCCTGTGCCCATTTGGGAGGGCGCAGCGGCTCCGGGGAGGAGGAGAGGAGCCACCGCGCTTTCCGGAGACCCCAGGGAGGAGGAGAGGGGCTCCGAACTCGTCTGGCCCGGCGCATAAGCGCGCTGCAGGCCGGTATCTGATGCGGCGACCCCAGGGAGGAGGAGGGGGTCGCCGCTGGTTCGAAGGCCCGAGGGAGGAGGAGTGGGCCACCGAATGGAGCGGGCATTGCTGCCCTTTAAGAGCTGGCGCCACCTGGGAGGAGGGTGGCGGCGCCATTTTCACGCCGGATCCAGGGAGGAGGAGGGGATCCGGGGCGGGAAACTTATTTGCCGTAAGCGGCTTCGCGGGCAACTTCGGTGATCATGGCGCGGGACAGGCCCAGATCCGACAGATCACGATCCGAGAGCGAACGAAGCTCTTCAAGGGTCCGCGAATAGAGTTTACGACGTGCGATTGCGTTGCGCAGGGCCTCGACGACATCGCCGAAGAGCGAGGGCCGGGCCAAAGCGGCGCGGGAGGTGTTCACATATGCCATTTCATCAAGCCTTTGCGTCAGGATCGGCGGTGGTCTTGCCAGGTTTGGCGGATCTTCGTGCCGGTCCGTTGCTTTCCGTTGTCGCTAACATGCGGGCTTTTCTGCGTTTGCACAATAGACGGCCCGGCAATGCTGCCATGCAGCAATCGCATGGCTGTTTTCGGGGCTATGTCATTGATATGAACAGATATGGTTAAAGATCAGGCAGTCTGCGAACACATCTTTCTCCGCCCCTTGCCCTTTTCGCAAAAACTGCCGAGTCTCAGTCAGCGATTTGTCCGGAGAGAGCGATGACAGCCACGCGTGAAGCGGTAACGGAGATTCTGGCGGGGATTGCCCTGCCGGGCGGTGGCACCCTGGTGTCGCGCGATTTGATTCGCGCGCTCTCGGTCGAGAGTGGCGTGGTGCGTTTCGTCATCGAGGCGGAAAGCGCAGATCAGGCGCGGGCGCTGGCGCCGGTCCAGGCGGCGGCAGAGGCGGCGCTGAAGGCGCTGTCGGGGATCACATCGGTCCAGGTGGTGATGACAGCGCATGGCCCGGCGGCGAAAGCGGCACCGAAACCGGCAGGTCCGGTGGTGCGCAGTTCGGGCGCGGCGGGCGAGCCGCCCAGCCTGAAGATCGGCGGTCATCCGACGCCGCAGCAGGGCGGGCCGCAAAAGCTCTCGGGGATCGACCGTATTATCGCGATCGGCTCGGGGAAGGGCGGTGTCGGCAAATCGACGGTCAGTTCGAACCTTGCGGTGGCACTGGCGAAACAGGGGCGGCGCGTCGGGTTGCTGGATGCAGATATATACGGGCCGAGCCAGGCGCGGATGATGGGCGTGTCGAAGCGCCCCTCATCGGTCGATGGCAAGATCATCGAGCCGGTGGTCGCGCATGGCGTCACCATGATGTCGATGGGGCTTTTGCTGAAAGAGGGCGAGGCCGTGGTCTGGCGCGGGCCGATGCTGATGGGGGCGATCCAGCAGCTTTTGTCCCAGGTGGCCTGGGGCGAGCTGGATATTCTGCTGATCGACCTGCCGCCCGGCACCGGTGATGTGCAGCTTTCACTGTCGCAGCGGGTACAGCTGACCGGTGCTCTGGTCGTGTCGACGCCGCAGGATGTGGCGCTGATCGACGCGCTGAAGGCCATCGACATGTTCAACAAGCTGAAAACGCCGATCCTTGGCCTGATCGAGAACATGTCTACTTATATATGCCCCAATTGCGGCCATGAGGCGCATATCTTCGGCCATGGCGGTGTCCCTGCCGAAGCGCAGCGCCTGAACATCCCCTTCCTCGGAGAGCTGCCGCTGGCTCTGGATGTGCGGGTGGCAGGTGATGCCGGGGCGCCGATTGCCGCCAGCGACGGTCCGCTGGCCGAGGCTTATGACCGCCTCGCGCGCCGCCTGATCGACGGCAATATGGCCTGACGGCCCCTGCACCGGCGGCGGTTCCCGCACAGCGCCGGTTTCTGCGCCCCGAACTCCCCCGCCACCTGCCCGGTGGCGGGGTTTTGCTTTACCGGGGCCTCTGCTCGCTGCCAGGGCGCAACCGGTTCCGGGGTGGAATGGCGCCGGAAGGCTCCGAATCAATTGACATGGAATTTCATGGAACTGAGAGGGAGTTTTCACCTCAGGCGGGTGGATCTGTGGGATTGAAGCGGCCAGCACGTGTAAATGGCCCGGGGTGATGCGCAGTCTTTTGCGCAGGGTGTGCCTCGATTCGGAAAAAACTTCGATCCTGCGGGATTGCATGGGATCGGCTGGTTTATCCAATATATCGATAGTAACGCAAACGAGAGCCATAGATATGGTGTTGTGATAAGGCGTGATGGCCACAATATCCTGTTTTCCCATCTCATCCCGGACAAGATATTGCCATCATGATCCAACATTTCCCTTGTCAGACCATGAAATCCCAGGCATGTTGGGGTCACGGAAGATGAGACGGGCAAACAAAGACGTCAGGGGCGGACGAAGACCCCGAACAAAGGCGAAAAAAGGCAGCTCATACAGGCAAACCCTTTCATCGGACGACAGAGATCCGGCGCGCGAGCGAGCAGACATCTCCCCCAGGTGGCGCGCGTAGCTGGACGCCCAGCGATGGGACAGAGGCGGATCGGACAGTGGCAGCAGTCCGATCCGCCCATTTCATTTCTGGACCATGAGAAATTCGGCCGACGGGCCAGAAGACTGACGCCGCAAGGCAAAATCATCGGGCCAGAAGGCCCAGGGACAGAAGCAACAAGGGCCGGCACAAAGCAATGGCTGAGGCATTCAGAGGCGAGTTCTACCAGAAGGTAGATGCAAAGGCGCGGGTTTCGATCCCGGCGCCTTTTCGCCGTATTCTGGAAGCCGGCGATGCCGGGGCAGGGACCTCGCGCCCGCGTGTTGTGATGGTCTATGGCGGCCGCGCCGGTCAGGCCTATGTCGAATGCTATTCCGTCGCGCAAATGGCTGTGATGGAAGATAAGATCCGCAGGCTCGCCCCCGGCACGCCGCAGCGCAAGGCGCTTGAGCGCAATTACATCACCCTCTCGCAGACCGTTGAAATCGATGATGATGGCCGTCTCGTCCTGCCGCAGAAGGTGCGCGAGCGGATCGGCCTGACCGATGCCGGCGAGGCCTGTTTTGCGGGCGCACTGGACACGTTCCAGATCTGGCTGCGTGATACCTATGATGCGGAAATGGCGGCACAGGAAGAGATCGATCTCGACCTGCCCGATGGTGCGGATCTCCTCTCGCTCCTGCCGCATGACGGAGTGTAAGCGATGGCAGGAAGCGCACCGCATATCCCGGTGCTCCTCAGGCCCCTGCTTGCGGCGTCAGCCCCGGTTGAAGGCTTCTGGATTGATGGCACTTTCGGGGCAGGGGGCTATGCAAAGGGTCTGATCGACGCGGGCGCGTCACGGGTTCTTGGCATCGACCGCGATCCGCTGGCGCATCGGATGGCGGCGTCCTGGCTTCCCGATTTCGGCGGGCGTATCGCGCTGGCCATGGGCACATTTTCCGATCTCGACACACTCGCGGGCGAGCCGGCGGATGGCGTTGTCCTTGATATCGGCGTGTCCTCGATGCAGATCGACGAGGCAGAGCGCGGGTTTTCCTTTCAGAAAGACGGCCCGCTCGACATGCGGATGAGCCAGGACGGGCCCTCTGCCGCCGATCTGGTGAATACCGCAGGCGAGGAATATCTCGCGGATATCCTTTATAATTACGGTGAAGAGCGTGCCTCGCGCCGGATTGCGCGCGCGATTGTCGCGGCGCGCGAGACCAGCCCTTTCACCACCACGCTGCAACTGGCCGAAGTGGTCGCGAAACAGCTGCCGCGCCCGAAATTCGGCGAAAGCCATCCGGCAACCCGCAGTTTTCAGGCAATCCGTATCGCGGTGAACGCCGAATTCGATCAGCTGGCCGAGGGGCTGGCAGCGGCCGAGCGGATCCTGAAACCCGGCGGGCGGCTGGCGGTGGTGACCTTCCACAGCCTCGAAGACCGCATCGTCAAGCGGTTCTTCCAGCAGGCCTCCGGCGCCGAACCCGCTGCCAACCGCTATGCGCCGGCGCGGGATGCTGTCACCCCGCGCTTTCGGCTTGCGTCGAAGAAGGCCATCGGCCCCGATGACGAAGAACTTGCCGCCAATCCGCGCGCGCGGTCTGCGAAGCTTCGCATCGGCATTCGCACGGATGCGCCGGCCCTGGCCGCCGATCCGGCGGCGCTCGGGCTTCCCCGGTTTCATGTGACCCGTAATTCGCAAAAAGGACGGTCCTGACATGCGCCCCGTGCTTTACGTTTTTACCTTCCTGTCTGTGATCGCCCTTGGCTTCTGGGCGTATCGCGAAAACTACGCCACCCAGGAAGTGCTGCGTGAGGTCCGGGGGCTGCAGCGCCAGATTGCCAGCCTGCGCGAGGGTCTGTCGGTGCAAAAGGCGGAATGGGCCTGGCTGAACCGGCCCGACCGGTTGCGGGATCTGGTTTCGCTGAATTTCGAACGCGTGCCGCTGATGCCGATGGAACCGGGTCAGTTCGGCTCCACGGCAAGCGTCGCCTATCCGGTACCCGAGATCCCCGCGATCGAACTGCCCGACGGCGTCGGCGCGATCCGGATCACCTCGGCCACAGCAGAAGAGGGGCTCTGATCCATGCGCACACCCCTCCGCCCGCTTGCCCGTATCCTTGAGGCGCGCCAGAACGGTGAAAACCCCGATCTGATCGAGCGCGAGAATCTCGAACGCCGCCATGAGGTGATCCGCGACAAAAGCCAGCCTCGCGCATCGGCCCGGCTGGGGCTGCTCGCTCTGGCCTTTGGCTGCGCCTATCTGACCATCGGGGTCCGGATGGGCCATCTGGCGGCCTCCGAGCCGGTCGAGCCGGTGGCCTCCGCGCCGGGGGCCGAGATCGTCGCGCAACGCGCCGATATCACGGACAGAAATGGCCGCATCCTTGCGACGAACATGACCACTTCGGCGCTTTACGCGCATCCGAAAGACATGGTCGATCCCAAAGGCTCGGCGCGCAAACTGGCAGAGATCTTCCCCGATCTGAAGGCCGAAGACCTGGAACGCCGCTTTACCGACGGACGCCGGTTCCTCTGGGTGAGGAAGGTTCTCAGCCCCGAACAGATGCAGGCGGTGCATGAGATCGGCGATCCGGGGCTCTTGTTCGGCCCACGCGAGATGCGGCTTTACCCGAACGGCACGCTCGCGGCGCATGTGCTGGGCGGCTATTCCTTTGGCGCAGAAGGCGTGCATTCCGCCGAGGTGATCGGCACTGCCGGGATCGAAAAGGCGATGGATGCGCGGCTGCGCGATCCCGCCCAGGCCGGTCAGCCGCTGGAGCTCTCGCTTGACCTCACCGTGCAGGCCACGGTCGAAGAGGTGCTTTCCGCCGGGATTTCGATGCTGAATGCGCGCGGCGGCGCGGCGATTGTGATGGATGTGCGCACCGGCGAGATCGTGGCTCTGGCTTCGGCGCCGACTTTTGATCCGAATGACCGCCCCGTGCCGCTGGTCGGCAAGGATGACGAACCCTCTGACAGCCCGCTTTTCAACCGCGCGGTGCAGGGCGTCTATGAGCTGGGCTCGGCCTTCAAGATCTTTGCCGCCGCCCAGGCGATGGAGCTGGGCCTTGTGACGCCCGAAACCCTCGTTGATGCCAATGCGCCGATGACCTGGGGCAAGCACCGCATCAAGGAATTCGAGGGCAAGAATTACGGCCCGATGCTCTCGGTGCGCAAAGTGATCGAGAAATCGTCAAACGTGGGCACCGCCCATATCGCGCTGATGATCGGGCCGCAGCGCCAGCAGGCCTTTCTGAAATCGCTTGGGTTCTTTGACCCGACGCCGGTCGAGCTGATCGAGGCCCCGGGTGCGCGGCCGCTGATCCCCAGGCGCTGGCCCGAGATCGTGACCATCACGACCTCTTATGGGCACGGCATGTCGGCAAGCCCGCTGCATCTCGCGGCGGCCTATGCCGCGATTGCGAATGGCGGCATCTATATCAAGCCGACGCTCCTGAAACAAAAGGGCCCCGCATCGGGCATCCGGGTGATGAGCGAGAAGGTCGCGAAGGAATCGGTTTCGATGCTGCGTTCGGTCGTGACGCATGGCACGGCGAGCCTTGGCGAGGTCAAAGGCTATGAGGTCGCGGGCAAGACCGGCACCGCCGACAAGCCCAAGAAATCCGGCGGCTATTACAAGGACAAGGTGATCAACACTTTCGCCTCGACCTTCCCGGCCTCGAACCCGCGCTATGTGGTGATCGTGACGCTGGATGAACCCGCGGATACGTCGGGGCCACGGCCGCTGCGCACTGCTGGCTGGACCTCTGTACCGGTCACCGCCGAGATGATCCGCCGCATCGCGCCGCTGCTTGACGTGAGGCCGATAGTTGAACCCATCACCGGAGCTGCGCTAACAGCAGCGGCAAACTGAACGGGTGCCAGAGCTGCGGCTGAAAGCGGCAGCGAACTGAACGGGTGAAATATGGCGGGTGAAAAGCGGCTCTCGGGGCTTGGGCTGAAGGCAAGACAAAGCAGGGATCCGGTCCTGACCGGGATCACGGCCGACAGCCGGGCGGTAAAGCCCGGCTTCCTCTTTGCGGCACTGCCCGGAAGCCTGCGCCATGGCGCAGATTTCATCGCAACCGCGCTGGAAAAGGGCGCAGCCGCGATCCTCACCGATCCGATGGGCGCGGTGATCGGGACCGAAGTGATCGGGCTGAAAGAGGTGGCGCTGGTCGTGGTGGACGAGCCGCGCGAGGCCCTCGCGCGCGCAAGCGCCCTCTGGTCGGGCGCCCAGCCTGCCGTGATGGCGGCGGTCACCGGCACCAATGGGAAGACCAGCGTTGCCACCTTTACGCGCCAGATCTGGCAGGCGCTTGGCAAGCCTGCGATCAATATCGGCACGACCGGGGTGGAGGGCGACTGGCAGGCACCATCCGCCCATACCACCCCCGACCCGGTGACCCTGCATGCCATGCTGGCAGATGCGGCGGCAGACGGCATCACCCATGCCGTGATGGAGGCCTCCTCGCACGGGCTCGACCAGCGCCGCCTCGAAGGCGTGCGCCTGAAAGCCGCGGGCTTCACCAATCTGACCCAGGACCATCTCGACTATCACCACACGATGGAGGCCTATTTCACCGCGAAAGCCGGCCTCTTCACCCGGCTTCTTCCCGATGACGCGGTGGCGGTGATCAATCTCGATGGCGCCTATGGCCCTGAAATGGCCGAGCTCGCCGAGGCCCGCGGCCTGCCGGTGCTGCGTGTCGGACGCGGCGAGACCGGGCCGCTCCCCGATCTGCAGATAAAAGCGATCCGCCCCGATGCGACCGGCCAGGAATTGCGGCTCTTGTGGCAGGGTAAGCCCTTCCAGGCGCGGCTGGGTCTGACCGGCTCCTTCCAGGCGGAAAATGTCGCCCTGGCGGCGGGCCTTGTCATCGCCTGTGGCGAGAAACCGGACCGCGTGATGGAGGCGCTGCCCGGCCTCAAAGGCGTGCGCGGCCGGATGGAACTGGCAGCGACCCGCAGAAATGGCGCGCCGGTCTATGTCGATTACGCCCATACGCCCGATGCCATCGCCACCGCGCTGCGAGGCCTGCGCCCGCATGTGATGGGCCGCCTGATCGTGGTCTTCGGCGCCGGCGGCGACCGCGACCGCACGAAACGCCCGCTGATGGGCGAGGCTGCACAGGCCAATGCCGATATCCTCTTCGTGACCGACGACAATCCGCGCTCGGAAGAGCCCGCCGCCATTCGCGCCGAGATTATGGCCGCCTGCCCGGAGGCCAATGAGGTCGGTGACCGCGCCGAGGCGATCCTGCGCGCCGTTGACGCGCTTCTCCCTGGCGACGCCCTGCTGATTGCGGGCAAAGGCCATGAAACCGGCCAGATCATCAAAGGCGAAGTCTATCCTTTCGACGATGTCGAACAGGCCTCGGTCGCGACCGCCGCGCTGGACGGGCTGATCTGATGCGCGACATTGCCCATTTCATCTGTCTGGAAATATCCCCGGGGGGCGGCTCCGCAGGAGCCGGGGGGCAGGCAGCCCCCCTCCTCCCCGAGCCACAGGACGCGCGCGTATGACCCCGCTCTGGACCTCCTCTGATGCCGCAACCGCCACCGGCGGGCGCACCAGCCGCGACTGGGCCGCCACCGGCGTCTCGATCGATACCCGGACACTGAAGCAAGGCGATCTCTTCGTGGCGCTGGCCGCCGCGCGGGATGGCCATGATTTCGTGGCCCAGGCGCTGGAAAAAGGCGCCGCCGCCGCTCTGGTCACCCATATCCCCGAAGGCGTCAGTCCGGAGGCGCCACTCCTGATCGTGCCCGATGTCCTTAAAGGTCTCGAAGCCCTCGGGCGCGCGGCCCGCACCCGCACCAAAGCCCGGGTCATCGGTGTCACCGGTTCTGTCGGCAAGACCTCGACCAAGGAAATGCTGCGCGCCATGCTTTCGGGTCAGGGCGTCACCCATGCGGCGGAAGCCAGCTATAACAACCATTGGGGCGTGCCGCTGACCCTCGCCCGGATGCCGGTCGACAGTGATTTCGCGGTGATCGAGATCGGCATGTCGAACCCGGGCGAGATCGCGCCGCTCGCGCGCCTTGCCCGCCCGCATGTCGCGCTGATCACCACCGTTGCCCCGGCCCATATGGCCGCTTTCGGCTCCATCGAGGGGATCGCCCGCGAAAAAGGCGCGATTTTCGAAGGGCTGGAGCCGGGCGGCACCGCCGTGATCAATCTTGATCTCGACACCACGCCGGTTCTCACCGCGCTGGCAGAAGCCGCCGGCGCGCAGATCCTGGGCTTTGGCCGTGCCAGGGACGCCGCCTGGCATCTCGACGAGGTACGTCCGGGCGATGAGATCACCGTGGTCCGCGCCAGCCATGACGGGCAGATGAGCCTTTTCCGCATCGCCTCGCCCGGCGCGCATTTCGCGATGAACGCGCTTGGTGCGCTGGCCTCGGTCGCGGCGCTCGGCGCCGATCCGGTGCTGGCCGCACATGATCTCGGGCGCTGGCAGCCCCCCTCGGGGCGCGGCACCCGCGAGCGGATCGAGCTCGACGTGGTGGAAGAGACCTTCTTCGATCTGATCGATGACAGTTTCAACGCGAACCCGGCCTCGCTGGCCGCCAGTCTCGACATGCTGATCCGCGCGAAACCGGTTGACGGGATCGGCGCCCTCGGCGCTGGCCGCCGCATCGCAGTTCTCGGCGATATGCTGGAACTTGGCCCGCAGGAATTGCAGCTCCATGCCGCGGTCGCGGATCACCCCGGGCTGAAAGCGGTCACCCTGATCCACTGCGTCGGGCCGCGCATGCGGGAACTTCACCGCGCGCTTCCCCTTGCGCAGCGCGGCGAATGGGTGGAAACGGCGGCGGAACTGGCGGGACGTGCCCGCGCATTGATGGATCCGGGCGATATCCTGCTCGTCAAGGGCTCCAAAGGATCGAAAGTCAGTCTTGTGGCCGAAGCCCTGCGCCGTCTGGGCACTGCCCGCATGAAAACCGAAGGAACCGAGTGAATGCTTTTCTGGCTGACCGAACTCTCTGACGGGGGCGATTTCTTCAATCTGTTCCGGTATATCACCTTCCGGGCAGGGATGGCTTTCGGCACTGCGCTGATCTTCGGTTTCATCTTCGGGCGTCCGCTGATCAACCTCTTGCGCCGCAAGCAGGGGAAGGGGCAGCCGATCCGCGATGACGGGCCGCAGAGCCATTTCGCGAAAGCCGGCACCCCGACAATGGGGGGGCTCCTGATCCTTTCGGCCCTGACGATTTCGACGCTCCTTTGGGCGCGGCTTGATAATCCTTATGTCTGGATCGTGCTGCTGGTCACGCTGGCCTTCGGCCTGATCGGTTTCGCGGATGACTATGCCAAGGTCACCAAACAGAACACCAAGGGCGTGTCGTCACGTATCCGGTTTATCCTTGGCCTGGTGATCGCGGGCCTTGCGGCCTGGGCGGCGGCGCGGTTCCACCCCGAAGGGCTGACCAATCAGCTGGCCATGCCTTTCTTTAAGGATGCGCTGATCAATCTGGGGATCTTCTTTGTGCCTTTCGGCATGATCGTGATTGTGGGCGCCGCCAATGCGGTGAACCTGACCGACGGGCTGGATGGTCTGGCAATCATGCCGGTGATGATCGCCGCCGGCACGATCGGCGTTATCGCTTATGTGGTCGGCACCTCGACCATGGCGAATTACCTCGGTGTCCATGCCGTGCCGGGTACGGCGGAACTGGTGATCTTCGCCTCGGCGCTGATCGGCGGCGGGCTTGGCTTCCTGTGGTATAATGCGCCGCCCGCAGCGGTGTTCATGGGCGATACCGGCTCGCTCGCGCTTGGCGGCGCTTTGGGCGCGATGGCGGTCTGCACCAAACACGAGATCGTTCTGGCCATCGTCGGCGGCCTTTTCGTGGTCGAGGCGCTGAGCGTGATCATCCAGGTGCTGTACTACAAACGCACCAAAAAACGGATCTTCCTGATGGCGCCGATCCACCACCATTTCGAGAAAAAGGGCTGGGCCGAGCCGCAGATCGTGATCCGCTTCTGGATCATCTCGCTGATCCTCGCGATGATCGGGCTGGCGACGCTGAAGGTGCGCTGAAGCCGGGCCCCGAAATCCGGTAAGGACCGCCGCTTTCCCTGACGGTGAACCTTAGGTTCTTTTGTTCCCCCGGGGCCGTCAGGTCCGGACCCGGGGGGCTGCATCCCTGTCATGCGGGATCAGCTTGCGCTGAGGCAATCCGCGGTGGCAATCACGGCATCACGGGTTCCCGTGAGATCAAGCAGCGCCACCTCACCGTCGGAATTTGACAGGCTCAGCGTATTTTTCAGCGCCAGATCCGTAATGAATTCCTCATTCTCGATCAGCACGATAATGCCGCCGATCTCATTGTCACTCACGCCATGGCCATCGGCCTCCCATTTCTGGTCATCCAGATCGATGGTCATCGGATAGGCATTGCCATCGGTGATATCGGTCCAGTCGCTGTTGAACACGGCCATGAAAGCCGCATCTTCTTTGAGATCAAAGCCGACCTGAACGATTGATCCGTCCTCGAACGCGGACATCATATAACAGCCGCCGCCCATATTCGCGTCGCGGTAGATCTCCCAGCCGCCTGCCTCGCCAACCACTTCTGCGGCCTGGCCCGGAGCGAGCGACACCATCAGGGCAATGCCGGCAAGCGTAAAACTTCTGAACATTATAGTAATCTCCTCTGAGTATGAGAGGATGTCTGGCATCGGCTTTGGGTTCCCGCAAGGGGCGAACTCCCTCTCATCCGGTATCGTTCTGGTTTGCATCACCGGCTCAGAGTTCTGATCCGACCTTCCCTGATCCCCCGGCGGGGTGGGGCGGTCTCAGCGATCCAGCGCGCCTTTGCCGGCAAGGATCTTCGGGCGGAATTTCTCGATCCGTGCGATCCGCGTGGCCGATGTCTTCGCACCGCTCAGGTTGAAGGCGTAGCTTTTCTGCCGCCCCGGGGTCAGCGCGTGGAAGGCCTCGGCCAGGTCCGGATCGGCGTCCAGCGCTTCGACAAGTTCATCCGGCAATGCAATCTCGCTGACCTCGCGGGGCGGCCGGAGGCCGGCTTCCGCATAACCCATCGCCTCGCGCAGATATGCGGTGATCACCGGCTCCAGCGCGGTTACCCGGGTATTCTCGGTGAAGCGGATCATATCGGGGTGTTTCGTATTCGGCCCCTGGCGTTCAAGCACGCCATCGGGGTCTTTCATCAGCGCGGCGTTGAAGAAGCTCAGCCGGAAATCGCCCCTGAGCGCGCCGATGATCGCGATATTGCGGTCGGCATGGACATAGCAGGGATGGCCCCATTTCACGACCTCTGCCAGACCGGCGGCCCGGCAGATCCGCCGCAGCTCTGCCAGACCTGCCGCCCAGAGGCGGGTCGAACAGTCCGGTGTCGAGAATCGCGGGCAGCGCCCGCAGCCGAGAGTGAAATAATCCTCGATTTCGGAAATCATCATCGGGCTCGCCTCCTGCAGCTGGCCCGCCCAGCCTGGCAGATCCGGCCGCGCAATGCAAAAAGGGCGGCAAAACTGCCGCCCCTTCCGCTTCTGATCCCGCCGGGGGACGAAGATCAGAATTTCATCACATAGGAGACGCTGGCGACCAGCGGATCGATCTCGGCCTTGCCGATTTTCGTTCCGTTCAGCAGCACATCGCTGTCGATATCGACATAGCGGATATCGGCGCGCAGAGCGGCCTTTTCGCTGATCGCGTAATCCACGCCGAGGGTCGCGGCGAGGCCGAAGCTCTCCCTGATCTGCAGCGTGCCGAGCGAGGATTTCTCTTCGAAGAATTTGGTGTAATTCACCCCGAGCCCGACAAAGGGCGTGAATTTGCTGGTGGTCGGGATATGCCAGTTGACGCTGAGGGTCGGCGGCAGCTGTTTGGTCGAGCCGATCTCGCCCAGCCCGGCCAGGCTGATATCATGTTTGAAAGGTGCTGCGGCCAGCAGCTCGATCCCGATATTGTCGCGGACGAAATATTCCAGTGTCAGGATCGGGCGGGTGTTCTTGCCGATGCTCGAATCCATCCCGGCCAGAGCGCCGTTATTGTCCTTTGGCGCAACGGTTCCGATCCCGAAGCCGAGGGTGATGGTACCGGCTTCCTGCGCAAGGGCAGGGGTGGCGGTGACGAGAGCGGCGAGAAGCGCGGCGGAGAGATGTTTCATACCCGTTACTTTCTGTTTTCAACACCAGCAGGACTAGCCTGTCGCAGCGATGGGGCATTGACGCAGGTCAAAACGGCGGTTTTCGGGGCTGCGACAGATTGGCTCACCGGGGCGCCATCTTGCGCCTGACTGGGCACTGGCGCATTGTCGGATGCGGAAAATGGCGCCCTTCCGGCGACGGGGGCGGGGCAGAAATGGCAGGCGGCAGAGATGATTGCGGTACGTGGCTATCAGGGGCAGAAGGTTGCGGTTCTGGGGCTGGGGCGGTCTGGCCTTGCCACGGCCCGGGCCCTGATCGCGGGCGGCGCCGAGGCGCTGCTATGGGATGACAGCCCCGAATCGCGCGGGCTGGCCGAGGCCGAGGGCTTTGCCCTTACCGATCTGACGCGCAATGCGGCCCTCGAAGGTGTGGCCTGCCTTGTGACTTCGCCCGGGATCCCGCATCTCTACCCGCACCCCAATCCGATCATCGCCCGCGCGCTCGAGCTCGGGGTGCCGGTCGACAATGATATCGGCCTTTTCTTCCAGTCCTGGGGTGGGGGCGAATGGGAAGAATTCGACCAGGTCCCCAAAGTTGTCTGCGTCACCGGCTCGAACGGGAAATCGACCACCACGGCGCTGATCCATCATATTCTCGAAGTCGCGGGCCGCCCGACCCAGATGGCCGGCAATATCGGGAAGGGCGTGTTGTCGATCGACCCGCCACGTGATGGCGAGGTGCTGGTGCTGGAGCTTTCCTCCTACCAGACCGATCTGGCGCGCGCGCTGACGCCGGATGTGGCGGTTTTCACCAATCTCTCGCCCGACCATCTGGACCGCCATGGCGGCATGGGCGGCTATTTCGCGGCCAAGCGCCGGCTTTTCGCCGAGGGCGGGCCGGATCGTGCGGTGATCGGTGTCGATGAGGACGAGGGGCGGTTTCTTGCCGGGCAGATGGCGCAGGGGCCGGGCGATGACCGGGTGATCCGGGTATCGTCGGGGCAAAAGCTCGAGGGCTTTGCCTGGTCGGTTTTCGCGCGCAAAGGCTTTCTGGCGGAATGGCGGCGCGGGCGGCAGATGGCATCTGTGGATCTGCGCGGCATTTCCGGCCTGCCGGGCGCACATAACCACCAGAATGCCTGTGCGGCCTGGGCGGTGGCGCGGACCCTGGGGCTTGCGCCGAAACTCATAGAAGGGGCTTTGCACTCTTTCGCAGGCCTTCCCCATCGCAGCCAGCTGGTGGGCGAGCGGGCAGGGGTGAAATTCATCAACGATTCAAAGGCCACCAATGTCGACAGCGCCGCAATGGCGCTGCGCGCCTTCCCGAAAATTCGCTGGATCGCGGGCGGGATGGGCAAGGATGGCGGCATTGCGAGCCTCGCGCCGGATCTTGCCCCTGTGGTGAAGGCCTATCTGATTGGCCATTCCGCCCGCGATTTCGCGCTGCAGATCGGCCAGACCCCGCATGAGATCTGCGAGACGATGGAGCGCGCGGTCACCCGTGCGGCGGAAGAGGCAGAGCCGGGCGAGGTGGTGCTGCTTGCACCCGCCGCGGCGAGTTTCGACCAATATCCGAATTTCGAAAAACGCGGCGAGGATTTCACCCGGATCGTGCGGGCGCTGCCAGGGATCGCTTAGCCCTGATGGGCTTTGCCGCCCTCAGAACGCGTTTGGTCTGAGCAGCGCCAGCGTGAAGCGGTGAAAGGTTGCAAGAACCGCACCAATTGCGATCAGCGTCAGGATGCCCGTGGTCATTGCCGCGCCGCCGCCAAGGAATGCGCCCCAGATCACGGCGCTCAATGAGCCATAAGCCCCGTATTTGCATAACATCGCCGTGCCGATGCCGATGGCCACCCAGAAGGGGCCCAGGATCAGCGGTGAGAGAAAAAGCAGGTAAAACAGCATCTGGAGTGCGGATTGGTCCGGGCCGCCGCTCTGGCCGGGACTTTGACCGGCGCCTGGCCCTACAGCCAGATCCATGAGGATCCAGCCGATACCACCGACCAGGGACGGCACCAGGCACCAGGCCAGCGTGGTGAGGGTCAGCGTCTTCGCCCCGATAAGACGCATCCCGCGCGGGGCAGACACGAAAAGGCTCACGTTACGCTCTCCGAAATCACTGTCACTGTTACTGGCGCCCTGACCGATCCGCTGCACTGACAGTGCCATAACGGCCCGGCGATGTCAGGCCGGGTTTTTCGACGGGCGCAGATGGCCCGTCGCCGCATAGAGACGCCGCCGCATGATCCTGTCGCCGCTTCAGCCCGCCTTCTGGCCTCCGATTGTCAGCCCGCCGATCATCAGCGTCGGCTGACCCACGCCCACCGGCACCCATTGCCCGGCCTTGCCGCAATTGCCGATGCCGGGGTCAAGCTGCAGATCATTGCCGATGGCGCGGATGCCCTTCAGCGCGGTCGCCCCGTCACCGATCAGCGTGGCCCCCCGGATTGCCTCACCGACCTGGCCATTCCTGACCCGGTAGGCCTCGGTGCAGCTGAACACGAATTTGCCGGAGGTGATATCGACCTGGCCGCCGCCGAACCCCACCGCCCAGATCCCGTCTTTCAGATCGGCCAGAACCGCCGCCGGATCATCCTTGCCCGAAAGCATATAGGTATTGGTCATGCGCGGCATCGGGATATGGGCATAGCTTTCGCGCCGCCCGTTGCCGGTGGGGGCCACACCCATCAGCCGCGCGTTCTGACGGTCCTGCATATAGCCGACCAGCACCCCATCCTCGATCAGCACGTTTTTACCCGAGGGCGTGCCCTCATCATCGAAGGTCAGCGAGCCACGCCGGTCCGGGAGCGTGCCGTCATCGAGCACGGTCACCCCTTTGGACGCGATTTGCCTGCCCATCAGCCCGGCAAATGCCGAGGTCTGTTTGCGGTTGAAATCGCCCTCAAGCCCATGGCCGATCGCTTCATGGAGGAGGATCCCCGGCCAGCCCGGGCCCAGCACCACATCCATCATCCCAGCCGGTGCCGGCACCGCCGTCAGATTCACCCGGGCGATGCGGATCGCCTCGGTGATGGCCGCCTTCCAGTTTGCGGGTGCCAGCAATTCTGCCAGACCATGCCGGCCACCCCCGCCCGAAGAACCGCTCTCGCGCCGGCCGTTTTCCTCAAGGATCACCGAGACATTGAGCCGCGCCATTGGGCGGATGTCTGACAGCCGCAGGCCTTCGGGGCGCAGGATCTCGACCTCCTGCAGGCTCGCGGACAGCGAGGCTGAAACCTGGACCACACGTGCATCCTGGTCGCGGGCAAAAGCGTCGATCTCTTTCAGGATGTCGATTTTGCCGGCGAAGGATGTGTCCTCCAGCGGGTCAACCGCCCGGTAGAGATGGTGATTGGTGCCCGGGGGAGGGGGGGCGAGCACACCGCCGCCATCCCCTACCGCCAGCCGTGCCGTGCCGACCGCGCGCCTGAGCGCATGTTCCGAGATTTCCGTCGAATGGGCATAGCCCGCGACCTCGCCCCGGACGGCGCGCAGACCGAACCCCTCGCTTGCATCATAGCTGGCATTGCGGATGCGGCCATCGTCTAAAACGAGGCTCTCGCCCCGCCGGCGCTCCAGAAACAACTCGCCGTCATCGGCGCCCGCGGTTGCCTCACGCAACAGGCCAAGTGCGGCAGACTCGTCGAGTTTTTCCTCGAAAGGGCGGAAAGGGGCGGTGCTCATTGGGTATGTCCTTGATTCAGGTCAACCAGGCCGGGCTGCGACATCATGGTTTCTCTTGTCGTCCTGCGCCCAATATGGTTTGAACGACAGCGGAAACAATGGGATTCCTCACCGCTTCGTGACAGGAGGGGCAGGGTTTCCTCAAGGCAGCGGCAACAGGCCGCACCCAGAAGCGGGACGAGACATGCGTGTGATCACCACTCTGAAGGGCGCTGCCCTTGCAGGTTTTGCGGCACTGGCCTCCGGGTCGGCCATGGCACAGACCCTTGAAATCATTGGACAGCCTGTCGACCGGGGGGTGAATTTCCAGACCGCCGCGACCGAGCTGGCGCATGACAAGCACTTCCTCGACGATATGGTTTTGTGGATCATCACGGTCGTGACCATCTTCGTGATGGCGCTTTTGCTGATCGTGATCCTGCGCTTCAACAGCCGGTCGAATCCGGTGCCGCGCAAATTCACCCATAACACGCCGCTGGAAATCGCATGGACCCTGGTCCCGATCATCATTCTGATCGTGATCGGCGTCTATTCGATGC
The DNA here is from genome assembly GCF_900105075.1 of Rhodobacter sp. 24-YEA-8. NCBI lineage: Bacteria > Pseudomonadati > Pseudomonadota > Alphaproteobacteria > Rhodobacterales > Rhodobacter > Rhodobacter sp. 24-YEA-8. The sequence continues at coordinate 622,709 of NZ_FNSK01000001.1, forward strand.
CGGCGCTGAAGAAACAGCAGACCTTCCCGGAAGGCGATGTGGTCATCAAGATCACCGGCAACCAGTGGAACTGGAGCTACGAATATCCGCAGATCCTGGATGAAAGCGGCTCGGCGCTTGCCTTTGGCAGCTTCATGATCGGTGGCAATGCCTGGGATCAGACGCTGGAAGACGGGCGCAAGCTGGTCGGCAATGGCACCCTGACCGCCGATGCGATCGAAGGGCTGGAGCGCGCAGGCTATACCAAAGACCAGTTCCTTCTGGCGACCGATACCGCGATGGTGGTGCCGGTGAACAAAAAGATCCTGCTGCAAATCACCGGCTCGGACGTGATCCACTCCTGGACCATCCCGGCTTTCGCGGTGAAACAGGATGCTGTCCCGGGCCGTATCGCGCTGGCATGGTTTGAAGCCGACCGCGAAGGCATCTTCTTTGGTCAGTGTTCGGAACTGTGCGGCAAGGACCACGCCTATATGCCGATCACGGTCAAGGTTGTCTCGCAGCAGGCCTATGACGCCTGGGCGAAAGAAGCGGCCGCGACGGGCGAAGTCGTGCTGGCCAATACGCCGGCAGCGGATGCCTCGGTTTCGCTCGCGTCGAACTGAGACATCTGCGGCAGAATGAACCCCAGGGCAGGGGCCGGGCGACAGCCACGGCCTCTTTGCGCAAGGTGAAGGTGGAATGAAATGAGCGATACCGGCTCATATGAGCGTGCAGACCGCGCGCCTGGTGAGGGCAGTTTCGGCGATTACGTGCAGCTGCTGAAGCCGCGCGTCATGTCGCTGGTGGTCTTTACCGCGCTGGTCGGGCTGCTGGTCGCGCCGGTGCATCTGCACCCGGTCGAGGCGTTTTCGGCCATTCTCTTCATCGCACTTGGCGCCGGAGCCTCGGGCGCGCTGAATATGTGGTGGGATGCCGATATCGACGCAGTGATGCGGCGCACCCAGTCGCGCCCTGTCCCCTCGGGCCGGGTCGAGCCGGGCGAGGCGCTCGGGATCGGGCTGTCGATGTCGGTGCTTTCCGTGCTGATGCTGGGGCTTGCGACCAACTGGCTGGCGGCGGGGCTGCTGGCCTTCACGATCTTCTTCTATGCCGTCATCTATACGATGTGGCTGAAACGCTGGACGCCGCAGAATATCGTGATCGGCGGCGCGGCTGGCGCATTCCCTCCGATGATCGGCTGGGTGGCGGCGACGGGCTCGGTCGGGCTTGAGGCCGTGCTGATGTTCGCGCTGATCTTCATGTGGACGCCGCCGCATTTCTGGGCGCTGGCGCTGTTCATCAACAGCGACTATTCCAAGGCCAAAGTGCCGATGCTGACAGTGACCCACGGCAAGAAATCGACCCGTGCCCATATCATCGTCTATACGCTTCTTCTGACCCCGGTGCCGCTCTGGGCCGCGATGACGTCGATCGGGGGACCGCTGACGCTGGCGGTGGCGCTGATCCTGAACGCGATCTTCCTCATCGGCGCGGTGATGATCTGGCGTCGTGACGAGGACACGGCCGAGGCCGATGGCTACCGCGTCGAGAAGCGCTTCTTCGCCTTCTCGATTCTTTATCTTTTCCTGCATTTCGGTGCATTCCTGGCCGAGGCGGCTTTGCGCCCCTATGGTCTCGGAGGCTGGTGAGACATGGCGCTGCAACCCACACATGAACTTCACAAACGGCGCTTTGGCCGCAATGTCGGCGTGGCGGGGCTGCTGCTTGCCTTCGTCGTGCTGGTCTTCGTTCTGACCATGGTGAAAATCCAGCGCGGCGAGCCGGTGCAGGGCTTTGACCATGTGCCGGTCGCGGAGCGCGCGGTGGCTGCCCCCTCAGCCCCGGCAGGGGAGGCAGCACAATGAGCGGTCCTCAGCCCGGACGTCAGCATAAGAAAACCGGTCTGATCCTTGCGGGGGTGGTGCCGGTGATGCTGGGTCTGTCATTCGCCGCAGTACCGTTTTACGACTGGTTCTGCCGGGTAACGGGCTTTGGCGGCACGGTGCTTGTGGCGCCTGAGCCGTCTTCCGCAATGATCGACCGCGAGATCACCATCCGCTTTGACGCCTCGCGCGCTTCGGGCATGCCCTGGGAGTTTCGCCCCGAGCTGACCGAGATGAAGGTGAAGATCGGCGAGAATGCGCTGGCCTTTTACGAGGCCTATAACCCGCTCGACACCGTCACCGCCGGGACTGCGAGCTATAATGTCGCCCCCTATGCGGCGGGTGGCTATTTCGTCAAAGTGCATTGCTTCTGCTTTGAACAGCAGGTGCTGAAACCCGGCGAGCGGGTGATGATGCCGGTGAGCTTCTATGTCGATCCGTCGATCATGGATGATCCCGAAGGCAAGGTGCTGAAAGAAATTACGCTGAGCTATACGTTCCACACGACGCCCGTGCCTGATGGCTATGCGGCGTCAGAGGTCAGCCCGGCAGCGGCAGAGACGGCACCCGCCGTCGCAGCCAATTGAGACAGACGTGAGAGACGGCGCGCCCGGGCGGCGTGCTGAATTTACGAAACTGAAATAAGACGCCTGTTAAAGGATACGAGGGAACGGATACCGGCCATGGCCCACGCAAAGAACCACGATTACCATATTCTGCCACCGTCGATCTGGCCTTTCGCGCTTGCGGTCGGCGCCTTCATCATGCTGTTCGGCGGTGTGCTCTGGCAGGGCGCCCGGGTCGAGGTGCTTGAGACCAGCAGCGCGCTTCTCAAAGCCACCGCCCATAATCCCTGGGTCTTCCTGATCGGCCTTGCGATGGTGCTTTACTGCATGTTCGGCTGGTTCTCGGCGATGACCAATGAAGGCCAGACCGGTGACCATACCCCGGTCGTCCGCATCGGCCTGCGCTATGGCATGATCCTGTTCATCATGTCCGAAGTGATGTTCTTCTCGGCCTGGTTCTGGGCCTTCTTCAAGATCAAGCTCTTCCCGCTGACCGAAGGCTACCCCTGGGTCGATGGCACCTGGCCGCCCGCCGGCATCGAGACCTTTGATCCCTGGCATCTGCCCTTCATCAACACGCTGATCCTGCTTCTGTCGGGCTGTGCCGTTACCTGGGCCCACCATGCCCTGACGCATGAAAACAACCGCAAGGACATGATCAACGGGCTGATCATCGGGGTTGCGCTCGGGGTGATCTTCACCTTCCTGCAGGCCTATGAATACAGCCATGCCGCCTTTGGCTTCGCCAATAACGCCGAAGGCGCGCCTTCGGTCTATGGTGGCGCTTTCTACATGGCGACCGGCTTCCACGGCTTCCACGTAATCATGGGGACGATCTTCCTCTTCGTCTGCCTGATGCGCGCGGTGAACGGCCATTTCACCCAGGCGAACCATGTCGGCTTCGAGGCTGCGGCCTGGTACTGGCACTTCGTCGATGTGGTCTGGCTCTTCCTCTTCTTCGTGATCTATGTCTGGGGCCAGTAAGCCCCGCCATTGTGACTGATCCTGGCGCGGGCTCCCGGAACGGAGCCCGCGTTTTCCGTTCCCGAAGACCAACAGGAGGCCCCGATGCGGCAGATCCTTTTCGCGCTGGTGATCGGCGTTCTCGGCACCGGGGTGCTTGTCCGGCTCGGGCTGTGGCAGCTGGAGCGGCTTGACTGGAAGGAGGCGATGATCGCCGAGGCGGCCGCGATGATGGCCGAAGCCCCGGTGGCGCTGCCGCAGCAGCCTGACCCCGCGCGTGACCGCTACCGTCCCGTCACCGTTGCCGGCAGCTTTACCCAGGATGAGGCGCATGTCCTGACCTCGACCCGCGATCAGGGGCCGGGCTACCGCATCATCACCGCTTTCGTGACCGAAGACGGCCGGCGGATCATGATCGACCGCGGCTATGTGCCGGAAACCGCGCGCAAGACCCTGCGCCCCGGTCACGCGGCCAGCATCACCGGCAATCTGAACTGGCCCGATGACATGACCTCATCGACACCCGCGCCCGATACAGCGGCCAATCTCTGGTTCGGCCGCGATGTAGAGGCGATGGCGGCGTATCTCGGGACCGAAAAGGTCATGGTGATCGCAAGCACGGATACCGGCGACGGCGTCACCGCGCAGCCGGCAACGGCGGCTTTCCGCAATGATCATCTCGGTTATGCGGTGACCTGGTTCGGTCTGGCCCTTGTCTGGGCGGGGATGACACTCTACTGGCTCTGGCGTATCAGGGCGCGCAAGGTCTGAAGGGCGGTACTCATGCGATATATCTCGACACGCGGCCAGGCGCCGGTTCTCGGTTTCGGCGAAGCGATGATGACGGGCCTCGCCCGCGATGGCGGCCTTTACGTCCCCGAGACCGTGCCACATTTCACCCATGAGGGCATCGCGTCCTTGCGCGGCCTCTCTTACGAGGATCTCGCCTTCCGGGTGATGAAGCCGTTCATCGGCGATTTCTTTGCGGATGATGAATTCCGTGCCCTGCTGGCAAAGGCCTATGCCGGTTTCGGCCATAATGCCCGCGCGCCGCTGGTGCAGCTTGGCCCCAACCATTTCCTGATGGAACTGTTCCACGGCCCGACGCTGGCGTTCAAAGATTTCGCGATGCAGATCATCGGCCAGATGATGCAGGCGGCTCTGGCCAAAACCGGCGAACGCATCACCATCGTCGGCGCGACCTCCGGCGATACCGGTTCGGCCGCGATCGAGGCCTTCCGGGGCCTGAAGAATGTAGATGTCTTCATTCTCTTCCCGCATGGCCGCGTCTCGGAAGTGCAGCGCCGCCAGATGACGACGCCGTCTGAGGCCAATGTCCATGCGCTCGCGGTGGAGGGTGATTTCGACGATTGCCAGGCCCGGCTGAAGGATATGTTCAACGATTTCGACTTCCGTGACGGCGTCCGTCTCGCGGGGGTGAATTCGATCAACTGGGCGCGGGTGCTGGCCCAGGTGGTCTATTACTTCCATGCTGCGCTCGCGCTTGGCAGCCCGGATCGCGAGATCAGCTTCACCGTGCCGACCGGCAATTTCGGCGATGTTTTCGCGGGCTTTATCGCGCGCGAAATGGGGCTGCCGATCAAACGGCTGGTGATCGCCACCAATGAAAACGACATCCTGCATCGATGCATGGAGACCGGCGCCTATACCAAACATGGCGTCGTGCCGACGATCAGCCCGTCGATGGATATCGAGGTCTCGTCGAATTTCGAGCGTGCGCTGTTCTGGGCGCATGGCAGGGATGGTGCCGCGATCCGCGAGCTGATGGCAGAGCTCTCGACCAATGGCGGTTTTTCCCTGTCGCAAAACGCTATGACGGCATTGACCAATGTCTATGACAGCGGCGCGGTGGACGAGGCGGGGACCTATGAGACCATCGCCACGATGCTGGCCGAGACGGGCGAGCTCCTCTGCCCGCATTCCGCCGTGGGCGTGAGTGTCGGAACAGTGCAGCAAAGGCACAACCCGGAGGTGCCGATGGTGACGCTTGCAACCGCGCATCCCGCGAAGTTTCCCGATGCCGTGGCAAAGGCCACTGGCATCCGCCCGGGCCTGCCGCCGCGCATGGCCGATCTCTTTGACCGGCCCGAGCGCGTGACCCGGGTGCCAAATGATCTTGAGGCGCTGAAAACCCTGATCCGCGCCAGGCTTGGCTGAATGCGGATGCCTCCGGCAGGAGTATCTGAGTCAGGAGGAGGCCGCGATCTCCTCCTGATGCAAATATTCCGGGGGAGGCTGCCGTAAGGCAGAGGGGGCAGCGCCCCCTTTTCTCATGCTTGCCCCGGGTGTAAGACGCCCCGATTGTCCCGCTTGTGAACGGAACCAGCCTTGACCGTCCAGATCCATACGCTTTCCAACGGATTTCGCATTGTGACCGAATCCATGCCTGGCCTGAAATCGGCCTCGGTGGGGATCTGGGTTGGTGCCGGGGGGCGGCACGAAAGTGTGGCTCAGAACGGGGTTGCGCATTTTCTGGAACATATGGCCTTTAAGGGCACGCCCTCGAGGTCCGCGCTGCGGATCGCCGAGGAGATCGAGGATGTCGGCGGTTATATCAACGCCTATACCTCACGCGAGATGACCGCCTATTACGCGCGCTGCCTGTCGGAAGACGTGCCGCGCGCGCTGGAGGTGATCGCGGATATCGTCCTCAATCCGCTGTTCAATCCGGATGATATCGAGACCGAACGCCATGTGATCCTGCAGGAGATCGGGCAATCCAATGACACGCCCGATGATGTCATTTTCGACTGGCTGCATGAGGTCAGTTATCCCGGTCAGGCGTTCGGCCGCACCATTCTGGGGCCGGAAGAGCGGGTCTCGGCCTTCGGGCGCGAGGATTTCCTCGGTTTTGTCGCGCGCCATTACGGGCCGGACCGGATGATCCTTTCGGCAGCGGGCGGCATCAGCCATGCTGAGATCCTGCACCGCGCCGAGGCCCTCTTTGGCGGGCTTGCCGCGGTCGGGGCCGACGCGCCCGAGCCCGCCCGGTTTACTGCCGGCGAAAGACGGGAAGAAAAAGATCTCGAACAGGCGCATTTCGCGCTCAACCTCGAAGCGCCGGGCTTTCGCGATCCCGAGGTCTGGGCCTCGCAGGTCTGGACCACGGCGATGGGCGGCGGCATGTCCTCGCGTCTGTTCCAGAAGATTCGTGAGGAGCGCGGGCTTTGCTATTCGATCCACGCACAGCCGGCCGCCTATGAGGATACCGGCCACGTCACCATTTATGCCGGGACTTCGGCGGCCGAGATCGGGGAACTGGCCGAACTGACCGTTCAGGAACTGAGGCGTTCGGCAGAGGATATGTCAGAGGCAGAGGTCGCGCGGGCAAAGGCGCAACTGACGGCGGGGCTGGTGATGGGGCTGGAAAGCCCGTCCTCGCGCGCCGAGCGCAATGCCCGGCTGCTCGCCATCTGGGACCGGGTTCCCGATCTCGACGAAGCGGTTTCGAAGATCGGAACGGTCAGCCTTGAGGCGGTGCGCGCGCAGGGCGCGCGGGTCTTGCAAGGGCAGGCGGCGGTGGCGGTCTATGGACCGATTTCCCGTGCGCCCTCGCTTGCGGATATGATGGCAGGGATGCGGGCATAATGCTTGGCCTGGCGCGCAGGGTCAGGATCGAGACCGAGAGGATGACGCTGCGCCTGCCGATCCATGATGACTGGCGGCAATGGAGCGCGCTGCGCGCCGAAAGCGAGGGGTTTTTGAAACCCTGGGAGCCGGTCTGGTCGGATCAGCATCTCTCGCGGCGCAGTTTCTCGGGCAGGGTATATTGGGCGCGGCGCGCCGAGGCGCAGGGAAGCGCGCTGCCCCTTGTCATGCTGCGGCGCGAGGATCAGCGCATCGTCGGCTCGATCACGCTCGACAATATCCGCCGGGGACCGGCGCAGACCGGGACGCTGGGATATTGGGTGGGCGAAGCTTATGCGCGCCAGGGCCTAATGCGGGAGGCGATCCTGGGCGTTGTGCATCACGCCTTCACCCGGATGGATCTGAGCCGGATCGAGGCGGCCTGCCTGCCGGAGAATCTGGCCTCACGCGGGGTGCTGGAGAAGACCGGCTTCAAATATGAGGGTGTGGCGCAGGCCTATCTGCAGATCAACGGGCGCTGGCGCAACCATGTGCTTTACTCCGCTCTGCGCGCGGACCGGCGCGGGCGGACAGATGTGGGGCCAGCCTGAGACTGGCCAATGCCGGAACGCTGCCATGACGCGCTGCCGGAGTTTTTCAAAAACTCCGGACCGATTTCTGTACAGAAATCGGGCGCGCGACGGGGGCGCCGGCGGGAAGAGGAGACGGGGTTTTGCTCAATCCGGCGGATGAGGCTTTTATCGGGCGGCTCAGGTCGCATTTGCCCGAGGGGCGCCTGCGTGCGGCAGAGCCGCGGCATCTGACCGAGCCGCGCGGCAAATGGCAGGGCCGGCCCGGGCCGCTTGCGGTCCCGAAAAGCCGCGAGGAAGTCTCGCAGATCCTTGCTGCCTGCAATGCGGCTTCGGTGTCCGTTCTGCCCTGGGGGGGCGGCACCGGGCTGGTGTCGGGTCAGGTCATGCCCGAGGGGCCTGTGCCGCTGATCCTGTCTCTTGAAGCGATGGCGGGCCTGCGCGGTATCTGGCCAGATGAGAACAGCATCACCGTTGAAGCCGGGATGACGCTCGCTGCCGTTCAGGAAGCAGCCCGCGCCGCCGGCCGGATCTTCCCGCTCTCGCTGGCCTCCGAAGGCACGGCCACGATCGGCGGCAATCTTGCGACCAATGCCGGTGGCACCCAGGTGCTGCGCTATGGCACCGCCCGCGAACTGTGCCTCGGGATCGAGGCGGTGCTGGCCAGTGGTGAAGTGATTTCCGGGCTCAGGCGGCTCCGGAAGGACAATACCGGCTATGATCTGCGCGATCTGATCGTGGGTTCGGAAGGCAGTCTTGCCGTGATCACCGCCGCCAGTCTGCGCCTGTTCCCGACCCCGAAAAAGCGTGTGGTCGCCATGCTGGCCGTGTCATCCCCCGAAGCGGCGCAGGCGCTGCTCCGGCTTTCCGAGGCAGATCTGGGCGGTCTGGTATCCGGGTTCGAACTGATGTCACGTGCAGGGTTCGATTTTCTTGCCGAAACCGGGTTTGATCTGCGCGCGCCCTTTGATCCGCTGCCTGACTGGCTGGTGCTGATCGAACTGGGCCTTCCCGGCGCAGTTGACGCAGAGGCCGCAATGGCGGGCCTGTACGAACAGGGCGCCGAACTCGGACTTGTGCTCGATGGTGTGATCGCGACGTCCGAAGCCCAGGCCGACCATCTCTGGGCCCTGCGCGAGACCATTCCCGACGCAAATCGCCGCCTTGGCTCGATTTCCAGCCATGATGTGTCGCTGCCGCCCGGAGCAATCCCGGATTTCATCCGGGAGGCCAGCGGTCGCCTGACAGGAATGGCGGATGTAAGGATCAATTGCTTTGGCCATCTCGGCGATGGAAATCTGCATTTCAACCTGTTTCCCGCCAAAGGCCGCAGCCGCAGTGACTATGCGGGGCAGGCGCCGGCGCTGTCAGATCTGGTGCATCAGATGGTTGACGCGGCCGGGGGCAGCATATCGGCCGAACATGGCATCGGGCGGCTGAAAACCGGAGACCTGCAGCGTTACGGCGATCCCGGCCGACTGGCGACGATGCGCCGGATCAAGACGGCGCTTGACCCGAAAGGCATTCTCAATCCTGGTGCGGTGCTGCCGCTCTGAGCGCGCGTCGGTGCGCGTCACAGACCCTCAAAGGCGCAAAGGCAACGGACATCCATCCCGAGCGCCTCGAGCTTTTTGCGCCCGCCCAGATCGGGCAGATCGACCACGAAAGCACAGCCGATCACCTCGGCGCCGAGCCGTTCGATCAGCGAAATCCCGGCCGCCGCTGTGCCGCCGGTGGCCAGAAGGTCATCGACCACCAGCACCCGCTCGCCGGCCAGAAGCGCATCCTCATGGATCTCGACCACCGCCTCGCCATATTCCAGCTGATAGGCCTGACTTATGGTCTGCCCGGGCAATTTGCCCTTTTTGCGCACCGGGACAAAACCGGTCGAAAGCTGATGCGCCACCGCGCCACCAAGGATGAAGCCGCGCGCCTCTAGCCCCACCACCTTGTCGATCCGCATCCCGGCCCAGGGCGCGAGCAGCTGGTCCACACACATGCGAAAGCCGCGCGGATCGGCGAAGAGCGTGGTCACATCGCGAAACAGGATCCCTTCATGCGGGAAATCGACAATGGTGCGGATATAGTCGCGGACGGTTTTTTGCATCTCTGGTCTTCCGGTTACAGCAGGCGACCAGCTTACAACAGGCGGCCGGCGACCGCGTCAAGCTTCGCCACCAGCTTTGGGTCACGTTTCGCAGGGGCCGTCATCAGCGCGGTCTGCAGCGCCTGGTCACAGCCGCAGGGGCAGGGCGCCCGGCCGGTGCCAAGCGCCGCCGGCAATGCGGCCACGACCTCGCGCGCTTTGGCGGCATTGCCGGTCAGCGTCGCGATCACCGCCGCCACATCCACCGCATCATGGTCGGGATGCCAGCAATCGTAATCGGTCACCATGGCGAGGCTCGCATAGCAAAGCTCTGCCTCGCGGGCGAGCTTTGCCTCGGGCATCGCGGTCATGCCGATCACATCGGCGCCCCATTGCCGGTAAAGCCGGCTTTCGGCCAGGGTCGAGAATTGCGGTCCTTCCATCGCGATATAGGTGGCACCGCGATGGAGCGTGATTCCCGCAGACAGCGCCGTCTCCGCCACCAGATCGCCAAGCCGCGCACAGGTCGGATGGGCAAAGCCGACATGGGCCACGAGCCCTTCGCCGAAGAAGCTTTTTTCGCGGGCGAAGGTGCGGTCGATGAACTGGTCCACCAGCACAAACTCCCCCGGTGCACGGTCCTCGCGCAGTGATCCCACCGCCGAGACGGCCAGGATATCGGTGCAGCCGATCCGCTTCAGCGCATCGATATTGGCACGATATGGCACCGAGGACGGGCTGTGGACATGGCCGCGCCCGTGCCGGGGCAGGAAGGCAATCGGCAGCCCGCCGAGCCGCCCGACCAGGATTTCATCCGACGGCGCCCCCCAGGGCGTTGTGACGGTGACCCATGAAGCCCCCTCCAGCCCGTCGATCTGATAGACACCCGAGCCGCCGATGACGCCGATCATGGTGTGACCGGTTGTGGTCTGCCCGGTAATATCCTGCATATCTTTGTCCTTCCTGATGCCGGCCAAAAGCTAGCGCCCCTGCCGCATTGCGGCAAGAGATCCTGCACAAGGGATCCGGGTATTCGGGTCAGCGGAAGATCAACTTCCTCCTGAAGAAAATAGTTCCGCCGGAGGCATCCGACGATTCCCATCGGGAAATGCCGCCAGCCCCTTGCGCCTGGCGCGCCCGGGTTATAGGAAACCGACGATTTTGGCGGGTGATTGTGACCCCGCCTTTGGGCAGAGCCCCAAAAGGGCCTCGGGGGGGTGCAGATGCCGCTTCTGGTAATGAAATTCGGGGGCACATCCGTCGCCGATATCGACCGTATCGCGAATGCCGCGAAGAAGGTGCAAAAAGAGGTCGAACGCGGCTATGACGTGATCGTCATTGTCAGCGCGATGTCCGGCAAGACCAATGAACTGGTCGGCTGGGTCGAGGGTACTTCAAAGCTTTATGACGCGCGCGAATATGATGCGGTTGTGGCTTCGGGCGAGAATGTCACCGCCGGGCTGATGGCGCTGCGCCTGCAGGAAATGGGCGTGCCCGCGCGTTCCTGGCAGGGCTGGCAGGTGCCGATCAACACCACATCGGCGCATAGCTCGGCGCGGTTCGTTTCGATCCCGCGCGAAAACCTTGATGCGAAATTCGCCGAAGGTTTCAAAGTTGCCGTGGTTGCGGGCTTCCAGGGGATCTCGCCCGAGGGGCGGATCACCACGCTGGGCCGGGGCGGCTCGGACACGACTGCTGTTGCCTTTGCCGCCGCTTTCGGGGCCGAGCGCTGCGACATCTATACCGATGTTGATGGCGTCTATACCACCGACCCGCGCGTGAGCTCGAAGGCGAAGAAGCTCGACAAGATCGCCTTTGAGGAAATGCTGGAACTGGCATCTCTCGGCGCGAAAGTCCTGCAGACCCGTTCGGTTGAGCTGGCGATGCGCTACAAGGTGCGCCTGCGTGTGCTGTCCTCCTTCGAGGATACCGACGAGAACTCTGGAACCCTGGTCTGTGACGAGGAGGAAATCATGGAATCGAAAGTCGTAAGCGGCGTCGCCTTCTCGCGTGAAGAGGCGAAAATCACCCTGTTCACCATCGAAGACCGTCCGGGCGTGGCCCAGGCGATCTTTGGCCCGCTGGCGGAGGCCGGGGTCAATGTGGACATGATCGTCCAGAATATCTCGGAAAAGGACTATGACGAGCGCCATAGCGGTGCCGTCACCGATATGACCTTCTCCTGCCCGATCAACCAGGTCGAGCGCGCCAAAAAGGCGATGGAAGAGGCGAAGGCACGCGGCGAGATCGCCTATGACGAGCTGATCATCGACACCGATGTGGCCAAGGTCTCGGTTGTGGGTATCGGGATGCGCAGCCATGCCGGAGTTGCCGCGCGCACCTTCAAGGCGCTGGCGGCGGAAGGGATCAATATCAAGGTCATCGCGACCTCTGAGATCAAGATCTCGGTGCTGATCGACCGGAAATATCTGGAGCTGGCCGTTCAGGCGCTCCATGACGCTTTCGAGCTGGAAAAGGCCTGAGGCATCAGGCAGGAATGAGTTACTGAAGCCGCACCGGTCCGGTGCGGCTTTTTCATATATGGTGAATTTATGAAGAAATTCTCAGGGATTGCAGCCGTTTTGACGCTTGCGGCCTGTATCGGCCCGGATGGAAGCTCCGGTTTGGGTGCTGATCGCAACCAGCAGGTCTTTACCTTTACCATGAATGGCGGCGGCAAAGGCAGCAGTTGCAGCGTAACCGGTGCAGGCGGTCAGGTTTCCAGCGGCACCAATTATCTGGGCGCACCCTATGTGACGATACGCGGCAATGTGCGCCAGGGCGTGATTTTCTGCCAGGACGCGGCGGGTGGGCGCTATAGTACCATGGTCAACCAGCAATCCCCCGCCGGTCTGCGCAATGTGGAGGCAAGCGCCTCTGTCATTGGTATGCGCCGGGATGCCTATCCGGTGCGGATGCTGGTCAGCGGTGGCGCGCAGAACTTTTATCGCGCCTTTGTCAGGCTGCGCTGACGCCGGTCGCCGCGCGGGTCTGCCCGGCTGCACAGCCTGTGATCTGCCCCTTATTCAGGCTCTCCCGGTCACTCGCTGCGCTGCGGCGTCGAGCAACCGTTCCGTTTCCCGCAATCATGTGGTCTAAGGGGCGCAGACGCTTCGCAATTCCTGAAACCGGAGGTCGCGCCCCGATCATGCCCGAACGGACCGAGAGTGAGAGCCGCAGGCTGCTGCGGCGGTTGCGCGATGTGCTGGCCATGCCTGGAAAAGGCCAGGACAGGCTGGATCGCATCACCCATCTGATCGCCGATTCTATGGCGACCGAGGTCTGTTCGATCTATCTTTTCCGCGATGAGGAAACGCTTGAACTGTTCGCCACCGAAGGGCTGAAGAAATCCGCCGTCCACAAGACGCGGATGCGGCTGGGCGAGGGGCTGGTGGGGCGCGTGGCGCGCACCGGTCTGCCGGTGAACACCGCCGATGCGCCCGCGGAAAAAGGCTTCCGTTTCATGCCCGAGACCGGCGAAGAGATCTTTTCGTCTTTCCTCGGCGTGCCGTTGCAGCGGGTGGGTGAGAAGCTGGGCGTGCTGGTCGTGCAGTCGAAAGAGGCGCGGGTGTTTTCCGAGGACGAGCTGGATGCGCTGGAAGTGGTGGCCATGGTGCTCGCCGAGATGACGGAACTGGGCGCCTTTGCCGGCGATGATGGCGGCGGGCGTCCGATCCACCGCCAGTCGCTGATGTTTCGCGGCACCTCGGGCCAGGAGGGCGCTTCCGAGGGCAGGGTCTGGCTGCATGAGCCGCGGGTGGTGGTGACCAACCCGGTCGCCGATGATCCTTTGCTGGAAATCGACCGGATCCGCAATGCGGTGGGGCAGCTCCGCATTTCGATCGATGATCTGCTGGAGGCCGAGCAGCTTGACAAGGACCAGAAGCAGGTCCTGGAAGCCTATCGCATGTTCGCCCATTCGCGCGGCTGGCTGAAGCGGATGGAGGAAGACATCACCCTGGGCCTTTCGGCCGAGGCGGCGGTTGAAAAGGAACAATCGGCGGCGCGGGCGCGGCTGGAACAGGTGCCGGATGCATATTTGCGCGAACGCCTGCAGGATCTTGATGATCTGTCGAACCGGCTTCTCAGGATCCTGACCGGCCAGGGCGCGGATACCGGGGCGGCGATGCCGGAAAACCCGATCCTGATTGCCCGCAATATCGGCCCGGCGGAACTGCTGGAATATGGTCGCCGGCTGAAAGGCGTGGTGCTGGAGGAGGGCTCGGTCGGCTCTCATGCCGCGATTGTCGCGCGCGCTCTGGCGATCCCGCTGGTGATCCATGCCGAAAGGATCAGTGCCGAGGCACTTAATGGTGATAACATCCTGGTGGATGGTGATCAGGGTATCGTGCATCTTCGGCCCGATGAGACCGTTTCGCGCGCCTTCCGGGACAAAATCGCCATGCAGGCCGAAGCCCAGAAACGTTACGCCTCGCTGAAAGGCCTGCCGGCCCAGGCAAAATGCGGTGCGGTGATCTCTTTGCATATGAATGCCGGGCTGATGGCGGATCTGCCGAGCCTTGAGGGATCGGGTGCCGAAGGGGTCGGGCTGTTCCGGACAGAATTGCAGTTCCTGATCCGCAACAAGATGCCGAAACGGGCCGAGCTCGCCTCGCTTTATACCCGCGTGCTGGAGGCGGCCGGCGGACGGCGGGTCGCGTTCAGGACGCTCGATATCGGGTCGGACAAGGTCCTGCCCTATATGAAGCCGAATGACGAGCCGAACCCGGCAATGGGCTGGCGCGCGATCCGGGTGGGGCTGGATAAGCCGGGCGTTTTGCGTATGCAGATGCAGGCGCTGATCCGGGCGGCGGCGGGGCGGCCTCTGACCGTGATGTTCCCCTTCGTCGCGGAATATGGCGAGTTCATGCAGGCGCGCGCCCAGGTCCTGGGCGAGATCCACCGTGAGAAATCGCTGGGTCATCCGGTGCCGGAGACGCTTGAGATCGGCGCTATGTGCGAGACGCCTTCGCTCGCCTTCGCGCCGAGGGCGTTTTTTGATCAGGTGGATTTTGTCTCGGTCGGGGGCAATGACCTGAAACAGTTCTTCTTTGCGGCAGATCGCGAGAATGAACGGGTGCGCAAACGCTATGACACGCTGAATGTCAGTTTCCTGACCTTCCTCGAGCAGATTATCGCGCGCTGCGCCGAAACTGCGACGCCCTTGTCATTTTGTGGCGAGGATGCCGGGCGGCCGGTTGAGGCACTGGTTCTGGCGGCGCTTGGTTTCCGGTCGCTGTCGATGCGGCCGGCCTCGGTTGGGCCGGTCAAGGCGCTGATCCGCAGTGTCGATCTGGGCGAGGTGCGGGCAGTGATCGAAGCGGGGCGTGCGGCGGGGGATGAAACGATCCGGCCGCGGCTGATGGCCTGGCTGGCGACGCAGCCGACCTGACCAGAAGGGTGGAGCAGGCGGCACCCGGGAAAGGGGGGGGGGGCCAGCCCCCCTCGCGGCCAGGGCCGCTCTCCCCCCGGGATATTTAAGGACAGATGAAAATGGCTGCGGGGAAGCCGGAGCCGCAATGGCGCGGGATGCAGGTTCAGGACTATTGTGGCTGATCATAAGAAGGTCCTGCCGCACCTGGGCGTGTGCCCGTCGAATTCCGTGATAAGCTGCGGCATGGTCTTGTGGCGGAGTGGTTTCGCGAAACGCTGGCCTGGACTTTCTGCTCCCCCGTGCCGGGGACAATGACGGCATCCGGACCGAGGCGGCCAGTGCCCCGCTGTAAGCGGCGCGCGATATATAGCCGGCCCGGGATAGTTCCGCCGGGAATCCTCCCCTTGGTTAAGGGGAGGTGACAGCAGGTTTCTCGCTGCCTGAGCCGAGGCGGTTCGAATGAGGAAGACCGGTTTCATCGAGCCGCAGATCCTTGCCGGGCTGCGCGAGGCCGAGGGCGGCGGAGCTGTGTCGCGGGCAAGAGATCAGCGGCGCGAGCTCTTGCATTTGGCGTGCGAGCTATGGCGCCATGAACGCTTCCATGAGGATCCGGATGATGGCATCGGAAGACGAGCACCGGCGGCTCAAACGCATGGTCTGTGGACCTCGCCATGCCGACGGACCTGCTCTGGGAGGCCCCTTGAGGAAAGGGGAAGCTGCTGGAAAAACAACACGCGGCCCGCTCAACGCCAAGATGAGGCGGCGCGGCGCCATCAGTTCGAGACCACTGGCGAAGGCTGCGGGGGGCGAGGGAAGGTTGACTGCATTGCGCTGGCCTGCCAAGGTTCGCCTTCAGTGAGACCTGCTTCCGCGCACTGCGCATTGTCTGCGGGCCTGTCAGGCCCAGAAGCGGTTGCGTAGGATCTTGTGCGAGATGGAATTGACCGCGGCCGGATCAGGCCGGGGCGAGGCATCAAACGGGACAAGCCGGACATGTGCAGCGTGCCGCAAGCACCAAACCTTATGTCACCGATGGTTTTGCTTCGCGGGCCTGCGCTACGTGGGGGATCGCCATCGGTGATGGGCGTCGATTCAGGTCGCCGGACGGTCTGGACATCGTCAACCGCGTGAGTCGGAGGATCGAAGCCGACGTTTCACGGCCCGCCGATCGGGTCATCGGCTGGCGCATCAAGCCTGCCACAAAACGTGGCGCAAAGGGTCGGGAATACATCAGTGGCAATTTGCTGATCCGGGCGTCGGCGCAGGGCCTCGCCAGCTGGCCTGTCTAACCAGGACAGCCCCGGCGGAACGCCTGCACCGAGCGCTGCAACCGCATTGCCCTCCAGAAACGGCCGGACCACTATTTTCATAGAAAGCAGCGGTGTGGCACAGAGTTTTGCCGCGCAACGGCCTTGGGCCTGCACCATATATAAACTCCCCTGGAGCTGGAGGGAGTTGCAAGTTCGGATTGGCGCGTCGTCGGGTGCAGAGACGGGCCCGGCGTCAGGATGCGACCTTGCAGATGTCGCGTCCCCGTTTGATCTTCGCGGATCAGATCCCCAGACAGCGCGGCCTGCGCGGTAGCACTTTGTTGTAATCGGGTTCTGTGATCCCGGCTCACCATCGTAGCGCCAGACCTCTCTGCCTTCTTTCGCCCCAGAGCCTTGCGGCGAATGCCCGGCTTTGCGCTGTTGCTGCCGGAGCCCGGTATGTCCCGCTTTTCACCATCATTGCCCAGACACTACGCGCCATCCGGCTGACCAGAGCGACATGCAACGGCATCGGCGGCCTTCGCGAGAGCTTCTTGTGCGACATGACCTCGCCCGCTGTCGCTCCCGGCGGTTGAAAGACCTGTTTTCCGGGGGCAACGCCGAGGGTTGAGACCTCGTTCTTATTGGTTCCTCCCGATCCCGTCCGGATCACTATGGTACAAAACTGCCGTCAGGAGGGGGGGCAACCCATGACCAATGATCGGTCGAACATTGGAACCGGCGACCATACACCTCTTCAGGACAACTGAAGATGGCGGCGTGAAGTTTACGCCGGAATCCCGCTAGAATGGGGGGAATTACCTTCCTGGGCGATGCACAGGAGTGCGGCGCAATGCGGTGCCCGGGCGGCACGGCTCTGGATCACCAGGTCGGCTTTGACCGGCACGGCAAAGCCCAGCATCAGCGAAGACGCCATCGCCAGGGCGAGAAGGCGGAGAAAGCCGCGATGGCGGCGCGCGGGGCGGGAGAGGCGGGAACGGGCGAAGCGCATCGGGAGAACCTTTCCTGTATTCTGGCCGCAGATCTCGCAGGGCGGGCGGAGACGTGTCCAATGACGAAAACCGTCATCCTGCGGTGATTTGACAAAACAGAGACGTGGGGGCAGGGTCTGGCGCCTGCGCCTGGCCCTTTCCGGCGCCCTCTCTCGCCCTGGTGTGATATGCCTGCCGACAGCCAGACTTCTGCCGCCGAACCCGCGCCCGCCCAATCCTCGCAGCCATTGCCCGGATCCGCATCGAAACATGCGGTTACCTTTGTTCTGATTACGGTCTTTCTGGACATGATCGGCTTTGGCATCATCATGCCGGTTCTGCCGCGGCTGATCGAAGAGGTGGGGCATGTCGGCCTTGACCGCGCCTCAGAGATCGGGGGCTGGATGTTTGCGGCCTTTGCGGTCTCGCAATTCATCTGCTCGCCGCTGGCGGGGAACCTGTCCGACCGTTTTGGCCGAAGGCCGCTTCTGTTGCTCGCGGTGTTCGGGCTGGGGGCGGATTTCCTGCTTTCGGCCTGGGCGCCGACCCTGTTCTGGCTCTTTGTCGGGCGGGTGCTTGCCGGGGTCTGCGGTTCGAGCTGGGTCATCGCCAATGCCTATATCGCCGATGTGACCGCGCCCGAAGACCGCGCCCGCGCCTTCGGGCTGATGGGCGCGGCCTTTGGTGTGGGCTTTGTGATCGGGCCGGCGATCGGCGGCCTGCTGGGAGAGATCGGCACCCGCATTCCCTTTATCGTGGCCGCCTGCGTCTCGTTCCTGAATTTCACCTATGGCTGGTTCGTGCTGCCAGAAAGCCTCGGCCGTGACAAACGCCGCAGGTTCGAGCTGGCGCGCGCCAATCCCTTTGGCGCCTTCCGGGTCTTTCGCACCTATCCGGGGGCTGTGCCACTTTGCGCGGTGCTGTTCGTCTTCTTCTTCGCCTCGTCGGTCTATCCCGCGATCTGGACCTTCTGGGGCATGGCGAAATTCGGCTGGACCGAGGGCATGGTCGGCCTGACGCTGGCAGTGTTCGGCCTTGTGATGGCGGGGTTCCAGGGCGGGCTGACCGGGATCTTTGTGCGCCGGTTCGGCGAGCACCGCACGGCGCTGATTGGCCTCGTCTGCGCCACCATCGCCGCGACCGGTTACGGGCTTGCAGGCGGGCTGGGCGTGGTCGTGGTGCTGATGTTTGTCCATGGCCCCGAGGGCTTTGTCCATCCGATGATCATGGCGATCATGTCCCGCCAGGTGCCCGAAAACGCGCAGGGCGAACTGCAGGGCGGGATTTCGGCCATCACCAATATCGCCATGCTCTTCGGCACGGTTTTCTTCTCGCAGATCTTCGGACATTTCATGGCCGGGGGCCGCGAATGGCAATCGCCGGATGTGGCCTATTGGGTGGCCGGCGGCTGCCTCGCGCTTGCGCTTGTGCTGTTCATATGGCTGACAGGGACAACGGTGCGGAGTGCCACAGGGAAGGCAGCGGAAAAATGAGCGAGCGGTTCAGCGGCAGTTTCACCCAGCAAGAGCCGATCCCGGAGGCGGGTATCGAAGCGGCGCTGGCGGTTTTGCGCCACGGGCGGCTGCATCGCTACAATACCCTGGGCGACGAGATCGCCGAAGCCGCGCTGCTTGAGGAAGAATTCGCGGCTTTCACCGGCGCGCGTTATTGCCTCGGGGTGGCGTCCGGCGGCTATGCGATGGGCTGCGCGCTTCGCGCCGCGGGGCTGGAGCAGGGCGCGGCGGTTCTGACCAATGCCTTCACGCTCGCGCCGGTTCCAGGCGCTGTTCAGGCGGCAGGGGGCCATCCGGTTTTTGTCGAGATCACCGAAGACCTGGTGCTGGATTTCGACGATCTGGCTGCGAAGGCCCGGGCGACCGGCGCGCGCATCCTGCTTTTGTCGCATATGCGTGGCCATAGCTGCGATATGGAGGCGCTGATGGCGCTTTGTGGCGAACTGGGCCTGATCGTGATCGAGGATTGCGCCCATACGATGGGGGCGGAATGGAACGGGGTCGCCTCGGGGCGGCATGGCCTGATCGGCTGCTATTCGACCCAGACCTATAAGCATATGAATTCCGGCGAAGGCGGGCTCCTGATCACGGATGACGCGGATATCGCGGCAAAAATGGTCCTGCTGTCAGGCAGTTATATGCTTTATGCCCGGCACCGCGCCGCGCCCGGGCCCGAAGCGTTTAAGGATATCAGGCTTGATATCCCGAATGTCTCGGGGCGGATGGACAATCTGCGCGCGGCGATCCTGCGGCCCCAGGTCGCGCTGCTGGCAGAACGCCGCGCCCGCTGGACCGCGCTTTACGAGACGATGGAGCGGGGCCTTGCCAATACGCCCGGCCTCAGACTGATCCGGCGCCCCGCGGCCGAGCGCCATGTCGGATCGTCCTTTCAGTTTGCGCTTCCCGGCTGGGAGGCCGCGCGGATCGGGATGCTGCTATCGCGTTGCGTCGCGCGGGGGGTGGAGCTGAAATGGTTTGGGGTGGAAGAGCCGGTCGCCTTCACCTCGCGCTATCCGCATTGGCGCTATGCAGGCGAACAGCATTGCCCGAATACCGACCGCATCCTTGCCGGCCTTGCGGATATGCGGCTGCCGCTGACTTTTTCGGTGGAGGACGCGGCACTGATCGCCCGCATCATCCGCGAAGAGGTGCTGATCACCGGCCAGGCCGGGCATCTCGATGCAGGCGAGGCCCCGGTCATCGAATGAGGGATCCTGACCATCTCGCCTGGCTTGCCAACTGGTACGGGTTGCAATGTGACGGGGATTGGGAACATCAGGACGGCATTCGCATTGAGACGCTCGACAATCCCGGCTGGATGGTGACGGTCAGCCTGACGGGGACAGAGCTGGAGGCGCGGGCCTTTACAGCGACCGGTTCGGGCGAGACGATGGGCGGCGATGGAGACCCGAAGACGCGCTGGCATGACTGCCAGGTCGCTTCCGGCGAGTTTCGCGGTGCCTGTGGCGTCTTCGATCTCGGCCGGGTTCTCGGGATATTCCGCGACTGGGCCGAAAGCCGCCCCGGCTGATCGGGGCGCCAGTGATCCGGTGACCCATGTCCCGTTGCCCCTGCCTTACCGCAGGTAGGGGCTCTCGCCGCCAAGTGAGGCATTGGTGTGCCCGATCAGCGCCTCGCACAGGCAGGCTTCGGTGGTGCAGGCATCGCGGGCGGCGATAAAGCTCTCATCGCGGGACGGATTGCTGTGATCGGTCTCGATGCCGGTTGCGTTTTCCAGCGCATAGACCCAGGCCGCGTCATCGAGATTGCCCATCAGCCAGAGCTCCTGCTCGTCCTCATAGAGGCTGTCGCACATCAACCGGTGCGCGGGCAGCGTAGCCTCGGTCTCGCAATCAATATCGGGGGCGATCTGATAGCTTTCGCCAAAGAGCACCAGGCTCTCCTGCAGCGCCCTGATGCTGATCCCGCAAATCCCCTGCGCGAGGGCCGGCGAGAGGCTGAGGGCAAAGCCTGTCAGCAGGGCCATGACGGGGGCGGCACGATGTAGCCGCAGGGGACGGTTCCGGAGAGGGGAAGACATTGCGATGCTCCTCTGTTGATCGGGACCAAGCCAATGCGACCGGGGCGTTCCGGTCAAGGTCAGGAATAGCGTTGGATAATTTCCTACTGTTTTTCATGGGAATACAGGGGGTAATTGCTTTTGTGATTCCTTTGCCTGCGACTTTCTGACGCCGGGGACGACAACCCTGCCGCGATGCAGCACCGGCAGAGATTCTTTTTGAGAGGCGGCCTGAAGCAACGCAGCAAAACAAGGGGGAACCCCCTTCGGAAGGGTGGGAAAACCCCTCTCCCTCGGTTGACCCCGGGCGGGGGCAGGGGTAAAGCGAACCAATGAGTGCAAGCGGGTCGAAAAAGGGTCCGCAGGCTCGCTGACGCCAGCTGAAGGAGCATCTCGTGGACACGCTTCTCCGAGAGTATCTTCCGATTGTCATTCTGCTCGTGATCGCGGTGGGGCTTGGCCTCGTCCTGATCCTCGCTGCTGCGGTGATCGCAATCCGGAATCCGGACCCTGAAAAGGTTTCGGCCTATGAATGCGGATTTAACGCATTCGATGACGCGCGGATGAAATTCGACGTCCGGTTCTATCTCGTGTCGATCCTGTTCATCATCTTTGACCTTGAGGTCGCTTTCCTCTTTCCCTGGGCGCTTGCGTTCAGCGAGATCTCGATGACAGCGTTCTGGTCTATGATGGTGTTCCTTGGCGTGCTGACCATCGGCTTCGCCTATGAGTGGAAGAAGGGAGCTCTCGAATGGGAGTGATGACCGGTTCCAATACGGTAGGGCTGGACCGCGACGGCGATGTCGCGGCCTTCTCGCGTGATCTGCAGGATAAAGGCTTCCTGCTGACCTCGACCGAGGATGTGATCAACTGGGCCCGGATCGGGTCTTTGCACTGGATGACCTTTGGTCTGGCCTGTTGCGCGGTCGAGATGATCCAGATGTCGATGCCGCATTACGATGTGGAACGCTTTGGCATGGCGCCGCGCGCTTCGCCCCGGCAGTCGGATCTGATGATCGTCGCCGGAACGCTGACGAACAAGATGGCGCCCGCGCTTCGCAAGGTCTATGACCAGATGCCCGAGCCGCGCTATGTCGTGTCGATGGGCAGCTGCGCCAATGGCGGCGGCTATTACCATTACAGCTATTCGGTGGTGCGCGGCTGTGACCGCGTGGTGCCGGTCGATGTCTATGTGCCGGGCTGCCCGCCCACGGCTGAGGCGCTGCTTTATGGCTTGTTGCAATTGCAGCGGAAGATCCGCCGCACCGGCACTCTGGTGAGGTGAACAGGATGTCTGACGCGCTGAACGAACTCGGAGCCACCATTGCCCTGCGCCAGCCCGACGCGGTGCTGTCGCATGCCGTGGCCCATGGCGAGCTGACGCTGCTGGCGACGCCGGCGCATCTTCTTGCGCTGATCGAATATCTGCGGGACGAGGCGACCTGTCGCTTTTCGACGCTGATCGACATCACGGCGGTCGATTACCCGGAACGCCCGGCGCGGTTCGATGTGGTCTACCACTTCCTGTCGATGTACCGGAACCAGCGCATCCGCGTGAAGGTTGCGCTGCGCGAAGAGGAAATGATCCCCTCGCTGGTGAGCCTGCATCCCGGTGCAAACTGGTTCGAGCGCGAAACCTTTGATATGTTCGGGATCATCTTCCAGGGTCATCCCGACCTGCGCCGCATCCTCACCGATTACGGCTTCCGTGGCCATCCGCTGCGCAAAGACTTCCCCACGACCGGCTATGTCGAAGTGCGCTATGACGAAGTGCAGAAGCGCGTCGTCTATGAGCCGGTGAAACTGGTGCAGGAATACCGCCAGTTCGACTTCATGTCGCCCTGGGAGGGCGCGGAATATATCCTTCCGGGCGATCAGAAAGCGGAGGCACCGAAATGATGGACGGCTCCAACTCACAGGATATGCGCCGGAATTTCTATGATGACGGCTCGATGGATATCGAGACGTCCGAGCAGCGGATCCGCAATTTCAACATCAACTTCGGCCCGCAGCACCCTGCGGCCCATGGCGTGCTGCGTCTGGTGCTGGAGCTGGATGGCGAGATCGTTGAACGCGCCGACCCGCATATCGGCCTTCTGCATCGCGGCACCGAAAAGCTGATGGAAAGCAGGACTTACCTGCAGAACCTGCCCTATTTCGACCGCCTCGACTATGTGGCGCCGATGAACCAGGAACATGCCTGGTGTCTGGCGATTGAAAAGCTGACCGGCACTGTGGTGCCGCGCCGTGCGAGCCTCATTCGGGTACTCTATTCGGAAATCGGCCGCATCCTGAACCATCTGATGAACGTCACCACCGGCGCGATGGATGTCGGTGCGCTGACGCCGCCGCTCTGGGGCTTTACCGCGCGCGAAGAACTGATGCAGTTCTATGAACGCGCCTGCGGTGCCCGTCTGCACGCGGCCTATTTCAGGCCGGGCGGCGTCCACCAGGATCTGCCGGCAAAGCTGATCGACGATATCGAGGCCTGGTCGCAGACCTTCCCGAAACTTGTCGATGACCTTGACGGGCTGATCACCGAAAACCGCATCTTCAAACAGCGCACCGTCGATATCGCGACCGTGTCGGAGCAAGACGCGCTGGACTGGGGTTTCTCGGGGGTGATGGTGCGCGGATCGGGCCTCGCCTGGGATCTTCGTCGTGCGCAGCCCTATGAATGCTATGACGAATTCACCTTCCAGGTGCCGGTCGGCAAGAATGGCGACTGCTATGACCGCTATCTCTGCCGGATGCTGGAGATGCGGGAATCCGTCAAGATCATCCAGCAGGCCATCGCGAAACTGCGCGAGCCGGCGGGGCAGGGCGATGTGCTGGCGCGCGGCAAGCTGACGCCGCCGAAACGCGGTGAGATGAAGACCTCGATGGAGGCGCTCATCCACCATTTCAAACTCTATACCGAAGGCTTCCACGTCCCCGCGGGCGAGGTCTATGCTGCGGTTGAAGCCCCGAAGGGCGAGTTTGGCGTCTTCCTGGTGGCGGATGGCACGAACAAGCCTTACCGCGCCAAGATCCGGGCGCCGGGCTATGCCCATCTTCAGGCGATGGATTACCTTGGCAAGGGCCACCAGCTGGCCGATGTCTCGGCGATCATCGCGACGATGGATATCGTGTTTGGTGAGGTGGACAGATGATGGCACGTTTCGCAACGGCTCTTCTGGCCCTTGCTCTGCCGGTGGCGGGCTTTGCCCAGACCAGCGAACTCGGGGAAGAGGCAAAGCAGCTTGCCGCCGCCATCGCGGCAGAGGGCTGTGTGCTGACCCAGGCCAATAACGACGCCGTTCAGAACCGCCTGACGGGGATGAATGACGAAAGCGCCATGGCCGCTTCCGTTCAGCTGATCATCGGCGGATACCTTGTGGAAGAAGGGCAGGGCGCCTTCCGCCTCAAGGGGCTTGGCTGCTGATGCTGTACCGTCTTGCCCCCCTTGCCGTGATGCTGCTGGCCGGGCCCGCGCTTCTCCCGGCGTTTGCTCAGGAGGCGCCGCCCGCCGGCACCGACTGGAAGGCGCTTCTGACCGAGACGCTCGAAGCCCATGGCTGCACGATGACCGAAGAAGAAGCGGCAACCCTCTTGCCGCCGCTTGGGTTCAGCGAAGACTGGACCGCCGTGGTCGTCGAAGAAATGCTTGCCGACGGGTCGGCGGAGCTGGACGAGAATACCTGGGCCCTGACCGTGAAAACGGAGAAATGCCCCTGATGCTGCTGGTCGGGCTCATCCCTGTTTTGGTCCTGACCCCCTTCTTTGTGCATGGTCCCTTCGGGCTCCTGTACATCAAAGCCGTTTTTTCTTTCGTCGGGATCATCTGACATGCTGCGCCGCCTTTACCACGAGCAACCTGCGAGTTTCGCCTTCACGCCCGCCAACCTGGCCTGGGCCGAGGGGCAGATCAGCAAATATCCCGAAGGGCGCCAGGCCTCGGCGGTCATCCCGCTGTTGTGGCGGGCGCAGGAACAGGAAGGCTGGCTGACCAGGCCCGCAATCGAATATATCGCGACCATGCTGGGTATGGCGAATATCCGCGTGCTTGAGGTCGCGACCTTCTACTTCATGTTCCAGCTGCAACCGGTCGGCTCTGTTGCGAATATCCAGATCTGCGGAACCACGTCCTGCATGATCTGCGGCGCAGAAGAGTTGATCGAGGTCTGCAAAGAGCTGATCGCACCGGCGCCGCATACGGTTTCTGCCGATGGCAAATTCAGCTGGGAAGAGGTCGAATGCCTCGGCGCCTGCGCCAATGCGCCGATGGCGCAGATCGGCAAGGATTACTACGAAGACCTGACGCCCACGGTGCTGCGAGGGCTGATCGCGCGCTTCCGCGATGGCGAAGTGCCGCAGCCCGGCTCGCAAAGCGGCCGCTATTCGTCCGAACCGGTCACCGGCCTGACCTCGCTTGCCGAATACAAGGGCAAGGGCGCGGGCCTCAATGGCTCGGTGCAGCGTGCGGTGGATATCGGCGAGACGGTGAAGCGGATCGACGGCACCGAAGTGGCGCTGAACCTGTCCTGGATCCGCAATCGCGAGGGCGGTGTGGCGCTGGCCGAAAAGCCCGCCGCAAAACCGGCTGCCAAAACGGAGGGGCCGGTGGCGGCAGAGGGCAAACAGCCCGAAGCGCTGCAGGGGCCGCGCGGCGGCGCGGCGGATGACCTCAAGGAAATCGAAGGTATCGGCCCGGTGCTGGAACGGCTCTGCCATGAGCTCGGCTTTTTCCATTTCGACCAGATTGCCGGCTGGAGCGAAGACGAAGTCACCTGGGTTGACCAGAATCTCAAGGGCTTCAAAGGCCGCGTGACCCGTGACAAATGGGTGGCGCAGGCGAAACTGATTATGGCTGAAGGTCTGGACGCATTCCGCATCCGGGCAAAGACCAACGATTACTGAGGGCGGGGGCATGACAGGGCCATCGGCACATGACATCAAGCGCGGGCGCCAGGTGCGCCTTGTGGCTGTTGTCATTGCGGTGACGATGATCCTGTGGATGGGCGGGCAATGGCTCGGCGGGCATTTCGGCTGGGAGACGCGGTTTGTCTTCCTTTTCGATCTCGCAGCGATTGCCGGTTTCATCTGGGCTCTGGCCGTGACGTATCAGATCTGGCGCGGGCGCCGGGCGTAAGGAGAGCGAGCGATGCTCAAGGATCAGGACCGCATCTTCACGAACCTCTACGGGATGCATGACCGCTCCCTCAAAGGGGCAATGGCGCGCGGCCATTGGGATGGCACGGCGGATATCATGTCCAAAGGCCGTGACTGGATCGTGGATGAGATGAAAAAGTCGGGCCTGCGCGGGCGCGGCGGTGCGGGCTTCCCGACGGGGATGAAATGGTCCTTCATGCCGAAGGTCTCGGATGGGCGTCCGGCCTATCTGGTGGTCAATGCCGACGAATCCGAGCCTGCGACCTGCAAAGACCGCGAAATCATGCGCCATGATCCGCATACGCTGATCGAAGGCTGTCTGATCGCCGGTTTCGCGATGAATGCGGTTGCTGCCTATATCTATATCCGCGGCGAATACGTCCGCGAGAAAGAGGCGCTGCAGGCTGCGATCGACGAGGCCTATGACGCCGGTCTGATCGGCCGCAATGCCTCGAAATCCGGTTATGATTTCGATGTTTACCTGCATCACGGGGCAGGGGCCTATATCTGTGGCGAAGAAACCGCGCTCTTGGAAAGCCTTGAAGGCCGCAAGGGTATGCCCCGGATGAAGCCGCCTTTCCCGGCGGGGGCGGGCCTTTATGGCTGCCCGACCACGGTGAACAATGTCGAATCCATCGCTGTGGCGCCGACCATCCTGCGCCGTGGCGGCGAATGGTTCGCAGGCTTTGGTCGTCCGAACAATGCGGGCGTGAAGCTTTTCGCGATGTCGGGTCATGTGAACGCGCCCTGCGTGATCGAGGAAACGATGTCGATCCCGATGCGCGAGCTGATCGAGAAACATGGCGGCGGCGTGCGTGGCGGCTGGAAGAACCTGAAAGCGGTGATCCCGGGCGGCGCATCCTGCCCGATCCTGACTGCCGATATGTGCGAAAACGCCATCATGGATTATGATGGTATGCGCGAGCTGAAATCATCTTTCGGCACCGCCTGCATGATCGTGATGGATCAGTCGACCGACGTGATCAAAGCGATCTGGCGCCTGTCGAAATTCTTCAAGCACGAAAGCTGCGGTCAGTGCACGCCGTGCCGCGAAGGCACCGGCTGGATGATGCGGGTCATGGACCGTCTGGTGACCGGCGATGCAGAGGTCGAAGAGATCGACATGCTGTTCGAGGTCACCAAACAGGTCGAAGGTCACACGATCTGCGCCCTTGGCGACGCAGCCGCCTGGCCGATCCAGGGTCTGATCCGCAATTTCCGCGAGGAAATCGAGGACCGTATCAAAGCAAAGCGCACCGGCCGCATCTCGGCCGCGCTGGCTGCGGAGTAATCATGGCCCTTCGCGCAACCCTCAGCATGACGGCACCCGCCCGCGGCCTTTCGGTCGTGGCGCTGGCGCTTGTCCTGTCGGGCTGTGCGGTGATCCATACGCCGCTGCCGGAAACGGTGACACCCGGCCTGCATCAGGTTCAGGTCGATGGCCAGGCGATCCAGGGCGAGGTTCGCCCCGGCCCGACCGGGGTGCAGCTGACCGTGGTCGGCGCGCGGCCGATTGGTGGCCAGGAGATCCGGGTCACCACCGCCGGGGGCCTTCGCAATGATCAGGGCGCGCTGGCCAAGAAAGCCGCCCGCGCGACCTGTGCCGCCGCAGGCGGCCAGTTCCGTGAAAAGGCCATCGGGAAATATGATCGGGCAGGCGCCTGGCTTTTCGCCGGAGGCTGCGCATGATCACGGGATGTTTCAGCCGGCACGGATCACGGAAACGGCACGAAGCCGTGCGTTTTGATGCGCCTGTCGCTCTGGCAGGATGGGGGACCGGTCAGATGACCGGTGCAACCTGTGGAGCATCCGTTATGACATCCGTGAAAATTCTTGCTGTATCGCTGGTGATTGCTGTGAGCGCCGGCGCCGCAGAGGCGCGCACGCCGATCAACCAGGAAGCGCATATCAACGACACATTGCGGCAGGGCTTCATCGCTGACGCGATTGCCGATAATTGCCCGACGATGCGGCCGAGAAAGCTGCGCGCGCTGAACGAGCTGACCAAGCTCAGGGATTACGCGCTGAAACAGGGCTATACCCGCAAGGAAGTCACCGCTTTCGTCGAGAGCAAGACCGAGAAGAAGCGCGGCAAGGCTGAGGCTGCGGCCTGGCTGAAAAAGGCGGGCGCTGAACCGGGCAAGACCCAGGCCTATTGCGCCGTGGGTGAGGCGGAAATCGCGAAGAAAAGCCTGATCGGCTATTTGCTGAGGTCGACCAGATGACCGCCCGAATGGCCCATGGCAAAGCATTGCACACGCGTGACGGTTGTCATCTTGCCGCGCTCAATTTCGGCCTGTTGCGTCACGATTGGGACGCGCCCGAAGTCGTGGATTTCGTGGCCGGACTGGATCTGGTGAACGGGGTCGCCGAACGCGCAGCGGGCTTTGTCTGGCGGCTCGATGACGCGGCGATGGAGACGGCGCAGGCCGATCCGGCCTCGCCGTTCCAGGGCAATCCGCGCATGGCCTCGACGCTTTCTGTCTGGACGGATGCGGACAGCCTTGGCGCTTTCGTGTGGAACACCGTCCACCGGCAGTTCTATGCCCGCAAGGGTGAATGGTATGATGCGCCCGGCGCGCTGGTCCTGTGGTGGGTGCCCGAAGGCCACCGCCCGGACATGGCCGAGGGCTATGCGCGGTGGCAGCATCGCAATGAATTTGGAGACAGCGACCAGGCCTTCGGCTGGTCGTATCTGGAAGAGGCCGCGACATGGACAGCCCATGCATGCGACCGGATCGCGGCGGAGTAGGCGCAGATGTCGAATCTGAAAAAAATCAACATCGACGGGACCGAGCTGGAGATTGACGGCTCGATGACGATCATCCAGGCGGCGGAAGTGGCCGGGATCGAGATCCCGCGCTTCTGCTATCACGAGCGGCTGTCCATTGCGGGCAATTGCCGGATGTGTCTGGTTGAAGTCGTGGGCGGCCCGCCGAAACCGGCGGCCTCCTGCGCGATGCAGGTGAAAGACCTGCGCCCGGGCCCGAATGGCGAGGCGCCGGTGGTGAAAACCAGGTCACCGATGGTCAAGAAGGCCCGCGAAGGGGTGATGGAGTTCCTCCTGATCAACCATCCGCTGGATTGCCCGATCTGCGACCAGGGCGGCGAATGCGATCTGCAGGACCAGGCCATGGCGTATGGCGTGGATTTCTCGCGCTACCGCGAGCCGAAGCGGGCCTCTGACGAGCTGGACCTTGGCCCGCTGGTCAAGACCGCGATGACGCGCTGCATCTCCTGCACCCGCTGCGTGCGGTTCACCTCGGAAGTTGCGGGCATCACCCAGATGGGCCAGACCGGCCGCGGGGAAGACAGCGAGATCACCTCGTATCTCAACCTGACGCTGGACAGTAACCTTCAGGGCAATATCATCGACCTCTGCCCGGTCGGTGCGCTGACCTCGAAACCCTATGCCTTTACCGCCCGCCCCTGGGAGCTGACCAAGACCGAGACCATCGATGTGATGGACGCGCTCGGAAGCAATATCCGGGTCGATACCAAGGGCCGTGAAGTGATGCGCATCCTGCCGCGCAACAATGACGCGGTGAATGAGGAATGGATTTCCGACAAGACCCGGTTCATCTGGGACGGCTTGCGCCGTCAGCGCCTCGACACGCCTTATGTGCGGGTGGATGGCAAGCTGCGCAAGGCGACCTGGGGCGAGGCGCTTGAGGCGGCTGCAGCGGCGATGAAGGGGAAGAAGATAGTGGGTCTGGTGGGTGATCTGGCCCCGACCGAAGCGGTTTACAGCCTGAAAAAGCTGATTGAAGGCCTTGGCGGCAAAGTGGAATCGCGCACCGATGGCGCGCGTCTGCCGATTGGCAATCGTTCCGCCTATGTCGGCACCGCGACGATTGAAGACATCGACAACGCAAAGATGATCCAGCTGATCGGCACCAATCCGCGTGTCGAAAGCCCGGTTCTCAATGCAAGGATCCGCAAGGCCTGGACCAATGGCGCGACCGTGGGTCTGGTCGGTGAGGCAGTCGATCTGACCTATGACTATGTGCATGTCGGCTCTGACCGCGCGGCGCTGGTCGAGCTGTCGGGCAAGGAAATCTCGGATGCGACCCGTGAGGCGCCGTCGATTGTGATCGTCGGTCAGGGTGCGATCAATGAGGCTGATGGCGAGGCCGTTCTGGCCCATGCCATGAAGCTCGCCGAGAATTCGAATTCGAAGCTTTTGATCCTGCATACGGCAGCAAGCCGCGTTGGTGCGCTGGATGTCGGTGCCGTGACCGATGGCGGCATGGCGGCGGCGGTTCTGGGCGCCGAGGTGATCTTTAACCTTGGTGCGGATGAAGTCGAGATCGCGCGCGAATGGACCGATGCCGGCGCGCCGCCCTTCGTGATCTATCAGGGCAGCCATGGTGACCGCGGTGCGAACCGTGCCGATGTCATCCTGCCGGCTGCTGCTTTCACCGAGGAAAACGGCCTGTTCGTCAATACCGAAGGCCGGCCGCAACTGGCGTTCCGCGCGGGCTTTGCGCCGGGCGAGGCCCGTGAGAACTGGGCGATCCTGCGCGCGCTTTCGGGTGAGCTGGGCGCGAAACTGCCCTGGGACAGCCTGGCGGGGCTTCGTGCCGCGCTGATCGCCGATCACCCGCATCTGGGTCTGGTGAATGAGGTCGTGGAAAACGAATGGCAGCCGCTGGAGCTCCGGATGCCGGCGCGTGCGGGCTTCCGCAATGCGATCCGGGATTTCTATCTGACGAACCCGATTGCCCGCGCAAGCCAGGTCATGGCCGAGCTTTCCGCTCAGGCGCTCGCGCGTGCCAACGCGCCGCTGGCGGCTGAGTAAGCCGATGCGTCACCTCGCCACCCTCACGCTGTTCCCGGCCGCCCTGGCGGCTCTGGGGGCCTGCGCGGGGGATGGAGAGGGCGCGCCCATGCCGGGCAAGAAGGAATATCACGGCATCCAGACCGTGCTTCTGGATGGCGATATGGTCAGTTTCCGCGTCGCCATGAAGGGGACGCAGAATGGCAAGGACATCGAGGATTATGCCCGTTGCGCAGCCGCGCAATATGCATTGATCCGGGGCGCCGGTTTCGCCCGCCATGTGCGGACGAATGTTGCAAAATCCGGCGATACGCTGCGGGGGGACTCGGTCTGGCTGGTTTCAGCCGCCTTGCCCCGCGGCGTGAAAACGATTGACGCCGAAGTGACGGTGCAGGATTGCGGCGCATTGAGGATCCCGACGGTCTGAGGGGCAGCCCCCGGACAAAAGGCATAAAGACAGCGGTCCGGAAAACGGACTGAGAGGACGGTAGGAAGATGGACGGATTTTTCTCGACGGGGCTTGGCACGGCGGTCATTCTGATCGCGCAGTGTCTTGCGGTGGTCGCCTTCGTCATGATCTCGCTGATCTTCATGGTCTATGGCGACCGGAAGATCTGGGCGGCGGTGCAGGTGCGGCGCGGCCCGAACGTGGTCGGCCCCTGGGGGATCCTGCAGACCTTTGCCGATGCGCTGAAATATGTGCTGAAGGAAATCGTGGTCCCGGCAGGTGTGGACCGCCCGGTCTATTTCCTTGCGCCGATCCTGTCTTTCGTACTGGCGCTTCTGGCTTTCGCGGTGATCCCGTTCGATTACGGCTGGGTACTGGCTGATATCAACGTCGCGATCCTGTTCGTCTTCGCCGTCTCCTCGCTCGAGGTTTACGGCGTGATCATGGGCGGCTGGGCGTCGAACTCGAAATACGCCTTCCTCGGGGGGCTGCGCTCTGCTGCGCAGATGATCTCTTACGAGGTTTCGCTGGGCCTGATCATCATCGGTCTGATCATTTCGTCCGGTTCTATGAACATGTCCGACATCGTGCGGGCGCAGGATACCGGCTACGGACTTCTTGGCTGGTACTGGCTGCCGCATTTCCCGATGCTGGTTCTGTTCTTCGTCTCGTCGCTGGCGGAAACCAACCGTCCGCCCTTCGACCTGCCGGAAGCTGAATCCGAACTCGTCGCGGGCTTCATGGTCGAATATTCCTCGACGCCGTATCTTCTGTTCATGGCGGGCGAATACATCGCCATCTTCCTGATGTGCGCGCTGATCAGCCTCTTCTTCTTCGGTGGCTGGCTCTCGCCGATCCCGGGCATCGCAGATGGCTGGTGGTGGATGGTCGCCAAGATGTGGATGTGGTTCTTCATGTTCGCGATGGTGAAGGCCATCGTGCCGCGCTACCGCTACGACCAGCTGATGCGGATCGGCTGGAAAGTCTTCCTGCCGCTGTCCCTTGGCTGGGTCGTTCTGGTGGCATTCCTTGCAAAATTTGAAGTGCTTGGCGGCTTCTGGGCCCGCTGGGCGATCGGGGGCTGAGGCAAATGGCCAATATCGACTGGAACCGCGCCACGCGCTATTTCCTGATGATGGATTTCATCAAGGGCTTCGCGCTTGGGATGCGCTATTTCTTCAAGCCGAAGCCCACCATCAACTACCCGCATGAAAAGGGGCCGCTTTCGCCCCGTTTCCGCGGTGAGCACGCTTTGCGCCGTTACCCGAATGGCGAAGAACGCTGCATCGCATGTAAGCTCTGCGAGGCGATCTGCCCGGCCCAGGCCATCACCATCGATGCCGAACCGCGCGAAGACGGCTCGCGCCGCACCACGCGCTACGATATCGATATGACGAAATGCATCTATTGCGGCTTCTGCCAGGAAGCCTGCCCGGTGGATGCAATCGTTGAAGGCCCGAATTTCGAATTCTCGACCGAAACCCGCGAAGAGCTGTTCTACAACAAGGATAAACTCCTTGAGAACGGCGCGCGGTGGGAAGCCGAGATTGCCCGCAATCTCGAACTCGACGCACCTTACCGTTAAGCCAGACCCACCCCAACCGGAGACCCGGCCAGGCCATGAGCAGACTTGAATCAGCAATTACCGGAGCGGCGGGCGGGGCAATTACCTTCGCCCTTGTCGCTCTGTTTGCTGGTGGGATGCTCAGAGGCGATCAGGGAGTTCCCGGCCCGGCCGGTGTCGCAGGCCCGGCAGGGGCGGAAGGTCAGCCCGGCGCCCAGGGACCCGGCGGCGTACAGGGCCCCGTTGGCCCGGCCGGCCCGCAAGGCGTTGAAGGTGTCGCCGGCCCGCAGGGGCCGCAGGGCGAGATCGGTGTTCAGGGTCCTGCCGGCCCGCAGGGCGTGGCGGGCGAAGGTGATCCCGGCCCGGATGCACTTCTTCTGGTGCGCCGCGTGGGCGGTTGCCCCACCGGCTGGAACCCGGCAGGAGAGGTTGTGCTGAACGCGTCTCCCGATTATGCGGGCAGCGCTGACCAGGAACGCTCGAACCCGGGGGTCGTGACTTCGGCAACAACGGGCTTTGCCAATGTCAATTTCTTCCTCTGCCAGCAGGGGAATGCCGGCGGGTCCGATGGGGAGGGCGCGGAATGAACGAAGCCTATACCAAAATGCTGAGCCAGATGATGGAAAGCAGCCAGGAGATGCTGAAAAGCTTCAATCCGGGCCTGGCATCGGTGACGGAAAGCATGAGCGAAGGCATGAAAGCGGGTGGCTTTGACAAGCTGTTCCCGACCATGCCGGCGGATCTGATGGAAATGTGGTTCGGCAAGACCTTTAACCGCGAGGGGCTCGACAGCCGCACGCGGCTTCTGGTGACGCTGGCCGGGCTG
Source organism: Rhodobacter sp. 24-YEA-8 (assembly GCF_900105075.1). Classification (NCBI taxonomy): domain Bacteria; kingdom Pseudomonadati; phylum Pseudomonadota; class Alphaproteobacteria; order Rhodobacterales; genus Rhodobacter; species Rhodobacter sp. 24-YEA-8. The sequence continues at coordinate 656,286 of NZ_FNSK01000001.1, forward strand.
ACGGTGCAGGGGGCGCTGCTGCCCGCAGGCATCGCTGAGCCGCAGATCAGAGTGACGGTCCGGCATGCGCTGGAAGCCGGCGCCACGGAACGCGAGATCGCCGAGGTGATCTGGCAAATGAGCATGTTCGGCGGTTTGCCCGCCATGAGACAGGCGCTGGACATTGCCCAGTCCGTCTTTGACGAGAGGAAGGAAGCTAGCAAATGACCGTCGCGGTTTTTGCCTTTTATGTCTTTGCGGTTGTGACGGTGGGGTCGGGCCTGATGGTCACGGTCTCGCGCAATCCGGTTCATGCGGTGCTCTGGCTGATCTCGGCCTTTGTCGGCGCGACCGGGCTTTTCGTGCTGCTCGGCGCCGAGTTCATCGCGATGCTCCTGCTGATCGTCTATGTCGGTGCGGTGGCGGTGCTGTTCCTCTTTGTCGTGATGATGCTTGATGTGGATTTCGCAGCGCTGAAGGGCGAGATGGCGCGGGCCATGCCGCTGGCGCTCCTGATCGGCGTTGTGCTGCTGATGCAGATCGGGATCGCCTTTGGCTCCTGGCGGGTGTCTTCGGGCGCGAGCCTCACGAACCCGACGCCCACGGATATCGACAATGCGCGCGCCATCGGCCTGCTGATCTATGACCGTTATATCTATCTCTTCCAGGCCGCAGGCCTTGTGCTGCTGGTCGCGATGATCGGTGCGATCCTTCTGACCCTGCGCCACCGTACCGGCATCAAGCGCCAGAACGTGCTGCATCAGATGTGGCGCGACCCGGCCCAGACCATCGAGATGAAAGACATCAAACCGGGGCAGGGGCTCTGATCCATGATCCGTGCGGGCATCATCTTTGCGGCTTTCGCAGCCACGCTGGCGGTTTCGCCGGCGCGGGCCTGTGAGCCTGCGGAAATGAAGCCCAAAGCGGGTGTGCTGCGTGGTGACCTTTGCGAGACCTCATGGATTGTCTCGCCTTCTGACCAGGCGCGGGTTTCTTCTGCCCGGGCGCTGGCGCCGGGCCTGGTGCTGCAAGGCCTGAGGCGCGGCAATGCCTGTATGGGGGCGACCTCTTACGTGATCCATGACTGTGCCCGGGGCGAAAGTCTTGTGATGGCGGCGCGTGGCTATGATCTCTACGCGCCTGAGCGCGCAGCGAGCGACAACCGGCTCGAAGAAAAGCTCTACCGGGCCGCAGGCCGCAAAGCAGTGGATCTTCCCGCGCTGCGTAAAGTCGCGATGCGCCACGGCGTGAGCGATTTTCAGACCGTTGCGAAGGGCGCGAGCTTTGCTTTCGGCGGGCGGAACATCAGCTTTGAATGTGGCTGCAAGACGCTGTTTCCTGAGATGGAGGGCAAGGGATGAAGCTTTGCCTTTCCGGTATGATGCTGCTGGCGGCCGGCTCCGCGCAGGCTCTGACCCCGCTGCCGCCCTGTGGTGGCGTTGAGGCCGGGATGCGGACCGGTTTTCCGGCGCAGATCGCAGGCACCGGCATCGTGGTGGAGGAATATCGCCACAATATCGTGAGCCATGGCGATCTTGCCGAGGCAGATACGCCGGCGGCAGCCGCGCTTTCGGGGTTCAATGGTCTGCGGATCACCGATTGCGCAAGCGGTCGCATGGTCGCAGTGCCGGGGCAGGGGCGCAGCTATGACGCCGCCGATGCGCTGGCCGCGACAACCTTCCTGCGCGAGGCGGCAGCCAGGAAACAGCCCGCCACGGCGGCACGGATGAAACAGGCGGTGAAAGCCGTTCTGGGCAAAGGGATCGAGCTGCGTGAAAACGCCGAGACCTGCGCCTGCAACACTTACTTTCCGGAACTGCGCGCCAAAGGGATGACCCCTTACAAAGAGCGCAACGATCTGGGGCAATAACGGGCGAGAGCGCCTGAGGGACGGATGAGATGGCAGTCGGAATTGAACATTACATCATGGTGGCGGCGACTTTGTTCGTCATCGGGATCTTCGGTCTCTTCCTCAACCGGAAGAACGTGATCGTCATCCTGATGTCGATCGAGCTGATCCTCTTGTCGGCCAATATCAGCTTTGTGTCTTTCTCGTCTTTCAACGGCGATCTGACCGGGCAGATCTTCACGCTCTTCGTGCTGACGGTGGCCGCAGCAGAGGCCGCCATCGGCCTCGCCATCCTCGTCGTCTTCTTCCGCAACCGCGGAACGATCGACGTCGAAGACGTGAATGTGATGAAGGGCTGAGAGAATGGTTCAGATTGTCTTTTTCGCTCCGCTGATCGGGGCCATTCTGTGCGGCTTCGGCTGGCGGTTCATCGGTGAGAAACCGGCACAGGTTCTGACCACGGCGGCGGTTTTCCTTGCTGCGGCTTTGAGCTGGGTCATCTTCCTCGGCTTTGACGGCGAGACCTACAAGGTCACGCTGCTCCGCTGGGTGGAATCGGGCACGCTTTCGACCGAATGGGCGATCCGTGTTGACCGGATGACCGCGATCATGCTGGTCGTCGTCAACTCGGTCTCGGCTCTCGTTCACCTCTACTCGTTCGGCTATATGGCCCATGACGAGAACTGGACGGATGACGAGCCTTACCGCGCGCGTTTCTTCGCCTATCTCTCGTTCTTCACTTTCACCATGCTGACGCTGGTGACCGCCGATAACCTGCTGCAGATGTTCTTTGGCTGGGAAGGGGTGGGGGTCGCCTCGTACCTGCTGATCGGTTTCTACTGGAAGAAACAATCCGCCGGTGCTGCGGCGATGAAGGCCTTCATCGCGAACCGGGTCGGTGATTTCGGCTTCATCCTTGGCATCGCCGGTCTTTACCTGCTGACGGATTCGATCCAGTTCGACCAGGTCTTCGCCGCGATCCCGGGCAAGTCCGAAGTGACGCTGCGCTTCCTCTGGACCGACTGGAATGCGGTGAACCTGATCGCCTTCCTGCTGTTTGTCGGCGCGATGGGGAAATCGGCGCAGCTGTTCCTGCACACCTGGCTGCCGGACGCGATGGAAGGGCCGACGCCCGTCTCCGCGCTGATCCATGCCGCAACCATGGTGACCGCGGGCGTATTCCTTGTCTGCCGCATGTCGCCTGTCTTTGAATATGCGCCCTATGCGACGGGCTTCATCACGGTGTTGGGGGCAACGACCGCCTTCTTTGCCGCGACCGTGGGTCTGGTGCAAAACGACATCAAACGCGTGATCGCCTATTCGACCTGTTCGCAGCTGGGCTATATGTTCGTCGCCGCCGGCGTCGGGGCCTATCCGGTCGCGATGTTCCACCTCTTCACCCACGCATTCTTTAAGGCGATGCTGTTCCTTGGCGCCGGTTCGGTGATCCATGCGACCCATCACGAACAGGATATGCGCTGGTATGGTGGCCTGCGCAAAAAGATCCCGTTCACCTTCTGGATGATGATGATCGGGACACTGGCGATCACCGGTGTCGGTATTCCGCTGACCTATTACGGTTTCGCAGGCTTCCTGTCGAAAGACGCCGTGATCGAGAGCGCCTATATCGGGTCGAACTATGCTTTCTGGCTGCTTGTCATCGCTGCCGGCATGACCAGCTTCTATTCCTGGCGCCTGATGTTCCTGACCTTCTACGGCACCAGCCGCGCCGATCAGAAGCCGCAGGATGACCATTCGCATGATCACGGGCATGACCATGGTCACTCCCATGGCCATGATGATCACGGCCATGGCCATCACCACGAGCCGCATGAAAGCCCGCTGGTCATGCTGATCCCGCTGGCGGTCCTGTCGCTTGGCGCGCTTTTCTCGGGGATGATCTGGTACAAGGTCTTCTTCGGAGATGAAGAAAAGATGCGGACCTGGTTTGGGATGGAACAGCTTGCGGCCCATCACATCGAAGAAGGTCACGCAGAGCCAGCCGCCGATCACGCCACAGCCGGTGAGACCGCAATGGGCGAGGCAGGTCACGCCGAACCCGCAGCTGATGCGCCGACCGCTGAGGAAGCGGCCAATGCAGCGGAGCAGGCCGGGGCGCTTGCCACTGCTGATGCCGGTGTGACTTATCCGGGTGAAGCGGTCGAAGCCGCAGATCACGGCGCAGATCACGGTGTGGCGCCCAAAGGCGCACTTCTGATGCTGCCTTACAGCGCGGAAGAGCAGGCCGTGGTCGACACCCGTGTCGATGCTGCAAAGGTCGAAGCCTCGGGCCATGCGCCGAACACCATCATCGCGGCGGCCCATATGGTACCGTCCTGGGTCAAGGTCTCGCCCTTTGTCGCGATGCTGATCGGTCTGGTTCTGTCCTGGCTCTTCTACATCAGAAACCCGTCCTGGCCGCGTCGTCTGGCAGAGCAGCAACGCCCGCTCTACCTGTTCCTCCTGAACAAATGGTATTTTGACGAGGTCTATACCTTCGTCTTCGTCAAAGGTTCGAAAGCCCTTGGCCGGCTGTTCTGGAAGAATGACGTCAAGGTCATTGACGGAACCATCAACGGGGTGGCGATGGGGATTATCCCCTTCTTCACCCGCCTCGCAAATCGTGCCCAATCGGGCTTTGTCTTCCACTATGCCTTCGCCATGGTGCTCGGGATTGTTGCCCTGGTCACCTGGATGACGCTTTTCGGTGGCGCCAGGTAAAGGGGCCCGGGATCCATGGCACAACAACTTCTCAATATCATCCTCTTCCTGCCGCTGGTGGCGGCGCTGATCATGGCGCTTTTCCTGCGCGGCGATGACGAGGCCGCACGCGGCAACGCCAAATATCTGGCGCTGTTCGCGACCATCGCGACCTTCCTTGCCAGCCTCTTCCTGCTGGCCGAGTTCGATCCGTCGAACACGGATTTCCAGTTCGTCACAGAACGTGACTGGATCCTCGGTCTGAAATGGCGGCTTGGCGTTGACGGGATCTCGATCCTCTTCGTCATGCTGACGACCTTCCTCATGCCGCTGGTGATCTGGTCGGCCTGGGATGTGACGAAGCGCGTCAAAGAATATATGATCGCGTTTCTGATCCTTGAAACGCTGATGATCGGCGTGTTCTGCGCGCTGGATCTGGTGATGTTCTACCTCTTCTTCGAGGCAGGGCTGATCCCGATGTTCCTGATCATCGGGGTCTGGGGCGGTGTGAACCGCATCTATGCCGCGTTCAAATTCTTCCTCTACACCTTCCTCGGCTCTGTGCTGATGCTGGTGGCGATGATCTTCATGTATATGGATGCGGGCACCACCTGTATCGGCGCCTGTGGCGACGGCCAGGTCTCGCTCCTGACGCATGTGTTCAGCTTCGAGAGCTTTGATCTCCTGGGGATCCATGTGGTCGGCGGCGTGCAGACCATGCTGTTCCTTGCCTTCTTTGCCTCGTTTGCGGTCAAGATGCCGATGTGGCCGGTTCATACCTGGCTGCCCGATGCGCACGTTCAGGCACCGACAGCGGGGTCTGTGATCCTGGCGGCGGTGATGCTGAAGATGGGTGGTTACGGCTTCCTGCGGTTCTCGCTGCCGATGTTCCCGGTGGCCTCGGATCTGCTGGCGCCGCTGGTCTACTGGATGTCGGCGATTGCTGTGGTTTACACCTCGCTGGTCGCGCTGGTGCAGTCGGATATGAAAAAGCTGATCGCCTATTCCTCGGTCGCCCATATGGGGTACGTGACCATGGGGATCTTCGCGATGAACCAGCAGGGCGTCGATGGCGCGATCTTCCAGATGATCAGCCACGGCTTCATCTCGGGCGCGCTCTTCCTCTGTGTCGGCGTGATCTATGACCGGATGCATACCCGCGAGATCGACGCTTACGGCGGTCTTGTGAACCGGATGCCGGCCTATGCGATGGTCTTCATGTTCTTCACCATGGCCAATGTCGGCCTTCCCGGCACCTCTGGTTTCGTGGGCGAGTTCCTGACGATCATGGGCATCTATCAGGTCAACACCTGGATCGCCTTCTTCGCGGCTTCGGGCGTCATCTTCTCGGCCTCTTACGCGCTCTGGCTGTACCGCCGGGTGGTCTTTGGCACGCTTACGAAAGACAGCCTCAAGCTGATCACCGACATGACCGCGCGTGAGAAACTGATCTTCGCGCCCCTGGTGGCGATGACCCTGTTCCTCGGCATCTATCCGAGCGCGGTCACCGATATCATCGGCCCGTCCGTGACCCATCTGATCGAGAACTACCGTGCCGCTCTGCCCGTTCTGGCTGAGCAGGCGGCAATGCACTGAGGAAGCGCGACAATGACCGCAGTTGATTTCAACACCGTTCTGCCCGAGGTGATCCTCGCGCTTTACGCGATGGCCGCGCTCATGTTCGGTGTGTACACCGGCAAGGACAAAGTGGCGGTGCCGCTGGTCTGGGCCACGGCGGGGCTTTTCGTGGCGCTTGCGCTGTGGATCGGCCTGGGTGGCGAGGGCAGCCGGACGGCTTTCCACGGCATGTTCAACGACGACCCCTTTGCGCGTTTCGCCAAGGTGGTGATCCTGGTCTCTTCGGCGGCGGTGCTGGTGATGAGCCAGGACTATATGCAGCGCTACAATATGCTGCGCTTTGAATATCCGGTGATCGTGACGCTGGCTGTGACCGGCATGATGATGATGGTCTCGGCCGGTGATCTGATGGCGCTCTATATGGGGCTGGAGCTGCAGTCGCTGGCGCTTTACGTGACCGCCGCAATGCGTCGCGATTCCGCGAAATCTTCGGAAGCCGGGCTGAAATACTTCGTCCTCGGCTCGCTGTCTTCCGGGATGCTGCTTTTCGGCGCCTCGCTGGTTTACGGCTTTACCGGCACGACGCAATTCGACGGCATCTTCGTAGCACTGCAGGCCGATGTCTCGCTGGGGCTGCTGTTTGGCCTTGTGTTCATGCTGGCGGGCCTTGCCTTCAAGATCTCGGCCGCGCCCTTCCATATGTGGACGCCCGACGTCTATGAGGGCTCGCCCACCCCGGTGACCGCCTTCTTCGCCACCGCGCCGAAAGTCGCCGCGATGGCGCTGATCGCACGCCTCGCATGGGATGCCTTTGGCTCTATCCCGGCGCAATGGGGCCAGGTGCTGGCGGCGATGTCGGTTCTGTCGATGTATCTCGGCGCGATTGCCGCCATCGGCCAGAAAGACATCAAACGCCTGATGGCCTATTCCTCGATTGCCCATATGGGCTATGCGCTGATCGGTCTTGCCGCCGCGACCACTGGCACTGCCGACCAGGCAGTGCAGGGCGTCCAGGCTATGCTGATCTATATGGTGATCTATGTCACCATGGGGGTCGGCTCCTTCGCCTTCATCCTCGGGATGGAGCGCAATGGCCGCCCGGTCACCGATATTGCCAGCCTTAAGATGCTGTCGAAATCGGAACCCCTGAAGGCATTGGCGCTTCTGATGCTGTTCTTCAGCCTTGCAGGTGTGCCGCCCTTTATCGGCTTCTACGCTAAATTCGCGGTGCTGAAGGCAGCGGTGGATGCGGGCATGGTCTGGCTCGCGGTGGCGGGCGGGATCGCCTCGGTCATCGGCGCCTTCTACTATCTGCGCGTCGTCTATTTCATCTATTTCGGCGATACCGAAGATCCGGCCGAAAGCCGTATGTCGGCGGTGCAATGGGTGCTGATGATGGCGGTTGCCGCGATCCTGGTGCTGGGGGCGATCAACCTCTTCGGCATCGAGGAGCCGGCTTTGACGGCGGCCAAAGCGCTTGTGCTCTGATCCCGTCACCCGGGTGGAGCTGGCTTCGGTCGACTCCACCAATCTCGAGGCCTTCCGCAGGGCCCCCGATCTTCGGGGGCCTCTGTGGATTCTGGCAGGCGAGCAGACGGCGGGGAAGGGCAGGCGTGCGCGGCCCTGGACCAGCCCGCCGGGCAATTTCTATGGCAGCCTTGCGCAACGCCTGGACGAACCCCCGGCGCGGCTGGGGCTGCGCAGTTTCATCGCGGCGCTGGCGCTTTATGACGCCTTTGTCGCGGTTGTGGGGAATGGCACGGGTTTCGCGCTGAAATGGCCCAATGACGTGCTCCTGAATGGCGGCAAGCTGACGGGGATCCTGCTTGAGGCCTCTGGTCAGATGCTGGTCATCGGGATGGGTGTGAACCTCCTCCATGCGCCGCCGGCATCGGCGGTGGAGCCGGGCGCGGTGGCACCGGTCTCACTGCTTGGGGAAACCGGGGTGCGGGTGACGCCCGCGCGGTTCCTCGATGCGCTGGCACCCGCTATGGCGCATTGGGAAGCCATTTTCCGCGCCGAGGGGTTTGCGCCTATCCGCACCGCCTGGCTGTCGCGCGCCGCGCGGATTGGTGAGAAGATCATCGCCCGCACCGGATCCGAGACCCGCGAGGGCATATTCGAGACCATCGACCAGGACGGCAATCTGGTCTTGTGCATGGCCTCTGGCACCGTTGCCATTCCGGCAGCGGATGTGTTTTTCTGACACGAACCCCAGGGAGCGCCCGATGCTTCTCGCCATCGATTGCGGCAATACCAATACCGTCTTTGCGATCTGGGACGGGGCCAGGTTCATTGCCACCTGGCGCATTGCGACCGATCACAAGCGCACGGCGGATGAGTATTTCGTCTGGCTGTCCTCGCTGATGCTGCTGAACCGGCTTGAGATTGAAATCGCTGAGGTGATCATCTCGTCTACCGTGCCCAGGGTCGTGTTCAATCTGCGCGTGCTGTCAAACCGCTATTTCGACTGTCGCCCGCTGGTGGTGGGCAAGCCCGAATGCCTGTTGCCGCATCAGCCGCGCGTCGATCAGGGCACGACCGTCGGCCCTGACCGGCTGGTGAACACCGCTGGCGCCTTTGACCGGCACGGCGGCAATCTGATCGTGGTCGATTTCGGGACCGCGACCACCTTTGACGTCGTCGATACCGATGGCGCCTATATCGGCGGTGTGATCGCCCCGGGGGTGAATCTGAGCCTGGAGGCGCTGCATATGGCGGCGGCCGCGCTGCCCCATGTCGACGTGACGCGGCCCGCGCAGGCGATTGGCACGAATACTGTGGCCTGTATGCAGTCAGGGGTGTATTGGGGCTATATCGGCCTTGTCGAAGGCATCGTGCGCGCCATCCGCGAGGAACGCGACCGCCCGATGAAGGTGATCGGCACCGGCGGCCTCGCGTCGCTCTTCGCCCAGGACACTGAAATTTTCGAGTCGATTGAGGATGATCTGACCATGCATGGCCTCGTCCTGATCCATGAGTACAACAAGGAAAACGCATGAAGAGTGAACGGCTGATCTACCTTCCGCTGGGTGGTGCCGGCGAAATCGGGATGAATGCCTATGTCTATGGCTATGGCGCCCCCGGGAAGGAGAGGCTGATCCTCGTGGATATGGGGGTGACTTTCCCCGATATGGACGGGGCTCCGGGGGTCGAGGTGATCATGCCCGACATCACCTGGCTGGAAGAACGCGCAAGCAGACTTGAGGCGATATTCATCACCCACGCCCATGAGGACCATATCGGCGCGCTTGGCCATCTCTGGCCGAAGCTGAAGGCAAAGGTCTATGCGCGCAAATTCACCGCCGCCATCGGCAAGCTGAAGATGGATGAACAGGGACATCCGGCCGATGCGATCGTGACCGTGGGCGCACGGCCTGATGTGGTCGAGGCGGGGCCCTTCCGCGTGCAATTCGTGCCGCTTTCGCATTCGATCCCGGAATCGGCGGCTTTGATCATCGACAGCCCGGCAGGGCGCGTGGTGCATTCGGGGGATTTCAAGCTCGACCGGTCGCCGGTTGTGGGCGAAGCCTGGGATGATGCGCTCTGGCAATCGGTGGCCGACGAGGCGCCGGTCAGGGCGCTGATGTGCGACAGTACCAATGTGTTCTCGACCCATCCGGGGCGGTCCGAGGCGACTTTGGCCGAGCCTTTGGCCGAGCTGATCAAGGCTTCGGAGGGGATGTTCGTTGCGACCACTTTCGGCTCGAACGTGGCGCGGCTGAAGACGCTCGCCGAGGCGGCTGTGGCGGCGGATCGGACGATCTGCGTCATGGGCCGGTCGATGAAGCGGATGCTTTCGGTCGCCGAGTCCACCGGGGTGCTGACTTCCTTCCCGCGGGTGGTTTCGACCGAAGACGCGCTGGAAGTGCCGCGGCGAAACCTCATGCTGCTGGTCACCGGCAGCCAGGGCGAGCGGCGGGCGGCGGCGGCGGCTTTGTCGCGCGGCAAGTATCTCGGTCATGAGCTGAAGAAGGGCGATACGTTCCTGTTTTCCTCGCGCACGATCCCGGGGAACGAAAAGGGCGTCTACAAGATCTGGAACGAGTTTTCCGAAAAGGGCGTGCGGGTCGTCGATGATGCCGGCGGGCTGTACCATGTTTCGGGCCATGCGAACCGTCCGGATCTGGAACATGTGCACCGGCTGTTGCTGCCGGATATGCTGATCCCGATGCATGGTGAACACCGGCATCTGACCGAACATGCAAGGATCGGGGCCGAAGGCGGTATCGCGACCCAGGTGGCTGTGAACGGGATGATGGTCGATCTGACCGGTGAGCATCCGAAGGTTGTCGAATATGTCGAGACCGGGCGGCTTTATCTGGACGGGACCGTGCTGATCGGGGCGCTGGACGGGGTGATCCGCAACCGGATCCGCATGGCGCTGAACGGGCATGTGCTGGCGACGGTCATTCTTGACGAGGCAGGCGAGCCGCTGGGCGAGCCCTGGGTCGAGATCATGGGGCTGACGCCGACCGGCAAGGGCGGGCGCGATCTTGCCGAGACGATGGAGGCCGAGCTTGATGAATGGATGGGCCGCGCCGGGCGCAAGGTTCTGAAAAACGATGATAAGGTAGAGGATGACATGCGCCGCATCATCCGCCAGGTCGCGGTGGAAGAAATCGGCAAGAAGCCGGAAGTGACCGTGGTGGTTTCGCGTCTTTTGCCTGAATGATGCCAGGCGGGGCAGCGTTCGACCCTGACCTTCTGCGTCCGATCTTGCTTTTCGGGATTCTCCTCACCCGGGGGCCGGACCAGAGGCCCGGCCCCCGGGTGAGGAGCGGAGGAGCCCGGCCTTTGGCCGCGCGATTTTGGCAGCATAGCAAAGCCCGCCACAGGCGGGCTTTGCTATGACTGCTGCGGCCCTGATGGCAGTCTTCGCGCAGGTTTTGACGGAAGAAGGCAGAGTTTTCGGTCTTGGAATGCGGACATCGGAGCTTTGTTCGGGGCAGTGGACATGGGGCGTTTTGTCCGCGGCGTGCCCCGGACGGGAAGCTGTAGCAAAAGCGCAATCCTCGCCACCCGGGCTGCGATTATCCTGGGGCAGTGCCTGGGGTCACGCTGATGACCAAGCGGGCGGATCGTCTGAGCGGGATCACCATCGGAGCAGGCCCCGGCGCAGATGACGCGCTGACGTGTCACACCGGATCGCAGGTTTATAGTTTTCCGCTGCGTCAGCCTGGCCAGCAATCAGATCCCGGCAAAACAGCTGATGATCTATATTTTCGGAGATGGCGGCAGGGGCGTGCGCGTGTCCGACATGCCCTTTTCCGTACCCTGCCGGCCTGGTCGCGATCACGCTCCGGACGAGCTGACCCGGAAAGATCACAGCACCTGTCTCAGCGCCGCGGCAAAGTCCGTCGCGCCTTTTGGGGCAGCGGCCCCGGGCGGAAAGATCCGGATCGCCGTCTGAGAGCGCACCCGGCTAGCCAGAATAGCTTTTGCGTTCAACGGGGTCTTGTTCGCAGCTTGGCCCCCGGATCATGTCCTGCGGCATGTGATCATAGCCTGATTGCGCTGACAGATCGTGGACAGCGGCCCTACATCGGCGACGGCGGCGTCTTCGAAGCTGCAGTGATGGTTGAGATGAGGATCAGCCGGAGATTTATCGAGGGCGTGGGTGGGGCGCGGTGCGATCTCTGCCTTTGCGAAGGCTGGCAGTCCTCCTGCGGGAGATCGGGGCCTGCTCTGTCAGGTCTGACTGCGCGCATCGGATACCAGGCCCGATGCGCGCAGACGGGGTCAGGCAGGCTGAGCCCGCTCTTCGCTTTCGCCAGGCTCATCTGAGGCCTCCGGAGCCACAGCGGGTGCCTCTGCGGAAACAGGGATGCTTTCCGGGTCACGGGCAGCGGCCGGAGCCGCAGCCAGGGGTGCAGCGTCCTCTTCCGGGCCGTGGTCCGGGGCGATATGATCCTCGGCTGCGCTGTCCTCGGCGGGGGAGGGCGTGCTGATCCGGAAGCTGCGCAGCAGAAAGTCGGGGACATGGTCGCCCATGCCGATCACGGCGGGGCCATCGTCACGGCGGTCGCGGCGGTCGTTGCGGCGGCCACCTGCATCACGGCTGCCAGCTTCACGGGCGACCGGATCGCGGCGGGGTTCGCTGTAGGAGGAGCTGCGCGAGCCACCCTCACGCCCTGAGCTGGCCCTGGCGCTGGCCTCTTTCTGGGGGGCCTCGCTGCGCTCGGGCTGCGCCTTCGGCGCGACGGGTTCGGCCTGGGGGGCAGCGGCGGCACGGTCTTCGTCCTGAGCGCGCTCGCGCCCGCCGCGGGAACGTTCGCGGCCCTTGCCACCGCGCGAACGCTCGCCACGCTCTGAGCGTTCCCCACGTTCGGACCGATCGCCACGCGGTTCGCTGCGCGTGCGCGACGAACCGGCGTTTTCAAGATCGAGCCCTTCGGGCAGCTCTGCGCGCGGGATTTCCTGTTTCACGAGGCTTTCCACAGCCGCCAGCTGTTTGGCGTCGGACGGCGTGGCCAGGGTGAAGGCGCGGCCATGGCGGCCGGCGCGGCCGGTGCGGCCGATGCGGTGCACGTAATCCTCGGGATGGCCGGGCACGTCGAAGTTGAACACATGGCTGACCGCCGGAATGTCCAGCCCACGCGCCGCCACATCAGAGGCCACAAGGATATGCAGCGAACCGTCGCGGAAGGCGTCGAGCGTCTTCGTCCGCTGCGACTGGTCAAGATCGCCATGGATGGGGGCTGCGTTGAAACCGTGCGATTTCAGCGATTTGGCGACAACATCCACATCCATCTTGCGGTTGCAGAACACGATGCCATTGGTGCAGGCGGCGCCTTCGGCCGCGATCAGCGCGCGCAGCACGGCACGCTTTTCGGTGAAGGACCGGTCTTTGCGTGACGGCGTGAAATACACGACCTTCTGGTCGATATTCGTATTGGTGGTGGCTTGGCGCGCAACCTCGATCCGCGCGGGGGCGGTCAGGAATGTATTGGTGATCCGTTCAATCTCGGGCGCCATGGTGGCCGAGTAGAACATCGTCTGGCGGGTGAAGGGCGTCAGCTGGAAGATGCGCTCGATATCGGGGATGAAGCCCATGTCGAGCATCCGGTCGGCCTCATCGACCACCATGATCTGCACGCCGGTCAGCAAGAGCTTGCCGCGTTCAAAATGGTCGAGCAGCCGGCCCGGCGTTGCGATCAGCACGTCGACACCGCGATCGATCAGCTTGTCCTGTTCGCCAAAAGCCACGCCGCCGATCAGCAGCGCCTTGGTCAGTTTGGTATGTTTGGCATAGATGTCGAAATTCTCGGCCACCTGGGCCGCGAGTTCGCGCGTCGGCGCCAGCACGAGGCTTCGCGGCATCCGCGCGCGCGCCCGGCCCTGGCCGAGCAGCGTGATCATTGGCAGCGTGAAGCTGGCGGTTTTGCCGGTGCCGGTCTGGGCGATCCCAAGTACATCGCGGCCCTTCAGAGCTTCGGGAATGGCTTCAGCCTGGATCGGCGTGGGCGTCTCATACCCTGCTTCGGAAACGGCCTGGAGAACCCGGGGATCAAGGGCGAGGTCGGAAAATTTGGTCATATGCGTCCAATAGTGGCGGAAAGGGTCATAAGGACCGGCCGCGAGTGGGGGCGGGACGCAGGATTTCAGGCGCCCCATCGGAACAGCCCGCCGGATTGCGGGTTCCGGCGCGAGATAGCGCGATTTTGTACAATGGTCAATCTGAGGCACCTTTTTGTGCCGGATTGTGACCTTCTGGTTGCGAGTGCGGCGTGTTTTCGGCGGATTGGTTCCGCTCTGGCAGCGGCGCAAAAAAAAGGGGCGCCCCCGGGGCAGGCAGCGGATCTGCGCCTGTTTCGCCGGCAGGCCGCAAATTGCGGACGCGCGGGGCTTGTGCGGGAGAGCTGCTATCCCGACATGCGCAAAAGATAACCAGTTCGGAGACGAGAATGAAATGTCCGGTCGACAACGAGACGCTGCTTATGACAGAGCGCCAGGGGGTCGAGATCGACTACTGCCCGAAATGCCGGGGCATATGGCTCGACAGGGGGGAGCTGGATAAGCTGATCGAGGTTGCCGCCAGCAAGGCGATGCCGGCTGTGACCCAGGCCGAGCCGCAGCGCGCAAGCCCGCCGCCGCCGCCTCCGGTCAGCGAAGCGGCCAGGTCGCACCACGCGCAGGACCGCTCTGTCTCGCACGGGGGCCGTGCGCCAGAGCGCGGGGGCTTTGACCAGAGCGTGCGACACACGTCCGTGCCGGACCCGAGGGATCAGGACATGTCCGGCAACCGCAGCCGCAAACGCTATGATGACGATGACGATGATTATGATGACCGTGGCCGGGGGCGCCGCAAACGCGGAATGGGCAGTATCCTCGGCGATATATTTGATTTTTGATAAAAAAAGGCCGGGAGAGGGATCTCCCGGCCTGTTCCGATCTGAGCCCGTGATGAAGCGTTCTCGCGCTCAGGCCATCATTTCTTTCGTTGCCGTCAGCCGCAGCGCCGGATAGTCGCGCACCACCCGGTCAATGTCCCATTGCAGGCGGGTCAGGAACACGAGGTCGCCGTCATTATCGGTGGCGATATGCTGCTTGTTCAGGTTCACCATCTTTTCGATCTCGGCCTTGTCGCCCGAAATCCAGCGCGCCGAGGTGAATTGCGAGGGTTCGAACCGCACCGGGATCTGATATTCCAGCCCGATCCGCGAGGCGAGCACGTCGAATTGCAGCGCGCCCACGACGCCCACGATAAAGCCGGATCCGATGGCGGGCTTGAAGACCTTTGCGGCACCTTCCTCGGCGAATTGCATCAGCGCCTTTTCCAGGTGCTTGGCCTTCATCGGGTCGGTCGCGCGGATGTTCTGCAAGAGCTCGGGCGCGAAAGACGGGATGCCGGTGAAACGCAGCGTCTCGCCCTCGGTCAGCGCGTCGCCGATCCTCAGCTGGCCATGATTCGGGATGCCGATAATGTCGCCGGCCCAGGCCTCATCGGCCAGTTCGCGGTCGGCGGCAAGGAACAGCACCGGATTGGTCACCGCCATCAGCTTTTTCGAGCGCACATGCGTCAGCTTCATGCCACGTTCGAAATGGCCCGAGGCGAGGCGGACAAAGGCCACGCGGTCGCGGTGCTTGGGGTCCATATTGGCCTGGACCTTGAAGACAAAGCCGGTGACTTTCGGCTCTTCTGCGCCGACGGCGCGTTCAGCGGATTTCTGCGGCTGCGGTTCGGGGCCGAAATTGCCGATCCCTTCCATCAGCTCTTTCACGCCGAAAGAGTTGATCGCCGAGCCGAACCAGATCGGAGTCATCGCGCCATGCAAAAACGCCTCGCGGTCAAAGGCGGGCAGCAATTCCCGCGCCATGGCGATTTCCTCGCGCAGCTGCGCCAGCTGGTCTGCGGGGATATGGTCGGCAAGGCGCGGGTCATCCAGCCCGTCGAGCTTGACCGATTCCGCCACCTTGTTGCGGTCGGCGCGGTCCATCAGCTCAAGGCGGTCATTCAGCAGGTCATAAGCGCCGAGGAAATCGCGCCCCGAGCCGATCGGCCAGGAGGCCGGCGCCACGTCGATCGCAAGATTCTCCTGGATCTCGTCGATGATCTCGAATGTGTCGCGCGCCTCGCGGTCCATCTTGTTACAGAAGGTCAGGATCGGCAGATCGCGCAGCCGGCAGACCTCGAACAGTTTCCGCGTCTGGCTTTCCACGCCTTTCGCCCCGTCGATCACCATGATCGCGGCATCGACGGCGGTCAGCGTGCGATAGGTGTCTTCGGAAAAGTCCGAGTGGCCGGGCGTGTCGACCAGGTTGAACCGGAACTCGCGATATTCAAAAGACATTGCCGAGGCCGAGACCGAGATGCCCCGGTCCTGTTCCATCTTGAGAAAGTCCGAGCGCGTGCGGCGGGCTTCGCCCTTGGCGCGCACCTGGCCCGCCATCTGGATCGCCCCCCCGAACAGGAGGAACTTTTCGGTCAGTGTGGTTTTGCCCGCATCCGGATGCGCGATGATCGCGAAGGTCCGGCGGCGGGAAATCTCGGGCGGAAGGGTGGGGGCGTTGTCCAGCATGGCCGGGCTTTTAGCGCCTGTCGCTGTCGCCGTCTATCGCGCAGGCGGGCCGGGGGAAAGATCCGCCCCCGAAACCGGTCAGGCGTTGCCGGCTGGACAAAGCGGGGCCCGCATGTTTGCCTTTTGCTCAGGTGTGTTACGGGAATCTGGTCGATGCGTCTTCTGTCTGTTGTTTTTGCGCTGTTGCCGGCCCTTCCGGTGCAGGCGGCCTGGTTCACCGACAATGGCACGCGCGAAGCGATGTCGGTTCTGCGCGCGAAGCCTGTCGCAGATCTCAGCCCGACCGAACGCGAGATCCTGACGGCGGCGAACCGCATCGGCTGGATTGCTGTTCCTGACTGTGGCTGGGGTTCGAATGCGGTTCTGGTCACGGTGGAGGGCCAGGATTACGCGGTGACCTCACTGCATCTTCTGACCGGAAGGGGGCCGGGCCAGGTGCATTGCGACCCGGGTCTTGACGCGATTTTCCTGCCCAATGCCTCTTATATCTTGCCAGACATTTCGTACCAGGCCGGCGACGAGGCTGTTCGCCGCATGGAATTCGAAAACAGGATTGTCGATCTGGAGCCGGATCCGGTGAATTTCACCCGCTCTGGTGCGGGGATGCCCTGGGTCGGAGACTGGGTCGCCTATCGGCTGACCGAGACCGTCTCGGATGATATCATGCCCGATTTTGCCTGGGGGGCAGGGGGCCTGCGCGGGGCGATGCCCTGGTCCGCGCGGCAGAACCCGGCCGGTCCGGTCTGGGTGATCGGCTATGACGGGCGGTTCGAGCAGGAAAACGGCTGGGAGTTTTCCTGGCAGGGCTGTGAACAGCGCAAGACGCGGCCCGATAATGGCATGATCTATTTCACCTGCGATGCCGCGCCCGGGGCAAGTTCCTCGCTGATTGCGGTGATGGAAGACGGGCGGCTGACCTTTCAGGGCATTGTGACCGGGATCATGGATCCGGCAATCGGCACGGATATTCCGGTTCCGAAAAGTGCGCTGTTGTGGAACATCGGCACGCAAAGCGCGGGGATTCAGGCGAAACTCGACCCCCGATCCCTGCCGGAACCAGACGGCTGGCGCGGCCTCTGGCGCTGAGTTGCGCGCGGCTCAGCCGGGCCTGGTGCGGTCTTCGCTGCTTTGTCCGGAGACGCCGGGCGCTGTGTCCCGTTCTGCGCCCGAATCGTTTGTGACAGCACCGGCCCGGCTTTTGCCGCTTGCGCCACGGCTGCGCCAATGTGTCGGGCCGCCGATGGAATCGAGGAATTGCCGCCCTGCCTCGGTCCCGAAATGCTGCAGATGGGCAAGGCCGGGAAACTGTGCCCGCACCTCCGAGGCGAATTGCGGTGGCAGACGCGAGATGGTGGCGTCATTGACCATCAGGCTTTCGACCGGGATACCCTCGGCATAGATGATCTCATGCTGGTCGAAGATCAGGCTGAACCAGTCGGTCACACCCGCTTCTCGGATGAAAACATGTTCTTCATCAACAAGATGACGGGCCTGGACCAGCAGTTCCGACGTGGCCAGCCCCGGCAGTTTATGACGCTGGTAGAGGAACATCCTGTGATGCTGGCCGACGAACAGATCGCCTGAATTCCCAAATGTGCCGGCCAGGATCACCACCGGCGCGAAGGCCCCGATGGCGCGCAGGCTTGCCCGCCCGATATGGCGCAATTCCTGCGGGCCATGATCGCGGGTCAGAAGCTTCATCCCCGGGCGCAGCGTCTCGATCGCGACCATGCGACCGCTCGCGAGCGAGATCCTGGTGCCGCGCGCGAAGGAGAGGCTCATCATCGCCGTCAGCCGGGCATCGCGGGGCGAGACCTCAACCGCCAGAAGCGCATATTCCGCGCGGTCCGAAACCGGAGACAGCGGCAGTACCCAAAGCGCGTCCGCCCCGTCCTGGCCGATCCGGATCAGCAAAAGCTCCACCCGGTCGCCATCATCGGCCATCAGGGTATAACGCGCGACCAGCTGCACGAGATCGCCCGCCTGACCGACGGCAGAGCCGGGGGCAACCCGCTGCGCGCCGCAGTCAGCGGCGGCCTCAAGCAGCAGGCGCGACGGGGCTGCGCCCAGCTCAAGCTGATAGATGTCGCCGCTTTCAACCTCATCGGGCAGGCCAAGCCCGTCACCGCTGTTCACACCGGAAGAGACGAAAATATCCCCGGCGGCGAAAACCTGACAGGCCTGCCCGGGCGCCGCGCCAGCCGCTGTTGCGGCGCGCTGGTCCTGGCTGGGGCTCTGGTCGGGGAAAGAAGTCATTTTGCCGGATCTGTCCTGAAACTTTGCCCATCAAAACGAGACCTGTTGCTCTGAAATCAGGTCTCAAAATCGTCCGGGCCACGGCCTGGACAGTGGCGGCCCGAATTTGACCGCAAGGTATTTCCGACTGGTTATTACGCTTATGTATAACAGTTCGCGTCGCGCGGGGTCAAACGCGGCTTGTGACAAATACCCGGGAAGACGCGCATTTTCCTGCGCGAATCCGGCGGTTCCACCCGGAGGGAATGCGCGCCCCGGCCACGCATGACAGCTGGGCGTATAACGGGGGTATTGGGTTCGAACGGGGGCTTGCAACCCGGAAGGGGCATTGTCAGGCTGGCCGCTGTAAACGCGCGAAAGGAAGCGATATGGATCTGGGCATCAGAGGTAAGACCGCGCTGGTCACGGCGGCGTCTAAGGGGCTTGGCCGGGGCTGTGCGGAGGCATTGGCGGCGGCGGGGGTCGATCTGGTGATTTGCGCACGCGGCGAGGCGGCTTTGGTGAAGACTGCTTCGGAATTGTCTGAAACCTATGGGGTTTCGGTGACGCCGGTGGTGGCCGATATCACCGATGCGACGGCGCGGGCGCGGGTGCTGGAGGCCGCCGGCGCGGTGGATATTCTGGTGACCAATGCAGGCGGCCCGCCTCCGGGTGTCTGGAGCGACTGGGACCGCGACGATTTCATCCGCGCGCTTGATGCGAATATGCTGACACCGATCGCGCTGATGCAGGCGACGGTGCCGGGGATGATGGAGCGGGGCTGGGGCCGGGTGGTCAATATCACCTCGGCTTCGGTCCGGGCGCCGGTGGATGTGCTGGGTCTTTCCAACACCGCGCGCACCGGGCTGACCGGTTTTGTCGCCGGAACTGCGCGCCAGGTGGCGGGGAAGGGGGTTGCGATCAACAATCTTCTGCCCGGCATCCATGCCACCGACCGCGCTGTCGCGCTGGATCAGGGCCTGGCGGACAAAACCGGGCTCAGCCCTGAGGAGGCGAAGCGCCAGCGCGAAGCCACGATCCCGGTGCAGCGCTATGGCACGGCGGCGGAATTCGGGGCGACCTGTGCCTTCCTCTGTTCCGTCCATGCCGGGTTCATCATCGGGCAGAATATCCTCGCGGATGGCGGGGCGACCAATCTGACGATCTGATCATCTCTCCCCGGCGGGGTCATTCATCCGCCGGGTCCATATCGTCGGGTCCAATCCCGGCCTGGGGCAACAGCGTCGTGATCTTGTAAAGCAGATTGCGCGCGGCGCGTGCGAGGCCGGGATCATTGGCCTCGACATGTCTGAGCCCGCAGGCCAGGGCTTCCAGCTCGTCGGGCGTCAGAACGGTCGGCGGCAGCATCAGCGGCGAGCGCAGGATATAGCCCAGCCCGCGTTCGCCTGTCACCGGCAGCCCGGTCGCCGCCATCATCGCCATGTCACGCCAGACCGTGCGGGTCGAGACGCCAAGGCTGGCCGCCAGCTCTTCCGCCGTATGCAGCTTGCCGTCGCGCAGGATCTGCACGAGGTCGTAAAGCCGGGCATCGCGTTTCATCTTATGGACCTCTCCTCTCCCGCGACGCCTGTCTCTGCGCCTCCTGTGCTGCCGCCAGGGCCGGGCATCCCCGTCAGGGCAACTGACAAAATACTGTCAGTTGACCAGAGGACACAAGCGGAATGGCTCTTTTATCCGCCCGTCGATTGGCCCTACCCTGGGGACATATCGCGGTCACAGCGGCTGCGAAGACGTGAATCACGCTCCGGCTGTCAATCACCGGGGCCCCGTTTGGATGGAGGTTTCCATGCTTCAGAATATCGGCCTTCCCGGCCTCCTGCTTATCGCCGTTGTTGTTCTCGTGCTCTTTGGCAAGGGCAAAGTATCCTCGCTGATGGGCGAGGTCGGCAAAGGCATCACCGCCTTCAAGAAAGGCGTGTCCGATGGCACTGCCGAGATCGAGAAAGAGCGCGCCGAGGCTGCCAAGGACGTGACCCCGGCCGAGACGGCAGCAAAAGACAAGGTCTGAGCCGCAGGGGTCATCACCCTCTTTGACGGCCCCTGACCGGGCCGGGCAGAGACGGGCGAGACAGCCTTGTTGCAGGCGATGCCGCTGGCCGGATGGCCGGCCGCAAGTCTTGCAGGCGGGCTGATCCTGGGGACAACACGCAGTTTAAGGAGAGGCGCGGATGGAAGTCGGCTGGTCCGAGCTTCTGGTCATTGGTGTGGTGGCGCTGGTCGTCATCGGACCGAAAGACCTGCCCGAGATGTTCCGCACTTTGGGGCGGTTCACGGCGAAACTCAGATCCATGGCACGGGAATTCTCGCGCGCCATGGAAGATGCCGCGAAAGAAAGCGGTGTCCAGGATGTCGCCAATGACCTGCGCAAGGTGACGAGCCCCAAAAGCATGGGGCTCGACGCGGTGAAATCGGCGGCGGATAAGTTCGAGAAATGGGATCCGCTCAAGACCGCGCGGGGCAGCACGCCTGCCACGACGGCGGCCGCGGGCGGGGCTGTGGCACCTGCTGCGGCGGTCGGGCTCGGATCCGCCGTTGCGGCCGATCCCGCAGGGGCTGAGACGGGCGCGATCCCGGATCCCAATGCGCCTGTCGCTGCCGGAGTCTCTGCTGGCCCGAACACCACCGATCTCGCGATGAAACGCGCCGAGCGTGAGGCCATTGCCCGCGAAGCGGCAGAGCGGCTGCGCAATACGCCGCCTCCGGCACAAAGCACGGCCAGCGCTTTCGAGGATGCGCCAGAGACAATCCCGGCGTCGATCATCACGCCGCCGGTGACCAGCACACCGCTGGGCACCGCACCCGCCGCAAAGCCGGCCGCAAAGCGCAAGGTCGCGGCGGCGAAGGCCGAAGCCGCTGGCGATCCCGGCCCCAAAGCCAAACCCAGGACCGCCGCAAAGACCAAAGCGGCACCGGCCCCGAAGGCCGAAAAGCCGGTGACAAAATCCAGGACGGCAGCGGCAAAGGCAGAGACCGGCACACCCGCCGCGAAGCCCCGCAAGACTGCCGCAAAACCCGCCGTCAAAGCGGCTGCAAAAACTGGCCTCGATAAGGCGGAGGATCAGGCATGACCCAGGAGATCGAAGACAGCTCCGCCCCTCTGATCGAACATCTGATCGAGCTCAGGAACCGCATTCTGTGGTCGGTCGGGGCCTTCCTTGTCGCGATGCTGGCCTGTTTTGTGGTGGCGGAACCCATTCTCGGCTTCCTGCTCAAGCCGATCGAAAATGCGATGCGCGCGCTCGGAAACCCCAATCCGGTGATGCAATATACCGCGCCGCAAGAATATTTCTTTACCCTGATCCATGTCTCGGTGATCGCGGGACTGGTCGTCAGCTTTCCGGTGATCGGCTATCAGATGTGGCGCTTTGTGGCGCCGGGGCTTTATAAAAGCGAAAAGCGCGCTTTCCTGCCCTTCCTGCTGGCCTCGCCGGCACTGTTCCTGCTCGGGGCGGCATTCGCGCAATTCGTCGTCACCCCGATTGCGATGCAGTTCTTCCTGGGCTTTGCCTCGGTCACCTCGATGTTCAACGCGGTCTTCGGCCAGGTCGCGGGGGCGCTGCATGACAGCTCGCAGGTAGTGGTTCCTGGCGCGGCACCGGCGGTGCCGGCCGCGACCGGCAGCGGGATCGGCATCGTCTTCCAGGGTAAGGTCAATGAAACGCTTGATATCTCGCTCAAGCTGATCTTTGCCTTCGGCCTGTGTTTCCAGCTGCCGGTGCTTCTGACCCTGATGGGGCGCGCGGGGCTGGTGACGGCAAAAGGCCTGGCCGGGGTGCGTCGCTATGCCATCGTGATCATCCTGATCGTTGCCGCAGTCGTCACCCCGCCCGATGTCATGTCACAACTGATCCTGTTCGCCGCCGTCTATCCGCTTTATGAGGTTTCCATTTTCCTCGTGCGCCGGTTCGAGAAGAAACAGGAAGCCGAGGCACGTGCGAATGGCGAATGGGAAGAGGACGCAGACGAAGCATGACTGATAAGCTGAGCGGGGGCGATCTGGCCCCCCAACTCACCCGGATCGCAGCGGCGCTGGAGCGAATGGCTCCGGCGCCTTTGCCCGATCCTGATTTCACCGCCGCCGAGGCCTTTGTCTGGGCCTCCGGGCCTGAACGGCTTGACCCCGTTCCGCATGTGTCGCGCGTCGATATCTCGCTGCTGGTGGGCGTCGACAGGTCGCGCGACACGCTTCTGGAAAACACCCGCCATTTCGCGCGCGGGCTGCCCGCGAATAACGCGCTTCTGTGGGGCGCGCGCGGCATGGGCAAATCGAGCCTCGTCAAAGCCGCCCATGCGCAGATCCTTGCAGAGGGGCTGAGCCTCAAGATCGTCGAACTCGCACGGGAAGACCTGCCGACGGTCGCGCGGCTCCTGTCGCATCTGCGCGCGGCGCCGGAGCAGCGCTTCCTCCTGTTCTGCGACGATCTCTCCTTCAGCCATGACGACCAGCATTACAAATCGCTGAAGGCGGTGCTGGATGGCGGGATCTCGGGCCGGCCGGAAAATGTGCTGTTCTACGCCACCTCGAACCGCCGCCATCTGATGCCACGTGATATGATCGAGAATGAGCGTTCCTCGGCGATCAATCCCGGCGAGGCGGTCGAGGAAAAGGTCTCGCTCTCAGACCGGTTCGGGCTCTGGCTCGGCTTCCATCCCTGCAGCCAGGACGAATATCTGGCGATGATCCGGGGCTATTGCGACGCGCATGGCGTTACCGTCAGCCCCGAGCGGCTGCGCGCCGAAGCGATTGAATGGCAGGCGACGCGCGGTTCGCGCTCGGGCCGGGTGGCCTGGCAGTTCTTCTGCGATCTGGCAGCGCGCGAAGGCGTGACGCTGGCGGTGTGACAACAGACTGAAGGTGGCGCGGGCCGGCCACTTTGCGCCCGTTGCGCTGAGAAAGGGCGGCCCGATGCTGACGGAAATCCTGATCCTTCTGGCGCTGATCGCGTTGAACGGCGTTTTTTCAATGTCAGAGCTGGCGGTGGTGTCGTCGCGGCCGGCGCGGCTGAAAAGCATGGCCGCCACATCGCGCGGCGCGGCCCAGGCGCTGCGTCTGTCTGAGAATCCGGGGCGGTTCCTCTCGACGGTGCAGATCGGGATCACCGGTGTCGGGGTGCTTTCAGGCGCGCTGGCGGGGGATACGCTGGGCGGGCGCCTTGCTGCCTGGCTGGCCGCCGGCGGGATGAGCGATGCCTGGGCCTCGCGGATCGGTGTCGGCGGTGCGGTGATCGCGATCACCTATGTCTCGCTGATCATCGGCGAACTGGTCCCGAAACAGATCGCGCTGCGCAATCCCGAGGCGGTGGCAGCAAAGGTCGCGCCGCTGATGGCGCTTTTGTCGGTCGTGGCGGCGCCGGTCGTGTGGTTTCTGGAAAATTCCGGCCGGCTGATCCTGAGGCTTCTCGGGCAGCGCGGCGAGAGCGGTAACAGGGTCACTGAGGAAGAGGTCAATGTGCTTCTGACCGAGGCACAGCAGGGCGGCGTTCTCGAGGAAGAAGAGCGCAATATGATCTCGGGTGTGATGCGGCTGTCCGATCGCACCGCACGCGCGCTGATGACGCCGCGCCAGGAGGTGACGACGCTGCCGGTGGATCTGGAACCCGATGAGGTGGCAGCGCGGGTCAGTGAGATCGGCCAGAGCCGTATCCCTGTCGCCGATGCGGCGGGGGATGTGCTGGGGGTGATCCGGCTCACGGATCTCTATGGGGTATTGGCGCGGGGCGACCTGCCGGATTTGCGCAGGCTTTTGCGCAATGTGCCGGTGATCTCGGACCGGATGGAGGCACTGGATGTGGTCGCTGTGCTGCAACGGGCGGGCGAGCACCTGGCGCTGGTCTATGACGAATATGGCAATTTCGAAGGGCTGATCACGCAAAGCGACCTGTTGCAGGCGATCACCGGCGCCGAGGCCGGGGCGGACCCGCGCGAGCCGCCGGTCTTCGAGCGGGCCGACGGATCGCTCCTGGTGGCAGGCTGGATGCCAGCCGATGAATTTTGTGACCGTATGGGGCTGCCGCGCGATGCGGCCGGCGAATATGACACCGTGGCGGGTCTGGTCCTGCACCAGCTCGGCCATATGGCGGGTCTTGGCGAGCGTTTTGCCCTTCAGGCTCCGGATGGCGTGGCCCTAAGCTTCGAGGTCGTGGATCTCGACGGGCTCAGGATTGACAAGGTGCTGGTGTCAAAGCTCTGATGCCGGCGCGTCTGGCAGGCTTCAGATGCCTCCGGCGGGGATATTTAAGAGACAGATGAAATCCGCTCTTCGTCTTTTCATCTGTCTCTAAATATCCCGGGGGGGCTGCGTCAGCAGACGGGGGCAGCGCCCCCTTCCGCAGGTGTCACTGGAGATAGGGCATCGGATCCAGGCTGTCGACGCCTTTGCGGACCTCGAAATGCAGGAAGGACGGGTTGCCCGAACGCACCACACCGATCTGCTGTCCGCGGCTGACAGAGTCGCCCTTTTTCACCTTCAGCTGGTCGACCCCGGCATAGACCGTCATCAGCCCGTTCGAATGCCGGATCACCACGATCTGCACCTGTTCGGTATCGCGGGTGATCGCGGCCACTGTGCCGCCATCTGCGGCCTTGACCGCCGAGCCGGCTGCCGCGCCGATATTGATGCCCTGGTTCGACTTTCTGTCATAGCCTTTGACGATGCTGCCCGAGGCCGGCATCGTCATGCGCGAGGCCGAAGCGCCGGTGCGGCTTGCCCCCATATCGGGTGAGGAAGGAGTGCCTGCGGGTTTCGTGCCGGTCGGCGTCGTCTTCTCATCGGGCAGGGGTTTCGAGGCCGAGGGCGGCACCGGGGTCGCGCTTCCCGAGCCCGGTGCCGAGGGTTTCGGCTCGGGATTCGGGGCGGCGCCGGTTGCGACCGGGATGATCAGTGTCTGACCTTCGCGGATCGCCATATCCGATCCCAGCCCGTTCCATTCTGCCAGCGATTTCGCCGAAACATTATAGGCGCGCGCGATGATGAAGGCCGTCTCGCCGCGTTTCACCGTGTGGCGGGTCGGCTCTTTGCCGCCGCCCGGCGTGGTCACGGCCGCCGGTTTCGTGCTGGCGGGAGGCGGCAGGGCCGAGCTTTCCACCCGGTCAAGCGCCGCCGTTGCGCCTGCGGTGATATCGACCGGGGCAGTTGCGACCATCGGCTGCGGCGCCGCGGCGACCCGGCCGGGGAGCAGCAAAAGCTCGCCCTCGCGCAGCGGATCGTTGATCTGCAGCGAGTTGGTGCGCGCCACATCGGTTGCACTCAGCCCCAGCCGCGAGGACATGGTGGCGACCGTTTCGCCGCGCCGCGCCTGGGCCATCTGATAGCCAGGATATGACAGCACGCCATTGCCATCGGGGACCGGGCGCGAAGCTGTCGCCTGGCGCGCCTCTTCCGAAGTCCCGCCGGGGCCGCCGCGCAGATCCCAGTCGAAATTATTGTTGTTCACGCAGCCTGTCAGCGCCATCGTGGCACAGGACATGAGAACCAGCCCCAGCCTCGACCGTCCCCTGCCTTGGCCTGGCAAAACGCTGCGCCTCACGGGATCATGGGAAATCTGGGTCATCTGCTCCGCCTTTTGCCTTTTCGCCTCATTCTTCCGGGATTTGCCCCCGGTTCTGCCTGTTTCAGGTGATTCTACTCATTCCCGAGCCCTTCGACCAGAGGGACAAACCGCACCGGGCGAAGTTCCTCGTAATCAAAGCCATTTGGCAGCCGTTTCACCCGGATCAGCTGCTGCACCGTATCGGATTGCCCGACCGGCAGCACCATGATGCCCCCGGGTTTCAGCTGCGCGAGCAGCGGTCCCGGCGGGTCTTCGGCGGCGGCCGTCACAAGAATGCGGTCGAACGGCGCCTGATCGGGCAGGCCGAAAGACCCGTCCCGCGCCAGCGCCGTCACATTGGTCAGGCCCATGGATGCGAAAATCTCCTGAGCCTCGCGCGAGAGGCGGCGCCAGCGGTCGACCGTATAGACCCTTCGCGCCAGCGAAGACAGGATCGCGGCCTGATAGCCCGAGCCGGTGCCGATTTCGAGCACGGTATCGCGAGGGCCGACCTGGAGGGCCTGGGTCATCAGCCCCACCACCGAGGGCTGCGAGATCGTCTGGCCGCAAGAGATCGGCAGCGGCATGTCATCATAGGCGCGCGCGGCAAAGACGCCTTTCACAAAGCGGCCGCGATCCACCTTTTCCATGGCCGAAAGCACGCGGCTGTCGGTCACCCCATGCGAGCGCAAGGCAAAGAGAAAACGCATTTTTCGTTCGGCATGGCAGCCGGAGGCCTCGTCCTCGGTATCCTCCGGCTGCCATGCGCTCATCCGAGGCGCGCCGCCAGATCGGCGAGCAGGTCATGGGCGGTCAGATCGGCGCGCAAAGGCGTGACCGAGATATGACCTGCGAGGTTCACCTCGGCATCGGTTCCGGGAAGGGTGGGGCTGTGCTGCGGCCCGCCCTTGATCCAGAGGAACCGGCGCCCATTGGGCGAGACCTGACCTTCGGCCGAGAAAGACGTATCGCGGCGGAAGCCCTGGGCGGCCACGCGCAGGGGCCTGGTCTGAGCTGCGGGCAGCGGCGGGAAATTCACATTATAGAAGATGCGGTAATCATCTTCGGTCCAGATGCCATTTTCCAGCAGGCGGCGGATAATCCCGGCGCCATGAACGCGCGCGCTTTCGAACTGGTCAGACAGACCATCCGTCTCGGGTCCCATATATTGCGACAGCGCAACGGCGGGAATGCCCTGCAGCGCGCCTTCCATTGCGGCGCCGATAGTGCCGGAATAAAGCACATTCTCGGCCGAGTTATTGCCGCGATTGACGCCCGACAGCACCAGATCGGGTTTTGCGCCCTGAAGCACATCATAGATCGCCGCCAGCACGCAATCGGCGGGGCTGCCCTCGGCCGCATAGCGGCGATGGCCGAGTTTCGCGATGGCCATGGGCTTGTTGTAGCTGATGCAATGGCCGACGCCCGATTGCTCGAAAGCGGGGGCAACGGTCCAGACCTCACCGCCCGGTCCGGCGATTTCGGTTGCGATCTCGTACAGCACTTCAAGCCCCTGGGCGTTGATGCCGTCGTCATTGGTGATCAGAATGCGCATGATATCCTCTGGCTGGACTTCTGATTAGCCGGATCGGGGCTTTGCTTCAAGCTATGTGGCCCTGAAAGACCCGTCAGACGCGCTGAATGATGTGCATAATTGCGGCCTGGATACCGCAGGTTGACATCTGACAGCACCGGACCGCGCAAAGCCCGCAGCGCAAAGGGGCGCAAAGCCATGCGCAGGCGGTGGGGGACTTGCCGCGAAGGGGCAGAGGCCTTAGCTCTGGTTCATGCGAAAATTCATCCCCTTTCTGAAAAAGCCGCCGCTGGTTCCGGTGATCCGTCTTGAGGGCCAGATCGGCCAGGGGGGCAGGGCGCTGAATGATGCCGGCCTTGCTCTGGCAATCGAGCGCGCCTTTTCGCGCGGCAAACCTGCGGCTGTGGCGCTGGCGATCAATTCGCCCGGCGGCTCGCCGGTGCAATCAAGCCTGATCGCGGCGCGGGTCCGGCGGCTCGCCGATGAAAAGAAGATCCCCGTCCATGCCTTTGTCGAGGATGTGGCGGCTTCGGGCGGCTATTGGCTGGCGACCGCCGCCGATGATATCTGGGTCGATGCAAGCTCGACCATCGGCTCGATCGGGGTGATCATGGCGGGCTTTGGCCTAACCGATCTGATCGCCCGCCACGGGATCGAACGCCGGGTCCATACGGCCGGCACGTCGAAGAGCTTCGCCGACCCGTTCCGGCCCCAGAGCGAGGAGGATGTCGCCCGCATCCGCGCGCTGCTGACGCCGCTGCACCAGAATTTCATCGCGCATGTGAAGGCGCGGCGCGGGGCAAGGCTGGAGGCCGGGGCCGATCTCTTCAACGCCGATATCTGGCTGGGCCAGCAGGCGGTGGATCTGGGCCTTGTCGATGGCGTTGCGCATCTGAAACCGAAGCTGCGCGAGATTTACGGCGACAAGGTCCGCCTGCTTCCGGTGACCACCCGCAAACGCGGGCTGCTCAGCCGTTTCGGCCTCAACCTTGGCGAGGCGGCGCTGGCTGCCGCAGAGGAGCGCGCGATGTTTGCACGTTACGGGCTCTGACATGGTGTGGAAAATCATCCTCATCTTTCTCTGCGCCATGGCTCTTGTCGGGATGATCGGCAAGATCCTGTTCCCCGATGCGCGGATGCTGCGCGGGCGCCCGGCAAAGGCCGCAAAATGCGGGCATTGTGGCCGGCCGTTGCTGGGGCGCTCGCCCTGTGACTGCCGCAAGGGGAAGAAGTGAAGACGGCGCTGGTCACCGGGGCCGGGCGCAGGCTTGGCCGTGCGATGGCGCTGTACCTGGCCGGTCGCGGCTGGGATGTGGCGGTGCATTACCAGAAGTCCGGGACGGCGGCGGCGGAGGTGGTGGCCGGGATCACCGCGCTTGGCCGGCGCGCGGTGGCCTTAAAGGCCGATCTGCTGGATGAGGCCGCCTGCGAGGCGCTGATCCCGCAGGCGGTGGCCGCGCTTGGGCCGCTGACACTTCTGGTGAATAATGCCTCGATATTCGAGCCGGACACGATCCGCTCTGCCACCCGTGACAGCTGGGATCGCCATATCGGATCGAACCTGCGCGCGCCCTATCTGCTGATCCAGGGCTTTGCCCGCCAATGCCCGCCTGCGCTGACCGATGCTATGGGCGAGCGGCTGGCGCAGGGGATGGTGATCAATATGATCGACCAGCGCGTTCTGGCGCCCGGACCGGATTTCTCGACCTATACGATTGCCAAGATGGGCCTCTGGGCGCTGACGCAAACGGCGGCGCAGGAGCTTGCGCCCGATATCCGCGTCAATGCCATCGGGCCGGGGCCGACCCTGATCGCAGAAAGCCAGTCCGAGGCCGATTATGGCGCTGAACGCAGCGGCACGATTTTGCAGCGCGGTGTCGGTCTGGACGACATCACTTCCGCGCTTGGCTACCTGACCGAGAGCCCTGCCGTGACCGGCCAGATGATCGCGGTCGATGCCGGTCAGCACTTCGGCGCCCGGGGCCAGGGCGCGTTCCGGCCGGGTCAGGGGCGTTAACTTGTCCACTTTCGCCCCTTTCTTCACAAGCCTGTTACGAAAAGGCCTGATTTCTCAACGCCTTGACGTAAGTGAGAAAATATTCTCCTGTTTTTCAATGCTTTATGAAAATGCCCAAAAATTAGGCAAACCGGTGAGGCCTGCCGAAAACAAGGAAAATTCCGGCTTCACGAAAGTTTCTCCTCATACTTATCCACAGAAACGGTGGACTTCTTCCCTCTTGCTCCTGGCTCTGGTTCATTGCAGCGCGGAGGCAGAATCGTGACCTTCTGCATTTGTCTTTTGACGGCAACGGATATGTCAGCGGATGCGCCACGGGGCAGGCCATGAGCACAGCGACACGCAGCGGATATGAGGTGATCCAGGACTATCTGCGGCTGCTTGACGGCAGCCCGGGGGTGTACCGCATGCTCAATGCCGCCTCCGAGGTGCTTTACGTCGGCAAGGCGCGTAATCTGAAAGCGCGGGTGTCGAATTATGCGCGCCCGACCGGCAATTCGAACCGTATCCAGCGCATGATCGCGGAAACGCATTCGATGATGTTCCTGACGACCCGCACCGAGGTCGAGGCTTTGCTGCTGGAACAGAACCTGATCAAGCAGCTGAAGCCGCGCTACAATGTGCTGATGCGGGACGACAAGTCGTTCCCCTATATCCTGATCGGCGGCGCGCATGATTTCCCGCAGCTGAAAAAGCACCGCGGCGCGCGGAAGGAAAAGGGCAGCTATTTCGGGCCGTTTGCGAGCGCGGGCGCGGTGAACCGGACCCTGAACCAGTTGCAGAAAGTGTTCCTGCTGCGGAACTGTACCGACAGCGTTTTCGCCAGCCGGACGCGGCCCTGCCTGCAATATCAGATCAAACGCTGTGCCGCGCCCTGCGTGGGCAAGGTGTCAGAGGCGGAATATGACGCGCTGGTGCAGGATGCCGGGCGCTTCCTGTCGGGGAAATCCTCGACCATCCAGGCCGAACTGGCGGCGCAGATGCAAAAAGCCTCGGACGAGCTGGAATTCGAACGCGCGGCGGCGCTGCGCGACCGGATCCAGGCGCTGACGGCGGTGCAGTCTTCGCAGGGGATCAATCCGCGCACGGTCTCTGAGGCGGATATCGTGGCGCTGCATCTCGATCATGGCCAGGCCTGTGTGCAGGTGTTTTTCATCCGCGCGAATCAGTCCTGGGGCAATCAGGATTTCTACCCGAAAACCGGCTCGGGGGCCGAGGAGGCCGAGATCCTCGAGGCCTTCCTGACGCAGTTTTACGACAATAAGGAGCCGCCGCGCCTTGTGTTGCTGTCACATGCGCCGGAGGACCCGGATCTGGTCAGCGCGGCGCTGAGTGAGCGCGCCGGCCATAAGGTCGAGCTTGCGGTGCCGCAGCGGGGCGAGAAGGCCGAGCTGGTCGAGAATGCCGCGAGGAATGCCCGCGAAAGCCTTGCGCGGCGGATGTCGGAATCGGCGACGCAACGGCGGTTGCTTGACGGTCTGGCAGAGGCATTCGGGCTGGAAGGCCCGCCGGACCGCATCGAAATCTATGACAACGCCCATATCCAGGGCGCACATCCGATTGGCGGTATGGTGGTGGCGGGGCCGGAGGGCTTTCTGAAATCGCAATATCGCAAGTTCAATATCAAGGGCGCGGCGGGCGCGGCCGGTGACGATTTCGGCATGATGCGAGAGGTGATGACGCGGCGGTTTGAACGGCTGGTGCGCGAAGACCCGGACCGCCAGTCCGATGCCTGGCCGGATCTCCTGCTGATCGACGGCGGCGCCGGGCAGATTTCGGCGGTCGAAGAGATCCTTGCCGATCTCGGGATCGAGGATATGCAGGTGATCGGGGTCGCGAAGGGCATTGACCGCGATCACGGCAAGGAAGAATTCCACCGCAAGGGCCAGCGTCCCTTCGCGCTGCAACGCAATGACCCGGTGCTTTATTTCATTCAGCGCCTGCGTGATGAGGCGCATCGCTGGGCCAATGGCGCGCATCGGGCGAAACGCGCGAAAGTGGTCAGTGCAACGCCGCTCGACGAGATCCCGGGTGTAGGGGCCGCGCGCAAACGCGCCCTGCTGGCGCATTTCGGCTCGGCCAGGGCGGTCAGTCGGGCGGCCCTGCCGGATCTGATGGCGGTCGAGGGGATTTCCGAGGCGATGGCCGAGACGGTCTATAATTTCTTCCATCGCGAGTAGGGGCCTGACGCCGGGGGCTTCGTTCTCCCGGATCCCCGCGGGGTACTTTCTGGCAGAAAATGAGCGGATCTTCAGGCAGCAGGGGGCAATATGCGGTTTCTGGATTTCACCTCATGGCAGACATTGCTGGCGACGGTTGCCAGTTTGCTGCTGGTGACGCTGATCGGTGTGGGGATCCGCATTGTCATGATGCTGACGATTCAGCAGCGTCAGCAGCGGATGAACCGTCAGATCAATGAGCGGCTGAAAGTGCTGATCGCGGCTTACAAGGTGCTGGGCGGATCATTTACGGGCACGCTGACGGTCGATCCGACCCATTTGCGTGACCTGCGGGCCCGGCTGGAAGCCGAGGGCGCCGAGGCAGAAGTGATCAACTCGTCAGCCAGCCGGCTGGAGCGGACACGGGTGGTGCGCGATGCGGTGGAGGCGGCGCTGTCGGATATCATCCTGCTCGGGACAAAGGAACAGGTGCGGCTTGCTGCGGCGGCCGCGGCCGATATGGCGGCAGGGCGGCCGGTGCCGACGGCGGAGCTGGTCATTTCCCTGCGCGCCTATATCCGCGCGGCGCTGGATCTGGAGCCGGTGCCGGCTGATGTGGTGATCCCGGCTCAGGGTCCGACACGGGGCGGTGCTGCGGCGGGCAAATCCGGAGGGCGCGGCGGAGATGGCGGCGGCTCTGGTGGAGGTGGCGGCGGTATGGGCGGCGGCGGTGGCATAGGGGGCGGTGGTATGGGTATGGGACCGGGCCAGCGCGAGGGCGAAAGCAGCTGAGGCGGCTGGCAAGGAGTCCTTAAACCTCTGGCGGCAACATAGGGTGATTCTGATCGACAGGTGCCAATGTGACCCGCCCGACCGAGCTGACCGATAATTGTGAGGCTGAGTTCGCC
Source organism: Rhodobacter sp. 24-YEA-8 (assembly GCF_900105075.1). NCBI lineage: Bacteria > Pseudomonadati > Pseudomonadota > Alphaproteobacteria > Rhodobacterales > Rhodobacter > Rhodobacter sp. 24-YEA-8. The sequence goes on from NZ_FNSK01000001.1 coordinate 688,817, forward strand.
TTTTCCGAGCTGATCTATTCGCGCACCTGTCCGCGCGGGCTGATCCGGTCGGGGAATTCCGTGTTCCGACGCATGGCCGGGATCCCCTGGGCCGATCTGATCGGGGCGCCGCACCGGGTTATTCGCCATCCTGATATGCCGAAAGGGTTCTTCTACCTGTTCTGGCAGATGCTGAAAGCGGGCGAGCCCGCGGTCGGCTATGTCAAAAACCGCAAGGCGGATGGCGGCTATTACTGGGTCCTCGCGGCTGCAATGCCCTGCGAAGGGGGGTTCTTTTCGGTGAGGTTACGCCCCTCAAGCCCGATTTTTGAAAAGACCCGGTCGGAATATGCCGGGTTACGCGAGCGCGAACAAAGCGAGGGACTGACGCCCGAGGCCTCGTCGCAGATCCTGCTGGCCCGGCTCGCAGAGCTGGGGTTCCCCAGCTATGATGCCTTTGCGGCCCAGGCGCTGGCGACAGAAATCCGGTCGCGGGATATGCAGCTGAAACGGCCGGTGGATCGCAGCACCGAGACGCTGGCCTCGCTCCTGAGCCTTCTTGTCGAGACACTATCGGAACAGGCGCGGCTGGTGTCGCAGTTTTCCGATCTGGTGCTGCTGCCGGTGAATATGCGGCTGGTTGCGGCCCGGCTGGAACCCCAGGGCGGGCCGATCAGCCAGATTTCGGTGAATTACAAGAATTCCTCGGAAGAGATCTCGCGCCGGCTTTCGGAATTCGTATCGGGCAAGGGCAATCTTTGCGGACAGATGGCCAGCGCCGTGCGCCGAAGTCTGATCCTTGCCGGAACCTCGCGGCTCCAGGGCGAGCTGGTCGAGATCTACAATAATGGCGAAAGGGTTGAACGCGAAAAAGACGGCGAAGAGCGACGGGTCGAAGGCAAGGTTCTGGAAGGGGTGATCCGCGATTCCCGTACTTCGGCCCAGGTTTCCCTGAAAGAGGCCGGCAAGCTGGCGGGGATCCTCAATGAGGCCAGTATGGATCTCAGGCGGATGATCCTGGGCCTTGATACGATCCGCATTCTGGCCCGGGTGGAAAGCCGCAAGACCCAGGACAGCCAGACCGCGCTGACTGCCACAATTGATCGTATTGACGAGGTGCAGGCGTCGGTCTCGGAAAGCCTGAAGGCATTGATGGATCGCTCTGCCGCGATTGATCAGGCGCTGACCCTGCTGCGCGCGCCTGAGCGCAGCAAGACCCTGGCTGCGAGCTGAGGGAACCGGCGAGGGGATACCTGTCCGTTTCCCGGCAGCAGGAAGGGCTTTCTGAAAGCGGAGGCTTTTGTGGAGTCTCTGGCGACATCGGGATCACCTGGCTGACAGCGGGCCGCGCCAGATCCCGCCCGCGTCGAAATGGTGAGGCAGTGAGAAGGCAAGGCCTCTGCCGCAGCTGACGCCAGCCATCACGGGCACCAGACTGGTGCTGGTACCGTCCGGCAGCAGGAGGTAACCGTTATGTACAGGTCAGAACCGGTAGGCGGATTTCAGCTGCCGCAGATTCACCCGGATCAGAAAGCGGCTTCGGCCTGCATCCGGAAAAAATACGACGCATTTCTCCTGTTCCTAACGGGCGGCCGGCAAAGAGGTCTGGCCTGTATGCGATAACAGGCGGTCGACAGCGGTATAAAGGTCACCCTGTCGGGCAAGGTCTTTGTCAAATCCTTTGTCCCCCTTTCCAGAGGCCGAAGCCTCGGCTACGAATGGCGGCATGCGCTGGACGATCCCAAATACCCTCACTTTCATGCGGCTGCTCGCGGCTCCCGGCGTAGCTGTGTTGTTTCTCTATTTCCACAGGCCATGGGCCGACTGGCTGGCGCTCGCGCTTTTCATTGGCGCGGCGGTGACCGACTATTTCGACGGCTATCTTGCGCGGTTGTGGAAACAGGAATCCAAATTCGGGGCCATGCTGGATCCGATTGCCGATAAGGCCATGGTGGTGATCGCGATCATGGTTCTGACCGGCTATAACGGCATGAACCCCTGGCTGATCCTGCCCGCCACCGTGATCCTCTTCCGTGAGGTTTTTGTCTCGGGGCTTCGCGAGTTTATTGGGGCAAAAGCCGGCACGCTGCGTGTGACACAGCTCGCCAAATGGAAAACCACAGCGCAAATGGTTGCGATTGCAGCGCTTTTCCTTGGGACGGGGCTCGATTACGTCAACGGAATCGCGGCGCGCGGCATGACGGTCGAGCAATATGTCGATGCTGTCCGTGCCGGTACGGCCGATCCGATCCGGGCCTGCGTCACCCAAAACTGCGCTTCTTATGCCAATTCCGTCGGCCTTGTGCTGATCTGGATCGCGGCCATCCTCACCGCCTTCACTGGCTGGGAATATTTCGCGAAATCAAGACCATATCTGCGGGATGATCCATGATCGAGATCCTCTATTTCGCATGGCTGCGCGAAAAGATCGGTCTGCCGCGCGAGAGGGTCGAGACCGGGGCGGCAACGGTCGCCGATCTCGTGCAGGAGCTGGCGCTGCGCGGCGAGGCCTATGCTCTGGCCTTTGCCGATCTGACCAGCCTGCGGGTGGCACTTGATCAGGAACTGGCGGATTTTGAAGCCCCGCTTGCAGGGGTGCGGGAAGTGGCATTCTTCCCGCCAATGACCGGGGGCTGAGCCGTGAACGCGCCAGAGATCCGGGTGCAGGCGGCGGCGTTTGACCAGGGGGCAGAGCTGAACCGCTTTACCTCTGCCGCCGGTCCGGCTGGCGCGGTGGTCAGCTTTTCCGGCATCGTGCGCGATGAGGGCGGTACGCTCGAAGCACTTGAAATCGAACATTATCCTGCGATGACCGCCGTCGCGATCCAGGCCATTGCCGAAGAGGCCGCGCGCCGCTGGGCGCTTACCGCGACACTGGTGATCCACCGTTTCGGGCGGCTGGTTCCCGGCGAGGCGATCATGATGGTCGCCACCGCCGCCCGCCATCGTCGTGAGGCTTTCGAGGCGGCGGAGTTCCTGATGGATTATCTCAAATCGCGCGCGCCGTTCTGGAAAAAGGCCTTCACCGCCGGGGGCGCCGAATGGGTTGCCGCCAGAGACAGCGATGAAGAGGCGCTGGGCCGCTGGGGCTGACGCACTTGCCCCGACGCGACTAACCCTTCCGACCGAACCGTTCAGACCAGCAGGGTTGCAGATCGCCGCGCTGAGGGCTGGCGAGCCAGACCGCGTGGGCAATGGCGCGCGACAGGCAGACTGCCGCCGAATGGCCGATCTGGAACAGATCGGTCAGCGGATCATGCAAGTCCCGTGCCCCGCTCGCGGCTGCGAAGACCAGATCTCCGTCGATCAATGTGTGCGACGGGCAGATCGCCCGCGCCATGCCATCATGTGCCGCCACCGCGACCCGATGCGCCTCGGCTTTGGTCAATGTGGCGTCGGTGGCGACAATGGCGATGGTGGTGGCCTCGCCCATCCGCTTCATCGGCAGGGGGGCTGCCGCTGCGGGCAGCGCGGGGGCGGGCCCGAGGCCGCCGAATTCGGCCCCCTCTTCGAACGGGGCTGCGAGAAACCAGGGGCCATCGCCCGCCGTCACCTGACCAAGCGCATTGACCGCGACCAGCGCGCCGACCGTGATCCCCGAGGGCAACAGGGCCGAGGCCGAGCCAAGCCCGCCCTTCAGCGTGCCGGTCATTGCCCCGGTGCCGGCCCCGACGCTGCCGAGCGTGAAATCCACCGCCGCCGCCTCCAGTGCGGCACGACCCAGGGCAGGGTAGGGGCTGGTCACCGCCTCTTTGGCCCAGGCTTTGTCGCCGCCATTGAGCAGGTCGAAGAGGATGGCACCCGACACGATCGGCACCCGCTGCTCGCCCACCGCATAGCCACGGCCCATCGCGCGCAGCCCCGCCATCACGCCGGAACAGGCATCAAGGCCAAAGGCCGACCCGCCGGATAGCACCAGCGCATCCACCTCGCTCACCAGCCGGTCGGGCGCCAGAAGATCGGTCTCGCGGCTGCCCGGGGCGCCTCCCATCACATGTACCGCCGCCGTGAAGGGGCGGTCAGCCGTCAGGACGGTAACACCCGAATGCAGCACCGGATCCGAGGCATTGCCGACCCGAAACCCCGCGACATCGGTGATCAGATTGCCTGGTCCTGGCCGCATCTGCCGCATCCCTTCCGCATCGCCTGCTCTGCCCTGTTCCAGGCGCAGACTGCCCGCATTTCTGCCATTGATCCAGTGCCTGCGCCTGCGCCACCCCGTCCGGGCCGGGCGAAGCCCGCCGCGGGGCGATGTCTGATTTGTTGCCACAGTCGCAACACTTAACCCGTGCATTGGCCCGTCTGGCACCTGAATCGACGCGCGCGGCCCTTCGGGACTTGACGTGGCGCAGAGGGCGTGGCGCATGGACTCTATGCGGGACGGCGGCGGCCGTCCTGAGTCGTTTTCACCACACCGGGATGACCTTCGTGATTTTCACACTGCCCCGCCTTGTTGCCGTGCTTGCCCTTTCCGCCCTTGCTGCCTGTGGCGCGAAACCTCATATCGAAGAGACGCCGGGCGTGGTCGCCGGCTACGAGGCCGTGGATGACGGCAAGATCCATATTCCGGCCGTTGCGCCGAAATATCTGATGGAGGACCATCGCCGCGCAGAGGTGGCCTATAACGGCGATGATGCGCCCGGCTCTATCGTGGTCGATGTCTATTCACGCAAGCTCTACTGGGTGCTGCCCGACGGGCGCGCGGTGCGCTATGCCATCGCGGTGGGCCGCGAGGGAACCTCGTTCCGTGGCAATGGCTATATCGGGCGCAAGGCGGAATGGCCGTCCTGGACGCCGACCGCCAATATGATCCGCACCCGCCCCGATCTTTACGCGGAATATGCCGGCGGTCTGCCGGGAGGGCTTGAAAACCCGCTGGGTTCGCGCGCGCTTTACCTTTATCGCGGCGGCCGTGACACCATGTTCCGCATCCATGGCACCATCGACAATGCGTCGGTCGGGCTGGCGACCAGCGCGGGCTGCATCCGTCTTTACAACCAGGATGTGATGGATCTTTACACCCGCGCCGGCAATGGCACCCATGTGAAGGTCCGCAGCGAGGCCGAGAGTGTCGCGCTTGAGGGGCCCTATATGGATGACGCCTTTGGCCGTGCCGTGCCGGAGACCGAGGCGAATATCGCGAAGAAGGCGGCGGATGAGGCGGCCATTGCCAAAGCTGAGGCCGATGCCCGCGTGGCGGCTGAAAAGGCCGAGGCAAAGCGTCTGAAGCAGTGCAAGCGCAAGAAGATCGCGCCCGAGGATTGCCCGCTGCCAGAGACCGAAGCCGCCGCTGGCTGAGCGCCTTCGCCCTGACCTGATGAAAACCGCGCCAGAACATGGCGCGGTTTTTTCATGTGACGGGAGTTTTGCGTCTGCCGTGATCGCGGCTTTCCCCTGATCATTGCGCCTCGGTTTCGGGGAATTGACCGGGGTCCTTTCGGGGCCTCAGGCGGTGTTCAGGCGACGATCACATAATCTTTGAGCGTGGTCTCGATCACCTCCCAGGTACCGGCATAACCAGGGCGGATGATGAAACTGTCGCCCGCTTTCAGATGGGTTTCAGCGCCATTCTGGTCGGTCACCACCGAATGGCCCTCATGGATATAGACATATTCCCATTCATCATAAGAGACCTTCCACTTGCCTTTGGTCGCCTGCCAGAGGCCGGAATAAAGCCCCTCTTTTTCCTCAAGGCTCCAGGTCGTATGGACCGGATCGCCCGCGATCACCTTTTCGGGCGAAGGGCGGTCCGTCTCGGGCGTGATGCCGTCACGGGTGACGCGCAGGATCAGGGGATGGGTCATAAATTGCTCCGTGGCTGAAAGGGGCTGCACGGGGCATAAGCCCTGGCGAACCGGTTTGGCCCATTGGCGCCGGGAGGCGCCACGGCGTCAAGAGGGGGCAGCCGGAGGGGCAAAAGCCAGGTGCTGCACTGCGGCGCTTAATTCTTGCACAAGTTGCAGCGCTATGCCCTTATGCTGCACAATTTGTTAACGAAGCCCGGGACCTGCATCGCCCATGAGCGCCACTTCCTCCGCCAGGGCGGTTCTGCCGCCCGATATCAGGGCCATGAAAGGGGGGGCGCCGATTGTCACCCTCACCGCCTATACGACGCCGGTTGCGCGGCTGGTTGATCCGCATTGCGATGTGATCCTGGTGGGCGACAGCCTTGGCATGGTGATCCACGGACTGCCCTCGACCATTGGCGTGACGATGGAGATGATGATCCTGCATGGTCGCGCCGTGGTCCGGGGCGCGTCAAAGGCGATGGTGGTGATCGATATGCCCTTCGGGTCTTATGAGGAAAGCCCGGCCCAGGCCTTTCGCAATGCGGGTCGGCTGATGGCCGAGACCGGTGCGACCTCGGTCAAGCTTGAAGGCGGCGCGCATATGGCGGAAACGATTGCGTTCCTGACCGCGCGCGGCGTGCCGGTGATGGCGCATATCGGGCTGACGCCGCAATCGGTGAATACGCTGGGCGGCTATAAGGTCGTCGGGCGTGACGGTGAGGCCGAGAAGGTGATGGCCGACGCCCGGGCCGTCGAGGCGGCGGGCGCCTATTCGGTGGTGCTGGAAAAGGTGCCCGCAGGGCTCGCGGCGCAGATCACCGGGGCACTTGCGATCCCGACCATCGGGATCGGTGCGGGCGTCGATTGTGACGGCCAGGTTCTGGTAGTCGATGATATGCTGGGGCTTTTCACCGAATTCCGCCCGAAATTCGTCAAGCGCTATGGCAATCTGGGCGAGGCTGCCGATCAGGCCATCGCGACCTATGCCGCCGAGGTGCGCGCACGCGCCTTTCCTGGCCCTGACCATTCCTTTGCTGACACTATGCCAGGACCAAAAACCTCCAAATGACTGAAATCATTCATACTGTAGCCGAGCTGCGCCAACGTGTGCGGGCCTGGCGGTCGGCTGGCGATATGACCGGCGTGGTGCCAACGATGGGCGCTTTGCATGAGGGCCATCTTTCGCTTGCGCGGCGGGCGCGGCTGGAATGCGAGCGCGTGATCACCACGATCTTCGTCAACCCGCGCCAGTTCAATAATCCTGACGATCTGAGCCGCTACCCCCGCACGCTGGACTCCGATGCGGCGCTTTTGAAATCGGTACCGGTGGATGTGGTCTTTGCGCCGGATGTCGATGAGGTCTATCCCGATGGTTTTATCACCACGGTCTCGGTTGGTGGTGTGTCAGAGCCGCTTGAGGGACGTATGCGCCCGGGCCATTTCGACGGTGTGGCGACGGTGGTAACCAAGCTTCTTGGTATGACCGAGGCGCAGCGCGGCTATTTCGGTCAGAAGGACTGGCAGCAATTGCAGGTGGTGACGCGGCTGGTGGCCGATCTCAACCTGCCGGTGCAGATCGTGGGTTGCGAGACGGTGCGCGAAGCGGATGGCCTCGCCATGTCCTCACGCAATCGCCAGCTGACCGGGGCGGGCCGCAACATCGCTCCTGTGCTATATGCCGCGATCAGCCGCGCCGCCGACGAAATCCGTGACGGCCAGAGCGACCGTATGGCGATCCGCGAGGCGGCGGAAACCATGCGCAATGCCGGGTTCGAGCGGGTGGAATATATCGAATTGCGCGATGCCGGCACGCTGATGCCCTCGGATGACCCGAAACGCCCGCGCCGGATGCTCGCCGCCGCCTGGCTCGACGGCGTGCGCCTGATCGACAATATCCCGGTCTGACCCTTCCGGGTGGAAGATAGAAGCCAGGAGGAACGGCCGGCTTCCTTCTGATCCGCACAGCCCCGGGGGGAGGGGGCGGCCGCGCCGCCTTGCACCGTCAGAAAGACAGAAAAAGGCGTCCGGATATTCTCCGGACGCCTTTCGTCTTTCGTGAAGTCACCAGTCCCGGCAGGGATCAGTTCAGCGGGCCCATCGGGGTTTCTGCCTCGACCATAGCCTGGGTCGCAGCCAGTTCCGGATCCGAGACGAGGCCGTAAGCGGCGAGCGGGCCATCCGGGCCAGCCACTTCATCCGAGACGAAGAACTGGACGAAATCCTTCAGGCCAGGCACCACGCCGAAATGGGCTTTCTTGACGTAGATATAGAGCGGGCGCGAGATCGGGTATTCGCCGGCCGCGATGGTTTCCACCGAAGGCACGATACCGTCGATGGTGGCGACGCGCAGTTTGTCGGTGTTGTTCTGGTAGAAGCTCAGGCCGAAGACGCCGATGGCGTTCTTATCGGCGTCGATGCGGGCGAGGGTCTCGGTATAGTCGCCGTCGATATCGACCGAAACGCCATCGGTGCGCAGGGCGTGGCAGCCCGAAACAGCGGCTTTTTTCTTCGCATCGTCGTCGCCTTCGGCAGCGGCGAAGAACAGGTCATAGGCGCCGGTGGCCTTGCAGCCGACTTCCAGAACTTTCACGTCGAACACTTCGCGGGTGCCGTGCTTGGTGCCCGGGATCATGGCGAGGATGTTTTGCGCCGGGAAATCGGCCTTCACATCGGCCCAGGCTTTGTTCGGGTTGGCCACCAGAGCGCCGTCTTTGGCAACCTGAGCGGCGAGCGCATTGTACCAGTCAGCCGGCTCGAAAGCGAATTCCGGACCGTCCACGGCCGAGGCAAAGACGATGCCGTCATAGCCGATGCGGACTTCGAGGATCTCGGCCACGCCGTTTTTGGCGCAGAGGTCGATATCCGACTGCGAAATGCGCGAGGACGAATTCGCGATATCGATGGTGTTTTCGCCAACGCCTTCGCAGAGTTTCTTGCGGCCGCCACCCGAACCACCACCTTCGACAACCGGGGTCGGGTGGTCGAAATTCTCACCGAAAGCCTCGGCGACGATGGTGGCATAGGGCAGAACGGTGGACGAGCCCGACAGCTGGATCTGGTCGCGCGCAGAGGCGGCCGAGGCCGCAGCAGCCATCGCAAGGGCGGAGACGGCGAGTTTCACGGTGTTCATGGATCACTCCTGATGTGCAGACCGGCGAGTCGGCCTTCGCCAGCCGGAATATGCGGGTTCGGTAACGGCAATCCTGCATTTGTGTAACAGAGGCATGACGATTTCGGTCTCCCGGCCCGCAGATCTCTAGGGCTCGCGCTGCCAGGGCAACTTCTGCGCTGCGGCATTGATCAGCATATATGAACACAGATGTCGAAAAAGCGGGCCTGCTGTTAGCGGATGTGCAGGTCTATATCCCTCTCATCCGACGCAAAACAGCGTCATGAAAAACCCGAAAGGACAATGAAATGAAACGCTTCGCTACCATCGCCACCGCTGCCGCCCTCATCGCTGCTTCGAGCCAGTTCGCTCTGGCCGCTCTGCCGGCTCCGAAAATCACCCGCGCTGCTCCGGAAATCATTGAAGTGCCGGCTGCCCAGATCAAATCCAGCAAAGAACTGCATCAGCTGGGTCTGGAACGCTCCACCCCGGTTGAAGTGACCAAAATCCCGGCTGGTCCGCGCGACACCAGCAAAGGCCGTGGCTGAACCAGGATCCGGACGCAATGCGGCCGGATAGCAAAAGGGGCAGCTGCATCAGCGGCTGTCCCTTTTTTAAGTAAGACGACAGAAAAGGGCCGGTATCTGCACCGCGCATGTTCTTCTGTCATTTAACAGTAACATTGATGTGAAATTCGCGCTCTGCCGCACAGATGTGACGCGTGGTCTCCGGTTGTCGGAAGACCTTCGCATGCCTAAATCCTGCACATATAAATCACCGGAAACCGGGTATGTGTTATGGATACGGCAGTTCTGCGTACTTATGTTCATATTATCGAGGAAGGCAGCTTTGCGGGTGCTGCCAGGCGGATGGGGGTCTCGCGCAGTCTTGTCAGCAAATATGTCTCGGATCTTGAGGCGCGGCTTGGCGCGCAGCTCCTGACCCGGTCGACCCGCTCGCTCAGCCCTACTCAACTGGGGCGTTCCTATTTCGAACAGGTGCGCGAAATCCTGCAACATCTGGATGACGCCGATGATTCCGTCCGTCAGGGCGTGGGAATGGTGGCGGGCAAGCTGCGGATCGGCGCGCCGGTCACGTTCACGCTGCAGGTTCTGAACCCGCATGTGATGCGCTTTATGGAAGCCTATCCCGATGTCCGGCTGGATCTTTCGCTTGATGATGGCTGTGTTGATCCGGTTGCGGCGGGGTTTGATGCTACCATCCGGGTGGGGGTGCTGGATGACAGCAGCATGCGGGCCCGGCATCTGTGCGAGGTCGATACGGTGCTGGTCGCCTCACCGGAATATCTTGCCGAACATGGCACGCCGACAGAGCCGGCCGATCTGAGCGAGCATCGCATTCTCTATTACACCAATACGAAAAGTGCCGGCACCTGGCCGTTCCGTCGCGGCAATGAGGTGATCCATCAGAAGGTGACGCCGGCTTTTTCGACCAATAACGGCGATATGATCCGCACGGCGGCGCTGGAGGGGCAGGGGGTCGCGCTGACGGTCGGCTTTCAGGTTGCGGCGGATCTGGCGGCGGGGCGGCTGGTGCCGATCCTGACGAATTACGGCCTGCCGGAACTGCCGGTGAGTGTGATCTGGCCCAGCTCGCGCAATATGGGGGCCGCGCTCCGGGCCTTTGTCGATTTCCTTGGTCAAAGCGATTTCCACACCCGTCGGGTCGTCACTCCGGAATTGGTCAAGTAGCGAAATCCCGCCGTTTCATATTGAATTTCAGCAGGTTCTTGCCTTGATGCGGGCGCTTCACGATGAGAACTTGCTCTTTGCGTGGCACGCCTGTCTTGTGCCGCAGCAATGATCCCAATTGTGGAGTTTGATATGCGTAAGTCTCTGGTTCTGTCTTCGGCCGCTCTGGTGGCTTCTCTTTTTGCTGCGCCGCTGATGGCGCAAACGATGGATGATGCCGTGGCTGCGGCGCGCAATCAGCTTGGTTTGCTGGAATACTGCCAGGCCGAGGGTCACACCGATGGCGCGGCTGTCGAGGCCCAGACCAAGATGATGGCGCTGCTTCCGGCAGCGACCGATGCCACCAAAGGCGACGAAGCCTATGCCAAAGGCAAAGAGGGCAAGCTCTCGGTCGGTGGCGTCGAGCAGGATCTGGCCGCGGCGGAAGCCCAGGGCAGCAGCATTGCCGATATGTGCAAGCAGATGGCGGATGCTGTCGTTGCGGCTTCGGCCCAGATGGGCGGCTGATCGCCCCGACTTGTTCCGGGATCGTGACGCGGTCCCGGCGTGTCAAAGGCCCCCTCAGGGGGCCTTTTTCATTGCCCGCCAAACCCCTATCTTTTGTATGGGATTTTAAGGGGACCGTGCGATGCAGCTTCACCACAGCTATCTGACCGAGCTTCCGGGCACATTCCTGCGCCACATGCCGGATACGGCGCCGTCGCCTGCGCTGATCGTGCTGAATGAAACGCTGGCAGAGGCCCTGGGTCTGGATCTGAAGGAGTTGCGGGACGAGGGCGCGGCATGGTTTTCGGGGGGGGGCGTGCCGGAAGGGGCGGATCCTGCGGCGCTGGCCTATGCCGGGCATCAGTTCGGCGGCTTTTCCCCCGCTCTGGGCGACGGGCGGGCGCATCTTCTGGGTGAGATCCGGGGGCCGGACGGGCGGCTTTGGGATCTGCAGCTGAAAGGTTCAGGCCGCACACCGTTTTCGCGGGGTGCGGATGGCAAGGCAGCCCTTGGGCCAATGCTGCGCGAATATCTGCTATCCGAGGCGATGGCGGCGCTTGGCGTTCCCACGACCAGGGCGCTGGCGGTGACGACAACGGGCGAACGCATTGCGCGGGATGGCGCGTTGGTGCCCGGCGCGGTTCTGGCGCGGGTGGCGGCGAGCCATATCCGGGTCGGCACTTTCCAGTATTTCGCCGCGCGCGGTGACGGCGAAAAGCTGCGCGCGCTCGCCGATTACGCGATCCGCCGCCATTATCCGGAAATCCCAGACACGTCAGAGCGTTATCTGGCGTTCTTCGATCAGGTTTGTGCCCGCCAGGCCGCGCTGATTGCCGAATGGATGGGGCTTGGTTTCATCCATGGCGTGATGAATACCGACAATATGGCGATCTCGGGCGAGACCATCGATTATGGCCCCTGTGCATTCATGGAAGATTACGCCCCCGGCACGGTGTTTTCCTCGATCGACCGCCAGGGGCGTTATGCCTGGGCCAACCAGCCGCTGATCCTTGCCTGGAACCTGGCGCGACTGGCGGAATGCCTGCTTCCGTTGATCGCGGAGGATGAGGCGGCGGGGGTAGAGCTGCTGAACACCCGGCTTGAGGGGATCGCGGGGCTTTACCGGCGCGAATGGCTGCGGGTGATGCGGCGCAAACTGGCGCTTTCGGGCGAAGATGACGCGGATGGCGCGCTGATCGACGATCTGCTGACCGCGATGACCGGTGCAGACTGGACCCTGACCTTCCGCCGCCTTGCACCCCTGGTCGAGGGCGATGCGGTGCCGCTGAAAGCGCTGTTCGAGGATTTCACGAAGATGGAGGCCTGGCTGCCGCGCTGGCAGGCGCGGCTTGCGCCCGACGCGGCGGCAAAGCTTCGGGCCGCCAATCCGGCAGTGATCCCACGCAATCACCGGGTCGAAGAGGCGCTCGCCGCTGCAACAGAGGGCGATCTTGTGCCCTTCCGCGCATTGCTGGCTGCGGTGCAGAAACCGTGGGACGAGGCAGAATATTACATGCTGCCCGCGCCGCAGGGTTTCGGGCGCTATGTGACTTTTTGCGGCACCTGACCCGGGAAACGGTTCCATCACATCTTTTTTGCAGAGGCAGCAACCACCCCATCGGCGGAAAGCTGCACAAAGACGTGCCCCGGGGTCGTGCTTTCCCGCACGAACCGGTGTTTTCAAACACTTATCAGTTGAAGGAAATGTGTCACAGCAGTATCGAATCGCCCGATGATCCCAATGCTGCAGGTGCGAAATACTCGATTCGCGTCCTGAGGCAGTAAGGATCGCCCAGCAAGACGGAAACCGGCAGTCAGGACGTCCTGATCCGCAAGGCCCGCCAGCCAGCACAGGGTTCAGAGGCGAGACGTGAGCGACAAACCAGTGACCGCCAGAGCCGAAGGCGGTGAGCGGCGTGAACGCGACATAAGGCTGGATTTTTTCCGTGGCCTCGCGATGATCGTCATCCTCATCGCCCATATCACCGATAACCCCTGGACCCTCTGGATGCCGGGCCGGTTCGGATTCTCGGATTCCACCGAGATCTTCGTCTTCTGCTCGGGCATGGCCTCGGCGCTGGCTTATGGCGTTATCTTTCACCGCGCCGGCTGGCTGATCGGGACAGGGCGTATTCTATACCGCATCTGGCAGGTCTATTGGGTCCATATCGGCGTCTTCCTCGTCGCCGTTTTCGCGATGCTCGCTCTGAACATGTCGGGGGCCTTTCCCCGCGATGAGGTCGGTTCGCTGAACCTCTATCCCTTCCTGAAAAACACCGCGTCGAATTTCTTCGGGCTGATGACGCTGACCTATGTGCCGAACTATTTCGACATTCTGCCGATGTATATGGTGCTGCTGGCGCTGGTTCCGGTGATGATCGCGCTGGCAAGGATCGATCCGCGCCTCGCGCTGGCGGCCTCGGTCGTGCTTTGGCTTTGCGGCACCACAGGCAGTCTCTGGCTGCCTGCGGAATGGTGGTTCGTGAACAATTCGACACGGCCATGGTTCTTCAACCCCTTTGCCTGGCAGCTGGTCTTTTTTACCGGTTTCGCGCTGATGTCCGGCTGGATCCCGGCGCCCCCCCTGCGGCGTGAGCTGGTGGTCCTGGCGCTGGCCATCGTGATCCTGACCGTGCCCTTCGCCTGGCATGTGGTGATCGGCAAATCCACGATCCTGCAGGACTGGCGCAATGAATGGCGCCTGCTTTACGACAAGACCGGCTTTGGTCTGCTGCGCTATGTGCATTTCCTGGCGCTGGCCTATCTCGCCTGGGCAGTGGCGGGCGAAAAGGGCGCGCGGCTGCGCGGCCTCGCCACCGACTGGCCGCGCCTTATTGGCATGGTCACCGATATCGGGCGGCAATCGCTTGCGGTTTTCGCGGTGTCGATGGTGCTGGCGCGGGTGCTGGGCGCATTCCTCAAACTTTTCGGCCCGGGCGTGATCGTGACCCCGGCCATCAATTTCACCGGTCTCCTGCTGATCTGGCTGACGGCGCGTATCGCTGCCTGGTTCAAGGGGCAGGGCTGGAAACGTCATATGAGCGCTGGTGCAGCACCGGATCCGGTGCCGGCCCAGGCGCCGCACATACATGAGGCCGGCCGCGTCGTGCCGTCTCAGGGAGCCAAGGCATGACCAGGACCGTTTCCGATATCCTCACCTCGGGCGCACTGAACCGGCGCGGCGCGCTTGGCCTCGTGCTGGCCATGGCGGCGGCGGGTGTGTTGCCGCGGGCAGGGCGGGCGGAAGAGCTGCCCGAAGGCGGGATCGTCACGCCCGAAGGCGTGAAGCTCGGTGCGGCCGAGCCCTTTGCCGATGGCATGGTCGAGGCACTGGCCCGCGCCATGGCCGAACAGCCCTATGCCCCCCCGACCGAGATCTCGCCGGAATGGAAGGGCCTGACCTATGACCAGATCCGCGAGATCTGGTTCGATGGCAAACATGCGCTTTACGGTGCGACTGACAGCCCGGTCCGGGCCGAAATGTTTGTGGCTGGACTGTACCAGCATTTCCCGGTCGAGATTTTCGCCGTCGCCCGGGGCGAAGCGCGCGAGATCCTGTTCGACTACGATCTCTTTGTCCGCACCGACCGTTTCCCTGAACTGCCCGAAACCGGTACCGGGTTTTCGGGCTTCCGCCTGACGGGCGAGATCGAGACCAAAGGCACCTTCCAGGAATATGCCGTTTTCCAGGGCGCGACCTATTTCCGCGCGGTGGCCAAAGGTCAGCAATACGGGCTTTCGGCACGCGGTTTCGCGCTGAACACCGCAGCGCCGGATCAACCTGAAGAATTTCCGCAATTCCGCCGCTTCTGGATCGAAGAGGGCAAGCTGCATGACGAAGAGGCGGTGGTCTGGGCGCTGATGGACAGCCCGTCTTTGACCGGCGCTTACCGATTCGCGATCCGCAAGGGCGATGTGACCACGATGGATATCGAAGCCGTCGTTTTCCCGCGCGTCACGCTGACGGCGACGGGTCTGGCGGCGGGGACGTCGATGTTCCTGTTCAATGATATGAACCGGATCGCCTTTGATGATTTCCGCGAAGGCGTGCATGACAGCGACGGGCTGCTGGTCGCGACCGGTTCGGGCGATCTGTTGTGGCGCCCGCTCAACAACCCGAAATCGGTCGAAACATCCTGGTTCAGCGATGAGAACCCGCGCGGGTTTGGCCTGATGCAGCGCGCGCGCGATCCGGGCAGCTATAATGACTTTGCCGCGCATTATGAGCGCCGCCCGTCTTTGTGGGTCGAACCGAAAGGCGACTGGGGCAGGGGCTCGGTCGTGCTGGTCGAGATCCCGGCGGATAAGGAAATCTATGACAATATCGTCGCCTTCTGGCGCCCCGAGGCGCCGATGGAGGCCGGATCGGAGAACCGCTTCGCTTATCGCCTTTACTGGGCCGATGGCGCGCCGCCGGTCGATGGTGAAAAGGCCCGCGTGATTGCGTCCCGTCAGGGGGACCGGGTCTTCGAAGCCGGTCGTATGTTCGCGATTGATTATGAGGCGCATCCGGCGCTCGGCTCTGATCCGGGCGCGCTTGAGGCGCGGGTCACGGCCTCGGCCGGAGACGTGACCGGCACGCTGATCCACAGGAATGACGCGACCGGCGGAATGCGGGTCGATGTGACGCTGATCCTGCCGGAGGACCGACCGGTGGAGCTGCGGGTAGAGCTGTGGCGCGGTGGTGTGACCATGGTTGGTGAAGTCTGGCTTTATCGTTGGGTGGCCTGAACATGTCTCGTGCCTTTCGTCCGCAATATGGCTTCCGCCCGGTCACGCTGCCGGCGCCTCTGTCGATGCCTGACCAGCTGCTCGACCGGCCCGCGCATGACCCGGCCGCGCGGGCAGGCGGGCCGATCCGCAGCCATTCGCGGCTGGCCCGCGCGGCTGTGCTGCTGGTGCCGCCGCCCTTTGCGATCGGCTTTGGCTATATGACCGGCACGGTGCTGGCGGCGGATGGCATCTTTACGCCGGCCGATCTGCTGCTGGCGGCTTTGTCGGGCTTTGCGGTGTTCTGGATGGCGATGTCGGTCGTGTCGTCTTTCTTCGGCCTCTTCTGGCGCGCGCCGGCAAAGGCCAATGCGGCGGCCCCCGGCCTTCGGATCGCGATCCTTTTGCCGATGTATGGCGAGGATCCCGAAGCGACGCTGGCGCCGTCGGTGGCGCTGCTCGACAGCCTGCGGGCGCCGGGCCATGCGCATCGCTTTTCGCTGCATGTTCTGTCGGATACCCGCAACGGGCGGGCGGCACTGGACGAGGCGGCTATGGTTGCGAAACTGACCGCGAGCCGCCCGGATCTGGCGATCACCTATCGCCACCGGCTTAAAAATACCGATTACAAACAAGGCAATGTGCGGGACTGGATCACCCGTCAGGGCGCGGCCTATGATGCAGCGCTGATCCTTGATGCGGATTCGGTGATGGGGCGCGGGACGGTGCTGACGCTCGCCGATACGCTGGTCGCAGATCCGGGCTGCGCGCTGGCGCAGACCCTGCCGATCACCGGCGCGGGCGAAAGCCGCTGGCAGCGTATGCAAAGCTTCGCGAGCCGGGTTTATGGCGGCCCGCATGGTCGTGGCTTTGCGATCTGGACCGGGTCTGACGGTAATTTCCTCGGCCATAATGCGATGGTGCGGATGAGGGCTTTTGCCACCAATTGCGGCTTGCCGCATCTTCCGGGCCCGCGCCCGATGGGGGGCGTGATCCAGAGCCATGACTTTGTCGAAGCGGCCTTGCTGCGCCGGGCCGGCTGGGGCGTGCGGATCATCCCCGAAGCCGCCGACAGCCATGAAGAGGCGCCGTCGAACCTGCTGGCCCATATCAAGCGGGATGCGCGCTGGTGCCAGGGAAATCTGCAACATATGCGGCTCTTGAAAGTGCCGGGGCTGCACTGGGTCTCGCGGCTGCATTTCCTCTCGGGGGCGATGGCCTATATCGGTTCGGTTCTGCTTTTGGTGATGCTGGTGCTCTGGGCGATGGCCGATCAGGGCCGTACGGGCCAGACGACGGACCGGCTGGAGATCTGGCTGGCAGCCACGGTGATCTTCCTTCTGTTCGCACCGCGTGCCTTCGGGGTGCTGGATTACCTGCGCCGGGTGGGCGTGGCGAAGGGGCGGCGGCTTGGTTTTGTGAAGCTCTTGCTGATCGAGACCGTGGTGGCGGTGCTGTCGGCGCCTGTGATGATGCTGCACCATGCGAAGATCATCTTCCGGGCGCTGACCGGTGCAGATACCGGCTGGCCCCAGCACATGTCGGGACGGATCCCCCTGAAGGCGCTGCTGAAGTTCCATGCAGGCGAGACCGGGCTTGGCGTGCTGTTGAGCGGGATGATCGCACTTGGCATCCTGAGCGTCTGGTTCCTGCCGGTGGCGGCCGGGCTTTTGCTGGCGGTGCCGGTTTCGGCCTGGGTCTCGGAACCGGCTGGGGACCTGGCAGTGGTGCCGCTTGTCCCGGAGCGCTGAGGCCTGAAGCGGAATTGAGGCCGAGGCTGAGCGGTTTCTGAGGCAATGCAAAAGGGCGACCCGATCGGGTCGCCCTTTTGCATTATGGCGGGCGGGAAGGGGGCTCTGCCCCCGTCTGCGCCTGTGGCGCAGACTCCCCCGGGATATTTTGAGACAGATGAAAGGGGCGGGTTGCGCCTCAGATCCCGGGTCAGACCAGGCGGCCGCTGTCTTTCGCGGCGCGGACGAAGTCGGCAAAGAGCGGGTGCGGCGAGAAGGGTTTCGACTTCAGTTCCGGGTGGAACTGGACCCCGATGAACCAGGGATGGTCTTTGATCTCGACGATTTCCGGGAGTTTGCCATCGGGCGACATGCCCGAGAAGGTCAGGCCGCAGGCTTCAAGCTGCTCACGGTACTGAATGTCGACCTCGTAGCGGTGGCGGTGGCGTTCCTCGATCACGGTGCCGCCATAGACTTCGGCGACGCGCGAGCCTTCTTTCAGCTGCGCGGTATAGGCGCCCAGACGCATGGTGCCGCCTTTGTCGTCGGAGGCTTTGCGGCGGACCTTGTGATTGCCCTGCACCCATTCTTTCAGGTGATAGACCACGGGGACGAAGCGATTCCCGCCCGCCTCATGGTCAAACTCTTCCGAGCCGGCGCCTTCGATTCCGGCAAGGTGGCGCGCGGATTCGATCACCGCCATCTGCATGCCAAGGCAGATGCCGAGATAGGGCACGCCCTTTTCGCGGGCGAATTGCGCGGCGCGGATCTTGCCTTCGGTGCCGCGTTCGCCAAAGCCGCCGGGGACGAGGATGGCGTCATAGCCATCGAGCCAGGCAGCAGGGTCTTCTTTCTCGAACAGGGTCGAGTCGATCCATTCCGCGCGCACCCGCACCCGGTTTGCCATGCCGCCATGGGTCAGCGCCTCGGCAATCGATTTATAGGCATCTTCGAGCTGGGTATATTTGCCGACCACCGCGACGCGGACCTCGCCCTCGGCATGGTCAAGCCGGTCCATCACATCTTCCCACCGCTCCAGATTGGGGCGGGGGGCGGGCGAGATATCAAAACAATCCAGCACCGCCTGATCGAGGCCGGCGCGGTGATAGGCCAGCGGCGCCTCATAGATCGATTTCAGGTCATAGGCCGGGACCACATGTTCCTGGCGCACATTGCAAAAGAGAGCGATTTTTTCACGCTCGCGGTCCGGGATCGGATGTTCCGAGCGGCAGACGAGCACATCTGGCGCGAGGCCGATCGATTGCAGTTCCTTGACGGAATGCTGGGTCGGTTTGGTCTTCAGCTCGCCCGATGCCGCCAGATAGGGCAGGAGGGTGAGGTGCATCAGGATACATTCGCCGCGCGGGCGTTCATGGATGAACTGGCGGATGGCCTCGAAGAAGGGGAGGCCTTCTATATCGCCCACGGTGCCGCCGATCTCGCAGAGCATGAAATCGACCTCATCCTCGCCGACGCGCAGGAAGTCTTTGATCTCATTGGTCACATGCGGGATCACCTGGATCGTCTTGCCAAGGTAATCGCCGCGCCGTTCCTTTTCGAGCACGTTGGAATAGATCCGTCCCGAAGAGATCGAATCCGTCATCCGGGCCGATACGCCGGTGAAACGTTCATAATGGCCGAGGTCGAGATCGGTCTCGGCGCCGTCATCGGTCACAAAGACTTCGCCATGTTCAAAGGGCGACATCGTGCCGGGATCGACATTCAGATAGGGGTCAAGCTTTCTGAGCCGCACCGTATAGCCCCGGGCCTGCAACAGCGCGCCCAGAGCCGCAGACGCGAGACCTTTCCCGAGTGACGATACCACGCCACCGGTGATGAAGACATAACGCGCCATTGGGGACTCCCGTAGTTCTGGAAACAGGCGATTCGGACAGGTGGAATCGCATCACCACGGGAGTCGGCAAATAGCCTGATGCGCGTAAGAACGCAACCGCCTGCCGCAAGATCATGTTTGCGGCAGGCGAAACCCGTCAATGGATTGTAGATCAGTTGGCCGGTTGGGCCGGTGTGGTTTCCGGGGCCGCTTCGGGCGCGGTTTCAGCCGGTGCGGTTTCCGCAGGGGCAGACGCGGCAGGTGCAGGATCGGCAGGGGGTGCGGCGGGGTCCACAGCGGCAGGCGGTGCTGCCGGATCGGTGCTGCCCGAGGCCGGAGGCGGCATCATGCCCGAGATGTCCGGGCTGTTGCTGTTCGTCTGCGCGGCCGGGGGCATCAGCCCGTCAATCACCGAGCCGGTGCTTGCTCCGCGCGTGGCCAGAACGGTCAGCGCCAGCGAGGTCACGATGAAGGCGCCTGCAAGGATCCAGGTCACGCGTGTCAGGCCATTGGGCTTGGCGCGCGCCTGCATATTGCCGCCGCCGGACAGCAGGGCGGAGCCTTCGCTCTTCTGGACCAGCACCACTCCGATCAGCAGCAAGGCAAGGATCAGGTGGATCGTAAGGACAAAGGTTTCCATCGGGCAGAGGCTCCATCAGCGGATGCGGCTATCTATTCACAAGATCGCGCCTGCGCAAGGGCAAGGCGGTCTTACCGGTGCCAAAGGCTTCAGGAACGGGTGGTGCGGGCCGTGGTGCCGGCCAGGGCGGGGCGGAGCCGCCAGGCGTGAGGCAGGGGTGAGGGGCGCGCAGCCGGACCCGCGCCCGCGTCGTCATATCCCGTGTTAATATCCGGAGCGCTTCGCGTACGGCCTTTGCTGTGAAAACGGGCTGCGTGCTGTCGCTTTCAGCATGGCAGCGATCGGCGGGGCAGGGTAGCCAGGATCTATGACCCAGGCCATTTCCCCTTCCCGTCCGACTGGCGCCCGTGCCGCCTCAGCCGGTGCCCGTGCCACCGACCGCATCCTGCCGGGCATCATTCTGATGCTGGCCTTTTGTACCCTGGCGCCGCTGCTGGATGTGTCGTCGAAGCTTGCAGCCGAGGCGGGCGTGCCGGTCGGCTGGATCACCGCGGCGCGGTTCATCGTCCAGGGGCTGATGATGGCGCCGATCATCCTCGCGATGGGGATCTCGCCTGCGCTGAACCTGCGCGCGCTTGGCCTTGTGTTCCTGCGCGCCTTCCTCCTGGTCTTTTCGACCTTTTCCTTTGTCTCGGGTCTGACGGTGATGCCGATCGCCGATGCCCTTGCCGTCGCCTTTCTCGAACCCTTTATCCTGCTGCTCCTCGGCAGCTGGATCTTTGGCGACGAAGTCGGACCGCGCCGGATCGCAGCCTGTATCGTCGGCTTTGCGGGGTCGCTTCTGATCATCCAGCCCTCGATCACCGTTTTCGGGCTGATGGCGCTCTGGCCGCTCGGGACGGCTTTTGGTTTCGCGCTTTATATGCTGGTCACGCGCGGTATGTCGTCTTTCATGCATCCGGTTGCGATGCAGTTCCACACCAGCTGGGCGGGGGTGGTGCTTTGTCTGCCGGTTCTGGCGGTGCTGTGGAACGGCCCCCTGCCGCAATTCGCCTTTGTCATGCCCGAGGGGATTACATGGCTCTGGCTGGTCGGCGTCGGCTTCTGGGCCTGCATCAGCCATATGTGCATGACCATGGCGCTGAGCTATGCGCCTTCGGCCACGCTGGGGCCGCTGCATTACTTCGAAATCGTGATCGCGGTGATTCTGGGTTATCTCGTTTTCAACGATCTGCCGAATGGCCTGAGTTTCGCCGGCATAGCCATCATCATCGCCTCGGGCCTCTATCTGGTGCATCGTGAGCGGGTGGCGATCCGCGAGCGGGCGCGTCAGACCGCCGCCGCCGGGCAAAGTGCCCGGATTACCTGACGCAGCCGGCGGCGCGGCAGAATTGCGATCATGCCCGGCTGATCGGGCCTGAGCACCACATCCGCAACTGAAGCGCGGTTCGAGGTGGCGATAAAGCCGTCGGGCTGAAAGACATGGCCATCCAGCGGCCATTCCAGCCCCTCGCTTGTGCCCGTCACGCGCGCGAAGGGATACAGGGACACCCTGTCCCCGGCCTTCAGCCGCAGCCTTGTCTCGCCCGGGGGCAGCGCAAAGGCCACATCCTGCGGGCCAAGCACCAGGCAGGGCCGTTCGGGATGGCGCACGAGGCTGTTCAAGACGGCAAGCCCGTGATCCATCCTGGCCCCGGTAAAGCCCAGCCCTAGGATGAAGGGCGCCGCAATCCGCCGCAGCGCCTTGTCAAAATCGGTACTGTCCTGTTCCGCAATCCGGTGCAGCCGGTCGGAAGGGATCTGCGCCAGTGCTGTGGGCGAAATCGAATCAAGATCGCCGATCACCGCCTCGGGGGCGATTCCCGCCGCAATCAGCCGGTCGGCGCCGCCATCTGCCGCAATTGCGACCGGTGCGAGCCGCAGCGCCAGCGCCAGATCGCGAGCAGGCACCGGGCCACCGCCCACAAGCGTAATCCCAGCGGAGAAGTGAAGGTTCGGGCATTGATCAAGTGGCAATTTCATGCGGATACTGTTCGAATTAAGGCAAAACCCGGGGCGGGGGAACACAATCAATCCTTCAAATTACCCCGGTCTGTCCATGGATTCGAACAGAGCGTCAGCAATGTTTCCGTGATGGAAAGTATGAGGTCCGCGTCGATGAATGATGCCAGCAAGATCCTGACTGTCTCTTATGGGACCTTTAGCTGCACGCTCGAAGGCTTTGATGAGCCCTTTACCACGATGCGGGCGATTGCCGAATATTTCCGCGATCTCGCCGCCGAGGACCGCTATTTCGGCGCGGAACCGCCGCAGCCCGATGCGGCCATGTTGCACCGGATTGCCGAACGCGAGATCCAGCGCCGGGTAGAGGCGAAGATTACCGACAACAGAGTGGTGCTGCGTGCCGGCGACCAGCAAGACGGCGTTCCCGCCGCGGATGCGCCTGCGCCGCTGACGGTTGCGCCTGTTGCCGCTGTGGCGCCGGCATCGGTTGCCCAGGAAGAAAGGAACCTCCCGGCTGCGGTGCTTAAGCCGGTGGCGGAGGAGGTTATTGAAAGGGCTGCAGAAGCGGCTCCGGCAGAGGCATCCGCGCCCGCCACGGCTGGCGATCGCAAGGCTGCGCGCGACTCTGTTATGCGCGCCACGCCTGAGAACCCCGCACTGACGGCAGAAGATCCGGCACAGGCTGCACCACCCCAGGCGGCGATAGCGCGGCGCGACGATCCGGTGGGCACCGCTGCTCCCGCGCTTCGTGATACGGTCCCGGAAGGGGTGGCCGCAAAACTCGCCCGTCTGCGCCGCGCCATCGAGCCGGCCTCGCGCGTTGAAGAAGCGGCGGCGGCACCACTGGCAGCTGCGGCGGCGGCATTTGCCGATATCGCGGAAGATGCTGATCTCGCAGAGCCGGAACGGGTTGCGTCCGACCTGGGGGAAACTGCCGCATTTGTGCCGGAAATGGGTAAGCCGGAATTTGGCACAGATGAGGATTTCGAGCCTGAACTGGGCGATATCTCAGACGATGCCACTCTCGCGGCGGTCGATGACGATCTGCGCGCGGCCTTTACCGAGGTAAGCGAAGCGGCCGAAACTCCGGCGGCGCCGGAAGAGGGCGAGGCGGCGCTGGCCGAAATCGAGCTCTCCGAAATCGGGCTGGCCAAAATCGTGCAGGAAGCTTCCTCCGAAACGCCCGCCGGGATCGAAGAGATTGCGGCGACGCCCGTTGCGCTGGACATCCCGGCTGAGGCCCTGAACGAAAGCCCTGATGACTATCTTGCGCAGGCTCCCTTGGCGTCCCAACCACGTGCGGAGGGCACCAGTGCTGCCGCTTTGGCCGAGCTGCGGGAACTGGCGGCGGAACTCACCAGCGCGCCTGGCACAGGGCAAAGTGAGGCTGCTCACACTGCCTCCATTGTGGCGGAAGAGGCCGTTGCGCATACCGCAACTGCGGCTGAGGTCGACATCGGCAGCCTGATTGCCAGCCTCTCGCGTGAAGCATCGCCCGAAGAGGCCGCCTCGGCCGCTGCGGCAGCGACGCAGGCAGAAGCCGATGCGGAAGAGGCCGCGCAGAAGGCGAAGGCGAAAGCCGCGAGGATCCCGGGCGACGCCTTTGCTGATGACCCTGAATATGACGAAAGCGAAGCGGCCTGGGCGGCCGCACTGGAAGAGACCCCGCCGGAAGCTGGTGCGGCGATTGCTGCGGGCACGGCGGAGGATCTTTCATCCGAGGACGCGGTTGCCGGGCTGGATCAGGAACTGCGCGCCGAACTGGAACAAATCGAAAGCGAGCTTGGCGCGCCGCGTGGCGAAGTCGTGGCCGACAGCGGTTTTGAAAGCGATCTCGCAGCAGCGCTGATGGCGGATGCACCGGTGGCGGCGCGTGATCTTGCGGATAAATCGGAGGAGGCAAAAACCCCTGGTGACGCTGATGCCGCGCGGAGCGCTGCGGCGGAAAGCCGGGTCGGGACCGTGGCCGATGATCTGCAGGCGCAGTCCGCTGGCGACGTTGCCCTGGACACAGAGGGTGCAGGCATCGAATCGTATCAAACGGTGGCGCCGGATGCCTCTGCTGTGCCCACAGGCCTGGATATGGAAGCCCGCCCCGGCGCCGGTCTGCCCGCAGATGACGCCGCAGGCCCCGCGCCGGAGGCGCCGCCGCTTGAACCGGCCGCCGCTGCCCGGCTGGAGCGCGCCCGCGCCAGGGTGATCCGGATCCGCCGCGTCGATGCAGTTGTGACCAGCCCCGAGGCCGCTGCGCCCGGCACCGAAGCCGCTGCCCCGGCAGAGGTGACCAGTCCGGTTGAAGCCCCGGCTCCGGCCCCGGAAGCCGTTTCCACGCGGTCGGATGACGATCTCGCCCGGCTGATGAAACAGGCCGATGACGAAATGGCCGGGCCGGAAAACAAGCGCCGCATCGCCTCGATCCAGCATCTGAAGGCGGCTGTGGCGGCTGCCATCGCGGATCGCCGCGCCGGCGTGACGCCGGCAGATCCCGGCCAGCGCGAAGGCGCCTACCGCGATGACCTCGCGCAGTCGGTGACCCAGTCGATCACCCCGTCCATGCCGCATGCGCCGCGCCCCGTGCGTCCGGTCCGGCCGGTGCGCCCGATGCGTGAGGGTGGCGAGACTGCCCCGGCCACGGGCACGCTCAAAGCTGCGGGAATGGCACAGGAGTCCGGGGCTGTGGCGCAGTCGCACCCTCAGACGCCGCCCGGCGCCGCGCGCCCGGCGCCGCTGGTACTGGTCTCGGAGCAGCGGATTGATCAGTCGAAGCGCAGCGATCTGCGCGATACCGGCCCGCGTCCGCATCTGGTGCATGGCTCTGCCGCAGTGGCAACGCCGCTTGGCAGTTTTGAGGCCGAGCCGGAAGAGGCGGCAACCGCGCCCGGCGCGACGCAGGAAATCCGGGAGTTTGTCAGCTCTTCCGATGCCGATGCCGCAGATCTGACCCTGGATGATCTGGCCGCAGAAGATGGTGCGGAGGAAGACGAGATCGCGGATGACGGCAATATCTTCGCAACCAACGGGGCATTCGCGGCCTTTACCGAAGAGGTGGGCGCCCGCAGCCTGCCCGATCTGATGGAGGCCGCCGCTGCCTGGGCCGCCTGTGTCGACAAGCGCGAGTATTTCACCCGTCCCTATCTTATGAGCCGTGTCATTGCGGGCGAGCTGGGGGAGATCTTCACCCGCGAGGAAGGTTTGCGCGCCTTTGGGACCCTCCTGCGCGAGGGGCGTCTGGTGAAGATGCACCGTGGTCAATTTGCCATCGCTGAAACCTCGGCGATCCTCGCCGAAGCGCGCCGCAGTCTCGGTTGACCGGATCCCGGCCTGAAGCCGGGGCCGGTCCTGTGGCCATTGAAATCTGATGAAAGGCCGGTGCCGCTGGGTGCCGGCCTTTGTCTTTGTGGCCGCCCTTCGGCACGGCTTTCCCGACAATCCCAGAATTCCGCGACCGGTCCCGCCCGGATTTTCCGCAATCAGAGCGGGAATGGGTTTTCTTCTCCTGGGAATTAATTTCCTGAGATTAAAATTAAGCTTCCCGAATCAGACCTGAGGCCGCATCGTCCGGCTGGTATTTCGCAGCCTTGGCCTGGCGCCCCGAGCGCCTGGCTGGTTCGGGCGTCGGGCAGTCTTGGGTGTCGGGGAGGTCCAGGGTCGTGATTTCGGCGAATTCCTCTGCTCCGGTCTTTGGGCCGGTGGCTGCCCATTCAGCCTTTTTCAATAGCGTGCAGCGGCCTTTTGCGCCGCAGGTCCTTCGGTCCGGAATTGCGCCGGACAGCACGCGACACTTCCGGCGGCACCGGACAGATCCGGGCCGGAAAAAAGGTGGCCCCTGAGCGCCACTTTCCAAAAGGGCACCGCAAAATAAAAGCCGCGGGCCCATCAACTCTGACCAACAGGAGGGGGATTTGAGCATGAATGATGCGGGAACGGGGCGTGAGGAGAACACGCTTCATCGGGTGATTGGCTGGCCTGCGGCCTTTTGGGTGGCGGCCGGCGTCCCTGCGCTGGTCTTGTTTTCCATTGGCGGGATTGCTGCGACCGTCGGTACGCCGAGCTGGGTGATCTGGATCATCTCGGTCGCCTTTGGCTTTATCCAGGCGCATACCTATGCCGAGATCGCGGGTCTTTTCCCGTCGAAAAGCGGCGGCGCCTCGGTTTACGGGGCTTCGGCCTGGGTGCGTTATTCCAAGGTGATCGCGCCCTTGTCAGTCTGGTGCAACTGGCTTGCCTGGACGCCGGTGCTGGCGATCGGGTCGGGTCTGGCGGCGGGCTATATGCTGAACGCCTTCGCCCCGGCCGATTCGGCGCTGCTGTCCTGGCAGATCACGCTGGCGGATCTGGGCTTTCTGAAAGAGGGGATCACACTGAGGATCAACGCCACCTTCTTCATCGGGGCGGCGGTGTTGCTGGCGGTGTTTGCGATCCAGCATCGCGGTATCCTTTCAACCGCGCGGATCCAGACAATTTTCGGCATTGCAGTGATCGTGCCATTGCTGGTGGTGGGTCTCGTGCCGCTGCTCTCGGGCAATGTCCATTCCGAGAACCTCTTCCCGCTGGTGCCGATGGCGACCGACGAGGCCGGGAATGTTGTCGACGGGATCTGGGACCGCCATGGCATCACGCTGTTCCTCGGTGGCCTCTTTATCGCGGCCTGGTCGACCTATGCGTTCGAAACATCGATCTGCTACACGTCCGAGTTCCGTCGTCCGGAGCATGATACCGTGCGGGCCATCCTTTTTTCTGGCCTGCTTTGCGTGGTGATCTTCACGCTCGTGCCGCTGGCCTTCCAGGGCTATCTGGGCGTTGATGGTATCCTGCAGCCGGGCATCGTTGATGGCACGGCAGTCGCCGGTGTGATGGGCGAGATGGTCGGAGGCGGCGCATTCATCACCAAGCTGATGGTGGTTTTGCTGATCCTTGCGACCATGCTGGCGATCATGACTTCGATGGCGGGCTCGTCGCGGACGCTCTATCAGGGCTCGGTTGATGGCTGGCTGCCGAAATACCTGTCCCGCGTCAATGAACACGGGGCACCGGTCACCGCCATGTGGACGGATCTCGCCTTTAACCTGATCCTGCTGATGATGTCGGATTACCTGTTTGTGCTGGCGGTTTCCAACTGCTGCTACCTGATCTTCAACTTCCTCAACCTCAATTCCGGCTGGATCCACCGCATCGACAATGCGGATGTGCCGCGCCCCTGGCGCTGCCCGACGATCCTGATGGCGGCAGGTGTGGCGCTCAGCTTCGTCAATATGGTGCTGCTTGGCGCCGGGGCGAACGTCTGGGGGGCAGGGACGCTGATGTCGGGCATCGTGGCGGCGGCTTTGATCATCCCGGTCTTTGCCTGGCGCCATTATGTCACCGACAAGGGTAGGTTCCCCGACCGGATGCTTGAAGATCTTGGCGTCTCGTCGCGCGATCTGCTGGTGAAGAAGGCCGGGATCCTGCCCTATCTGGTGCTGGCTGCCGGTATCGCGGTGGCGGCGGCCTCGAACATGTATTTCACCCTCTGATCTGCGATCAGATATGAAGAAGGCGCGCAGGGGATATCCCTTGCGCGCCTTTTTTCATGAGCTGAGGCTCGGATCAGAACGCATCCATCAGAAGGAAGGTCCCCTCCTGCCGGCGCAGCGCGTCAATTTGCGGCACCAGGCGGCGGAAATGCTCGGTCTCGCAATGCAGATCCAGGGCGGCACGATCCGGCCAGGTCTCGACAAAGATGAAATGACCGGGATCTTTCTGATTGGTGAACAGATCATAGCTGATGCACAGGGCTTCGGCCTGGCTCAGCCGCACCAGTTCCTCATAAAGCGGACGCACTTCGGCAAGCGCCTCCGGGCGGATGAAATCCTGCGCGATGACTTTCAGCATGTCAGGGCCCCTTTGGCGCCCCGGGGTCGGGCTGGCCGATCCCGAGGAAAATCCTGCGCAAAGGCAGCGCCCAGGCAAGGCCGAGGCCGATGAAGATCATCGCTTCCAGGAACAGGGGCATCCGCTCGCCAGGCTCTGACCACCAGGCATCATTCGCCAGCCCGATCAGCACCAGCGTGACAAAGCAATAGACCGGCACCCCGATCACGAGGATCAGGAGCGCCAGATTTTTGCGTTTGCGGTAGCTGAGCGCCATCAGCTCAGTCCGCGAAAGGGTCGGTGACGAGGATGGTGTCGTCGCGTTCCGGGCTGGTCGACAGCAGGGCGACCGGGCATTGGATCAGCTCTTCAATGCGGCGGACATATTTCACCGCAGCCCCGGGAAGGTCATTCCAGGACCTGGCACCTTGCGTCGATTCGCTCCAGCCTTCCATCTCTTCATAGATCGGCTTCACCCGGGCCTGAAGGTTCGCAGCCGTCGGCAGATAGTCGTAACGTTCGCCATCAAGGTCATAGCCGACGCAGATTTTCAGCGTTTTGAACCCGTCAAGCACATCGAGCTTGGTGAGCGCGATGCCCGATACGCCCGAGGTCGCGCAGGTCTGGCGCACCAGCGTCGCATCGAACCAGCCACAGCGGCGTTTCCTGCCGGTGACGGTGCCGAATTCATGGCCGCGCTGGCCCAGACGCTCGCCGTCTTCATCGAACAGTTCGGTCGGGAAGGGGCCTTCGCCGACGCGGGTGGTATAGGCCTTGACGATCCCCAGCACGAAATCAATCGAGGTCGGCCCGAGGCCCACACCGGTCGCGGCCATGCCCGCAAGGGTGTTCGACGAGGTCACATAGGGATAGGTTCCGAAATCGACATCCAGCAGCGAGCCCTGCGCGCCTTCAAACAGGATGCGCTTGCCGGCGCGGCGCGCCTCGGTCAGATGCTTCCAGACCGGTTTCGCATAGGGCAGGATCTTGCCCGCAACCTCTTGCAGCGCGGCTTTGAGGGCGCTCACATCAACCGGCTCCAGCCCGAGGCCGTTGCGCAGGGCGTTGTGATGGGTCAGCAGCCGGTCGATACGGGTATCCAGCGTTGCCTCATCGGCCAGATCCGCCACGCGGATCGAGCGGCGACCGACCTTATCCTCATAGGCCGGCCCGATGCCACGCCCGGTGGTGCCGATCTTGCCAACCGAATTCTGCGCCTCGCGGGCGCGGTCCAATTCGCCATGGATCGACAGGATCAGCGGCGTGTTTTCCGCGATGATCAGGTTGTCAGGGTTGATCTCAACCCCCTGCGCCGAGAGCTTTTCGATCTCGGCCAGCAGCGCCCAGGGGTCAAGCACCACACCATTGCCGATCACCGACAGCTTGCCGCCCCGCACGATGCCCGAGGGCAACAGCGAAAGCTTATAGACATTGCCGTCGATCACCAGCGTATGGCCGGCATTATGGCCGCCCTGGAACCGGGCAACGATATCGGCCCGCTCCGAGAGCCAGTCGACGATCTTGCCTTTACCCTCGTCACCCCATTGGGCGCCTACGACAACCACATTGGCCATTGAGCAGCCTGCCTTTGCGAAAGAAAAAATGCGGCTGAGCTATAGCGGCTGTGTCGTCCGGGGGAAACAGGAAAAACCGGTGACACGCCAAACCTGCCTGCGTCCGCACAAACCCATGCAGCTCAATGAAAGCCGCTCGCAGGATTGCTTCTGTCGTTTTAGCGCTTACCTGTAAAGCCGCGCCCGGTCATTCTGGCGCGAGAAAACAAGCCAGGATTCGCGCGAATGTTCCTTTCGGTCTTTGATATGTTCAAAGTGGGGATCGGCCCCTCGTCGAGCCATACGATGGGCCCGATGGTGGCGGGGGCCCGCTTTCTGGACCGGCTGCGCAATTCGCCATTCCAGGTGAAAGGGGTGCGGGCGGTGCTGCATGGCTCGCTGGCCTTTACCGGGGTAGGCCATGCGACCGATCGCGCGACCGTGCTGGGCCTCGCAGGATTCGTGCCGGAAAGCTATGATAACGACAAGGCCGAGGCGGCACTGGCCGCGATCCGCGCGACGAAGACGGTGACGCCGCCGGGTCTTCCGCCACTGGCCTTTGATCCGACCACCGATCTCAGCTTTGATTTCGGCCCGTCTTTGCCGGGTCACGCCAATGGCATGGTGCTGAAAGCGACCGATGCCGAAGGTGATGTGATATTCGAAGAGATCTATTACTCGATCGGTGGCGGTTTCGTCCTTACCGCCGAAGAGCTTGCAGATCAGGCCGGGGGTGGTGCCCGGGCCAAGGCAGATGTGCCCTGGCCCTTTGAATCCGCGGCTGAAATGCTTGAGATGTCGAAGAAATCCGGCCTTACGGTCGCGGCGATGAAACGGCAGAACGAGCTGAAATATCGTTCGGCCCCGGATCTGGATCGCGGCATGGCGCGGATCTGGGAGGTGATGAACAACTGCATCGACCGCGGCATCGAGGTCGATGGTATCCTGCCCGGCGGGCTGAAGGTGCGCAGGCGGGCAAAAGGCATTTATGACGCGCTCCAGACCGAGCGCGGACTGAACCTTGTGGCGCCGCATACGATCAATGACTGGATGTCGCTTTACGCGATGGCGGTGAATGAGGAAAACGCCGCAGGAGGGCAGGTGGTGACCGCGCCCACGAATGGCGCCGCCGGCGTGGTGCCGGCAGTGATCCGTTACTGGCTTGACCATGTACCGGGGGCCTCCGCGTCGAAAGTGGGCGATTTCCTGCTGACCGCGGCCGCCATCGGGGGGCTGTGCAAACATAATGCCTCGATCTCGGGCGCGGAATGCGGCTGCCAGGCCGAGGTGGGCTCTGCCGCCGCCATGGCCGCAGCCGGGCTTTGCGCTGTGATGGGGGGGACACCGGAACAGGTGGAAAACGCAGCCGAAATCGCGCTCGAACACCATCTCGGCATGACCTGCGACCCGGTCAAAGGCCTCGTCCAGGTCCCCTGTATCGAGCGCAACGGCCTCGGCGCGATCAAGGCGGTTTCGGCCGCTTCCCTCTCCCTGCGCGGGGACGGCCAGCACCTCGTCAGCCTCGACGCCTGTATCGAGACCATGCGTCAGACCGGACATGACATGCATGAGAAATACAAGGAAACCTCGCTGGGAGGCCTTGCGGTCAACGTGCCCAATTGCTGAGCGCCGTGCCACTTGCCGGCTCCGGAAGCCTCCGGCGGGGATATTTAAGAGACAGATGAAAGGTGCAGCTTCTTTCATCTGTCCTTAAATATCCCGGGGGTGAGGCTCCTCAGGAGCCGAGGGGGCAGGGCCCCCTTTCTCTGCGGCCAAAAGCCTTTTGCCCTCCGGCTGCGATTGA
This sequence comes from Rhodobacter sp. 24-YEA-8, assembly GCF_900105075.1. Classification (NCBI taxonomy): domain Bacteria; kingdom Pseudomonadati; phylum Pseudomonadota; class Alphaproteobacteria; order Rhodobacterales; genus Rhodobacter; species Rhodobacter sp. 24-YEA-8. The sequence goes on from NZ_FNSK01000001.1 coordinate 719,957, forward strand.
GGTAAGCCCGGGCCCAGGCCGCGCGCCGCTGTCACAGCCCGGAGACCCCCCATGCCTGCCGATCTGAACCCCATCGACAAAGCCAAATTCGTTGCCGCCAAACGGGCGGTGGAATTCGTCGAGGACGGGATGAAACTCGGGCTCGGTACCGGATCGACCGCGGCCTGGATGGTGCGCTGTCTGGCAGAGCGCGTGCGCGAAGAGGGGCTGCGGGTCACCTCGGTTGCGACCTCCAGCCGCACGGCTGAGCTTGCCACCAGCCTCGGGCTGAGTGTTCGCAGCCTTGATGAGGTGCGCTGGCTCGATCTGACGATTGACGGCGCCGACGAATTCGACCCCGATCTCAACCTGATCAAGGGTGGCGGCGCCGCGCTTTTGCAGGAGAAGATCGTCGCCACAGCCTCGGATCAGATGATTGTCATCGCCGATGCCGCGAAAGAGGTCGCGCGGCTTGGCGCTTTCCCGCTGCCGGTCGAGGTGATTCCCTTTGGCTGGCAGACCACCAGGGCGCTGATCGAGGAAACCCTTGTCGCGATGGATGTGATGACGCGCGATGTGAGCCTGCGGATGACCGGCGAGCGGGCTCTTGTCACCGATGAGGCCAACCATATTCTCGACCTGCATCTGGGCCGGATCGGCAATCCGCGCCAGCTGGCGCTGGTGCTCAACCAGATCCCCGGTGTGGTGGAAAACGGTCTTTTCATCGATATCTGCGATATCGTGGTGATCGGGGCGCCGGATGGCAAAGTCTCGGTGCGCGACATCAATACGGGCTCGGTCACCGATGATCAGATCGTATTCGCACCCACCGACAATATTTTTGCGGATCTCGACTGATGGCTTTTGACTGCGATCTCTTTGTTATCGGCGGCGGCTCGGGCGGCGTGCGCGCCGCACGGATGGCTGCGGCCACCGGCGCAAGCGTTCAGCTGGCCGAGGAAAGCCGGATGGGGGGCACCTGCGTCATCCGGGGCTGTGTGCCGAAAAAGCTGATGGTTTTCGCCTCGTCTTTCCGCGAATTGCCCTCGCAGGCCCGCGCCTATGGCTGGGATATTCCGGAGGGCCATTTCGACTGGCAGGCCTTCCGCACCCGCCTTCATACCGAACTTGACCGGCTGGAAGGCGTCTATCGCCGGTTGCTGGATGGGTCTGGCGTCACCATCCATGACAGCCGCGCGAAGCTGGTTGACCCGCATGAGGTCGAGCTGGCCGACGGGCGCCGGATTTCGGCGAAACATATCCTGATCGCCACCGGCGGGCGCCCCGAGCGCCCCGATCTGCCCGGTGCGGGAATGGGGATCGTCTCGGATGATGTGTTCAATTTTGAAAAGCTGCCCGAGCGGCTGCTGATCGTCGGTGGCGGTTTCATCGCCTGCGAGATGGCCTGTATCCTTCAGGGTCTCGGTGTCCGGGTCACGCAATTCTACCGCGGCGCCCAGATCCTGCGCGGCTTTGACGAAGAGGCGCGGGGCCTTGTGGCCGAGGCGATGCGCGCCTCGGGCATCAACCTGCGCGTCGGCACCAATATCGCGGCGATGGGGCCGAAGGGCGTGTTCGAAGATGGGTTCGACGCACCGGTCTCGGAGCTGCAACTCGAAACGCGCCGGGGGGTTGCAACGGCCGGGCCCTGTGCGGTCCGTTCGACCACGGGCGAATTGTGCGAGGTTGACCATGTGCTCTTCGCGACCGGACGGCGGCCGAACAGTGATGGCCTCGGACTGGAAGAGCTGGGCATCGGTATCGGGCGGCGCGGGCAGATCGAGGTGAATGAATACAGCCAGACCGCCGTGCCTTCGGTCTATGCCATTGGTGATGTCACCGACCGCGTGAACCTGACCCCGGTCGCGATCCGCGAAGGCATGGCCTTTGTTGATACCGTGTTCCATGGCCGGCCCACGCCGGTCGATCACGACCTGATCCCGATGGCGGTCTTTACCCAGCCGGAGCTCGGCTCGGTCGGGCTGACCGAAGAGGCGGCGCGCGATCTGGGCCCGATCGAGGTCTATGCGACCAGCTTCCGCCCGATGCGCACCGCCTTTGCCGGCTCGGATGCGCGGGTTCTGATGAAGCTGATCGTCTGCGCCGACACGCGCCGCGTGCTGGGCTGCCATATCGTCGCGCCCGAGGCGGGCGAGATGATCCAGCTTGCTGCCATCGCGGTAAAGATGGGCGCGACCAAGGAAGATTTCGACCGCACCTGTGCGGTGCATCCCACCATGGCCGAGGAACTGGTGACGATGCGCAACCCTGTGCGCCGGTAACAATTGCGAAAATCCTGACTTTCCCGCGAGATCGGACCGCAGCGACCCTGCTGTGGCTTGAATTCCGGGGCGGGATGCACAATTGAGATCATGATATTGTGAAGGAAAAGGACGTATCGATGGCAGGAGGTCCCTGGGGCGGAGGCGGCGGCGATGATGGTCGCGGCGGGAACCGTGGTTCTGACGACGACGGGCGCCGCGGCCCGAACGGGGGTCCGAATGGGGGCCAGAACGGCGGCCCCAATGGTGGCCGGCGTCCGGAAGGCGGGGTGCCGGAAGTCGATGATCTTCTGCGCAAGGGGCAGGAGCAGCTGCGTGTCCTGATGGGCGGGCGCGGCGGCCAGCGTGGTAATGGCGGCGGCCCCCGTGGTCCGCAGGGACCGGGCCTTGGCCCGATCTTTACCAAACAGGGGCTTGTCTTTGGCGCCCTCGCGGCGGCGGCGGCCTGGGCCTTCATGTCCTTCTATACGGTGCGCCCGGAAGAACGCTCGGTCGAGCTGTTCCTCGGTGAGGCGTCGGGCATCGGCAATCCCGGTCTGAACTTTGCGGCCTGGCCGGTTGTGACCTATGAAAAGGTCCAGGTGACGGGCGAGCGCACCACCGATATCGGTGCTGCCGACGGCAATGCCGGCGAGCTGATGCTGACCCGCGACCAGAATGTCGTCGATATCGGCTTCCAGGTCGTGTGGAACATCACCGATCCGCAGGCCTATCTCTTCAGCCTGGCTGATCCCGAGGAAACCATCCGCGCTGTGTCGGAATCCGCGATGCGCGACATCATTGCGCGTTCGGAACTGTCGCCGATCCTCAACCGCGACCGGGGTGCGATTGCCTCCGATCTGCGGGTGGCGGTGCAATCCACGCTCGACACCTATAATGCCGGGATCCAGGTCATCCGTGTCAACCTTCGTCGTGCGCAGCCGCCGGCGGATGTGGCGGATGCGTTCCGCGCGGTGCAATCGGCCCAGGCCGAACGCTCGCGGCTGGAGAACGAGGCTGACGGCTACGCCAACCGCGTGACCGCCGGCGCAAGGGGTGAGGCCGCGCGCCTGACCGAAGAGGCCGAAGCCTACCGCGCCAATGCGGTGAACTCGGCCGAAGGTGAGGCCGCGCGCTTCGTCTCGGTTTATACCGAATATGTCAAAGCGCCGGAAATCACCCGCCGCCGTCTTTATCTCGAGACGATGGAGCGTGTTTACGCGGGCATGAACAAGGTGATCCTTGACGGGGTTGCCGGTGGGGCGAATGGTCAGGGCGTGTTGCCTTTCCTGCCGCTTAATGAACTTGGACGCGGGTCTTCCGCAACAGCCGCCGCACCTGCGGCAGCAGGGGGGGCTAACTGATGCGCTCTGTCATCATTGTTCCCGTGATCGTCGCCCTTGTCGCAACCGCGCTGTCTTCGGTTTTCATCGTTGATGAACGCAAAAAGGCGCTGGTGCTGCAATTCGGTCAGGTCAAGCAGATCAAGGAAGATGCGGGTCTGGGCTTCAAGATGCCCTTCATTCAGGAAGTGGTCTATTACGAGGACCGTATTCTGGGCCTGAAAACCGCGCCGATCGAGGTCACGCTGCTGTCGGATCGCCGGCTGGTGGTGGATGCTTTCGCGCGCTGGCGGATCAGCGATCTCCAGGCATTCCGCCAGGCGGTCGGGGCCGGAGCTGAAGACCGCGCCCAGGCGCTGCTGAACAACATCCTGCAACAGGCGATTCCCGAGGTGCTGGGTAATACCACCCAGGACCGCGTGCTCAGCCAGGACCGTAACGCGCTGATGAACGAGATCCTGACCATCGCGCGGCGCGAAGCGCAGTCGATGGGCGTTCAGGTGATCGACGTGCGGCTGACCCGCACCGACCTGCCGGATGCCAACCTCAAGGCCACCTTCGACCGGATGCGCTCGGAACGTGACCGTGAGGCAGCAGACGAGATCGCACGGGGCGGCGAAGCCGCGCAGCGTGTTCGCGCTGCGGCTGACCGGACCGTGGTCGAGGAAACCTCCTTCGCCCGTCGCAGCGCCGAGGTGATCCGCGGCGAGGCCGATGCAGAGCGCAACGCGATCCTTGCCGATGCCTATGGCGCGGATCCGGAATTCTTTGCCTTCATCCGCTCGCTCACGGCTTATGAGCAGGCGCTGAAGGGGCAGAATTCCTCGATCGTGATGGAGCCGGACAGCGATTTCTTCGCCTATCTGCGTTCGCCGGGAAGCACGGCCTATACGCCGGTCGAGACGCCGGAAAACCTGCCCGCCCCGCCGGTCGCGCCAGAGGCCGTCCCGGCACCGCAACCGGTCCCGGCTCCGGTCGAGTGAGGCAGACCCCGCGCAAATGCGCGTCAATTACAGAAGGGCTGGCTTTTGCCGGCCCTTTTGATTTTCGCAGACGGGGATCGCGGGCGGGTACAGTCCCGGCTTGTGAACCAAGAGCTCTGCAGTCTTTCGTGATAATCTGAGCGAGATGCGGGCAGGGCGATTTTCCCGCCCGCAGGCAGGGTTGCCCCTGAAGGAACGAACGCTTGCGTCAGGGTTCGGTTACGCGCCGATCCGGCCTGTTCACGCGGCTTTGACAGGGCGCGACAGGGTTTGCATTGCGCGCCGCTTTGGCTCAGAGTTTCTTATGCACTTATCCGGACCGGCCTCAGGCGACTCCAACCCGCGACGATCCGGCTGCACGTCCAAAGGAGACCAGATTTGTCCCGCCCCCACACCGTTTCCCTGCGGCCCGCCCGCTCGTCCATCCGGTCCTCCGTCCTGACCGGATTGCGCAACAGCACGATGCTGGCACTCGTGCTCAGCGCCGGGCTTGCCTTTACTGCGCCGGCCCCGGTGCTGGCCTTCGGCGCCCCTGATACTTTCGCCGATCTTGCCGAAAAGATCAGCCCTGCAGTGGTCAATATCACGACCTCTTCCGTGGTCTCGCGCCCCTCGGATGGCGGCCCGGTTGTGCCCGAAGGCAGCCCGCTTGAAGATTTCTTCAAGGATTTCGGGGGCAGGGGCAATTCCGGCCCGCAACGCTCAGAAGCGCTCGGATCGGGTTTCGTGGTCTCGGAAGATGGCTATATCGTCACCAATGATCACGTCATCAAAGGCGCGGACGAGATCACCATCGAATTTTTCGGCGGCGAGAAACTGCCGGCGAAACTGATCGGCACCGACCCGCAGACCGATATCGCGCTGTTGAAGGTCGAGGCTGATAAGCCGCTGGCCTTTGTGTCCTTCGGCAATTCCGATCTGGCGCGGGTGGGCGACTGGGTGGTCGCGATGGGCAACCCGCTTGGCCAGGGTTTCTCGGTCTCGGCCGGGATTGTCTCTGCCAGAAACCGTGAGCTTTCGGGTACTTATGACGACTATCTGCAAACCGATGCTGCGATCAACCGCGGCAATTCGGGCGGGCCTTTGTTCAATCTGGACGGCCAGGTGATCGGGGTGAATACCGCGATCCTGTCGCCGACCGGTGGCTCGATCGGGATCGGGTTCTCGATGGCCTCGAATGTGGTGACCAAGGTTGTCGATCAGCTGAAACAATATGGCGAGACGCGGCGCGGCTGGCTCGGGGTCCGCATTCAGGACGTCACCCCGGATATTGCCGAGGCGATGGGGCTGGCCAATGCCACCGGCGCACTGGTGACGGATGTTCCGGAGGGCCCGGCCAGAGAGGCGGGCATGATCGCCGGCGATGTGATCCGGCTTTTCAACGGTCAGGATGTGAAAAGCGCCGGCGATCTGACGCGCCGCGTCGCCGATGCGCCGGTGGGCGAGGCGGTTCCGGTCGTGGTCATACGCGATGGCGGTTCCGTGACGCTGAACGTGACGCTGGGGCGGCGCGAAGAGGCGGAGCCGAAGACCTATCCGGCCTCGGCCGACCCGCAGGAGGTGCCGCAGGGGCAGCTTGAGATCCTTGGGATGCAGCTGGAACTGGTGACAGACGGTCTGCGCGATCAGCTTGGCCTGCCGGGCTCGGCCGAAGGGCTGGTGGTTGCCGGCATCGACCAGACCTCGGAAGCCTGGACCAAGGGGTTGCGTGAGGGCGATGTGATCACCGAGGTTGGCCAGCAGAAGATCGCGCGGGTGCAGGATATGAAGGACCGGATCGAGGAAGCGAAAAAGGCGGGCCGCAAATCGGTGCTGCTGCGCTTCAGCCGCGGTGGCGATCAGCGCTTTGTGGCGCTGCTGGTGAAGTGAGCCGGTCCCAGAACCAGGCCTGACATCGGGGCGGTGGGGGAAACCTCGCCGCCATTTTTGTTCGTACGGGGCGTAGGATTTCGGGGGGAGCTGCGCAAAGCGGTCAGAAATCCCCGACCACAAGTCCCAGCTCGCGCGCGGCCGCGAGCGAAAGGTGATCCGAATCGAGCCCCCGGCTTTGCTGCCAGCTTCGCAGCGCCTTGCGGGTCGGCGCGTCTGTCACTCCGGTCAGCGGCAGTAGATATAGGCCGCGCGCCTTCAGCGCACGTTGCAGGGTGGCGATGAATTCGGGCGTCATAACCTCGGGGCAGGGCACGCGGAACCAGACGGTGCTGCGATCCGAGACAATGCGCTGCCGGGCCTCAGACGCAAAGCGTGCCGGAGTGAGGAGCGTACCGGCCTCATCCCGGGTCTCGGGTGAGATCAGCACCTGTTCCGTGACCGTCTCGATGACGGCCGGGCGGATGTCGGATTGCCAGCAGGCGCCCTTCGGCCCCTTGGGCGGACCGGGTTTTCCCTTCAGATCCACCAGCTCGGCCGAGAAATCAGCGCGGGTCGGGCCTTTAGGAATGCCCGCGCCGGTGCAGGCGGCGAGGATCAGCACGAAAGGGATAAAGCAGGCGAGATGCCGCTTGCGATATGCGTTTGTCCTGTCACGGGCGAACCCCTGATGCGGCGCAGCGAGGCAGGGCAGGTCAGAGGGGGTCATCGGCTTCTGCTCTTGTTTTCCGGTCACCGGCAGGCCCGATCGGTTCCTGGGGGTCTTTTCTGGTCCGGCGCTGCTGCGGGCACCCGCTCAGGCTGTAAGGCTATCCGCATCGGGAGAGGGTGGCAACAAGCGGCAGGCGCCGGACAAGGAAAAGACATGGTCATTCTGCATGTGGCGATCCTGCAGGGCGTCGCAGGCAGGGAGCCCCCCATTTGTCGCAATTCGCCTGTGTGGTGACTGCTCTGGCACAGCGGCACGGGATGACATATGTCATGGGCAAGACAGGGAATTCAGCGCCGGGCCCGGCTTACGGGCCCCAGAAAACAGACGGAAACCGGGGACGGCAATGGCGAAGATCACCTATATAGAATTTGGCGGCAAACAGCATGAGGTCGAGGTCGCCTCTGGTCTGACGGTCATGGAAGGGGCCCGCGACAACGGTATTCCCGGCATCGAGGCCGATTGCGGTGGCGCATGCGCCTGCTCGACCTGCCATGTCTATGTCGATCCTGCCTGGGTGGATAAGATCCCGGCCAAGGATGCGATGGAGGAGGATATGCTGGATTTCGCCTGGAATCCGGATCCGCTGCGGTCGCGCCTGACCTGCCAGCTGAAGGTTACGCCGGCAATGGATGGGCTGATCGTGCATATGCCCGAGAAGCAGATCTGAGCGTCGGCCAGCGGTTGATCCGGGCGGGCTGAGATTTTTCAGAAAAAATCTCAGAAAATTTCTTAAAAGAAATTTGACCGGAATTCATTGAATTCCGGCGCCGCTCGCTTTTTTTGCACCTCAGGAGGTCAGTCGCGCGGCCTTTCTGCGCACCAGGACGCTGCGCAGGTCATGCATTGCAAGCAGCAGGGCATCGGTGACCTCGTCAAGCTGCGCATCACTGGCCTTTGACTGCACCCATTGCGAGGTCATGTTCAGATGATCCACCGTGCGCAGGATGTCATCCGTCTCGCGGCCGTCGAGCAGCGCGCGGCGCTTTTCAAGCCAGGTGCGGATCGCCTCAAGATCCGCCTCTGACAGTTCGCGATCGCCATGCGGCCGGATGGTGCCGTTCTTCACATTGACGCTGGCGATCTCGTCCAGCTCGATGCGGCGCTGGCGGTTTTCCGTATCCACCCGGCAGACCGTGGCCCCGTTTTCCCGGATACGAAAGTAATAGGGGGGCAAGCTGTCGGACATGTCGGGACTATTCCAAGCGCTATGGGCAAAAATCGTCAATCCGGCTGATTTAAGCGCAAATTCCCGCGAAAACCAACCCCCGCTGACGCCCGCCCATCTCAGTCACGATTGTCGATCACCCGCAGCAAAGATCCCTCCGGATCAATCAGCGCGAACATTCGCGGCGCACCATCCGGGCGGAAAAACCCGGTGAGGCGCGGGATCCCCTCGGCGGGGAGGCCGAGCTTTTGCCATTCCCCAAGCAAAGCATCCGGGTCATCCAGCCGGATACAGGCCGAGAAACTGCTCTGTGCCGGATCAAAATCGGGCCAGGTGAAAAACTCCAGCTCCAGCGCGCCGCGTCCGAGGATCATCCAGCCCTCGCTGAAATAGCGCGTGGCAAAGCCGAGCCGGGCATAGAATTCTGCCGTCGCCCGCATGTCGCGCGACGGCAGATTGGCAGTGATCCGGTCATGCGACATGGTTGTTCCCGACGGCTCCCTGTCTGATCATGACGTCAGGTTTCCGCTCAGACAAGGCTCGCGCAGAAGTTCTGGATCCGGGCACAGGCATCGCGCAGCACCTCGTCCGAAGTGGCATAGCTCACGCGGAAATTCGGGCTGAGGCCGAAGGCCGATCCAAAGACGACCGCAACCCCGGTCTCTTCCAGAAGCGCCGTCGCAAAGACCTCGTCATTGGTGATCACCACGCCTGCGGGTGTCGCCTTGCCGATACAGCCAGAGATGTCCGGATAGACATAGAAGGCGCCTTCCGGTTTCGGGCAGGTGATGCCGGTCGCCTTGTTCAGCATCGAAACCACCAGGTCGCGGCGCCCCTGGAACACGCGGCGCCAGTCGGCGAGGAAGTCCTGCGGCCCGCTCAGCGCCTCCAGCGCGGCCCATTGGCTGACCGAGCAGGTGTTCGAGGTCGATTGCGACTGGATCGTTCCCATCGCCCTGATCAGCGCCACGGGGCCTGCCGCATAGCCGATCCGCCAGCCGGTCATCGCATAGGCCTTCGAGACGCCATTGCAGGTCAGGGTGCGGTCATAAAGCCCCGGCTCGATCTGGGCCGGGGTGGTGAATTCGAAATCGTCGAACACCAGATGTTCATACATGTCATCCGACATCACCCACACATGCGGGTGGCGCATCAGGACATCGGTCAGGCCCTTCAGCTCTTCGCGCGAATAGCCCGCACCGGTCGGGTTCGAGGGCGAGTTGAAGATCAGCCATTTGGTCTTTGGCGTGATCGCAGCTTCAAGCTGTGCGGGGGTGATGCGGAAATTATTCTCAAGCGTCGCCACCACTTCGACCGGGGTGCCACCGGCGAGCTGGACCATATCCGGATAGCTCACCCAGTAAGGCGCCGGGATGATCACCTCATCGCCTTTGTTCAGCGTGGCAATCAGCGCGTTGAAGAGGATCTGCTTGCCACCGGTGCCCACCGTCACCTGGTTCGGCGTATAGGTAAGGCCGTTCTCGCGCAGGAATTTCGCGCAGATCGCGGCCTTGAGTTCGGGGATGCCATCAACGGCGGTATAGCGGGTCTTGCCCGCATCAATCGCGCGCTTTGCGGCATCGCGGATATGCTCCGGCGTGTCGAAATCCGGCTCGCCGGCGCCAAGGCCGATCACATCCTTGCCGGCTGCCGCCAGTTCTCGCGCTTTGTTTGTGACCGCGATCGTGGCCGAGGGTTTCACGCGGGCAAGCGTATCGGACAGAAAGGCCATTTCCGGGTCTCCGGTGGGATTGTTTGCATTTTCCGGTCTCGGGTCTTAAGTTCGCCCCCCCGTTCATACAAGCGATATCAGCAAAGGAGAGGCATGATGGCGGAAAGCAGCACAGGACGTGAGCCGGGCGTGGATCTGGCACCCGAGGACTGGTTCTCGGCGGATGTGGCGACCTTTGGCGACCGGCTTGCCGGTGCGCGTGAGGCGGCCGGGCTGAGCCAGGAAGATCTGGCGCAGCGGCTGGGGGTGCGGCTGACAACGCTGCAGGCCTGGGAAGACGATATGGCAGAGCCGAGGGGCAACCGGCTTTCGACGCTGGCGGGGATGCTGAATGTCTCGCTCGCCTGGCTCCTGACGGCCGAAGGCGACGGGCTGGGCCTGCCGGAGGCAGAGGCTATGCCGGCAGCGCTGAGCGATGCCCTGGCCGACCTGACGCGGCTCAGGGCAAAGGCGGCGGGGCTTGTGCAGGAGATCGCAACGGTGGAAAAGCGGCTCAGACAGGCTTTGCGGCAGGAGTGAGCGATGGTTGCGAAAGAGGGGGCGGTGCCGGGGGAAAGCCATGACGCCCGGCTCCGCCGGATGCGGATGCGCAGTTGGCGCCGTGGCATCAAAGAGATGGACCTTGTCTTCGGCCCCTTTGCCGATGCCGGGCTGGCGGCGCTGACGGCGGAAGAACTGGATCTTTATGACCGGCTTTTATCCGAGAATGATCAGGACCTGCTGACCTGGGTTCTGGGCACGGTTGCCGCCCCGGACTGGACAGCGCCTTTGCTGCCCCGGATCGCGGATTTCGCCGGGGCGCGGCTCGCGCGCTGATCTCTTCGCGACAACTCGCGGCAAAATCGTCGCGAGTTTACGGAATGTTTGTGCTTTGTGCCGATTCTGTATCCGTCTGTTACGTGCGGAGCAAAGTACAAATGTCTCTCCATCAATCCGTCCTCGATGGATCGCAGAAAGCGTTCCTCTCCTGCTATCTCGACAATCTGGGCCTGGTAGAACGCCTGCACAGATTGCTGCTTGATGTCATCAAGGACGAGTTCGAGCGCCTGCGCGTGCTGGAGGTCAACCCGGTCCAGGCCCTGCTCCTGTTCAACATCGGCGAAAATGAGGTGACCGCGGGCGAGCTGAAAAGCCGCGGTTACTATCAGGGCTCGAATGTCAGCTACAATCTCAAAAAGCTGGTCGATCTTGGCTACATGCACCATCAGCGGTCAGAGATCGACCGCCGTTCGGTGCGGGTGCGGCTGACGGAAAAGGGCCGGATCCTGCGCCATCAGGTCTCGGATCTGTTTCTGCGCCATGCCGAAGGCCTCGAAAAACGCGGCGTGATCGATGTCAGCGGCATGGATGAGATCAATACTTCGCTGCGTCGGATGGAGCGATTCTGGACCGAACAGATCCGCTATATCTACTGAGATATTGCCTAGCCTCCGGGGACGGTGTCCGGGGCGCGGCCCTCCGGGACCGGCGCGGGGATACGGTCGTGAAAGCCGTCGCGCCGCCGCTTATCTCAACGGCCTGAAGGGCCTTACATTCGCGCAGGGAGCTCTTTGCTGGCCGTGAGGGAATGTGGCGTGCAGCCACAATGCCGCACAGGAAAATAAGATCATCACGAGGGCGCCGCATCGTGCAGATCACGCTATGAAGGGTCTCAGCCGAAGCTGTGGGGCCATTGAGAGATCTGGGTGTCGCTGTGGCACAGGCCAGGCGCGATCGCGCTGTCGCAGGGCGCGATTGGCGCCGCAGGACGCCTAGGGCTGGCATCGGATCCGACGGCGGCGTTTCCCGGCAATTGGCCTTTTCGGATGGTTCTGGCCGGGAACGCAGCCTTTGACAGGTCGCTGAAATCATCGCGCGGCAGGTCTGCCTTCTCCCGGGGCTGTCAGCGGCCTGGGGCGCTACCTCTGTTTCAGCGGTTGACCGGCATTCTGCAGTGCCTGCGGTCAGGCAGGGAGGAGCTTAGGCAGGCGGGCGAGATCGTTGGCGGCCAGGAGGAAGATGACGCGGGAACGCACCTTCCCGATGCTGTGACCGGCTGTCTCAGCCATGCCGCCGACGGTCTTATTCCGGCCGAAAGCCTCTTCGTTCCAATTGCGGTGGCATTGGGATCGGCATAACCGGGCTACCGTGTGGTTCGACCATCAATCACGGACTGTCTCGATCTCTGCGTGAGACGCGGCGTGGCGCAGGTCTCACGCAGTTCGGCCACAAGATCCACGGGATCATAGGCGCAATCGGCGCCGGGTGTCAGCCTTCGGGTCGCTGCCAGAGCATTGCGGTCCGTCCTGGCAGGTGACCCCTGCGCGCGGCCGGATGCTCTTCATCAAGTCCGAGGCCCTGAGCCGCGCGCCGCTGACCGGGAAGAGGGGCTGCATCAGGCCTGACCGGATCGAACGGCTGATGCGGATCTGGGTCCCGAAGGCTCGGCCAGCATGTCGGGGAAAACCAAAACTCATCATGGATCGTTCGACGTCGCCAATAACATCCTCGACCGGGGCATCCAGGCGGACTGGCCGCACCAGAAATCGCAGGCCGGTTTCAACTGCAGTTGCGGCGCGAACTACTGGCACTGCGTTCCAGTTTTGCCGGACCCTTTGTCAGGAAAATGCCCCTTCTCCTACTGCCACGAGATCGTCGGGCGGTCCTTGAGGGCGAATGCGGTGCCACTCTGGCCAGGGATGTGCTGACAGTGGTGGTCCGGCGGCGCAGCCGGCTCGATGCGATCCTTCATCCGTCAAAAAAAACTGGTGCGCTTCATTATTAAACAATTTCAATGAGATATCGTCAGAAAACGGGATACCCTTTCCTTAGAGCCAGGCGGGGAATGACCGCAGTCTGGCCTTGGGCGCCACACGGGGCCGGGGATCTCTGCGGGGCGCGCGATGGAGTGCGTCTTCCCGTCACTGGAGACCGCCCGGACGGACCGGAAAGTCTGCCGAAGCGGCGACTAATGGCATGCTGAAATGTCAGGTAACAGGAACGCTCTTACGATCCGCAGCACTGAGAGGCAAAACCTGATGAACTCTGGCCTGTAAAGTGTGAGGCCGGATCAGGGGGGGCCTGCCTCGCGGGTCGCGCATCTCGTTCCCGAATTCTTGCCAGCCATCCGGCGGGGTTCCCCGCAGGGGATCATCAGACCAGTCCTCGATCCCGGACCGAGTCAGGGCAAAGCTCTGGCCGGTCTTTGCCACCGTGGTTTTGCGCCTCTGCTGATCCCGACGGCCAGCGCCGATCTGCGCTGCGGCGACGATCATCAGGTGATGCCCCCTTCGCCAGGTTTTACACCCTGCAGCACGCTCAGATTTCATCGGGGCGATATACTATTACACAGCGTCGTCGCCCTGTTCTGCGCGATAACGCGCTATCCCAGCGATCAGGGGCGGTCAGCGCTGTCCGGACATCCCCGGGACACCCCTGGAACAGGGCCATGTCAGGCTCGTCTCGTGCCTCGGCCGCCCTTGCCAAACCGGTCTCTGGCGGTGTCGCCTCCCGCCGGAGGTGCGCTCAGTTGGCCTTGCGGCGCGGCAGGAAGGGTAAAGGCATCACACGCACGCCGTCTTCGAGCAGTTTCCGTGCCTCTTCCGGCCTCGCCTCGCCATAGATCGAGCGCTCGGGTGCATCGCCGTCATGGATGCGGCGCGCCTCGGATGCGAAGTTCACGCCGACATATTCCGAGTTCTTTTCAACCTCGCGGCGCAAAACAGCCAGGGCATTCTCGATCTCGGCGCGCGAGGGGGGCGGTGACGCAGCAGGGGAGGCTTCCGGCGTGGCCGAAGCCGGCAATTCCCCGGTGGGTGCCGCCTTGCGGGCGGGACCGAGCGAGGGCGTCATCAGCGCCTTTTCAACACGCGCGCTGCCACAGACCGGGCAGGCGAGGTGGCCGGCGCGCGAAAGGTTGTCAAAGGCCTGGCCATCGGCAAACCAGCTCTCAAACCCATGGCCTGCTTCGCATTGCAGCGTGTAGCGGATCATTCTTCGTAATCTCCTGCTGGCCCGGGCCTTTGGTGCCGGACCACATAGCGCGGAAGCTAGTGTTTCGCGGGCGCGGGTCAAGACCACAGCCGCCGGTTCCTGTCGGGGCCGGTGAAAGGCCGTAAGTCAGACCCTGGCCACGCCCTGCACTGAACCGCTTTCCTCTGCGCCGGTCTGTTTTGCATTGCCTGCCGCGAAGGCAAGGATCAGCTGTTGCAGATCCGGCTCGTCAACCTTGCGGGCCGCTTTTTCCGGGCTGAACCATTTGCGGCGGCGCTGACGATATTCGGGATATTTGCGGGCAAGGCTGGCGACCCGTACCGGATAGACTTCGACATCGCAGCGCAGCGCCAGATCGGTGTCGCGGCACAGAACCTTGTCATAGCTGTAATTTCCGACCGGAAACCCGTCGGTTGCCCCGGTCACCCCGGCCTCTTCCCAGGCCTCGGTCAGCGCCGCATCGGCATGGCTGCGATCCGCCATCGGCCAGCCTTTGGGCAGCACCCAGCGGCCGGTGTCACGGCTGGTGATCAAAAGGATCCGCGTCCCGTCCTTGCTTTCATTCCAGCACAATGCCGCAAGCTGAACCCTGACATCCAAGTCGGAATCCCGATATGTTACCCTGACCTCTTTGTTCATATTCTTTACCAGCTACCTTCGCACCCGTTCGGCCGTCGCAGCAAAACCCTGCGGGCCCGGGAGTCTGTTATACATATGGTTCATTCTGCCTGACGCGCATCGTCCGGCCTATGGCTATATAGAGATTTATCAAGATTTTCTGCCTGTGAGACTAATATGCACAAGATTGTGACGGTGTGCCGGATCGAAATCCCCGCCAGTGCGGGATGTGGGGTGGGCTGATGCGGGTATTCATCGGGCTGGAAATGCCGGAATCTGTGCGCGAGGCGCTTGTCCTGCAGCAATTCCTTCTGCCGCTGCAGCGCAGGGTTGCGGCAGAGGACATGCATCTGACGCTGCTCTTTTGTGAGGATCTCGCCGATGACCTCGCGGATGCATTGCATGTCGCGCTGTCCGATCTGCATCTGCCGGGCTTTGCGCTGTCGCTGGCGGGGCTCGGGCTTTTTGGCGGCACGAAACCCCACAGCGCCTGGGCCGGGGTTGCGCCCTCGGCGCCGCTTGCCGCACTGCAGGCTGCGGTCGAGGCCGCCGGGCGGCGCGCGGGGCTTGATCTTCCGCATCGCCGTTTCATGCCACATGTGACGCTGGGTCGTTTCAGCCGCCCCGATCCCGCCACGCTGATGCGGCTGGAACGCGGCGTCGCGGCCGGGGCGGGCTTTGCCAGCGACGAATGGCATGTCGATGAGATTGTGCTCTGGCAAAGTGTGCTGACCGCGGGCGGCCCCCGCTATAGCGCGCTTGCCCGCTATCCGTTTGCGCAGCATCGCCGCCCGCCGCGCGATCCCTGACCGCTTCCTTGACAAGTCCGGGGCAGGGGTGCAGCACGGGCAGAGCTTTACACGATCAGTCCAGGACAGAAAGCAGACCTGCCGATGACCCGTTCCATCACCATTGCCGGCCGCGAGATCGGCCCCGCCCATCCGCCGCTGGTCATCGCCGAAATCGGCATCAATCACGGCGGCGATCTGGATGTCGCGAAAGAGATGGTGCGCCTTGCCGCCGGGGCCGGCTGCGAGATGATCAAGCATCAGACCCATATCCTTGAAGACGAGATGACGGAGGAGGCAAAGCAGATCTTTCCGCCGAATGCCGATGTCTCTATCTGGGAGGTGATGGCGCGCTGTGCTCTGAGCCAGAGCGACGAGGCCGAGCTGAAACGCTATACTGAAAGTCTCGGGATGATCTGGATCTCGACGCCGTTTTCGCGCGCGGCGGCCGATTTCCTCGAAACCCTCGACGTGCCGGCCTATAAGATCGGGTCTGGAGAGGCTGATAACCTGCCGCTCATTCGCCATATCGCGAAAAAGGGCAAGCCGGTGATCATGTCGACCGGCATGCAGACCATCGACACGATCCGCGCGAGCGTGGATATTCTCGATGCCTCGGGCGTGCCCTATGCACTGCTGGAATGCACCAATCTTTACCCGAGCCCGCCAGAGATCGTATCCCTGCGCGGGGTGACCGAGCTGAAGGACGCCTTTCCGAACGCGGTTGTCGGCTTTTCCGACCATTCCATCGGGCCGGAAATGGCGCTGGCCTCGGTCGCGCTTGGTGCCACGATCCTTGAGCGCCACTATACGGACTCGCGCTACCGCAAAGGCCCGGACATCATCAATTCGATGGACCCGGCCGAGCTGCGTTTCCTGGTAGACCGTTCGAAAGAGATCTGGATCGCGGCGAATAACCCGAAACAACGCTCGGCGCCGGAAGAGGATGTCTACCGTTTCGCGCGCGGCTCGGTCGTGGCGGATCGTGACCTGCCGGAAGGCCATGTGATCCATGAAATCGATATCTGGGCGCGGCGCCCTGGCTCGGGTGAGATCCCGGCCTATGAGTTCGACAAGCTGATCGGCAAGCGTCTGACACGCGCGGTCACGCGCAATACCCAGCTGAAATGGAGCGATCTGGCGTGACGTCGGTGCCGCGCAGGATCCTCTTCCTCACCGGCACCCGCGCCGATTTCGGCAAGCTGGAGCCGCTTGCGGCGGCGGCGCGTGAGGCGGGGCATGAGGTCACGTTTTTCGTGACCGGCATGCATATGATGACCCGCTACGGGCTGACCGCGCATGAGGTGCGCCGCCAGCCCGGTATTGCGACGCATGAATTTCTGAACCAGCGCCCCGGCGATCCGCAGGATATCGTGCTGGCGAAAACCGTCACCGGCTTTTCGGATTTTGTCACCGAAAGCCGCCCGGATCTGATCGTCCTCCATGGCGACCGGATCGAGGCCATGGCGGGCGCGCTGGTTTCGGCCACGAATTACATCCGCTCGGCCCATATCGAGGGGGGCGAGGTTTCCGGGACCATCGACGAGGTGTTCCGCCACTGTAATACCAAGCTTTGCACCCATCATTTCGTGTCATCCGAGACCGCGAAACGCCGGGTGATGGCGCTTGGTGAGCCCGAGGATGTGATCCATGTGATCGGCTCGCCGGAACTCGATTTCCACGCGCGCGCCTCGGGCGTGACGCTGGACGAGGTGCGGGCACGCTACGCGATCCCCTTCGAGGAATACGGTATCGCGACCTTCCATCCGGTGACCTCGGAGCAGGCGACGATGGGCGCCCAGGCCGAGGCGCTCTTCGCGGCTCTGGTCGAGAGCCAGCGCGATTTCGTGGTGATTGCGCCGAATAACGACCCGGGGTCCGAGGCGATTTTCCGGGTGCTCGACAGCCTGCCGAAGGCGCGGTTCCGGGTGCTGCCCTCGATGCGTTTCGCGCATTTTTCCGAACTGATGCGCAATGCCGCCTGTATCGTCGGAAATTCCTCGGCCGGGGTGCGCGAGGCGCCGTTTCTGGGCGTGCCTTCGCTCGATGTCGGCACGCGGCAGACCAACCGGTCAGATGCGGCCTCGGTCACGGCGGTGTCGGCCTTTGACCGCGCGGCGATCCTTGGCTTCCTCACCACGGCCTGGGGGAACAAAGCGCCCCGCGATGCCGGTTTTGGCGAAGGCGCTGCGGCGGATCGTTTTGTCGAAGTGCTGGCCGACCCCGCCTTCTGGGACCGGCCTTTGCAAAAGGCGTTTCACGACTGAGGCGCCGCGAGGGGCGGGCCGTTACCAGCCCGAGAAACCGCCATCCACATTGATCAGCTGCCCGGTGATATAGCCGGATTGCGGGCTTGCAAGGAACAGCATCGCATCGGCAATCTCATCGGGTTTTGCCATACGGTCGAGCATGATCAGCTCACCCACGCGTTTCTGGAATTCCTCGGAATGGCCATTGAACACCGCGCCCGGCGCGATGGTGTTCACGGTCGCGCCACGCCCGGCCCAATAGCCGGCAAGCCAGACCGTCAGCCCATGCACCCCGGCTTTCGAGACGCCGTAGGCCGAGAAATTCTTGAAGGGCATCCCGTCATAGATCCGGTGATGCGCGCCGTTCAGCGCATACATCGAGGCGACATTGACCAGTGTGCAGGGGCGACGCCCGACAATGTCACGATCCATCTGCCGCGCGATCATGAAAGGCGCGGTCAGATTGGTGCGCATGGTCTTTTCCCAATCCGCCACCTCGAGATCGGCGAAATCGGGGAACCCCTTGCCGGCGCCCATCAACAGCTCGCCGGTAATGGCGGCATTGTTGAGAACGACATTGGGTTCCCATCCGTCTTTTTCGATGCGCTTGAAGATGGTTACGACCTGATCTTCATCCGACACATCAAGGTCGTAAAAGCGGAAATTCTCGTTTCCGGCATGGGCCTCTTTCAGCGCCTCGGCCCGGTGCCCGGCAAGGTCGGAACTTACCACCCGCGCGCCTTCGGCCAGCATGCGGCGCACATAGGTGCTGCCGAGCACGCCGCCCGATCCGGTGATGAAAACCGTGCGGCCTTTCAGTTGATCAGCCATGATGCGCCCCTTCCTGTGCTTCTTTCAGCAAAAATTCGACCAGCCGGAAATCGAACGGGCTGTCGATATCGACGCAGCGCTCGGGCGGCATGAGGTAAGGGATCACGCGCCCCTCCCAGAGCCCTTTCGAGCGATGCAGGTAATCGGGCGCAACGACATAGGTCGAGGCCGCATGTTCATAGACCACCGGCGCCTGCTGACGCGCGACCACGCCGCCGGGCAGGGGTTTTGAGACATGCAATGCGCCGGTCGCATCGGGTTCCACAAGGTTGAAATAGGGGTTCTTGCGCGCCTCGCAGCAGGACATGACCATGTCCGGCCTCTCACTCGCAAAGAGATCCAGCGCGCCGGTGATATCCTCGGGCAGCCGCAAAGGCGAGGTGCAGTCAAGGTCGAGAAACGCGGTCACCGGGCGGTCAAGCAAAGCCTGCGAAGCATCAAGCGCATGCGCCCAGACCCCCCATTTCCCCGCCTGATCGGTCGCCAGATGCGCAGGCCGCAGCCCGATTTGCAGCGCGCCCTTTGCCACGGCATGGTCATAGATCTCTTCATCATCGGTCGAGACCACAACGGCATCGACGCCGGGATGCGCGAAAAGCTGATCCAGCGACCAGTCGATCAGCGGCTTGCCGCAGATTTCACGGAAATTCTTGCGCGGCACGCCCTTGGACCCTTTGCGCGCGCCGATATGACCCAAAATCATGTGAGCTCCTTATCGATCAGGCCAATGAACCGGCGATTCTGCCAGGCCTCGCTGATGAGTTTCGCTGATGCGATGACGCGATCCAGCCGTGGCAGCCGTTCGACCGGATCGGGGCTTTGCCCGGCCACCAGCGCCAGAAAGGCCCGCATCGCATCCAGGAACATCGCATTGCGCTCCAGCGGCAGGTCAAGCACCCGCTCGCCCGCCCGGTCCTGGATCCGGTAGATCTGGGCCGCGAAATCAAAATCAAAGCTCTGGCGGGTGCCGTGCAACACCGTCCGCCGATGCAGGCGCGGCGTCAGGTAATCCATTGCGACCGAGCCCGCCGCCTCTCCCTCGCGCTGGCGGAGTGTTACGAAACTCGCCAGATCAACACCCGGGTAATCGGCATGGCCCTGTGACAGCACCTCGTCTGGCTGCAGCCCGGGGAACAGGCATTGCGCCATATCAAGCTCATGGCACAGATCCAGCAGCACACCGCCGCCTTTCTCCTGCGCGGCATAGCTTTCCGCAAAGGACCAGTTCTGCCGCCATTGGGTGACATCATGGCCAATCGCAAAGGAAAACCGAAAAATATCCGACAGATCGCGGCGCGCGAGTTCGCGAAACGCCGGATGCCAGCGCATCATATAGCCAACCATTGACCGCTCTGCGACCGGCGCAGTGCAGGTGCTGATCAGCTCCACTTCTTCTGTCGTAAAGGACAGCGGTTTTTCTACATAGACCGGCAGACCCTGGTCCGCCGCCGCACAGATCACTTCCTTTCGGATATCGGTCGCGGTCGCCACCACCACCGCATCATGGTCGCGCAGATCCGCCTGCAATCCGGCCGCGCCGTATCCTCTCCAGCCGCGCAGGCTCGCCACCGCCCCAAGCGTCTGCAGGTTGTCATGATGGCGCCGCCCGATCGAGCCCGCACCCACCACCAGAACCTTCACCACCATCGCCAGCCTCCGCTTTCTCCGTCCGGCATCGCATGAACCTGCAGCGCCGAACAGCCCTTTCATCTGTCCGAAAATATCCTCGGGGGGAGCGCGGGCACCGCGCGCGGGGGGCAGACAGCCCCCCGTTGCCCGATCCGTCAGGCCTCACCCCGCCAGGGCTGCGCGCCGGTTCCAGTACACGGCCGCCTCCACCTCGGCGCAAAGTGCGATCAGCTCCTCATCCGCACCAAAGGGCGCCGCCAGATGCACGCCGATCGGCAGGCCCGAGGCCGACCAGCCGAGAGGCAACGACGCCGCCGGCTGGCCGCTTGCGTTGAACACGGCGGCAAAAGGCGAATAGTCGAAACAGCGCCCCGGCCCGAGGCGGTAATCGACGTAATCCTCGGTCTCATGGCTGAACCGCCCGACTTTGGCCGGTGGTTCGGCCAGGGTAGCCGAGAGCAGGATGTCGTAACCGGGGCCGGTTTCAGGCCGGAAGAAGGATGCCATTTCACGGCCGAAATCATGGATATCCTCGACCGCTTCCAGATAGCGCAGCGGCCCGAGCGCTTCGGCATGTTTCACCGCGCCGCGCCCGACACCCTCGACCAGATCCTCCGTCAGCGCGCTGCCTTTCAGCTTCTGCCGGATCGTAAGCGCGGTGCCGACCGCAACGATATCGGTCCAGGCCCGCATCATCGCTCCGATATCCGCCTTTGGCCGCGCCGGCTCCACATGGTGCCCAAGGCCTTCCAGCAGCCGCCCGGCCTCCTGCACCGCGGCTGCGACCTCCGGGTCAATCGCGGCGCCGGTAAAGGTCGTGTCGCAGATCGCCACGCGCAGCCGCCGGGGCGGGGCCGAGATCGCCTGGCCGTAGCCCTTTGCCAGCGGCGGCGCGCAATAGGGGGCACCGAGGTCGGGCCCCTCGCAGGCATCCAGCATCACCGCCGTGTCGCGGACCGAACGTGTCAGGAACCCGTCAATCGCCATGCCGGCCCAGCCCTCGCCGGACCATGGCCCGTCGGGCAGCCGCGCGCGGGTCGGCTTGAAGCCGAAAAGCCCGCAATTCGAGGCTGGAACCCGGACCGAGCCACCACCGTCTGATCCATGCGCGAAAGCGACGATCCCTGCCGCGACCGCCGCCGCCGCGCCGCCCGACGAGCCGCCGGCGGTATGGTCAGTGTTCCAGGGGTTGCGGGTTGGCCCGCCATAGACGGCGGCCTCGGTTGCGATGCCGACCCCGCCTTCGGGGCTTGTCGTGCGCCCGAATGTCACCACCCCGGTCGCCCGCATCCGGGCCATCATATTGCAATCGGCGGCATAGGTCCTGGCCGGACCAAGCCGCGTGCCGTTAAGGGACGGCAGCCCCTTTGCCTCGAGCCCCAGATCCTTGATCAGAAAGGGCACGCCGCGAAACGGTCCGCGCGGAAGGCCTGCGCGGATTTCGGCGCGCGCGACCTCTTCCTGCACCAGCACCACGGCGTTGATTGCCGGATTTCGGGCGCCGACCGCGGCCAGCGCCGCATCCAGCAGCTCATCCGGGCTGACCTCGCCCTTTGCCACCAGCCCCGCAAGTTCGGTCGCATCCCGTGCGCCCAGATCCCCGATCATCTGCGATTCCCCGTTATTCATCCCGATGCCAGTCTGGACGCGGCGCCCGGGAAAGGTCCAGAGGCGCCGCGCATCATGCTGTTACCGCAACCATGTGACCCGGGCGACCAAAGCGGCGACTGCCGCAACCTTGCGCCCCGTCAGCCGCTTGACAGAGGGCAAGGGCGGATCGCATGGAGGACAGAGCAACGGTTCCGGCGCCGCGCCCGCAAAGCGCGGTTTTCCGGAGAATAGGGAATGTGGCCGGTCCTTTCTGCACAGGGATCCGGGACCACAGCTGCCCCCGCAACTGTAAGCGGCGAGCGGCGGTTGATGATGCCACTGGAGCCTCCTCAGGGGGGCAGTTCCGGGAAGGCCAGCCGTCCGCCCGGACCCGCGAGCCAGGAGACCTGCCGCTGCTGATCACCCTTTCCCTCGCACGGGGCGTGCGGCGGAGGGCGGAGTGCCGCCAGAGGTGACGTTCACGCGCATCGGGCGGGCTTTCCCCCGAAGCGAAAACGCATCAGGGCGGCGGTCAGGGACCGGCGGCTCCGAAGAAAGGGCTGAGAGATGTTTCACAGGGTTTCCCATCTTGCAGTGATTGCCGCGCTGGCTGCCGGTGCGGCCGGCAATGCGCGCGCACAGACACAGGACGAAGACCCTGTTGACCTGGGCACGATCACGCTCTCGGCCCTGCGTTACGGGGCCGATATTGCGCGCTCCGGCGTCTCGGTCAGTGTGGTTGACCGCGCCGAGCTGGACAAAAGCGCCGATCTGCGGCTCGCGGATTTTCTTGGCACATTGCCGGGGGTCTCGGTGATCAGCCAGGGTGGTTTTGGTGCCAATACCGCCTTGCGGATCCGTGGCTTCGACGGGCGTCATATCGCGGTCTATATCGACGGGATCCGCATTGACGACCCGTCCGGCGTGCAGGTCTCGACCGATTTCGGCGCGCTGATGACCGATGATATTGCCCGGATCGAGGTGCTGCGCGGGTCGCAATCGGCGCTGTGGGGCGGCTCGGCCGTGGCCGGGGTGATCAATATCTCGACATTGTCCGGGGCAGAGCCGGGGCTGCATCAGAAGGTGAGCGTCGAAGGGGGCAGCCATAATTCGGCCCGCCTTGCCTGGGGCCTGACCCAAAAGGATGACCAGCTTGAACTGGCCCTGAATGCCAGCCATTTCCGCACCGACGGGATATCGGCCTTTGACGGGGGCACCGAAGCGGATGGCGCCGAGGCCAGCCGGCTGTCGTTTTCGGCGCGCTACCGGGTCTCAGATCTGGTGACGCTGGGGGGCGCCGCTTTCTGGCAAAAGACCCGCAGCGATTATGACGGCTATATCGATACGGATGGCGATGGCTATACCGATACTTTCACCGATCTGCCCAATGAGATGCGCCGCCAGGACCTTGGCCTGCGCCTCTTCGCAGAGCTGGAGACCGGCAATACGCTGCATGTGCTGGGCATCGGCTTTTCACGCAACAAGCGCGATATGGATGACGAGAACGGCAAAAGCGCCTTTACCGGCGAGCGTCTGACGCTGGACTGGCAGGCGACCAGCACGCTGTCTGACCAGCTGACCCTGTCTTATGGTGCGGATTTCAACCGTGAAGAGGCGAAAACCTCGGCCATGCCCGGAGGCTCGGGTAATACCGATACCAAAGGCATCTGGGGCCAGCTTGCCTGGTCGCCGCGCGAAGGCTTCGATGTGACTGCGGCACTGCGGTATGATGACCATTCGGCCTTTGGCGGTTTCGGCACCGGGCGGCTTTCCTTTGCCTGGGCGGCTGCCGAGGGGCTGACCCTGCGCGGTGCCGTCGCGCGGGGCTTCCGCGCGCCCTCGCTTGACGAGCTGTACGGTGATTATCCGGGGCTGTTCTTCACCGGTAATCCCGATCTCGATCCCGAAACCAGCGTCTCATACGAGCTGGGTGCAGATTATGCCTTCGGGACAGGTGCGTCGCTGTCTTTCACGGCTTTCCGCATCGAGGTCGAAGACCGTATCGCCGCCGATCCCGCGACCTTCTGGTCGACCCTGGGCAATCTGGCGGGCAGCTCGGTGTCGAAAGGCGTCGAGCTGGCCGCGAAAACCAGGCTGAGCGATGCGCTGAGCCTCACGCTCGCCTATACCTATACCGATGCGCATGACCCGAATGGGGCGCGCCTGACGGCGGTGCCGCGCCATAATCTGGCGCTCGCGCTGGATGCACAGATCAGCGAGCGGGTCTCGGCGCGCTTTACCCTCAGCCATCTGGCCGGACGCCGCGACAGGCATGTGAACAGCTTTGCCGCCCTCGATATGCCCGATGTCACCTTGCTGGATGCCGCTTTCAGCTATCGGATCAGTGACAGTATCGGGGCCACATTGCGCATTGAGAACGTGACCGATGAGCACTGGCAGTCGTCGCATGGTTACGGCACGCCGGGTCGCACGGCCTGGCTCGGGCTGCAGGCACGGTTCTGATGCTGCGCGCCGCCACCCTTGTCCTGCTCTTTGGGGCCTTGCCGGTGGCGGCCGACCCTCTTCCCCCTCCGGGGCGGGTGGTCTCGATCAACCTGTGCACCGATCAGCTGGCGATGATGCTGGCGGCGCCGGGGCAACTGGTTTCGGTCAGCCATCTGGCCTCGGACCCGCTGGCCTCCTCCATGCCGGAGGAGGCCGCCGCCTATACCGCAAACCGGGGCGGCGCCGAGCAGGTATTTCTCATGACGCCCGGTCTCGTGCTGGCCGGCACCTATACTGCCCGTGCCAGTGTCGATCTGCTGCGCAGGCTTGGCATCCGGGTGGAACAGGTGACGCCGGTCACCTCGCTGGAGGGCGTCAGCGCTCAGATCCGCGAGGTGGCGGGGTATCTCGGGCGCGAGGCGGCGGGCGAGGCGCTGGTCGCTGAATTCGAGGCCGGTCTTGCGGCGCTGGCGACTGATCTGGCCCTGAAACCGGCAGCACTTTATTATCCCAATGGCTATACGACGGGGAAGGGCACCCTGTCGGATGATGTCCTCGCACATACCGGTTTCGCCAATATCGGCGCGGTCGCGGGCGTCACTGGCGGAGGTGTCCTGCCGATGGAGCTGCTCGTGATGGCGCAGCCCGACCTGGTCGTGACCTCGAAACCCTATCCCGGCGCCTCGCGTTCGGAAGAGATCCTTGACCACCCCGCGCTGGCGCTTTTACAGGCTGAGGCCGGGTTGGTGGCCTTCAGCGATGCCGACTGGATCTGCGGCACACCGCATATCCTGCGCGCCGTCGCGGCGATGCGTGCGGCGCGGCTGGGGCTGGAGGCCGCATCGGCCACAAAAGACGCGGGGGAGCGAGCGGAATGAAAATGCTGATCCCGCTGTTGCTGGCGCTGGTGGCGGCGCTGTTTGCGGCCTCGCTTCTGATCGGGCCGGCAGGGCTGGGCCTTGGCGAAAGCCTGCGCGCGCTTTTGGGCGGCGAGGGCGGGCCGGTCATGCTGGTGATGCAGGAGATCCGCCTGCCGCGCGCGCTCCTCGGGCTGCTGATCGGCGCGGCGCTCGGGATTTCCGGCGCTGCGATGCAGGGCTATCTGCGCAACCCCCTGGCCGAGCCGGGGCTGATCGGTGTTTCGGCCTCGGCGGCCCTGGGCGCAGTTCTGACCCTGCAGACCGGGCTTGCAGCGGCTTTTTCGCTGGCCTTGCCGCTGGCGGCGCTGGCGGGGGCGGGGCTGGCCTCACTGCTGATCCTGGGGCTTGCGGGCCCGCGCGGCGGCGCGCTGGCGCTGATCCTTGCCGGGATCGCGATTTCCGCGCTGGCTGGCGCGGCGACCTCGCTGGTCCTGAACCTCTCGCCCAACCCCTTTGCCGCGGCCGAGATCGTCTATTGGATGATGGGTTCGCTCGCGGACCGGTCTTTCACCCATGTCTGGCTGGCGGCGCCGTTTATCCTTGTGGGCGTTGTGGCGCTCCTGAGCCTCGGGAGGGGCCTTGATGCGATGACGCTGGGCGAGGATGCGGCCGAGAGCCTCGGCATCCGCCCGGCAAGGCTGCGCCTTGTGCTGATCCTCGGGTGTTCGGCGGCGGTGGGTGCCTCGGTCGCGGTCGCGGGGGCGATTGGCTTTGTCGGGCTTGTGGTGCCGCATGTGCTGCGCCCGCTGGTTGGCGCCAGTCCCTCGCGGCTTTTGCCGGCGGCGGCCCTTGGCGGCGCCGCGGTGCTGCTTGCCGCCGATATCGCGACCCGGCTGATCGCGCCGGATCGCGACCTGAAGCTCGGCGTGCTGACGGCTCTGGTCGGGGCGCCTTTCTTCCTGCATCTGATCTGGAAGATGCGGAGGGTTGAGGCATGACATTGCTGACGCTGGACAGGGTGACCGTGCGGCGCGGCGCCCGCGCAGTGGTCGAAGGTGTTTCGCTGACGGTGTGCGAGGGAGAATTCGTCGGGCTGATCGGCCCGAACGGCGCCGGCAAGACC
This sequence comes from Rhodobacter sp. 24-YEA-8, assembly GCF_900105075.1. Taxonomy (NCBI): domain Bacteria; kingdom Pseudomonadati; phylum Pseudomonadota; class Alphaproteobacteria; order Rhodobacterales; genus Rhodobacter; species Rhodobacter sp. 24-YEA-8. Next base: position 746,106 of record NZ_FNSK01000001.1, read on the forward strand.
ACTCTGATGCGCGCCGCTCTGGGGCTTTTGCCGCATGAGGGGCGATCGAGCCTTGCCCTGATGCCGGCCCGGGCCCGGGCGCGGACAGTCGCCTTCCTGCCGCAGGGGCGCGAGATCGCCTGGCCCGTCTCGGTCGCGGATCTGGTGGCTCTGGGCCGTGCGCCCTGGGGCCATGCCGATCCTGCCGATCCGGCAGTGGCGCGGGCACTCAGACGTCTCGGCATAGAGCATTTCGCGACCCGGCCCGCGACCGAGCTTTCGGGCGGCGAACAGGCGCGGGCGCTGATTGCCCGCGCGCTGGCGCAGGAGACGCCGCTGCTGATCGCCGATGAGCCGGGCGCCGGTCTCGACCCGGAGGCGCAGATCCGCATGATGACGATCTTTGCTGATCTGGCGCGCGAGGGGCATGGTGTGATGGCCTCCGTCCATGATCTGGGCCTCGCCGCCCGCCATTGCACCCGGCTTTTGCTGATGGATCGCGGGCGTCTGGTCGCCGATGGCCCGCCACGCGAGGTGCTGACCGAGGCGCGGCTTGCGGTTACATTCGGCATCCGCGCCCATCTGTCGGAAAGCGCGGAGGGGCTGATTTTCCAGCCGCTCGGGGTGATCCGGTGATCCGCGACCATCTCGCGCGGCCCTGGCTGTTCGCGCAATTGCCGGGCCCGATGCGCATCCTGTCCCATGCGCCTTATGGCGCGGGGTTCGTGACCGGCGACACCATCGCCTGGCGTGAGGTGCGCGACCAGGATCTGAAGCCGGATTTCCCGGTGGAAATCTGGTTCGGGGCCGAGATGGCCCGCGCCCCGATGCAAGCGACGGTTGGCGTGATGACCTCGCGCGATGTATCGAGCCGGGTGCTGGCCGAGGCTGAGGCGGAAGGTGTCCGGGCGGCGGCGCTTGTGACGCTGGGCCTCTCGAATGCCGAATCCGTCGGGCGGCGCCTGCCCTGGCACAGCGCCGATGGATCGGGGTTTGGGACGGTGAATATCCTCGTCAGCACCGATGCCGCCCTGTCGCAGACCGCACAGATCGAGGCGCTGACCATTGCGGTCGAGGCCCGTACCGCCGCGATCATGGATCTGGGGCTGGATCTCACCACCGGCCGCGCCACGGGGACCGGCACCGATTGCCTGGCGCTGGCCTGCCTGCCGGGCGAGGGGCGCTATGCCGGGCTTCATACCGCGGCAGGCGAAGCGGTGGGCGCCGCCGTGCGCAAGGCGGTGGCGCAGGCAGGCGCGGAATGGATGGCCTGGCGCGCGCGGAAGCTGCGCGACCCGGGCACGCAGGCCACCCGTTAAGGCCCGCCTCCCGAAAATCTTACCCGTGGAGATCTGAGGCAGATGAACTCCGGCGCGACGGGAGGGGCGTCTCCCCGCTTCGGACAGCGTCGGGCAGGGGCCTTTCATCTGACAGCGGTCGGAGAGACCGGAAACACGGGGCTTCATCCCAAAAGGATCCGGCGCAGGCAGGTCAGGCATGTCTTTGCCACCGATCCCCGGGGGCGGCAGGTGTCCGGCAGGTACCCGCCAGGGGCGTTCTGCGCCATGCCGGCCTTTCCGCCGCAGCCTTCCCTGGCGGCAGCTGACGGGAAGGCGGCGCAGCTGCGGAAACTCGCCCATCAGAGCATTTTTGACTGTTGACACCGGCAGGGATGCCCTTAAAAGGCTGGCTCAGAGATTTCGCGGGGAAGCCATCTTTCCCGATGCAGGAGAGACGACTATGGCGAAGCCGACGACGATCAAGATCCGTCTGAACTCGACGGCGGGCACCGGGCACTTCTACGTGACCAAAAAGAATGCCCGCACCATGACCGAGAAGATGGTTGTTAAGAAATACGACCCCGTCAAGCGGGAGCATGTCGAATATAAAGAAGGCAAGATCAAGTAAGATCTGCCTCCCATTCGGGATGAAAGGCCGTGCCCTCAGGGCGCGGCCTTTTCGCTTTTGCGGCACAGAGAATCCGGGGAGCCTGGCATGCAGCGCATCATGATCATCGGTCAGCCTGGCTCGGGGAAATCGACACTGGCGCGGGCCCTGTCGCAGATCACCGGGCTGCCGGTCATCCATATCGACCGCATTCACTGGCAATCGGGCTGGGTGGAGCGCTCGCGTGCGGAAAAGACCCGGCTGTGTCATGAGGCAGAAGCGGGGGAGGCCTGGATTTTCGAAGGCGGGCATTCTGCCACCTGGGACAATCGTATCCGGCGGGCAGATCTGCTGATCTGGCTGGATCTGCCGCTGGGGCTCAGGATGTGGCGCGTGCTCTGGCGGCTTGTTCGCCATTATGGCCGCAGCCGCCCCGATCTGCCCGAGGGCTGCCCCGAGCGTCTGGGGCGCGAGAGCCTGGCATTCTGGGCCTGGATCTGGAACACGCGCCATTCGGCGCGCCAGGGGATGGCGCGGCTTGCCGGATCGGAAGCGGCAAGGGGCAAGCTGATCCATCTGCGCTCGCGTCGCGAGGTGGCGGCATGGTTGCAGGCGCAGGAATGTGGGCGCAGGAACGGGCCTGGCAACGCTGAGCTGCGATAAGGAACAGGTACGGACAAAAGAAAACCCCGCGCTGCCGGAAGGCTGCGCGGGGTTTCGTTCTTACCAGGCCAGGTCTGGCCCGGACGGTCTGCTTATTCGCGGTTGCCCATGAATTGCAGCAGGAACATGAAGAGGTTGATGAAGTCGAGATAGAGGCTCAGCGCACCCATGATGGCTGCCTTGCCGAGCCATTCCTGATCACCCGACACTGCGTGCTGGATATAGGTGTTCTTGATGTTCTGCGTGTCATAGGCGGTCAGGCCGGCGAAGATCAGCACGCCGATCACCGGGATCGCGAAGGCAAGACCTTCCGATTGCAGGAACATGTTCACGATCATCGCGACGATCAGACCAACGAGGCCCATCATCAGGAAGGTGCCCATGCCCGACAGGTCGCGCTTGGTCAGATAGCCATAGAGCGACAGCGCGAGGAAGGAGATCGAGGTCACGAGGAAAGTCGAAGCGATCGATCCGCCGGTGAAGACGATGAAGATCCAGGACAGCGAAAGGCCCATGGCCGCCGCATAGACGTAGAAGAACAGCTGGGCCGACGCGACCGAGAGGCGGTTGACCAGTGCACCAAAGGCGAAAACCATCACCAGCGGCAGGAACATGATCACCCATTTCAGCGGCGAGGCGAAGAGGGTGTAACCAAACTGGGTCAGATAGGTGCCGCTGCGGATTTCAGCCACAGCCAGCGACGGATCGGTGGTCGTGGTCAGGCCCGAAATCCCCCAGGCCACAGCAGCCGTGATCAGCATCGCTACGGACATCAGCCCGTAGACCTTGTTCATATGGGCGCGAAGCCCTTCGTCGATCTGAGCGCGGGCGCCAACGCCTACGCCGCGGATCGTTTCATATTGAGCCATTTAAGCCTCCGATGTTGTCCCTAAGGGCAACGCCGGGGAGTCCGGCGCACCTCACTGCCCGAATATCGGAAAGGATCGGCGTGATTTCAAGGATTTCCGCCCTCGCCAGGGTTAAAAATCATGTCATCTGTTGCGAATTGTTGTATCCGGCCCCGGATCGGGCAGGCGCGCGGGGCGGAGTTGCGCCGTGAATGCCCGCGCGGCCCGCAGTGATATCTCTCAGTGATACCAATGGCCCGGCGCATCCCAGAACGGGCGCGCGGCCTCGGCTTCGGCCTCGCGATGGCTCAGGCCGATATCCAGCAACAGCCGGCTGTCCAGCCGCGCGAGCTGTCGGCGGTGGCGCCGGAGGGCATAGGCAAGCGCGATGCGGCGCCAGAAGCCGGAGCGCGCGTTTTTGCGGGGCAGGCGCGAGAGGAAAGGCAGGCTGAGGGCGCGCATCACCGGAATCCTTGTGATCTGATTTTGTGATGCGGACCTTTGGTTGCATCAGGCATGTTGATGTTTCGCCGAAATCCTTCCATAATGGAAATGAATGATTGTTGGGTTAATCATCAGGATCTGTGATATGCCGCGCAACCTCGACATGACCGCTTTGCGCTCTTTCGTCACCGTGGCCGATGTCGGCGGTGTGACGCGGGCGGCGGGCTTTCTCAATCTGACGCAATCGGCGGTTTCGATGCAGATCAAGCGGCTTGAAGAGGCGCTTGGGCTGCCCTTGTTCCTGCGGGCGGCGCGCAAGCTGGCGCTCTCGCCCGAGGGAGAGATGCTGGTCTCTTATGGTCGGCGCCTGCTTGAGATCAATGACGAGGCGCTGTCGCGGCTGGGGGGCGCGAAATACCAGGGCGAGATCCGGCTGGGTGTGCCCTATGATATTGTTTATCCCGCGATTCCCCAGATCCTGAAACGGCTGGGGCAAAGCTGGCCACTGATGCGGATCAATCTGGTGTCCTCGTTCACGCTGCACCTGAAAGAGGATTTCGCGCGCGGCAAATTCGATGTGATCGTGACCACCGAAGACCAGCCCGATGCCGGCGCCGAGGTGCTGTCATTGCGGCAGTTGCAATGGATCGGGGCGATTGATGGCACCGCCTGGCAGCGCCGGCCGCTGCGGCTTGGCTTCAAGCAAAGCTGTATCTTCCGGCCGCTGGCGATGACTGCGCTGGATCAGGCCGGCATCCCCTGGGAGCTGGCGGTGGATGGCGAAAGCGACCAGGTGGTGGATGCCTCGGTCGCGGCGGATCTTGCGGTGACGGTGCGCATCGCAGATGGCCTGCCCGAAGCGACCCAGCCGATCAGCGGCGAGAATGCGCTGCCCGCCCTCGGGCGGACGAAGATCGGGCTCTATGCGCTCGACACGATGCGCGGCGATGCCGGGGGTGAAGTGGCGGCGGCGCTTTTGTCCGAATTGCGCTGCGCCTATGGGGGGTAGGGGTGGTCGCCTCAGCCGGGGGTGGTCAGCAGAACCAGCTTGCCGGTCGCCTGGCGGCTGCGGATGGTCTCCAGCCCTGCTTCCAGCTGCGTGAAGGGCAGCTGTTGCGAGATCAGCGGATGAATGCGCCCCTCCTGCCACCAGGCGAAAAGCTGGCGCAGGCTCGCCGCAAGCTCGCCGGGGGCGAAATCGGAATAGCCGCCATACCAGAAGCCGATCACCGTAATATTGCGCACGAGCAACTGATTGAGCGGCACCTGCGGCACCTCGCCGCCGGCGAAACCGATGGCGAGCATCCGCCCGCCTGGCCTTGTTGCCCGCATCGCGGCATCAAATCCCGGGCCGCCCACCGTGTCATAGGTCACGTCGATGCCGCCAAGCGCGCGCAACCGGTCCTTCAGATCGGGCGCATCGCTGTCGATCACCTCATCGGCGCCGGCCGCGCGGGCGATGGCCGCTTTCTCTGTCCCCCGGACTGAGGCAATCACCCGCGCGCCGAGGAGATGCCCGATCGCGACCGCCGTCAGCCCGACCCCGCCCGCAGCGCCGGTGACGAACAGCGTCTCACCCGTCCGCAGCATGGCCTTGCCCGCAAGTGCGAGATGCGAGGTGCCCCAGGCAATCTGGAACCCGGCGGCGGTGGCGAAATCCATACCCTCGGGCAGCGCGACCAGCGCCGCCGCCGGCGCGACCGCATATTCCGCAAATCCGCCCTTTGAGACCAGCGCCGCCACGCGCGCACCGATTGCGGGCCCGCCGTTTTCAGCGTGTCCGGGCCCGAGGGCGATCAGGCTGCCGGAAAGCTCCAGCCCGCCGGTCACCGGCAGCGTATGGCGCACCTGATAACGCCCCTGGTTCATCAGCAGATCGGCAAAATTCAGCCCCGCCGCTGCAACCTGCACCAGAGCCTCGCCAGGGCCGGGGATGGGGATATCCACCTCGCAAAGCTGCATCGGCGCCCCTGGGGCCAGCGTCTGCCATGCTTTCATCCGCGTCATCTGCCTGATCCCCCCCAGCCTCTGGCGCAGACTTCCCGCACAACTGCCAGAAAGCAAATGGTTTTCTCGCAGATGTCGCGCAGGTTCAACAGCATCGTTCTCAGGGGCTTGTGCAATTTGCACAATATTATCATTTTGAGACGCATAATGGAGGTATCGCAATGGGCGAGTAGTCGCCTGTTCAAAGCATCTATAGGTGAAGTTGCCTAGGGCATCCGGAGTAAATTGCGTGGCCGGAAATTTCATCGGGCCAAAACCAGCCTGTTTTATGGTCGTTTGTCGGATGGTGCTAAAAAATCTCGGTGCCGCTGTGCAAATGGCATGAAATATGCTTGTATCCTTATGGGAGGAGCCCGTCGAGAAGGCTCACTTGCGGTTTAGTTCCTGGTAGAAGTCGTACGGAGTTAAGAATGAAGCACCCTGTTGACGCCCATGTGGGCAAACGTATCCGCCACCGTCGCTGGATGGTGGGGATGACTCAACAACAGCTGGCCGACAAGGTTGGCATCAAATTCCAGCAAATTCAGAAATATGAAACCGGCATGAACCGGGTCAGCGCGTCGCGGCTCTGGGATATTGCCGATGCTCTGGGGGTGCAGATTGCCTTCTTCTTCGAAGGGCTCGCCGAGGGTGTCGAGGCTCATTCCGGGCAGGGTGATATGATGGCCGATAAAGAGGCGCTGGAACTGGTGCGCTCCTATTATTCCATCCCCGAGGCGCAGCGTCGTCGCCTCTTTGATCTCGCCCGGGTTCTTTCCGCCGCCTGATCGCCTGACGCGAAATTTCCCGCGTTATTGGCCCTGACAGGCCAGCCCGTTATTTTCGGGCGACGGGGATGGCCGGGATGTGGGCGTAGCCGCGCCCCATCCTGGCCACCGGGGTTTCTTGACCTCATGACCCGGGGCGGTTAGCGCCGGAGGGACATGTAAGGTGAGACGATGACATCTGATTCCCTGACGCTTTCCGACAGCACGCTGCGCCGCCCGCCCTCGGGCCTTGCCGCTGCGCTGCCGCTGACCGAGATCAACGCGCTGATCGCCACCGCCCATGCGCTTGCCGATGCGGCGCGGGTGGCGACGCTGGACTATTTCCGCCGCCCCGGCCTTGCAGCCGACAACAAAGAGACTGCGCGCTTTGATCCGGTCACCATGGGGGACCGCCTCTCAGAGCAGCGGATGCGCGAGATCCTCGCGCAGCAGCGGCCGCAGGATGCGATCCTTGGTGAAGAATTCGGCACAACCACCGGCACTTCGGGCCTGACCTGGGTACTCGACCCGATCGACGGCACCCGTGGCTTTCTGACCGGCAGCCCGACCTGGGGCGTGCTGATCTCTCTGCGTGACGAGACCGGCCCGGTTTATGGCATCATCGACCAGCCCCATATCGGTGAGCGTTTCGAGGGCGGCTTCGGTCTCTCCCGCGTCGCCGGGCCGCATGGCACGCATCCGCTTGCGACACGCCCGGAGCGGGGTCTGGAGGAGGCGTTTCTCTATACCACCTTCCCCGAGATCGGCAGCGAAGCGGAATATGCCGCTTTCCGCCGCGTGTCCGAAAAGGCCAAGCTGGTCCGCTATGGCATGGATTGCTACGCCTATGCTTTGCTGGCGGCTGGGCAGATCGATCTTGTGATTGAGGCCGGTCTGCAGGCCTATGACATCCAGGCGCCGATGGCGGTGATCCGGGCGGCGGGGGGGATTGTGACCTCCTGGGATGGGGGCGACTGCGCACAGGGCGGCCGGGTTCTGGCGGCGGCCAATCCCGGGATCCATGCGGCGGCGCTGGAGCTTCTGAACGCGACTGCCTGATCTGGTATCGGGTTCCGACATGAAAAAAGGCGGTGCCTGCGGGCGCCGCCTTTTCTGGTTCAGGCGATCGGGCAAGTGCTTTGCGCCCGGATTACCTCCGGTCCCAGCCGATCAGCGCTGCAAGCAGCAACAAGGCCGAGCCGGCAACCCAGGCCCAGGCGCCTGGCCCGGCAAGGTCGGTGACGGCCCGGACGACATCATTGGCCTTCCCGATATCGACATTGACCGGCACCGGCAGGTCTGAGGCGCCCTTGCTGATCTTCCACACCGTCCAGCCGGTCAGGCCCACACCAAGGCCCCCGCCCAGAAGGCCAATCAGACGCGAGGGCAGGTTGAACAGAACAAGCACCAGAAACACCGCCGCCAGCACAAAGGTCGCAAGGAAAGCCACCAGTTCCCCGGGTGAGCTGGCGACGAAACTGCGCAGCGCCGCGACATCGGGTTTCAGCGCGCTGATCAGATCCCAGGGCGTGACCGCGGGGATGGGAAGAGCAGGGCCGGTCCAGGACAGGAAAAGGCTGACCAGAATGGCAATGGCGGAAAGTATAGAAAGGGCACGCAAATCAAGGCTCCGATACTGACTGTCCGGCGGCCAGGCGATATGCGGCCCTGCCGGCGGTTCACGGCGATGTGATGGATGTGATCCGGCCATCGCTTTGTGGTCAAGCATAAAGATCGGGATGTCGAAGGCCGGGCAGAGAGCCGGCGGGGCGGCGGCGCTTATGGGGCTATTCCAGGACGGTTTTGCCCGGATGGGCGCGATTTTGCTGACTTACGGCACAGGGATCGGCCTGTCCCGGCGCGTTTTTCTTTGCCTGCATTCGGGGCCTGCATTCGGGCGATTGAGCCGGCGGCCCGGCTCGGCTATCACTGGCGCCATGAGCCATGATTTCAATTTCCAGCGCCGTGAGACCTTTGACACCTTCCGCGAGTCGAAAGGGGTGAAACTGCCGGCCCGCGCCGTGGTGGATTTCGCCTTTTTCCCCGAGCTGGAAAAGCCCGACTGGACGGGTATTTCCCGCGCGCTTGAGGCGGCGGGCTACCGTGTCAGCCGCCCCGATGCAGAGGGGGAAGAAGGCGAAGAACTGATCGCCTCGACCGGGCCGATCCCGATCAGTGCCGAGGAAATCTGGAAATATGAAGAGGCCGCGACAAAGATCGCGATCCGCTTTGATTTCTATCCCGATGGCTGGGAACTCGATATCTGAGGCGGGGGCGGCGCCGGTGGTGTTCTGTGGCGCCTGCAGGCCCCGTCGTGCCAGGCCACGCAGCGGCTTTTCACTCACGGAAGCTGAAAATGGATGAAGCACGCCGATGCGCGGGCTATAAAGATGCAATCAGTTGGATCATCTTATCCGAATGCGGGTCCGGGCCCGACGGGCCTGGCAGGCATCGGGGTGATCCGGGCGGCCGTAACGGGCCGGATGAGAGATCAGTATAAGGGACAGCAGGCAGTTCTGCATAAATGTCCGGCGTGTGCGGTTGAGCGGCAGGGAGAAACAAGTGTTCGGCAGATTCCTTCTTGGAGCGGGGCTGGGTGGTCTGGTCGGGACCGGCGTGCTTGCGCTGGTGTCGGTATCGCTTTCCGGGCCGCTCCCGCAAAACTCCACCGCCAGCACTGTCCGCAGCGAAGCCGGTATCGAAGACCCTGACGCCCGCCTGGCCCCTGACGCCAAAACCCTGACCGAAGAGACCGCCGGCGAGGCTGCCGCAGTGGTTGATCCTGCAACCGATCCTGTGGCCGGGACCCCGACAGTACCGCCCCTCAATGCTGCGGAAGCGCCGGAGGTCACAGAGACCGCAAAGCAGACCGCGCCCGAGGAGAGGGCGGATCCCGAATTCGCTGCAGCGCCGAAACTGATCGACCTTCCCGAATTGGCGCTGGAACATTCTTCGGACCCGGCGCTGGCTGCTGCGCTGGAGGCTGCGTTTGATGCGGGTGATACGGCACCGGGCCTTGTCCCGGATCAGCCGGCGGATCTTGCCGATGCCGCAAATGACGCGGTGCCGCAGGCCCCGGCCGCGCCTGAAGCCGCGCCGCTGGTCGCGGGCGTAACGGAGGAGCCCGACACTGTCGTGACGCCGCCGGCTGACCTTGCGGGGCTGCCTGAAACACCGGCTCTGCCGCAAGACGGTCTCGCGAATGGCGAAACCGGGGGCACCGCCGCCGGAGCGACGGTATCGCGTCCGGCAGATCCTGCAGAGGACAGCGCGCCGGCGCTCGCATCGGTGCCCGAGCCACCGCCCCTGACGGTTGAGGAAGAGCAGATGCTGGCGCAGATGGCGGCTGATCAGCTGTCGGAGGGCACAGCGCCGGCCAAAGACGCAACTGCGCTGCCGGCGGGCGATGGTTTTGTGATCATTGAAGACATGCCCCCGTCCGCACCGACACCGGCAGAGGCTGCAGCCGATACCGCTCTGGCAGATGCTGCAGGCGGGCAGGGCGCCGTCGAAGACCTGCCTGCGGATCGCGACCCTGCACCAGATAGCGCGGAGCTTTCTGCCGACAGCGATGGGCCAGAGACCGGAGCGGCATCGGACCCGGCGGCGGTTAAAATGCTCACTCTGGACGATAATTCGTCATTGCCCGGCAATGGCGCGATCAGCCGCGAAACCGGTGATGGCAGCAGCCGCCTGCCGCGGATCGGCGAAACGCCGCAAGAAGTGACGGCGGAAGGCGCGGCAATCGGGTCTGACGCGCCGCGCCTCCTTTTTGCGCGCGATTTTGAAAACCCCGCCAACAAGCCGCGTTTTGCGGTGATCCTGCTGGATGACGGCTCGCCGGAGCTGGATCGTGCCGCCCTTGCCGATCTGCCTTTCGCGGTCAGTTTCGCGATCGATCCGCAATTGCCCAATGCCGCTGAGATCGCCGCGCTGTACCGCGCCGCCGGCCAGGAGGTGATCATGGTCGCGTCCGGCCTGCCGAAGGGCGCCGTGGCGAGCGATGTCGCGGTGGCCTTTGGTGCCATGGCGCAGGTATTGCCCGAAGCGGTGGCGACAATGGACGCGCCGGGGCGCAGCTTTCAGGCCGACCGCCCGCTGGCCAGCCTTGTCGTGCCCGAGATCGCCGCTCAGGGGCGCGGGCTCATCACCTGGAATATCGGCCTCAACGCGGCTGACCAGGTGGCAAAGCGCGAGGATGTTCCGGCAGCCGTGATCTTCCGCGATCTTGATGCCGAGGGTGAGGAGGCGCCGGTGATCCGCCGCTATCTCGACCGTGCAGCCTTCAAGGCGGCGCAGGATGGCGGCGTGACGGTCTTTGGCCGGGCCAGCCATGCGGCAACGGTGACCGCGCTTCTTGAATGGGCCGTCGAGGGCCGCGCCGCCAGTGTCGAACTGGCGCCTGTTACGGCGATGCTGGATGTCGACTGAGCAGATGGTAATGATCCGCCCGGCCCTGCGCGCCGATGTGCCAGCGATCTTTCGCATCCGTCTTGCGGTGCGGGAAAACGCGCTGAGCGAGGCGGAACTGGCCGCGCTGGGGATCACGCGCGAGACGGTGGCAGAGCTGGTTGAGGCGCCTGGCACCGCCTGGGTGGCGCAAGAGGCAGGCAAGATTCTTGGCTTTTCGATGATCGACCGCGAGGAAGGCTGCCTCTTTGCCGCTTTCGTGGCGCCGGAGGCCGAGAGCAGGGGCATTGGACGCGCGCTGACCAGCGCCGCCGAAGCTGCACTTTTCGCCGATCATGCGGAAATCTGGCTGGAAACGGCGGCAGGCAGCCGGGCCGAGGGCTTTTATCGCCGCCTTGGCTGGGGCGGGGATACGCCGGTGGGGGATGGCGATCTGCGGCTGACAAAGCAGCGCGGCTGAGGTGTCACGCCGCGTCACCCGCTGACAGGCGTGGCTCAGCTGCGCGCCTTGCGGTAGCTGTCTTTCACCGCGATCAGCACGCCGTCAAAGCTGAAAATATCGCAGCCCCGCATATCGACGCTGGCCCCCGCCGCCGAAGTGCCGCGAAAGCGCCAGGTCGACAACCCGGTCTCGCCGGTGATGTGATGCGCGCCCTCAAGCCAGGCGGCGTCAGGGAAGGCCGCGAACAGCGCCGCATAGGCCGCCCGCACTGCCGCCTGACCCTGATGGATCAGGCCTTCGGCCTCGGGCCCGGCCGCGCCGTGAAAGGCAGGATCGGCTGACATACAGCCCATCAGCCCGTCAAGATCGCGCGCATTGAAACAGTCCATCAGCCGCGCCATGGTTGCGAGGCGTGCCTCATCCCGGGCATCATCAACCACCTCAACCTCGAGGAAAGACAGCGGCGCGGTGCCGGCATTGGTCACATTGTGTTCAACCCCCACCCGGCGCGAGTAGGGCACGCCCTGGCTCAATGCCGCCTGTGCCCGCCCGCCACCGGAGAGATCAAGGCCCAGCACACCATCCGTCAGCGGCACGATCACATAGTCATGGCCATGGCGGTGCCAGCCAGTTTCGGCCCCCGGCACGAAACGCCATTCGGTGACGCGAAAACGCTCGTCGTCAATATGGGTGACGGGTTCGGCCTGGGGTTTCGGGGCCCGGGGTTCAGATGCGGGCGGGTGTTCAGACATGGTGACCTCCGGTTTGCTGCACCGATGCTTGCGCAGGCCGGTTGCCTGCCGCAAGCCTGTCGTCCGTCTGGCCTGACCATGCGGAGCGGTCTGGCGTTAAAGCGCCTCTTTCACCGCCTCCATCGCGACATAGGTCGAGGTCTGCGCCACATGCGGCAGCGCCGAGATCCGTTCGGCCAGCACCCGGCGGTAATCGGCGATATCGGCGGTGCGCACCTTAAGAAGGTAATCGAAGCGGCTGGCAATCATATGGCATTGCTCAACCTCGGGCACGGTCAGAACGGCGCGGTTGAAGGCCTGGAGCGCCGCCTCGCGTGTATCGGCCAGCCGCACCTCGACAAAGGCCACATGCGCCAGCCCCATTTTCACCGGGTCGAGAATGGCGCGATACCCCGCAATCACCCCGTCTTCCTCAAGCCGTTTCATCCGCGCCTGGACCGGGCTTTTCGACAGACCGACCCGGCGCGCAAGTTCCACCGCTGAAACCCGGCCCTCGACGGCCAGAATGCGCAGAATCGCATGATCAAATCGATCAAGATCAACAAGGGGATTTGGCATGTAAAATCAACCTTTTCTGGCCATAATGGCCAGCGTTTGCGGAAAGATCAGGAATACTGACTGGCAGATCAGGTGTATCATAGTCAAAACGCAGGAGGTCTGCATGACAAATTCGCTTGATCTGGTCGCTGATGGAAGTCTTGCCCCCGAGGGGGAGCTGGTGCGGGATCTGATCGCGCAAAGCGGTTTGGATCAGGCGGACCGTGACCGGATCGCGGCGGCGGGTGCCGATCTCGTGCGCCGCATCCGCTCGGGTGCGAAGCCGGGGCTGATGGAGGTTTTCTTCGCCGAATACGGGCTCTCGACCGATGAGGGTATCGCGCTGATGTGTCTGGCCGAGGCGCTTTTGCGGGTGCCGGATGCGCCGACGATGGATGCTCTGATCGAGGACAAGATCGCGCCCTCGGACTGGGGCAGGCATCTGGGCCAGTCGGCCTCGTCGCTTGTCAACGCCTCGACCTGGGCATTGATGCTGACCGGCAAAGTGCTGGACGAGCGTGGCCCGGGGATCGCAGGCAGCCTGCGCGGCGCGATCCGGCGGCTGGGCGAGCCGGTGATCCGTTCGGCCACCACGCGCGCGATGAAAGAGATGGGCCGCCAGTTCGTGCTGGGCGAAACCATTGAAAAGGCCATGAAACGCGCGACCGAGCTGGAAGGGAAGGGCTATACCTATTCCTATGATATGCTGGGCGAAGGCGCCAAGACCGAGGCCGATGCCCGCAGCTATCACCTCGCCTATACCCGCGCGATCACCGCAATTGCCGGGGCGGTAAAGGGCCGCGACATCGGCGCCAATCCGGGCGTTTCCGTTAAGCTTTCCGCAATCCATCCGCGTTATGAAGTGGCCCATGAGGCGCGCGTTATGGACGAACTTGTGCCGCGATTGCGGGCTTTGGCGGGGCTCGCGAAATCGGCCGGGATCGGGCTGAATGTCGATGCGGAGGAGGCGGACAGGCTCGATCTGTCGCTGAAGGTGATTGCGGCCACGCTGGAAGACCCGTCGCTGGCGGGCTGGGACGGCTTTGGCGTGGTTGTGCAGGCATATGGCCGGCGCTGCGGGGCGGCGATCGATGTGCTTTACGATCTTGCGACCCGGCTGAACCGCCGCATCATGGTGCGCCTGGTGAAGGGCGCCTATTGGGATTACGAGATCAAACGCGCCCAGGTGATGGGGCTGGAAAGTTTCCCGGTCTTTACCCGCAAACAGGCGACGGATGTGTCTTACATCAGCAATGCGCAAAAGCTGCTGGGCATGACCGACCGCATCTATCCGCAATTTGCGGGTCATAACGCCCATACCGTGGCGGCGGTGCTCGACATGGCGGCGGCGGCGGGCGTGAAACCCGAACAATATGAGTTCCAGCGCCTGCATGGCATGGGCGAAAGGCTGCATGAGATCGTTCATGCCGATCAGAACACGCGCTGCCGCATCTATGCGCCGGTCGGCGCGCATCGCGATCTGCTCGCCTATCTCGTGCGGCGGCTGCTGGAAAACGGGGCGAATTCGTCCTTTGTCAACCAGATCGTTGATGAGGACGTGACCCCGGAACAGGTCGCCGCCTGCCCGCTGGCCTATATGGAAAGCGTCTCGCCGGTCGAGAACCCGGCTGTGCCGCCGGCACCGCAGATCTTCCCGGGCCGGGTCAATTCGAAAGGTTTTGACCTGACCTCGCGCACCGATCTCCGTCAGATTGAGGCCGCGATGCAGCCGCATCTGACCCAGACATACAGCGCCGGGCCGGTCATCGCGGGCCGCGCCGCCGGTGCTTTGCGCACGGATGTGGTGAACCCGGCGACGGGCGAGAGGGTGGGCCATGTCCTCGCCGCCTCCCGCGCCGATGTTGATACCGCCTTGCGCCTGGCCGAGCCCTGGGCCGCCGATGCTGCCACCCGGGCCACCGTCCTGCGCCGCGCAGCCGACGCCTATGAGGCAAATTTCGGCCAGATCTTCGCGCTGCTCACGCGTGAGGCCGGCAAAAACGCCCCCGATATGGTCGGCGAACTGCGCGAAGCGGTTGATTTCCTGCGCTACTATGCCAATGGCGCCGAGGCCCTGACCGCCCCCGCCCGGGGTCGCTTCACCTGTATCAGCCCGTGGAACTTCCCGCTGGCGATCTTTTCGGGCCAGATCGCGGCGGCGCTCGCGGCTGGCAATGCCGTGCTGGCGAAACCGGCGGAACAGACGCCGCTGATCGCCGCGCTGGCCGTCGATCTTTTGCATCAGGCCGGGGTGCCGGTCACCGCGCTGCAGCTTTTGCCGGGCGAGGGCGATGTGGGCGCCTGGCTCACATCGGATCCGCGCGTGGATGGGGTCGCCTTTACCGGCTCGACCGAAGTGGCGCTGCTGATCCGCCGTGCGATGGCGGAAAACCTTGCCCCCGGCGCGCCGCTGATCGCCGAGACCGGCGGGATGAATGCGATGGTGGTTGATTCCACCGCGCTGCCGGAACAGGCGGTGCGCGACATCGTGGCCTCGTCCTTCCAGTCGGCGGGACAGCGCTGTTCGGCCTTGCGTTGCCTTTACGTGCAGGAAGACATCGCGGCCCCGATCCTCGAGATGCTGGAAGGCGCGATGGACGAGCTGTCGATCGGCAATCCGGGTCTTCTGACCACCGATGTCGGGCCGGTGATCGATGCCGAGGCCCTTACGACCATCCGCGCCCATATCGATCAGGCGCGGGTCGAGGGGCGGCTGGTCAAGGAACGCGCGGTGCCGGGGCAGGGAACATTCGCGCCGCCTGCGGTGATCCGCGTGCCGGGGATCGCTGCGATGGAGCGTGAGATTTTCGGCCCTGTCCTGCATGTCGCGACCTTCAGGGCCGGTGAGATCGACAAGGTTATCAATGAGATCAATGCCACCGGCTATGGTCTGACCTTCGGCCTCCATACCCGCATCGATGACCGCGTGCAGCATTTCGTCGAGCGCATCCATTCCGGCAATATCTATGTCAACCGCAACCAGATCGGCGCGGTGGTGGGCAGCCAGCCCTTCGGTGGCGAGGGGCTTTCGGGCACCGGACCAAAGGCCGGCGGCCCGGATTACCTGACCCGCTTCACCCGCCAGGCGGCGCCGCTGCAAGGCGCCACCGGGGCGGTCACCAGCGAGGCCGAGGTCGCCGCAGCACTTGCCAGGGCAGCTGAGGTCGCACCGTCAGAGCCGCTCGATCTGCCCGGTCCGACCGGAGAATCGAACCGGCTTGGCCATTTCGCCTGCCCGCCGGTCCTGTGCCTCGGACCAGGAGCTGCGGCGGTGGCGGCCCAGGCCAATGCGGTCACCGCGCTCGGCGGCGTGGCGGTTGCGGCTGACGGTCTTGACCCTGAGGCGCTGACCAGGCTGCAGGGCTTCAGCGGCGCACTGTTCTGGGGCGAAGAGGCCGGGGCACGCAGCCGCGCCCTCGCATTATCCGCCCGCAAAGGCGCCATCCTGCCGCTGATCACCGGCGCACCCGATCGCGCCCATGTCACGCTCGAGCGTCATGTCTGCATCGATACCACGGCATCGGGCGGCAACGCCAAGCTGCTCTCCGAGGTGGCGGAAGCATAGCGGCCCGACCTGATGGGCGGGCCCTGGCAAGGCTCGCCCAGGTTTGCGACCCGCCCAACTGCTCCCCCGCGCTTGCGGTTTTCTTTGCGTTCGCTTTGACCGCGCTGAACATGGTGGGGCTCTGGCTGGGTAAACTGTCCCGTGGATTGGTAATCCTCCCCGTTTTAAAGGGGTGCAGAAGCAGACTTCAGGCAGCCATCTTCAGTTGTCTCGAGCGGGTGTGATACCGCCGATACCCATGTTGGGCGCCCATTGTTGTGAGTCCATAGCCAGTCAGTTGCGATCTGTTGCGCCTCCTCGATGGCTTCAAAGACGCAGAGGCCCAGCCATTCATGCCGGACCGTTCTGTTGTATCGTTCGACATATATCGAGCCCGAACGCCATGCGTTCGAGTGAGGGCGAGATGGTTCTGCTGGGGTTTCCCGGGCTGGATGTGGTTCAGGGCGCTGCCCTGCTTTTCGGCCCAGATCATCAGCGTAGAGCTGATGTATTCCGGGACATTGTCCACTCGTATCGCCAGAGGTTTGCCTCGCCATTCTATGTGGAGGAGGATCAGGAAACGGTCCAGTGGACAGTTTCCCCGACGAACGGGTTCAGGGACAGGACCACCCGCTCAGCCAGGTATGAGTAGGATCAGAAATCGATCCGGGGGATCGATTACCCGACGAATGTGACGTCGACCTCAATGCCCAGCCCCTCACGGTTGAAGCCGCACAGCGCGTTCAAGAGCCGGATCTGGCGGCCATCGGCCAATCGATCAGCCATAAAGTCCATCGACCAGACCGTGTTCGGTGCCTCAGGGGCGCTGAGCTCATCGCGTTTGTCGCGCTTGATCCTCCGGCGGGGCTTGATCCTCAGGTTCAATTCCAGCTCGCAGTAGATCCTATGGACGCGCTTATGGTTCCACGGGTGCCCCTGGACATTGCGCATGTGCAGGAAGCATAGCCCGAAGCCCCAGGTCCGATGTGCCTTGGTCGGCCCTTCCAGCAGGTCTGCGATGAACTCATTCTCAGCATCGCGCTTCGGGCTGTAGCGAAAGCAGGTCTCGGCTCGACCCAAATGCCCGGCAGGCCAGCGCGATGCTGCCCCCCTTCGTCGCCACTGCCTTCTCTGCCAGTTCCCGGCGTTGAGCTGGTGTTGCGCCGCGCCAGCTTCTGCACAAACGGCCGCTACTTTCTGCACAAAAAAATTTTCCGTCAGGAACTGATTACGCAGCCGGGGTATCTGCGGATCCTGACTGCGAGACTGCGCCTGCGATCACCGTCGCCCATATAGCGGCCCCGTCGAGGATCAACGGGGCCATTGGTGTTCCACCAGACCTGCGACCGGCGCGCGGTGCAGATTTTGTAAGGGCGGAACAGGTCATCCGCCTCGTCCGGATCGACCGACACGGGTTCAAACCCATTCGCGACATGTGCGGCCCATGCCTCATTCGGCGTCATGTGACGCATCTTGCCGGTTTCCGGATCCTCGAACTTCGGCAGGCCGCGATGCGGCTCATTGTTATATTCATCAACCATTGCCCATGCGGCGGTGAGAGGATGTGTTGAACTGTATCATCCGGCCCTTCGTCCATTTGCCATACCATGGCTGTCCATAAAGCTCCTCATTTGAGCGGGCCGAGATCGTAGCGGATAGTCGCACTTTGGCCGCTTTCAGCCGTAGGAGCAGCGATGGCCAGCCCTCATTGGAGTGGTCGGCGTAGAATTTCTGCGCCAGCAGCCCAAGCTGGTTCCATTGAAACTCGGTCTCCGGGAAATCCGGTGTGGCGCATTGATTGACGAAAGCATGGCCCGGAGTCCTCGCGACGCCGATGATTACTACCGCAGCAAGATGCAATCCGACGCGGCCGTGCAGGAGTTCCTGCACCGTCACCCCGAGATGTTCGCGGCCTTTGTGATGCCCGGCTGGATGCATGGCCCCGGCGATCTGGGGCCGACGGCGGCGGGACAGTTCACGCTGGACTATCTGAAGCGGTCACTTCCCGGCATTCCGCCCGGCACCTTTTCCTTCGTTGATGCCCGCGATGTGGCATTCGCCATGGCGGCAGCGGCGGAAAAGGCGCGGCGGGGAGAGCATTATCTGGCGGCGGGCCACCATATCGCCATGCCCGATCTGGTGCGGATCTATGAGCAGGTCACCGGCACACCCTCCCCACGGCGGCAGATCCCGGTCGCCATCCTCTGGCCCATTGCGGCGGTGCAGGAACTGGCCGCCCGGGTCACTGGTCGCCCGGCGCTGCTCAGCCTCGCCACGGTACGGACCATGCGGGCCGAGGCCGAGCGCACCCGCTTTAATCCCGAAAAATCGCAGACTGAGCTCGGCCTGACCTTCCGCCCCATCGCCGAGACGATCCGCGACGAGGTGGCATGGTTCAAAGCGCAGGACATGGCGTGATGCGGGGCAGGTAGCCGGGCGAGTGCGCAGGTGCGCCCATCATGACACAAGACACCCCCGAAAACAGCGTGATGGCCCTTAAAATGCTGGAACACCAGGCCGATTTGACTCAGATGCGTCGTCACGCCGATGCAAGGCTGGGTGAAACGTACACTCTTCGCCAGGTTGCCAACACTGGTCGTTTGAACAGTTTTTGCAGTGCCTCAAACAATGCCGCGCAGGAGCATTTCCGCACCCAGCAGAGCGAGCATGATGAGAAACCAGCGCCGGAAGGTCTGGGGGCTGATGGCGCGGCGCAGATAATGCCCAGCCCGCATCCCGGCCAGCGCCGGCGCGACGGCCATCACCGAGAGCACAAACTGATCGCCCTGCCAGACCGCCTGCGAGGCCAGACCAAGGGCAAGCGCGATGGTCGATGTCGTAAAGGACATTCCAAGCGCCTGCACCAGATCGTCTTTTTTCAGCCCGAGCGCCTGCAGATAGGGCACGGCCGGGATGACGAACACGCCGGTGGCCCCGGCAACCAGCCCGGTTGCCAGCCCGATCAATGGCGACAGCCAGGTTTCATGTCGCGACGGCACCCGGAACGGCGGCGCGAATAAAGTATAGAGTGCATAGGCGATCAGGGTGGCTCCAAGGGCCTTCGTCGTCAGTGAGAGATTACCCGAGCTCATCAGTGGGGCGCTGATCAGCGTTCCTGCCATGCTTGCAACCATCATGGGCCAGAGGCGCCGCACGAGGCCCGAGAGGCCGGGGCCGGCAAGAAGCTGCCAGAGATTCGTGACCATCGAAGGCACGATCAGCAGGCTCGCTGCGGCCGGCGGCGACAAGAGCGCGCCCAGAACGCCCATGGCGACCGTCGGCAGGCCCATCCCGGTCACCCCCTTGACGATCCCGGCCAGGAGGAAGGTCGCGGCAACCAGAAATATCGTGAGATCGCTCATGCACCCTGCATAGGGCACAGTGATCGTGCGGCAATGCGAAAGTTCGATAGTATGGCTTCGGCTGTTCCGAAGGCTGATTTTGCGCTATATGACGGGGATGCGCTTTGATCTTACCGACCTTCGCCTCTTTCTTGCTGTGGCCGATGCCGGCAGCATTACCCATGGCGCTGCCGATGCCGGGCTGTCGCTGCCCGCCGCAAGCGAGCGGTTGCGGGATATGGAACTCTCTGCCGGCCTTCGGCTGCTCGAGCGCGGTCGGCGCGGCGTCACGCTGACCGAAGCGGGCGCGGCCCTTGCCCATCATGCACGGCTGATCACCCGGCAGATGGCGGTAATGCGTGGCGAGCTTGGCCACTACGCCACCGACCTGCGCTCGACGGTGCGGCTGTTGTCGAATACCGCCGCAATGGCCGAGCACCTGCCGCAGCGGCTGGCCGGATGGATGACCGCCCATCCGCGCGTCGATCTCGATCTGAAGGAACGCCAGAGCCCCGACATCGCGCGCAGCGTGGGGGCGGGCTTTGCCGATATCGGCGTTCTTTCGGCGGCAGGGGCGGTACAGGACG
Organism: Rhodobacter sp. 24-YEA-8; assembly: GCF_900105075.1. Lineage (NCBI taxonomy): Bacteria > Pseudomonadati > Pseudomonadota > Alphaproteobacteria > Rhodobacterales > Rhodobacter > Rhodobacter sp. 24-YEA-8. Next base: position 766,293 of record NZ_FNSK01000001.1, read on the forward strand.
GGCTGATCCTGCAGCCCTTTGCCAACGACCGGCTGGTCGTCGTCGCCGCGCAAACGGATGATCTTGCAGCCCTGCGCCGGGTCCGTCTTGCGGACCTTGCCGGGCGTTCTTTCATCGGGCTGTCGGCAAGTGCCCTGCAGGATCACATCACCGCGCAGGCTGCCGCAATCGGGCTGCACCTACACTACCGCGCAAGATTGCGCAGCTTCGAAGCCATCTGCCACATGGCCGGAGCGGGCGCCGGACTTGGCATCGTGCCCCAGACGGCGGCCGCGCGTATGAAGCGACCGGCCCGGATCGCGATCATCCCGCTTGCCGAGGGTTGGGCGCAGCGGCGCCTGTCGGTCTGCATCAAGGCGGGGATCGCGCTTTCCGCGCCGGCACAGAGCCTCTTCACTCATCTGACAGGGGCGGCATCCGCAGGGTGACGCGATCCGGCCAGGGGTTTCTTCCCTCGCGCAACCAGTCCAGGGTTTCACGCCAGAACCCGTCGGCATGACTGCTGTGGAACAGGTTGAAATGGCCGATGCCCTGCCGGCCGTAATCGGCGGGATGCAGTAACGCCGCGCTGCGATCTGCGCCGGAATAATAGCCAAGCGTGCGGCGGATGGCTGGCAGTGTCCCCAATTCGTCATCCGAGACCGCCACGGCGAGAATATCCGCACGTACATTGGCCATGCGCCGCATCACATGCCTTCTTTCAGCTGCCGGATGCGACCATTCGAAACGCGCACGGCGGAAGGCCCATTCACAGGCCACACCTGTCGGCAGATCCTCCAGCCAACCCAGCCGACGCCCGGGAAAATAGCCACAAAGCGCCGTGAGAACCGGCATCGTGAGATGCCATTTGAACAGCAGTGCCAGGCGATGACGGGGGGCGTAGTCCCCCCACCACGCGTATTGCGCACCGACGGTCAGCATTCGCTCGATTTGTTCTGCACCGCGCGCAGGGCCGGGCAGAAAGCCGCCGATGCTGTGGCCCACCACCATCAGAGGCCCCCCGCCTTGCCCGGCCATAAAGTCCAGCGCCGCCGCGAAATCCCGCTCGCCCCAGTCCCGCCATCGATAGCCGCTGCCTCGCAGACTGGCCGGGCGCGACAGGCCGATGCCGCGATAGTCGTAGGTCAGAACCTCGAACCCATACCCTGCAAGGAAACCCGCATAGCGATGGTAGTACCGCGCAAGCACACCCGTGGCAGGGTTGATGATGATACGGCCTGCAGAGCGGCCCGGGCCGCACCAGAGATGACCCTGCAAAGTGATGCCATCGTCGCATTGTAGCATAACAGGGCGGAAGGATGGGGACTCGTGATGTGTGATCTGGCGTTTCATACCTGCCAGACTAACGGTCAGGCCAATTGAGTATATACACTGGTAGGTATACTTATCGGTATGGCCAAGGTATCTGCCCCAACCCGCGACCGTCTACTTGAGGCAGCTGGCAAGCTGTTCTACGCCGAGGGCCTGCGCGCCGTCAGTATGGATGATATCGCCGAGGCGGCAGGGGTGACCAAGCGCACACTGTACTACCATTTCCGCAGCAAAGACGACCTGATCGCCGCCTGGTTGGAGACACGCGATCAGCCCAACCTGGCGGCGTTTCGGCGCTGGTTTTCCAGGGCGGAAGGCGATGTCGCCGACAGGATCCAGGCGATCTTCGACAATCTGGCCCGCGCGGCGCGGCGGCGGACATGGAAGGGCTGTGGTTTCCTCCGGGCCTCGGTGGAGCTTGTCAATCTGCCCGGCCACCCGGCCATCATTGCGGCCCGTGCCCATAAGAAGCGGGTCGAAGACTGGATCTGTTCGGAGTTGCTGCGGGCTGGCATTCCCGGGGACACCAGAGCGATAGCCGCTCAGATCATTCTGCTGCTGGACGGTGCCTTTGCGGTTGTCCTGCTGCATCGCGACCCGGTCTATTTCGAGAACGCCGGAAAGGCAGCGGCCGTCCTGATCCGATCCTGCTGACGCCGTGCGGGAAACGGCAAGTTCCGGGGCGAAGGCTGCTTGCAGGCCGTCAGCATCTTGACAGCGCGTTAAATCGAAACATGTGAAGTTACATGAAACGTGACAGCCGCCTTTCCTCGGTCCTTCATGCGCTGCTGCATATGGCAGAACATGACGGGCCCATGACCTCTGAGGCGCTTGGGCTATGCCTCGGCACCAACCCTGTCGTGGTGCGCCGCACCATGGGGCTCTTGCGTGAGGCGGGGCTGGTTGCTGCCGCACGCGGCCATGCTGGAGGCTGGCGCATCTCGGCAGACCTGGGGCAGGTCAACCTGCGGCAGCTGCACGAAGCGCTTGGCGAGCCAGCGATCTTTGCCATCGGCAACCGCAACGAGACGCCGGATTGTCTGGTGGAACGGGCGGTGAATGCGGCGCTGGATCACGCGTTCCATGAGGCCGAAGCGCTGCTGCTGGAGCGGTTCGCAGAGGTTTCACTGGCCGATCTGGCCGAGGATTTCGCGCGCCGTCATGCCGAAAGGCGGGCCGCACAGGAGTAGAGACATGTAGGATGTGATCGTGATCGGGGGCAGTGGTGGCGCAAGCGTCAACCAAAACGCAAGCAGTCACCCCGAAGGGTTGTGCTTGATTTCCGAACTGAGCGGGAGCATTGTGTCCGTGGGCGTCGAAACCCGGACTGAGGTATACCCGACTGCCGATTTACACGGCCCTCCGTTGGCGCGGAGGTGTTGGGCGAACGCATCCTTGGCGGGATGCAGGACGACAGCTTGGCGGCTGTCCGTCGTCCGACAGCTTATGTCGGGACGGGGGCGCCATGCAATACCCTTTCGGGGGAAAAGCGTCCCGCCTGTCTCTCAGCAGGTTTCGAACGTCCCGGCGCCAGCCTGTCGCTGGCAAAACGGCCGTCGAAAGCCGTCTTCTGAGAGTAAAAACGATATGACCAAGCACGATATGGGGCAGTTCCATCTGCCGCCCGTTCGCCATGACCAGTTGCACGATGATGTTGCCCTTGCGCTGGACGCTATCACAGCGCCGCAGCCGAGCGCCCGCGAGTTGGCCGAAGCCGCCAGCTACCTGCGCCACGCCCTGCACCTGATCAAATCGGGGGTGGCAGCATGATTGCGGATCGTCAAATCTTCGCGGGCCTTGTTCCTGATGAGCGCGCCAATGATTTCGCCTATACGGTTGCCGCCCTGATCAGGACTGCCCGGATCGCGCTGGAGAGCAGCGATACCGGCGGTACCAGCGAGGCCGTGAAGCTCGGTAGCATCGCCCTGACACTTGAGGTCGCGGAGGAAATGCAAGCCGTAGTGATAGACGGCACCGAGGAGCATGAACGCGCGCGGGGCATGGGCTTCTGGACGAAGGAGGCTGGCCATGAAGCGGCGTGACCTCCTGACTCTCGCCCCTGCCGCCCTGGCTGGCTGCGCAGTTCCCGCCAGAGCCTGCACCCTGCGCCTCGATGAAACGCTGGTCGCCACCGCCTATCGGGAATGGGCCGCTTTCCGTGCCTATATCAACGGACCCGCGACCGAAGGGATGAAAAACACAGAGTTTAATCCGCTGGTCGAAGAACTGGACGGGATGGGGCTGGTTCTGCTGACCATCCCGGCCGAGAGCGCCGCCGACTTCATCATGAAGGTGATTGCCTCGACTGATTGGGGGCAAGGCGGGATGCCTGACATCACGGAACTCCCGGAGCTCTGGGCCGAGGCCCGCGCACTTGTGGGGGTGTCGCAATGAGCCAGGTCCTCGACGCACTTGATGAACTTACTCGTGCCCGCGATCTGGTCCAGCTTCTCGAGATGACCACCCGGCACGATCCCGATGACGACCGCAAGGCTCTGGCTTCGGGCTGTGAGGCCGCGCTGATCCGGCTGAATGCTGGACTGGCTCTCCTGAAACCCGCCGCAGAGGGGGCGAGTGAGTAATATGGAAGATTTCAAGTTTCGCGCCGCCCGCCTCTGCACTCCGCATGAAAACCTCTGCGCCGCAATCGGGCTGATCCAGACGCAGATCCTTGCGAACGAAAAGAGGTTGAACCCGGAAGTGATGTTCGGCCTAAGCCATTTCAAAACAGTGCTCTTGAAATGGCAGTCTCTTTACTGGTCGCCATGACCGGGGAGGCAGAGGAACTTCCCTGGGACGACGAGGACAATGTTCCTGCTACAGCGGCAGGCCGCGCCTCCTATGCTGCCGGGGTTCTGGAGGTCGAAGCGCCGCAGTCCCTGCTGGCCCCCGATGGCGGTCCATCTTCCGAGATCATGGACTTCTGCCAGAAGACCGGCGTGAGCCTCGACTTCATTTTCTGCGGCGATGTGAAGGGTATGCTCCGGGCTGCATATCGCCGGGAAAAGGGCGCGGCAACGGCATGACCTATTCCGACAAGGTTCGGGCCGAAATCGCCGCCCGCTATGGTGTCCCGGTGCGCTGTCAGGTGAAGATTATCCCGCCCGGGATGATCGCGGAGGCCTATGACCCATGGGCGCCCGCCGGATCTGTGCGGCGGGGGCGTCAGCTCACCGCGAAAGATCGCCGGAAGATAGTCGAGATGCGGGACGGTGGCGCGAGCTTCCGGCAGATCGGCAGGTATCTCAATCGCAGCACAAGCCTCGTTTATAGCGTGGCCGGGTGCCCGTAAGCGCAAAGCCCCCGGCTTCGATCGGGGGCTTGATCGCTTTTACAGCTTCTAGTCGATGTCATGCTGAATAAATTAAGCGCAAGCCGTGAGGTGGGCTGTGAGGTGGACTGAGAAATGCAGTCACAACCTAATGCTTTGAAACTTATTATAAATTTGAAGATGAATGGTGCTGTGAGAGAGGATTGAACTCTCGACCTCTCCCTTACCAAGGGAGTGCTCTACCACTGAGCTACCACAGCGCCGTCTCGGTGAGCGGGGGAATAAACATAATCATTCCCGACCGCAAGCCCCTTTTCTTGCTCTTGTGACAGGTTCCTTCCGGCGGGCTCTGGACCGTGCCGGGGGGAGAGGCTATTTCTTCAGGGCATGGACCAGTTCGAGAAAAATCCCCCCCAGGACAGACCCGTGGAGAGACCTGCGGACAGACCCGCGCGCAAGGTGGCCGGTGCCCCGGTTGTGAGCGCGGCGGCCACGCGGGAAGGGCGGCTCAAGGCGGCGCTGAAAGCCAATATGGCAAGGCGAAAGGCGCAGGCGCGGGGACGGGCGGAAGGCCCCGGGCCCGAGGAGGGGGCCCATGGCCAGTCGGGCGGAAATATCGGTTCGGAAGAAGGCAGTTAAGCCGTGACCCCGGGATCTGGTCTGAGGGGATCAGGTCCGTGGCATCTGACAGGCGGCAAGGTCGCCGACAGATCCAGGAACCGGCGCGGATCTGTCGGGGCGATGCGTAACAAGGGCTGTGACCGGGCCCGAGAGTGGCGGTCATAACAAGGATAAAGGGTAAGAGGCGGGCATGGATTCGATTCTGGTTAAGGGCAACGGCGCACTCAACGGGGTGATTCCCATCGCGGGCGCCAAGAATGCCTGTCTGACACTGATGCCTGCGACGCTTTTGTCGGAAGAGCCGCTGACGCTGACCAATGCACCGCGTCTTTCGGATATCCGGACGATGACGAGCCTGCTGGAATCGCTTGGGGTTGAGGTTTCGGCGCTGCAGGATGGCAAGGTCATCACCATGTCGTCGCATGGCACGCTGAACCCGACGGCGGATTATGACATTGTACGCAAGATGCGGGCGTCCAATCTGGTCCTTGGCCCGCTGCTGGCGCGGCTGGGTCATGCGGTCGTGTCGCTGCCCGGGGGCTGTGCGATCGGGGCGCGGCCGATGGATATTCATATCGATGCTCTTTCGGCACTTGGGGCCGAGATCGATCTGCGGGACGGCTATCTTCATGCGAAAACGCAGGGCGGGCTGAAGGGCGCGGTGCATGAGATGCGCTTTGCCTCGGTCGGTGCGACCGAGAATTTCGTCATGGCGGCGACGCTCGCCAAGGGCACCTCGGTCCTGAAAAACGCCGCGCGCGAGCCCGAAATCGTTGATCTTGTTCATTGCCTGCGCCGCATGGGCGCGGAAATTGACGGCGAGGGCACCTCGACCATCACCATTCAGGGCGTGACCAGCCTGCGCGGCGCTACGCATCCGGTGGTGACTGACCGGATTGAGCTGGGCACCTATATGCTCGCGCCTGCGATCTGCGGCGGCGAGGTGGAATGTCTGGGTGGACGGATCGATCTGCTGGCGGCCTTTTGTGAGAAACTTGACGCGGCGGGGATTTCCGTCACCGAGACCGAAAAGGGCCTGAAAGTCGCGCGCAAGAATGGCCGCGTGAGGGCGGTCGATGTGGTGACCGAGCCTTTCCCGGGTTTCCCGACCGATCTTCAGGCGCAGATGATGGCGCTTTTGTGCACCGCCGAGGGCACGAGCGTTCTGGAAGAGAAGATCTTCGAGAATCGCTTTATGCATGCGCCGGAACTGATGCGGATGGGTGCCAGAATCGAAGTTCATGGCGGTCATGCGACCGTGCATGGCGTCGAAAAGCTGCGTGGCGCGCCGGTGATGGCGACCGATCTGCGCGCGAGCGTGTCGCTGATTCTCGCCGGCCTCGCGGCCGAGGGGGAGACGGTGGTGAGCCGGGTCTATCACCTTGATCGCGGCTATGAGCGGGTCGAGGAGAAGCTTCTCGCCTGTGGGGCGCATATCGAACGGATCAGTGGCGTCTGAGGGGGCGGATATGGCAGATGCGCGTTTTGAGGATGGCGATGAGGCACCGCTGAAGCTGGTGGCTCTGGAGCCAGAGGATCTGACGGTGATCGCCAGCCTGATCCAGGACGCGGTTCTGCCAGCCACCGAGATGAAATATGATCGCAAGCGCCGCCGTTTTGCGGCGCTTGTCAATCGCTTCCGCTGGGAAGACAGCGGTTTTGCCGAACGTTCCGGACGTGCCTATGAACGGGTGCGCAGCCTGTTGATGGTTGAAGATGTGCTTGAGGTGCGCAGCCAGGGCATCAGCCCGGGTGACGCCGATCAGGTACTGTCCGTTCTGGATCTGGCCTATGCGCCGGGCGAGGACGGCACCGGGGCGCTGACGCTGATCCTTGCCGGAGACGGGCTGATCGAGCTGCGGCTGGAAGCCCTGGAAGTGGTGCTGACCGATGTGACGAAACCCTATATCGCGCCATCGGGGAAAAAGCCGGAACACCGGGACTGACCGCCGGCCCTTGCCGGGCTTGCGGTCAAAGGAGCTGCCGCAGTTTCAGCCGGGCGGGCAGGAGGTCAGCCAGAGCTGGTCCCAGGGCTCATCCCCCGGGCTGGAGAAAATGGCATAGCGCAGCTGGCGCCCGAGATCGGTGAAGAGGAGGCTAGACGGAGCCTTGTCGCCCTCGATGGGGAAGGCGCCGATCTGGTTGCCCTCGACCGAATAGACCAGACCCTCCCAGACGCGACAGGCTTCCAGCTGGTCTTCCGAAGGCGCATCTTCGGGCCCGGGGGGCGGGCAGCCGTCATAGATCACACCGGTATCGCGGCTGGTGCCCATATTGGTGCGGATCTCGCCCCAGAGCTCGCGCCCGTCCCGGGTCTCGATGTCAAAGATCGCAAGCACCATGCCGCTTTGTTCCCAGCTTTGCAGCGGGCGGAAGCTGAGGCGGAAGCCGGTTTCTTTGTCGGAATAGACGGATTGGGTCACCGGGCAGGCGACGTCCGCGATTGCGGGCGCCACAGTTGATGTCAGCGCGAGGGCGAGGCCCGCGCGGCTGAAAAGGCGGCGGATCACTCCAGCACCACGAGCGCGTGGCGCTTTTTACCGGCGGTGAGTTTCACCGGATCGGCCAGCTCGCCCGCGCCAAGGCGCAGGCCCGCATCAAGAATGATCTCGTCATTCATCTTCGCGCCCCCTTCGGCGATCAGCCGTTTCGCATCTTTGCCCGAACCCGAAAGCCCGGCGCGGACCAGCAGTTGCACGATGCCGATACCATCGGCCACTTCGTCCGCGGTCAGCGCCACGGTCGGCAGGTCATCGCCGATACCGCCCTTTTCAAACACCTCGCGCGCGGTTGCCTCAGCCGCCTTCGCCGCTTCTTCGCCATGCAAAAGCGCGGTGGCGAGATTGGCGAGGATGATCTTCGCCTCGTTGATTTCAGACCCTTGCAGCGCACCCAGCCGGTCGCATTCTGCAACCGGCAGCTCAGTGAAGATCTTCAGGAACCGCGCCACATCGGCATCGGTCGTATTGCGCCAGAACTGCCAGAATTCATAAGCCGAGAGCATCTGGTCATTCAGCCAGACCGCGCCATTGGCGGACTTGCCCATCTTGCGCCCGTCAGACGTGGTCAGAAGCGGTGTCGTCAGCCCGTAAATCTCTTTCTCCGCGACGCGGCGCGCAAGGTCGATCCCGTTGACGATATTGCCCCACTGGTCTGATCCACCCATCTGCAACAGGCAGCCGTAACGGCGGTTGATTTCAACGAAATCATAGGCTTGCAGGATCATGTAGTTGAATTCGAGGAAAGAGAGCGATTGCTCGCGATCCAGCCGCGACTTAACGCTTTCAAAAGACAGCATCCGGTTGACCGAGAAATGCCGCCCGATATCGCGCAGGAAATCGAGGTAATTCAGATGATCCAGCCATTCGGCATTATTGAGCATGATGGCCCCATTGGGCGCATCCGAGTAATCGAGATATTTCGCGAAAACGCGGCCCATACCGGCGATATTCTCGTCGATCTTTTCCGGGGTCAGCAGCGGGCGCTCTTCCGATCGGAACGAGGGATCGCCCACTTTGGTCGTGCCGCCGCCCATCAGCGTGATCGGTTTATGGCCGGTTTTTTGCAGCCAGCGCAGCACCATGATGTTCATCAGATGGCCGACATGCAGGCTTGCCGCCGTCGCGTCATAGCCGATATAGGCGGGCACCACCCCCTTGATCAGGGCCTCGTCCAGCGCCTGATAATCGGTGCAATCGGCCACAAAGCCGCGCTCGAACATCACACGCAGGAATTCTGATTTCGGATGGTAGGTCATGGGTCGCGCTCCGCGCTTTCGCTTGCATATAGTCAGGCGGGTATAGCCGGGCGGGGGGTAAAGGAAAAGATGGGCAGCATGGCGGAAAAAGATCCCTGGAAAAGTGCCTCCCCTAAGCATGGCGACCATAAAGGCGATCAGGGGCCGGCGGTCTGGGCGCTTGGCACCATGTCGGGGACCTCGCTTGATGGGGTCGATGCGGCGATGGTGCTGACCAACGGCCATGAGGTGCTGGAATTCGGCCCCTCGGCCTTTCGCCCCTATACCCCGGCCGAGCAGGCGGTCCTGCGTGCAGCCCTCGGGCGCTGGCCCGGCGAGCCCGGCGTGGCCGAGGCGACCGAGATTGTCGAGACCGCCCATGCCGAGGTGATGGCGCGCTTTGACGGTGTGCAGATCGCAGGCTTCCACGGCCAGACTCTGGCGCATGATCCGGGCGGGCGTGGCACGCATCAGGCGGGGAATGGCCAGCTGCTGGCCGATACGCTTGGCCTGCCGGTGTTGTGGGATTTCCGCACCGCAGATGTGCAGATGGGCGGGCAGGGCGCACCGCTTGCGCCGTTCTACCATTTCGCGCTGGCGCGTTGGATCGGCGCGACCGCGCCGGTCGCGTTTCTCAACCTGGGCGGCGTTGGCAATCTGACCTGGGTCGATCCCGCACTGCCGCATCCACAATCCGAAGGCGCGCTGCTGGCCTTTGACACCGGCCCGGCCAATGCCCCGGTCAATGACCTGATGCAGGCCCGACTGGGGAAAAGCCATGACGAGGGGGGCGCGGTGGCGGCAAAGGGACGGGTGAAAAAGCCCGTGCTGGATCAGTTCCTTGCCCATCCCTATTTCCTGAAAATGCCGCCGAAATCGCTGGATCGTGACGCTTTCGCGGGGCTGGTCGCTGCGGTCAGAAAGCTCGACACCGCGGCGGCGGCGGCGACGCTGACCGCAGCGGCGGTTGCGGCAGTGGTTGAAGGCGCGAAACATTTCCCGCGCCCGGTCTCGCGGCTGCTGGTCACCGGCGGCGGGCGGCATAATCCGGTGATGATGAAAGGCCTCTCAAAGCGGCTCGGCTGTCCGGTCGATCCGGTCGAGGCGGTCGGCCTTGACGGGGATATGCTCGAAGCCCAGGCCTTCGCCTTCCTCGCGGTGCGGGTGGCGAAGGGGCTGCCGACCTCGTGCCGGACAACCACCGGCGTTGCGGCCAATATCGGCGGCGGCACCCTGTCGCGGCCAGCACTGTCAGACTGAGCGGCAGCAGCCCCCGGACCGCAGGTTCTGCGGCGGATCGGGGGCTGATGCTGCATTATCGCACCATGTGAAGCCTGTATTGCACAGTAAACTTTGCGTGCCAGGCGTTTAATTCCTGCGCCCGAATTCTATCTGTTGCCAGACCTGTCGCGACAGGGATTGCGACCCGGAAATATGCGCCCGGCAGGGCGCTGCTCTGAATGGATGACTGGCTTGGCAACCTTTGAATTTTACGCGACCGGCGATCAGATCGGCACCTATGGCGCGGCCAGCGGGCAGGGCAATGGGATGGAGATGGTCGTCACCCTGACCAATGTCCATGCGATCGGCGGTTCCACCGATATTTACCGGATCGTTGTCTCCCAGGCCAACAGCAACGACACCACTTTGCATAACGGCCAATGGGTGTCGATCTACACCTGGTCGGAAAGCAACCCCTCCGGCACATTGGTCTACAGCCAGCTGAACCCGCAGGACGATATGTTCCAGGGCCGGGCTTCGGGCGCGAATTACCAGATTTTCAGCTACAGTTCCAACCTGGTGATTGACCTGCGCGGCGTTGCGAACGGCACTGCCACCTATGGCGCCGAACAGAACGAGGCGCTGAATGCGCAGCTGCCCTTCACCGGATTTGCTAAAGACCCGCAGGATCTGTTTCCGCCAATCCCTTGTTTCGTCAGCGGAACCCGGATCCTGACAAAGCGTGGCCCCGTTGCGGTAGAACAGTTGCAGCCCGGCGACCGGGTCTGGACCCGCGGCCATGGGATGCAGCGCATCCGATGGATCGGATCAGCGTCAGCGGCCGGTATAGCGCATCTGGCACCGGTGCGCTTTGACACCGGCATCCTTGGCAATGACCGTCCGGTCTTTCTGTCGCAACAGCATCGCGTGCTGATCAGCGGCTGGCAGGCGGAGTTGAATTTCGGCGCAGAGGAGGTCCTCGTCGCTGCGCTGCATCTGGAGGATGGCGAGCGGGTCCGGATCGAGAGCCGGCCACGGGTCGAATACTGGCATATCGCTTTCGCGCAGCATGAGATCATCTGTGCCAAAGGTATGCTGGCCGAGAGCCTCTTCCCCGGCCCGATGGCGCTTGCATCGCTTTCGCCTGCCGCGCGGGAAGAATTGCTGGCGCTGTTCCCGGACTATTTCGGCGAGAGTGCGCGGGGGGGGCCGCAGACGACGCGACAATGCCTGACCCGGCGCGAGGCGCAGCTGCTGCATCTTGTCTGAGGCGGTCTCTGGCCATAACCGCGATCTGATCTGATCTGATCTGATCTGATCTGAACAGGGACCGGATACGCGACCCAGACGCCACTCAGCCGGTGGTGAAAACCGGGCTGTGATCGCCTGCCGCATAGCGGCGCAGCACTTCCGGGTAGAGACGGTGTTCCTCGCGCAGAACCCGCGCGGCGAGGGTTTCGGCTGTATCCCCTGCCAGGACCGGCACCCGTGCCTGACCCAGCAATGGCCCGTCATCCAGCACCGCCGTCACCTCATGCACTGTGCAGCCCGCCTCCTGATCGCCCGCATCAAGCGCGCGCTGATGGGTGTGCAGCCCGGGATATTTCGGCAGGAGGGATGGGTGGATGTTCAGCATCCGGCCCTGAAACCGCGCGACAAAGCCCGGCGTCAGCACGCGCATGAACCCGGCAAGGCAAAGGATATCCGGCTGTGCCGCCTCGATATGGGCGATCAGTTCGGCCTCGAAAGCCGCGCGGTCGCCCTTGAACGGGCGGTGATCGACGGCGGCCGTGGCAATGCCGGCCGCGCGCGCTTTTTCCAGCCCCGAGGCCGTGGGATCATTCGATGCCACCAGCACCGCGCGGGCCGGATGGTCGCCGGTCATCGACCTGACCAGCGCCACCATATTCGAGCCACCCCCCGAAATCAGGATGGCAACCCGTTTCACAGCAGGCGCCCTTTATAGATCACGCCTTCGCCCGAAGCATCCTGCGCCACGATCCGGCCCATCCGCACCGGCTCTTCGCCGGCAGCTTTCAGGCTGGCCTCGATTGCATCAGCCCGGCCGGCGTCAACCACCAGCATCATGCCGATGCCGCAATTGAAGGTTTTCAGCAGTTCCGGCTCCGACATGCCGGCAGTCTCGGCCAGCCAGCGGAAGACGGCCGGCAGATCCCAGGCGCCAAGGTCGATCTCGCAGGCGAGGCCGCCATTTTCGTCCGGGGCGGGCAGCACGCGCGGCGGATTCTCGGTGATGCCGCCGCCGGTGATATGCGCAAGCCCATGCACGCCGCCCAGTTTCGCCGCCGCCAGCGCCTGTTTGACGTAAAGCCGGGTCGGGGCGAGCAGCGCCTCGCCCAGCGTCGATTGCGCCCAGGGGCAGGGATCGGACCAGCCAAGGCCGGAAATCTCGACCACTTTGCGCACAAAGCTATAGCCGTTGGAATGGACGCCGCTCGACTTCAGCCCGATCAGGATATCGCCCTCGGCGACCCCGGCGGGCAGGTGGGTGCCCCGCTCCATCGCGCCAACCGCAAAACCTGCGAGGTCGAAATCGCCCTTGTGATACATGCCCGGCATCTCGGCGGTCTCGCCCCCGATCAGGGCGCAGCCGGAATCGGCGCAGCCCTTTGCGATGCCTTCGATGATCCGGGTCGCCTGATCGACATCAAGCTTGCCGGTGGCGAAATAGTCGAGGAAGAACAGAGGCTCCGCGCCCTGGCAGACGAGGTCATTGACGCACATCGCGACCAGATCGACGCCGATAGTATCGACATTGCCGGTATCGATCGCGATCCGGAGCTTGGTGCCAACCCCATCGGTTGCCGCCACCAGGATCGGATCCTTATAACCCGCATCCCTGAGGTCGAAAAGCGCGCCAAAGCCGCCAAGCCCCCCCATCACGCCCTTGCGCGACGTGGCCTTTGCGGCCGGTTTGATCCGGTCGACCAGCCGGTTTCCGGCGTCGATATCGACGCCCGCGCCCGCATAGGTCAGCCCTTGTTTCCCGGCATTCTCGCTCGTGGTCATTCGCCCGTCTCCCGGCCCGCTGGTCGCCCGTTCAATATCCGGCCCGCTTAGCCCAAAGCCTTGCAAAGCGCAACGCGCCCCGGCAGGCAAGACAAAGACAGCGGTTTCGAATCCTTGACCCCCGGCCATCATCTGCTTAGGCAGGTTGCACTTTCCGGGAGGCATATGGCACAGGGGGCACCCCCCGCGGCATACGCTCCTGCCGGGCCTGTAGCTCAATGGTCAGAGCAGGGCGCTCATAACGCCTTGGTTGGGGGTTCGAGTCCCTCCGGGCCTACCAATATACTGATTTCAGCCATATTTTGCTGAGAAATGTGTCCCGCAAGACCATACTGCGGGACACCTCACCACTCCAAGGCTGCCAAAACCTGCATGGCATCACCTGACATAGCGCGCCGCTGGGCGCCCTTCGTGTATACCTCAGAGGTCTTGGCCTGGCTGTGAGCCATGATTGCCATGATCTGGTGCTGGCTGCATCCGGCCTCGGCAAGCAACACGGCCACTGCCTTGCGAATCCCATGTGACGATTTGCCGACAATGCCCGCTGCCGCGCACCATTTCTGAACTCGGTTGCGCAGGCTTTCCGGGCTGGAAAACGGCTTCCCATGATCGGTCAGGAGATAGGTAGGCCCTACGACCTTTGCGGCGCGGGTAAGGGCCGGCCGGCAGAGAACCCGCCGACCGGCTTGTCGCTACAAGTCTATGCCCTCAGACAGCGTCAGCGAGTCATCCGAGTCGACGGCGAGATATCGGAAAGTGCTCTCCATCTTCGTGTGACCGAGCAGAAGCTGAATGGCCCGCAGGTTGCCGGTCTTCTTGTAGATCTGCGCAACCTTCGTCCGGCGCATCGAGTGATTCCCGTAAGCGTTCGGCTCGAGACCTATCGATGCAACCCAGTTACGCAAGATGCAGGCCTACTGCCGCGTCGACAGATTGAGCTACTCCCCGGAAATCGGACAGTGACGGAAGCTACGATCTGACGTTTGCTGGTCTCCACGGACGAGGAGATCAGGCATGCGAAAACGCAGGAACCATGACGCGGGCTTCAAGGCGCGCGTGGCACTTGAGGCCATCAAGGGCGAGCGCACTGTGTCGGAGTTGGCGGCCGAATACGGCGTGCATCCGACGATGATCCATCAATGGAAGAAATCGCTGCTCGACGGGGCTGCGGACATCTTCGAGCGCGGCGGCAAGAAGCCCGCGACGGAGGTGGATGAAGAGACGGTCCGGTCATTGCACGCCAAGATCGGGGAGCTGGCTGTCGCCAACGATTTTTTGTCACGAAAGCTCAAGCCGTGGAGCGGAAAGTGAGGCGTGGGATGATCGAACGGGACCACCCTGCACTGTCGATCGGGGCGCAGTGCCGCCTGCTGTCGATCTCGCGCTCGTCGTTCTGCCACGAGCCGGCTGGAGAGACTGATCAGAACCTCGGCCTGATGCAGCTGATCGACCGGCAGTTCATGGATACGCCCTTCTACGGCGTCCGGCAGATGACCTGGCATCTGCAAAACGAGGGGCACGGCGTGAACCAGAAGCGCATCCGGCGGCTGATGCGGCTCATGCGTTTGATGCCGATTTACCAGAAGCCCAACACCAGCAAGCCGAGAAAGGGCCACAAGACCTATCCCTACCTGCTGGGCGGGCTGCGGGTCGATCGCCCCGGTCAGGTCTGGTGCGCCGACATTACCTATCTCCCGATGCGGCGGGGGTTTCTGTATCTGGTCGCCATCATGGACTGGTTCACGCGCAAAGTTCTGGCCTGGCGCATATCGAACACCCTGGAAGCGGACTTCTGCGTCGAGGCGTTGAACGAGGCCATCCACCGGTTCGGCGCGCCCACAATCATGAACACTGACCAAGGCAGCCAGTTCACGTCCTTCGCTTGGACAGATCGGCTGAAACGCGTCGGAACCCGCATCTCGATGGACGGCAAGGGGCGGTGCATCGACAATGTCTTCATCGAGCGCCTGTGGCGGTCCCTGAAATACGAATGCGTCTATCTGCATGCCTGGGAGACCGGGTCTCAGGCAAAGGCCGCAATCGGATCCTGGGTCAGCTTCTATAACCATCGGCGGCCACACACTGCCCATGGCGGGTTGCCCCCCGCCGTGGTCTACTTCAACAGCATCGAAACCGACCGGCAGGCACAGGCAGTAGCTTAAACATCCTCGAAAACTGTCCAAGCATCGGGGAGTAGCTCAGACTGCCGGGTCATCGGACAGGCACTGTCGGCGCTGACGACGAGGGCTGTTGAAGCAGTTTGTTCTGTCACTGAAGCTGGCTGAAAGGCCCAGCTGATGCACTGACCGGCCTCAAGGGAGGCCAGAGGGGGCGGCAACCCGTCGCTTTGAGCCCATAGCCGCCGGTCAGCGACTTCCTCTATACTTCGAAAGTCCGTTCCCAAATTTCAGGTTTGCCCATGCGCATGTATCAGGTCGATGCCTTTACCGATCAGCTTTTCGCGGGTAATCCCGCCGCCGTTCTGGTGCTTGAAGACTGGCTTCCTGATCATCTGATGCTGGCCATCACGCAGGAGAACAATCTTGCCGAGACCGCCTTTGTCAAACCTCGTCAGGATGGCGCATGGGATCTGCGCTGGTTCGCCCCTGCACATGAGGTGGATTTCTGCGGCCATGCCACTTTGGCAACGGCGCATATCCTGTTCACGAAGCAGGGTGCCAGTTCCGAGCTTGTATTTCATACCCGTGTCGGCGAACTGAGGGTGTCGAAAGCGGCGCAGGGTTATCGCCTCGACATTCCCCGCCTGGACCCCGAAGCCATTGAGAGCCTCCCGCTTGAAATCGCCGAGATTTTTTCAGTTCCCCATGCTGGCATGTTCCGGAACTTCGAGAACATCTTCGTTGACCTTGGCAGTGCAGAAGCTGTCCGGAACTTCGTGCCCGATCTGAGCGCAATTTCCAGGCTCGGCTCTGTCGGATTGGTCGTCACAGGGGTAGATGCTGACGATGCTCCGCCAGATTTTGTCTCGCGTTATTTCGCACCCGGCGCGGGTATTCCCGAAGATCCGGTCACCGGGTCCATCCATGCAACACTTGTGCCCTATTGGGCTGCAAAACTGGGTCGGGACAGACTGATGGGTTTTCAGGCTTCGGCGCGTGGTGGCTGGCTGGACTGCGAGTTGACCGAGAAAAGGGTGCTTCTGTCAGGCAACGCCGTCACGTTCATGGAAGCTATCATTCTCATCCCTCAGGCGGTCTGATCCGAACGGCCGGTTCGTCCTGCATAGCGGCCACCGCTGGCCCGGTCCAGCGAGGCCGGGGGCAGGCAGGCCATCGGATCGACGCTTTGAGCCCATTGCGGACGCTTGGAGGTTGGTGGCATGATCTGCGCCGATGGAGGGTGCTGCCAATGATCGACCGCCCAGCACGAGATGCAGCGGCTCAGACCCTGCGAAGCTTCATAAGCGGGAAGATTACCAACGTCGCTTTCGAAGATTTGCAGCCACAAACAGATGATCCGGCAATTCACGCGATTTGGGATACCTGTTGGATTTTCTACGACGACTTCAAAACCCACCGCCTCGAGGGCAAAAACCGGTTAAACTTGGAACAGAGGAAGTCCTGTGTTCGATGGATTGTCTTTTTGCACAGCGACCTGGAATATAGCTGGCCACCGATCAGGCAACCAGGAAGTGATCCCAATCTTAGGGTAAGCAGGGGCCTCTGGCGTAGCGTCTTTTTCGGACCCTTCGACCTTTTACCAGAAGAAGTAAGCGAGTTCATGAGCGCGGGGTATTACGCTGTCTGGCCCTTCAATTCGGTGAAAGACTACAAGCAGGCAATTCGATCTCCGCGCATGCTGGCAGGGATACGCGCTCCATAGTGCGACCGTCTGCTTCGTCCCGCATAGCTGACACGCTACCCAACATGAACCGGGCTGACGCCGGGTGTTTAACCCTGGCTTTAAGAGGGCGTTCAACCCGTGCCGGGAAGGGCGCTCAGGCCCCGTTTTCAAAACTCGCCTGGTGCAAGTTCTGTTGTCAAACGGTGCAACTTTCGCTGTCACGCTACAATAGTGCAACAATGCCCAGGCCTGGTGAGGTCCTGGAAAGTGAGTTCGTTTGCTTATTTGCATTTTGCGAAAACTGTGAAGACAATAGTTTGCAAATTTTCGAAGTTTCGTTTTCTTTTCCTGTCGCGCAATATTATTGTCCTCTCGATTCCCGGGGAGGTGCGCCATGAAAGATATCCTGCAAGAGCTTGAAGACCGTCGCGCGGTGGCGCGGGCAGGGGGCGGGCAGCGGCGTATCGATGCGCAGCATGCCAAGGGGAAACTCACCGCGCGCGAGCGGATCGGGCTTTTGCTCGATGAGGGCTCGTTTGAGGAATTCGACATGTTCGTCGCCCATCGATGCACTGATTTCGGGATGGAGCAGGACCGGCCTCCGGGGGATGGGGTCGTCACCGGCTGGGGCACGATCAATGGCCGTATGGTCTATGTCTTCAGCCAGGATTTCACCGTGTTCGGCGGCTCGCTATCCGAGACCCATGCGCAGAAGATCTGCAAAATCATGGATATGGCGATCCAGAATGGGGCGCCGGTGATCGGGATCAACGATTCCGGCGGGGCGCGGATCCAGGAGGGCGTGGCCTCGCTTGCCGGCTATGCCGATGTGTTCCAGAGGAATGTTCTGGCCTCGGGCGTGGTGCCGCAGATCTCGCTCATCATGGGGCCCTGCGCAGGGGGCGCGGTCTATTCGCCGGCGATGACCGACTTCATCTTCATGGTGAAAGACAGCTCTTACATGTTCGTCACCGGCCCCGATGTGGTGAAAACGGTCACGAATGAGGTGGTGACGGCCGAGGAACTCGGTGGCGCCTCGACCCATACGAAGAAATCTTCGGTGGCGGATGGTGCGTTTGAAAACGATGTCGAGGCGTTGGCCGAGATCCGCCGGCTGTTTGACTTCCTGCCACTCAACAATCGCGAAAAAGCACCGGTGCGGCCGTTCTTTGACGAGCCGGGCCGGATCGAGCAGAGCCTTGACACGCTGATCCCTGACAATCCGAACCAGCCCTATGACATGAAAGAGCTGATCCATAAGATCGCCGATGAGGGTGATTTTTACGAGATCCAGAAGGATTACGCCGGCAATATCATCACCGGTTTCATCCGGATCGAGGGGCAGACGGTGGGCGTGGTCGCGAACCAGCCGATGGTGCTGGCGGGGTGCCTCGATATCGATTCCAGTCGCAAGGCGGCACGGTTCGTGCGCTTTTCCGATGCGTTCGAGATCCCGATCCTGACGCTGGTTGACGTGCCGGGCTTTCTGCCGGGCACAAGCCAGGAATATGGCGGCGTGATCAAGCATGGCGCGAAATTGCTGTTCGCTTACGGCGAGGCGACGGTGCCCAAGGTCACGGTTATCACCCGCAAGGCCTATGGCGGCGCCTATGACGTGATGTCCTCGAAACACCTGCGCGGCGATTTCAACTATGCCTGGCCCACCGCCGAGATCGCGGTGATGGGGGCGAAGGGCGCGGTCGAGATCCTGTACCGCTCGGAGCTGGGCGATAAGGACAGGATCGCCGAGCGCACGAAGGATTATGAGGACCGTTTCGCCAATCCTTTCGTCGCGGCCGAGAAGGGCTTTATCGATGAGGTGATCCAGCCCAGATCCACCCGGCGGCGTGTGGCGCGCGCTTTTGCGAGCCTTCGCAACAAGAAACTCTCGAACCCGTGGAAGAAGCACGACAATATTCCGCTCTGAAACCCCCATGAGGTGAGGTCGGGATATGTCTTCTCTGTTCAGCCGTCTTTTTATTGCCAGTTCTCTGGCGCTTTGCCTTGCGGCGGGGCGCTGCGACGATGGGGAGGCCGCCGCGACGGGCGAGGGGGTAATCGCGCTGCCTTCGGGCAAAGCCGCCGAATGGCTCGACGTGCAGAGCGATACAGCCGGAGTTGAGGGCGCGACCGCGCGCTTTCGTTTCATCGATAAGAGCCTGAAACCGGGCGAGGACCGCAGCGAAGATATGCAGAGCCTTT
Source organism: Rhodobacter sp. 24-YEA-8 (assembly GCF_900105075.1). Lineage (NCBI taxonomy): Bacteria > Pseudomonadati > Pseudomonadota > Alphaproteobacteria > Rhodobacterales > Rhodobacter > Rhodobacter sp. 24-YEA-8. The sequence goes on from NZ_FNSK01000001.1 coordinate 785,489, forward strand.
GTGACACATTCGCGCGTGAGCGGGTTGCGGCCATGGTGCCCGCGCCGCGCCAGATCGTGATCACTCTGGCCGATCGCCCGGTGCCTTTCGGCGCGACCGATCCCGAAGCCGTGCAGCTTTTCGAGGCATATCGCCTCGAAAACGCTGCCTGCATCTGGGAGATGTTCTGAAGATGGCACTACATCTGGTTGAAAACAGGGGTAAAACACCTCCTTCTGATGTAATGGAGTCACAGGGTGGCAACTTACTCACGCGCGCGTGTTTTTCGGCCCCGGATTCCGCTATCTTCACCTCAGGCCGACCCCAAGCGGCCTTTACCTCGCAAAGGGACAGGGCCGGCATAGTGCTGGCCTCAAGATCCCTGAATGAATGGAGCAGAAGATGTCGAGCACTATCCGTATTGTCGTTGCACTGGCTTTCGTGGGCACCATTGCTGCCTGCGCAAAGAAAGTTGAAGAAGAAGTGGTGTATATCGACCAGCCGGTTTCGGTCGAGCCGGTCTATACCGGTAAATACAAGTAAGACGACCGCTCAGCCCGGACGAAGATTCGGACGGGCTGAGCCGTTTCTGCGGCGCGTGGCACTGGCCGGCGCCGGCCGTTTTGGGCCTGTCTCAAAGCATGTCAGAGCTGTTGCCGCATTCGTTGCGCAGGCTTTTGCAAATTCTGTGAAATCTCCGATTCCCTTCTGCGAGCGCACACCATATGGTGCGGCACATCACCCTGATTCGCACTGGAGGTTGTCATGCGGACCACTGCTATCGTCGCCCTTATCGCTCTCTCGACCCTGGCCGCTTGCGCCAAGAAAACCGAGACCGTTGTTGTTGCTGAGCCCGTTTCGGTCGAGCCGACCTACACCGGCAAGTACAAGTGATTTCGCAGGGCGGTTGATCCCTGACGGATCGGCCGCCCGGCTTTCCTGCCTGACCGGATTTATTCCGGGTTTTCTGTCGAATGTTTCCGGCGCCGCTGGCGCCACGCCTGCCCAGCCTGCTAAAGCCGGTTCCGCAAAGAAAGGAACCGCGCCATGTTAAAGCACAGGGGCTTTCCGGGGCGTCTTACCGGAACCGATTTCCAATTCACCATCCGTCGTGCCAATCTCAAGGATGGGCCGGCAAAGATCATCCGCCGCGAGCGGTTCAGGGATCGCAAATTCGTCGACCGCAAGGCTGACGAGGCCTTTATGGCGGCACTCTGGGCCTGTTTCGGCGAAGAGGTTTTCGAGCGTGGCAATCTTGATGCCGGGCGTCTGTCCTGGCTGTTTGGCCGCGAGGTCGTGCCCGCAGAGGATCCCTTCAACCCGGCCAGCTATGAGGCCCTGCTGAAGATCGATGTCAAACGCGCCGAGGCGGCCTTTCCGGCTGTCTTTGCGCCGGATGCACCGGCTGTCAGCTTTGACGAGGATGACGGGGAGGATTGGGAATGATCCTCCTGCCGGCAGTCTTTTCGCGTCACATGACCCCGGCAGCCCCGGCCATAAACGCCGGCCTGGCGGGTTTCAGCCGCTTTGGCGGTCGCATTTACGTGAAAACTGCCGGCATATCTTTTGCAACGCAAAAGAATGCGCTAGAATCGGTCTCAACCATAACAAACCGAGGCAGTCTCTCATGCGTAAACTTGTCCTGCTCCTCCCGATTCTCGCCCTGCCGCTGGCTGGCTGCGTCAATAATGGCGGCGGCTATAACAACGGCTATGGCAGCTCTTCGCCGATGGACAGCGCCGCTGTGCGCACCGTTGGCGGCGCCGCAGCCGGCGCGCTGGTTGCAAGCGCAACCGGTGGTTCGAAAACCCAGGGCGCCCTCATCGGCGCCGTTGCCGGCGGCGGCTCCTGCATGGTGCCCGGCCTCAACAACTGTAACTGATCCGTCACCCGCAGCCGCGGGGTCTGATCTTATTTTCGACAATCTGAAACGGGGTCTTCCGGCAGCATATGCCGGAGGACCCTTTTGCATTTCGGCCCGTTTGGCCCGGGCCGGGACTGAGGGAGAGCCATGTTCAAGAAGATCCTGATCGCGAACCGGGGTGAGATCGCCTGCCGTGTCATCAAGACCGCACGGAAGATGGGCATTAAGACGGTCGCCGTCTATTCCGATGCCGACCGCAATGCGCTGCATGTGCAGATGGCGGATGAGGCCGTTCATATCGGCCCGGCTCCGGCGAACCAGTCCTATATCGTGATCGGGAAGATCCTTGACGCCATCCGCCAGACCGGCGCCGAGGCGGTGCATCCGGGCTATGGCTTCCTGTCTGAGCGGATGGATTTCGCCGCCGCCCTTGAGGAAATGGGCGTGGTGTTCATCGGGCCGCCCTCTCCGGCGATCGAGAAGATGGGCGATAAGATCACCTCAAAGAAACTGGCGCAGGAGGCCGGGGTCTCGACGGTGCCGGGCTATATGGGGCTGATTGCCGACGCGGAAGAGGCCGCGCGCATCTCGGACCAGATCGGCTATCCGGTGATGATCAAGGCCTCTGCGGGCGGTGGCGGCAAAGGGATGCGGATCGCCTGGACGGCCGATGAGGCGCGCGAAGGGTTCGAGTCGTCAAAGAACGAGGCGGCGAACAGCTTCGGCGATGACCGCATTTTCATTGAAAAATTCGTGACGCAGCCGCGCCATATCGAGATCCAGGTGCTGGCCGACAAACACGGCAATACCGTCTATCTGCATGAGCGCGAATGTTCGATCCAGCGCCGGAACCAGAAGGTCATTGAAGAGGCGCCGTCGCCCTTCCTTGACGAGGCGACCCGCAAGGCGATGGGCGAACAGGCCTGTGCGCTGGCGAAAGCGGTGGGTTACACCAGCGCGGGGACGGTGGAATTCATCGTCGACGGCGCGCGGAATTTCTACTTCCTCGAGATGAACACCCGGTTGCAGGTGGAACATCCCGTGACCGAACTGATCACAGGCATCGACCTTGTCGAGCAGATGATCCGTGTGGCAGCGGGCGAGAAGCTGCCCTTCGTGCAATCGGATCTGAAGATCAACGGCTGGGCGATGGAAAGCCGGCTTTACGCCGAAGACCCCTATCGCAACTTCCTGCCTTCGATCGGCCGCCTGACCCGTTACCGCCCGCCCGCTGAGGGGCAGACCGCGCGCGGTGGCATCGTGCGCAATGATACCGGCGTCTATGAGGGCGGCGAGATCTCGATGTATTACGACCCGATGATCGCGAAGCTCTGCACCTGGGCGCCGACCCGTGAGGCCGCGATTGGCGAGATGCGCCTGGCGCTGGACACATTCGAGGTCGAGGGGATCGGCCATAACCTGCCCTTCGTCGCGGCGGTGATGGATCACCCGAAATTCGTCGCAGGTGACATCACCACCGCCTTTATCGCCGAAGAGTATCCCGAGGGTTTCCAGGGCGCGACGCTGCCCGAGACGGAGCTGAAACGGATGGCGGCGGCGGCGGCAGCGATGAACCGCGTGGCCGAGATCCGGCGGACGAAGATTTCCGGCACGATGGACAATCACCAGCGCAGGGTGGGGGATGACTGGGTCGTGAGCCTTGGCGGCCATGATTTCGCGGTGACGATTGCGGCGGATCGCGAGGGCTCGACCGTGGGCTTTGCAGATGGCAGCAGCCTGCGCGTGAGTTCAGACTGGGTGCCGGGCCAGCCGCTGGCGCGGATCGCGGTCGATGGTTCGGATCTGGTGATGAAGGTCGACAAGATCCCGATGGGGTTCCGCCTGCGCAGCCGTGGCGCCGATCTGAAAACCCATGTCCGCAGCCCCCGCGCGGCAGAACTTGCCAGGCTGATGCCCGAGAAACTGCCGCCGGACACCTCGCGTTTCCTTCTGTGCCCGATGCCCGGGCTGGTGGTGAAGATCCAGGTCGAGGAAGGCCAGGAGATCCAGGAAGGCCAGGCGCTCGCCACAGTCGAGGCGATGAAGATGGAGAACATCCTGAAGGCCGAGAAGAAGGGCGTGGTGAAGCTGATCAAGGCCAAAGCCGGCGAAAGCCTCAGGGTGGATGATGTGATCATGGAGTTTGAATAGATCCATGGCGATCCCGGAATTTCAGACATTCATGCGACCGGTTCTCCAGGAGGTCGCCGATCGGGGACCTGTCCTGACACGCGACCTGACGGTGATCGTCGCAGACCGGCTTGGCCTCTCTGAGGATGAGCGCGCTGAGATGGTCTCGTCGGGCAATAAGACGCGGCTTTTTGACCGCGTTGCATGGGCCGCCACCTATCTTTGTCAGGCGGGGTTGCTGGAGCGCCCCCGCCGCGCGGTTCTGCAAATCACCGCTTCCGGTCGTGAGGCCTTGCAGTCGGGGCCGGACCGCATAACCCGGGCATGGCTGCAAGAGATTTCGCCACAGTTCCGGGTCTTTTCGCTGGGTGCCTCGGCCGATGAGGCCGACGCAGGTATCGTGGCGGGGGCGGCGGCAGGGGCATTGACGCCTGATGAGGCGATCCGGAATGCGCATCGTCAGCTGGATGAGGCCTTGGGTCAGGAGCTTGTGGAGCGGCTGGTCACCGCCAGCCCCGCATTCTTCGAACACACGATCCGGGAGCTGCTGGTGAAAATGGGCTATGGCGAGGGGCGTCATGCTGCCGATGTTCTTGGCGGTGCCGGGGATGACGGCGTTGATGGTGTCGTCAATCTCGATACGCTTGGCGTTGATCAGGTCTATTTTCAGGCCAAACGTTACCGCCAGGATATTGCCGTTGGCTCGGGGGCCCTGCGTGATTTCTTTGGAGCCCTCGCGCTGAAGGATGTGACCAAGGGCATCTTTGTTACCACAGCGCGTTTCTCCGACTCCGCACGTCTGACGGCCGAAAAGCTCAATAAACGTATCGTTCTGATTGACGGGGCAGAGCTCGCACGGCTTCTGATCAGGTTTTCGGTGGGATGCCGCATTCGGGAAACCTACAAGGTTTCCGAAATCGAAGAAGATTTCTTCGAATGAGCGGAATTTACCGCCCCGCCGGGTTCTTCTCCAGCGCCTCGGTGCGGGCGATGGGCATTTTGTCGATGGTGTTGATGATCTCGCGTGCCGCGCGGGGCGAAGGGCGGCGGACCGGCGAGCGCCAGTCCTTGTCCATCATCACCAGCGAAAACCCACGCGGGCGCAGTTTGCGGCGGATCTCGGACGGGGTTGCGGGGTCGGTATCGGTGATCAGCACCACATCCCGCGCCGTCAGCTGCGGGTAAAGGTCGGGCAGGATTTCCATCTGCCGGATGAAATTCGGGTCGTGCGGATTGTCGGCAAAGACGATCACAGGGCGCCGAACGAACAATTCGTCTGCTTCGGAAATCTCTGAGGCAGGCACCGGGCCGAACGGGGCGCCCAGATCGGGCATCTCTGCTGTCGGCTCTTCAGACGGGGCCTCCTGCGCCTGCAGGAGGGAGGGAACAAGGCCCGCAATTGCGGCCATGAGAACGAGGGAACGGCGGTCGAGCTTATGATCCATGCTCCGGATATAGAGTGGATCGGGCGAAACCCCAAGCGGCGAGATGCGCCTGATCGACAGATCGGGCCAGTCTGGCGAACGGAGTGACGAGAATGAGCGATCAGAACACCCCTGACCTGGCCTCCTGGGAGGCTCTGGCCTCGAAGGAGCTGAAGGGTAAACCTGCCTCCAGCCTGAACTGGCAGACGCTGGAGGGGATCGAGGTCAAGCCACTCTATACGGCGGCCGATCTGGAGGGGCTGCCGCAACTGGGCGAGCTTCCGGGTGTGGCGCCCTTCACCCGTGGTCCGCGCGCGACGATGTATGCGGGCAGGCCCTGGACGATCCGGCAATATGCGGGGTTTTCGACCGCCGAAGAGAGCAACGCCTTCTACCGCAAGAACCTTGCAGCGGGGCAGCAGGGCGTCTCGGTCGCTTTCGATCTGGCCACGCATCGGGGCTATGACAGCGACCACCCGCGCGTGGTGGGGGATGTGGGCAAGGCCGGTGTGGCAATCGATTCCGTCGAGGATATGAAGATCCTGTTCGACGGGATTCCCTTGGATAAAGTCTCGGTTTCCATGACGATGAATGGCGCGGTGATCCCGATCCTCGCCTCGTTCATCGTGGCGGGCGAAGAGCAGGGCCATTCGCGCAGCCTTCTTTCGGGCACCATTCAGAATGACATTCTGAAAGAGTTCATGGTCCGCAATACCTATATCTATCCGCCTGAACCAAGCATGCGGATCATCGCGGATATCATTGAATATACGTCGAAAGAGATGCCGAAATTCAATTCGATCTCGATCTCCGGCTATCACATGCAGGAGGCGGGGGCGAATCTCGTCCAGGAGCTGGCCTATACTCTGGCCGACGGGCGCGAATATGTCCGGGCCGCGCTGGCGGCCGGGATGAATGTCGATGATTTCGCCGGGCGGCTGTCGTTCTTTTTTGCCATCGGCATGAATTTCTTCATGGAAATTGCGAAACTCAGGGCGGCGCGGATGCTCTGGACCCGCATCATGCAGGAGTTTGAACCCAGGAAGCTGTCCTCGCTGATGCTGCGCACCCATTGCCAGACATCCGGCGTCAGCCTGCAAGAGGCCGATCCCTATAACAACGTGGTCCGCACCGCCTATGAGGCGATGTCGGCGGCGCTGGGGGGGACGCAAAGCCTTCATACCAATGCGCTCGACGAGGCGATTGCGCTGCCGACCGAATTCTCGGCCCGGATTGCAAGGAACACCCAGCTGATCTTGCAGGAAGAGACCGGCATCACCCATGTCGTCGATCCGCTGGCAGGGTCTTACTATGTCGAAAGCCTGACCGCGCAACTGGCAGAGGAGGCCTGGAAGCTGATTGAAGAGGTCGAGGCGATGGGGGGCATGACCAAGGCGGTTGCCTCGGGCATGCCGAAGCTGAGGATCGAGGAAACCGCGGCCCGGCGTCAGGCGATGATCGATCGTGGCGAAGAGGTCGTGGTCGGCGTCAACAAGTACCGCAAGGCGAAAGAAGACCCGATCGACATTCTCGAGATCGACAATATGAAAGTGCGCGATGCCCAGATCGCGCGGCTTGATCAGATCCGCGCGACCCGTGACCAGGTGGCCTGTGATGCGGCGCTCCTGGAACTGGGGCGACGCACTGTCGAGGGCGGCAATCTGCTGGAAGCCGCCGTTGAATGCGCGCGGATGCGGGCCTCCCTTGGGGAAATCAGCCTCGCGATGGAAGGTACATTCGGGCGTCACAGGGCGGAGGTGAAGACTTTGGCAGGGGTTTACGGAGCCGCCTATGAGGGCGATGCGGGATTCGAGGCGATCCAGAAAGACGTCGAGGCTTTCGCGGAAGAAGAGGGCCGCCGGCCCCGGATGCTGGTCGTGAAAATGGGCCAGGATGGACATGATCGCGGTGCCAAGGTGATCGCGACCGCCTTTGCCGATATCGGCTTTGACGTGGATGTGGGGCCTTTGTTCCAGACCCCGGAAGAGGCCGCGCAGGATGCCATCGACAATGACGTCCATATCATCGGTATCTCGTCCCAGGCGGCGGGGCATAAGACGCTCGCGCCCCTGCTGATCGCGGCGCTGAACAAGGCCGGTGCGGGGGATATCATGGTGATCTGCGGCGGCGTGATCCCGCAACAGGATTACGAATACCTGAAGACGGCCGGGGTGAAGGCGATCTTCGGGCCGGGCACCAATATCCCAGATGCGGCGAAAGAGATCCTCGACCTGATCCGGGCGACACGCGCCTGATACCGGCATTTTTACAGTGGAAGGGGGGCGATACCGCCCCCTTTTTCATCTGATGAGGTTCGCTTTGCGGTTTGCTGGGCTAATGGCCCTTTCACTGATCCTGCGATGGCTGAGACATTGCTCCTGGACCTTCCCGACCCAGGCGCCCGCGCCGCCCCGTCATGCGGCTGTCCCGCCGGACATAGAGGCGAAGGCGCAATGGCAGGCAGACAACCCGGGCCGGGATCAGAATGCGTCGCTGGAGCGGCAATGCGCGATGATCCCGACGCATCTTCTGTCGCGCAAAAGTGCAACACCGCGCGCCGCAGGCGTGGATCCGGCGGGCACGCTTTTGGGCCGCCCCTCTCTACCCATCCACGGGAAAGACAAGAGGCAGATGACATCGCTTCAATTCCCCTTCATCTGTCCTTAAATATCCCGGGGGACGCGGCAAAGCCGCGCGGGGGCAGGGCCCCCGACTGGCGCCCTCACTCCTCTCCCCGGCCGAGCCGGGCCGCGCGACCGCCGCGACGCTTGACCAGCGAGGCCGCGCGCGAGGGCAGCTCATCCATGATACGCCGGCGCTCGGGCGCGGTGATCGAGGACCAGGCGCCGATCTCTGAGAGCGTGCGGTAGCATCCGACGCAGATCTTCGCCTCGGAATGGATCACACAGATCTTCACGCAGGGGCTCTCGATCTCGTTGCGGGCCCAGATGTCGTCCTTCACGATCTGCCTTTCTGGCTTCGGCCCCGGATCTTTGGTCATCCGCTCACCGGTCCTGCTGTCACCGGTCCCTGGATCATCAGAGACCCGATCATCGGGACCGCGCTCATCCATGGCGCGCGATCTGGTCCAGCCGGTCCAGCGCGCCTTGCAGAATATAGCCCGCCGCCACCGCGTCGATCACCTCTTTCCGACGCTTTCTCGACGCATCCGCCTCAAGAAGCGCCCTTTCTGCCGCAACGGTTGACAACCGCTCATCCCACCAGGTGATCGGCAGTGGCGTCAGTTTTTCCAGATTGCGGGCGAAGGCGCGGGTGGATTGTGCCCGCGGCCCCTCGCTGCCATCCATGTTCAGCGGCAGGCCCAGCACGATCGCCTTCCCCTCGCGCGCCTTTATCAGATCCAGCAGCTTCGCCGCATCGAGGGTGAATTTCTCGCGCCGGATCACCAGGGTCGGCGTGGCGACCGAGCGGCGCAGGTCCGAGATCGCGACGCCGATGGTTTTGGTGCCCAGATCCAGACCGATAATCGCGCCGGAAGGCGGCAGTTCGGCCATCAGCTCTGAGATATCATCAAGGATCATGGCGTGACCTCGGCCGCCGGGATGGCTTTGGCGGCGGCTTCGATCAGCGCGCGCTCAGCGGCCCCGGATTCCCCGGGCTCCTCCGGCCAGGCGCTGCGGGCGCGCGTCAGCATGTCCCGCGCCTCCTCCATCCGTCCCAGCACCACAAGGCCGCGGATCAGCTGTGCCCATTCCGCGCCCGAGCCGCCCTCGCTTTGCAGCCGCGCGCCAAGGCCCGCAACCATTCCCGCCGCCATCTCGCCGATCTCGGCCTCGCTCTTGCCGGCGGCGGCCGCGATGTCTTCGGCGCCAGGCCCGCGCAGCGCCTGGTCTCCGGCTGCCGCTTCTGCCTCGGGCAGCTGATAATCCCAGGCCCCGGCGAACCAGGCCGCAGCCCGGATCTGGTCACGCAGGCGCGGCACCCAGAACCCATCCTGCGGCCCCTGTTCGATCAGCGGCCGCCAGAGCGCGAAGGCCCGGTCCGGCCGCCCGCCCTGGGCATAAAGCTCGCCCGCAAAGAGAAAGAGGGGGCCGGTGGCCTCGCTGACCGGCGGCAGCGCCGTCAGCACCGCGCGGTCCTCGCCCCGGGGCTGGAAGCCCTGGGCTGCGGCCAGCAAAAGATCCGCCACCCGGCCAAGCCCGGCGCGCCCGTCAAGGCCAAGGCCCCGGACCACCTCGGCCTCGGCCTCGGGCGAGACATAGCCCGAGGCCTGTTCCACCAGCAAAAGCGTCAGAAAGCTGTAATCGGTTGCGCTGGCCTTAGACCCGCGCACCTCGATCAGACGCCGCTGCGCGAGGATCGCATCGGCGTAATTCCCCAGCCGCGCCTCGATGGTCGCGCGCAGCCCGAGGCCCTGGAGGTTGTCAGTCACCGCCGGATCCACCGTTTCGCGCAGCTTTTGCAGCGGCTCGACCATGTCCGGCTCCGGCTCGGCCGGGATGATCGGGGGCAGGTTCGCGACATAGACCGCCTGCGAGGGTCGGGTTGCCATACGGGCTTCGGCCTCGGCCAGCCGCGTCGCCATGGGCAGATCAGGCTGCCCGGGCCGCCCAAGCTGCAGATAGAGAAATACTGCCCCCGCCACCGCAATTACGATCACCCCGACCGCCAGCACCAGATCGCGCGGCGAGCCGGCATCTGAAACAGCGCGCCGGTTCTGCCGGTCTGCTTCCAGGAGCCGGCGCCCGATTTCGGCCCTGAGCCGCTGCGCCTCGGCCCCGGCAAGCGCCCCGCGCGCCTCATCCTTCCCGATCCCGGCAAGCTGCTGGCGATAAAGGCTGACATCCCGTGCGAGTTCCGGTTCCGGCGGGGTGCGGCGGGCAAAAAGCAGGCTGAGGGTCAGGAGGATCGCAATCCCGCCCGCAAGCATCGCCGCCACCATCCAGAACCCGGTGGCATCGCCCAGTCCATCCATCATCCGCCCCATCATCCGCGCATCAACCCTGTTGGTGATGTAATGGTTTTAACCGCTTTGCAAAAGCCCGCCCTGCCGGGCCAATCGACGCAGCCCGGCGGGCAGGTGCCGGCCAGCGGCGCCACGAGGTCAGCGCCAGGTCGCTGTGTCGTAATTTTCCCGATTGTGCCGCGTGAAGGCGGTGGCGTTTTCCATCTCTCGGGCAGAAGATAGGAGGCCGGATTCCGGCCCTGCAGTCCCCGTCCGCCACGGCCACGACAATGGGCCCCAATACTAGGCCGGGCAGGGGGCAGGACGGAAATCGGAGGCTATGAAAGCGACATGCGAAACGCGCGGCGGAGGTTCACCAGATGAGGCGTTATTCGGTCTTTGCCCTTGCCCGCGAGGCGTTGCGCTACCATTCCGGCTGGGGAAAGGCCTGGGCCTCGCCCGAGCCGAAGAAGCAATATGATGCCATCATCATCGGTGCTGGCGGTCATGGTCTCGCAACGGCTTATTATCTTGGCAAAAACCACGGCATCAGGAATGTCGCGGTGATCGAGAAGGGCTGGCTCGGCGGCGGCAATACCGGCCGCAATACGACCATCATCCGCTCGAACTATCTGCAGGATCCTTCCTCGGCCATCTTCGAAAAGGCGCGCGCGCTTTACGAGAACCTGAGCCAGGATCTGAACTACAATATCATGTTCTCCCCGCGCGGTCTTCTGATGCTGGCGCAGACCCATCATGAGGTCCGGGGCTATAAGCGCACGGTCCACGCGAACCAGCTGCAGGGCGTCACCACCGAATGGCTGGAACCCGCGCAGGTCAAAAAGGTCGTGCCGATCATCAATCTGCACGGGCCGCGCTATCCGGTTCTGGGCGGACAGTGGCAGGCGCGGGGCGGCACTGCACGCCATGATGCCGTGGCCTGGGGCTATGCGCGGGCCTGTTCCGACATGGGCATGGACATTATCCAGAATTGCGAAGTCACCGCCGTGCGTCAGGAAAACGGTGTGGTGACAGGGGTCGAAACCACGCGTGGCGAAATCTCCTGCAAAAAGCTTGGCATCGTCGTGGCCGGCCATTCCGGCGTGCTCGCGGAAATGGCGGGCTTCCGACTGCCGATCGAATCGATCGCGCTTCAGGCGCTGGTCTCGGAACCGATCAAGCCGGTGCTCGACATCGTCGTGATGGCCAATACCGTCCACGGCTATATCAGCCAATCCGACAAGGGCGAGCTGGTGATCGGCGGCGGCACCGACGGCTTCAACAACTATACCCAGCGTGGCTCCTTCCATCATGTCGAGGAAACGCTGCGCGCCCTGGTTGAGACCTTCCCGATCATCTCGCGGCTCAAGATGCTGCGCCAATGGGGCGGCATCGTCGATATGACCGGCGACCGCTCGCCGATCATCTCGAAAACCCCACTCGGAAACTGCTTCATCAATTGCGGCTGGGGCACCGGTGGCTTCAAGGCGATTCCCGGCTCAGGCTGGGCGATGGCCGAGCTGATCGCCAAAGGCGAGCCGGGCGCTTTGGCCCGGGAATTCGATATGTGGCGCTTCAAGGAAGGCCGCTTCATCGACGAATCCGTCGCCGCAGGCGTTGCCCATTGATGCGCCCGCTCATTCATCTGTCCAGAAATATCCCGGGGGTCCGGGGGCAGCGCCCCCGGCTCCTGGCCAGCCCGGGGGCACCCCAATGCTGATCCTTGAATGTCCCTGCTGCGGTGTCAAAGCCGAGGAAACCGAACTCGCCCCCGGTGGCGAGGCGCATCTGAAACGTTTCGGCCCCGGCTCCTCTGACGCCGAATTCGAGACCTATATGTTTGCGCGCAAGAACCCCAAAGGCGTGCATTTCGAACGCTGGCGCCATGCCTATGGCTGCGGCAAATGGTTCCTCGCCGCGCGCGACACCGCGACGCTCGAGGTCTTCGGGACCTATCCGGCCCAGACCACGGAACCCCCTGCAGAACTGATAGCAAAGATCCAGGCGAAACGGCCGGGTTGGAAGGGCTGGAAATGAGCGCGAGGCTGCAAAAAGGCGGGCGCCTGATCAACAGATCGGCCCGGATGGAATTCACCTTCAACGGCAAAAGGCTGAACGGGCTTGCCGGCGACACGCTGGCCTCGGCGCTTCTGGCCAATGACCAGCTGCTGGTCGGGCGCTCGTTTAAATATCACCGCCCGCGCGGTATCATGGCCTCGGGTCCGGAAGAACCCAATGCACTGGTCGCCCTTGGCGAGGGCGCAAGGTTTGAACCCAATCAGCGCGTCACCACGACCGAGCTTTTTGACGGGCTGACCAGCGCCAGCCAGAACCACTGGCCGTCTCTGGAATTTGACATCGGCGCGGTGAACAACAAACTCGCGCGCTTCCTGCCGGCGGGCTTTTATTACAAGACCTTCATCCATCCGCGTTCGGCCTGGAAGCACCTGTTCGAGCCGGTCATCCGCCGCTCGGCCGGTCTCGGCAAACCGCCGGAAGAGGCCGATGCCGACCGTTACGAATATACCTATGGCCATGCCGATATCCTGATTGCCGGCGGCGGCATTGCCGGGCTTCAGGCCGCGCTGGTTGCGGGGGCTTCGGGTGCGAAAGTACTGATCCTCGAGCAGACCGCGCATTGGGGTGGCCGCGCGCCGGTCGATGGCGATATCATCGACGGCAAACCGGCCGAAGCCTGGATCGCCCAGGCGCTCCAGACCCTTGGTGCGATGGAAAATGTCAGCTTCCGCGCACGCACGATGGTTTCGGGCGTCTATGATCACGGCTATGTGCTGGCCGAAGAACGCATTGCCGACCACACCCCCGGCGACGGGCGGCCCCGCAAACGCCTCTGGCGTATCCGGGCTGCGAAAGTCATCGCCGCGACAGGTGCGCTGGAACGCCCGCTGTCTTTCGCTGGAAATGATATTCCCGGCGTCATGCTGGCCTCTGCCACCCGCGATTATGCGGTGAATTTTGCGGTCTCGCCGGGCGAGCGCACGGTTGTCGTCACCAATAATGACGATGCCTACCGCACCGCGATCACGCTGAAAGAGGCGGGGCTTGAGGTCACCATCGTCGATGCGCGTGCCTCGACCTCCGGCGAGCTGCCGTCCCGTGCCCGCGCCATGGGCATCCGGATCGAGACCGGGCGCGGCATCGTAAAGGTGAAAGGCGGCAAGCGCGTCACCGGTGTCGCCATCGGCCTCCAGGCCGGTGAGGGCGGTGCGGTTGAAGAAATCGCCTGCGATGCGGTTGCGATGTCGGGCGGCTGGTCGCCGGTCGTGCATCTGTGGTCCCATTGCGGCGGCAAGCTGATCTGGGACGAGGCGCGTGCGCTGTTCCGCCCCGATGCCACCCGCCCGCCGCTGGGCGAGGATGGCACTGCCATGGTCTATCCGGCAGGCGCCGCTAATGGCGCACTGGCGGCGGCAGAGGCGCTGAGCGATGCGGCCTCGCAGGCCGCGCTGGCGGTTGAGGCTGTCGGCCATAAGACGGACGCGGTCGCGACGGCTTCGGCGGATGTGATCGAAGAGGGCGCGATGCTGCCGGTCTGGATCATGCCGGCCTCGGCCGGGATCGATCTGAAATCGAAAATGTGGCTCGATTTCCAGAATGACGTTAAGGTCTCTGACGTGCAGCTTGCCGCGCGCGAAGGCTATGTCTCGGTCGAACATACCAAGCGCTATACCACGCTCGGCATGGCGACGGATCAGGGAAAACTCTCGAATATCAACGGTCTGGCGGTGCTTGCTGAGGCTTTGGGCGAACAGATCCCCCGGGTTGGCACCACCACCTTCCGCCCGCCTTACGCGCCTGTGACCATCGGTGCGCTGACGGGTGAGGCTCGCGGCGACATCTTTCAGCCGCTGCGCAAGACGCCGATGCATGACTGGCACCTGGCCCATGGCGCCTATATGGAGCCGGTCGGCCTCTGGCAGCGGCCCTATACCTATCCGCGCGCGGGCGAAACGCATGAACAGGCGGTCAACCGCGAGGTGGTCAACACCCGCGAGCGTCTGGGCCTGCTTGATGCCTCGACGCTGGGCAAGATCCTCGTGAAAGGGCCGGATGCGGGGAAATTCCTCGATATGCTCTACACGAATGTGATGTCTAATCTCGGGATCGGCAAATGCCGCTACGGGCTGATGTGCAACGAACAGGGCTTCCTGTCGGATGACGGTGTGGTGATCCGCATCGCCGAAGACACCTGGCTTTGCCACACCACCTCGGGTGGGGCGGACCGGATCCATGGCTGGATGGAAGACTGGCTGCAATGCGAATGGTGGGACTGGCAGGTCTATACCGCCAATCTGACCGAGCAATATGGCCAGATCGCGGTTGTCGGCCCCAATGCCCGGAAACTGCTGGAAAAACTTGGCGGGATGGATGTCTCGAAAGAGGCGCTGCCCTTCATGACCTTCAGGGATGGCGAGCTGGCGGGTTTCCCCGTCCGCGTTCACCGCATCTCCTTCTCGGGCGAGCTGAGCTACGAAATCGCAGTGCCCGCGAGCCATGCGCTCGCCTTCTGGGAGCTTTTATATGCTGAGGGCGAGGAGTTCGGGCTCCAGACCTATGGCACCGAAGGCCTGCATGTATTGCGCGCCGAAAAGGGCTTTATCATGATCGGGGACGAGACCGACGGGACGGTGATCCCGCAGGATCTCAACCTCGACTGGGCGATTTCGAAGAAGAAAGAAGACTTCCTCGGCAAACGCGGCCAGCAACGCACCTTCCTCGCGGCAAAAGACCGCTGGAAGCTGGTGGGCTTTGAAAGCCTGGACGGGTCGGTGATCCCGGATGGCGCCTATGTCATTGCTGCGGGCACCAACGAATACGGGTTCCGCAATTCCCAGGGCCGCATCACCTCGACCTATCATTCGCCGACGCTGAAAAGAGGCATCGCGATGGGGCTTCTGAAAGACGGCCCGGCACGGATGGGCGAGGTGGTCGAATTCACCGCCATGTCCGGCGGCGTCTCGGTCGCGGCAAAGGTGGTTGACCCGGTTTTCTATGACAAGGAAGGGGAGAAGCAGAATGTCTGATCCGGTTTCTGCCCTGAAAGGCGCGGTTGCCCATGGGTTCGCCCATGTGGAAGAGATCGGCCCGCTGGGCATGATCACATTGCGCGCCAAACCCGGCACCGAGGGGCTTGCGGCGGCGGTCAAAGCCGCAACGGGCTGCGACCTGCCCGGTGCGCGCAGGATCACCCATGCCGGCACGAACAGCTGCGGCTGGATGAGCAATGACGAATACCTTCTCGTGCTGCCATACGGCGATGTGGCGAAGGCCCTTGCCGCGATTGCTGCGGCGATGGCGGGCGCTCATCATCTGGCGGTTGATGTCTCGGATGCGCGGGCGGTGTTCCGCGTGACCGGGCCGCAGGCCGATCAGGTGCTGCGCAAGCTGACCCCGGCCGATCTGGATAAGGTGGAGGCGGATGAGATCCGTCGCTCGCGCTTTGCCCAGGTCGCAGCGGCTTTCTGGCCGGTCGCGGCAGAGGGGGCAGATGGTGGCTATACGCTGGTCTGTTTCCGCTCGGTTGCGGGCTATGTCATGGGCCTTCTGACACATGCGGCGCAGGCGGGCAGCGAACTCTGACCGGCGGCGCTTTTGGGCCTGGATTAATATTGCGCAGACCCATTTCTGACGGGTCTGTCCTGCATTGCTTTTGAATCGCGAAAGCACATTGGCGTTAGCCGGAGACGCCCCCGTTTCCGCAACCCGGGCCAATGTTTGCACATAAAGACGGATCGTTTAATCTCGCCTTGTATTGCTTGCTGATCCGGAGCTTTTGCAGATGCCGAGATTGACCCTTCCGGCTTTTTTCGTCTTCATTATAACATCCTCCCTGGCCAGGGCCGAGATCGGCGTCTGGCGCTGTACGCTCGGACCTGTCACTGATCGGACCCCCTTTTTTTCGGGGAATCTTCTGATTGCCTATGACACTGAAACGACGCAGCTTTGGGTCAATGATGTCGGGATTGCCGGGATAGATAAGGGCTTTATCCCGGCAAAGGTCACGAACAGCGCAGGCGAGGTCGTTCTGCGCTGGAAGCTCAGACTGGCGCAGCATCTCGGCGAAAAAATCGTACGCTTTGCCTATAAGGCGCAATTTGATGCGACCGGGCGCAGCCTTACCGCAACCGGCTGGGTTGAAGGCTGGCGCGACCCGCCCGCAGCCACAGTTTCGGGCCCCTGCGTTAAGGCGTAAGGCAAAATCCGCGCGTTTTGCGGCGCGCGATCAGGTGACCTTACAGGGCGTTGTTTCGCTTTGTCTTGCCCGCAGGGCTTGACCTTCGGGGCGGATACGCCCTTATTCCAGACGTAACGCCCCATCCGAACAGGAGTGAGTCCGATGACGTTTCATCTTCCCGATCTGCCCTATAAATACAACGCCCTTGAGCCGCTTGGCATGTCGATGGAAACGCTGGAATTCCACCATGACCTGCATCACAAGGCCTATGTCGACAATGGTAACAAGCTGATCGCCGGCACCGAATGGGAGAAGAAGTCGCTCGACGAGATCGTCGTCGGCACCTACCAGGCTGGCGCCGTGGCGCAGAACGGCATTTTCAACAATGCCTCGCAGCACTGGAACCACAACCTGTTCTGGGAAATCATGGGGCCTGACCAGGTCGGCATCCCCGGCGCGCTGGAAAAAGCGCTGACCGAAAGCTTCGGCTCGGTCGCGAAATTCAAGGAAGATTTCGCCGCAGCCGGCGCCGGTCAGTTCGGCTCGGGCTGGGCCTGGCTGGTGAAAGACAAAGATGGCGCGCTCAAAGTCACCAAGACCGAGAATGGCGTCAACCCGCTGGTCTTTGGTCAGACCGCGCTTCTGGGCTGCGATGTGTGGGAGCATTCCTACTATATCGACTTCCGCAACAAGCGCCCGGCTTACCTGTCGAACTTCCTCGAAAAGCTGGTGAACTGGGAAGCGGTCGCCGCGAAACTCTGATCCGCCACTGACGGACAGCAAAAGGGCCCCGCCGCATCGCGCTGGCGGGGCTTCTTTTTTTGGCGCGGCTTTGCCTTGTGATCCTGCGCACCAGATCCTGGCCTTGCGCCGCCTGACCCGTGACACCCCGGCGCGTCGCGGATGTTCCGGACCTGTACGGAACGCATCTTCCCTTTCCCCCGGCCCGGGGTGAAGGTCGTGGCCAGAAAATGGTTAAGGGCAGGAGCCTGCGTCATGGGATGGAGAAAGACGGTGCCTGCGCTTTGCCTGGCGCTCGGTGCAGCGGGCGCGCTGCCAGAACCGGCAACGGCCCAGGACTGGTTCACGCGTGAGGCCTGTACCACGGGTGAGATCCGGATCTGGCGCGAGGTTCTCTCCGGGGCGGATGAGGCGCACTATTCCGCCATTGCCGGGGAAGTGCCGAACAGCCTGGGCCGGTTCTGGAAGATCACCGCGCCCGGCGGCCAGACCTCCTGGCTCTGGGGCACCTATCATGTCTCTGAGCGCCGCCTGCTTGCTTTGCCACAAGAGCTGCGCGAGGTGCTTGAAACTGCCGATGTGGTCGCGCTGGAGTTCAATCCGCAGCCTGACACCCGCGCTGATATCCGCCGCGCCAATGACCAGGCCTGGATGTTCATTAGCCCGGGAGCACCGCCGGATGACCGCGCGGATTTCCCGCCACAGATCCTGGACCATATCGCGCTGCGGCTTGAGACCTACGCCTGGGATCCTGGCTATATGTCGATGATGACCGATGCCGGTCTGTTCAGCCTGTTGCTGTCAGACCCCTGTTCGGATTTCACCCCATTCATGCCGGCCCAGGACTATTTCATCGCCCAGACCGGCTGGCTTGCGGGCGCGCGGATTACGGGGCTGCAAGAACCATGGGAGCTGGGCGCAGAGCTGACGGCGCCGGAGCGCGCGGCGGCGGCACGGGTGGCGCTGCTGCTTTACGGGCTTTATCTCGGTCCCGACTCCGCGCGCGCCGGGCTGCGGGAAACCGGCTTCGCGCTTTATCTCGAAGGGCGGATCGGGTTGATGGATGCCTGGTCGGATGCCTGGACCGGGCAGGTGCTGGGGGCTGCGCGCGGGCGTGAGGTTGTGGATCTTGCCGAAAGCTATCTGCTGGTCGAACGCAATGCGATCTGGATGGAAAAGATCCGGATGCTGGCCGATCAGGGCAATGCGGTGATTGCGGTCGGGGCCTCGCATCTGCCGGGAGATCTGGGGCTGGTGAGCATGATCCGCGATGCAGGTTACCAGGTGGAGCGAGTGGCGCTGCCGGGCGAGATGCCCTGAGCGCGGTCGCGGAGGCCCGGCTGTGGCCCGCCGGGGATGCCTCCGGCGGGGATTCCGGATCAGGGCAAATGGCTCAGGCCGTGAGGCGGGCCTGGAGCGCGGCAGTGAGCGCCTCTGTCAGCGCGGGCACATCGGGGACGGCGCTGAACTGGGTTTTCAGCGAGGCATCGGCGAACCCTTCGCGGATGATATGGTCGATCAGCGCGAGGAGCGGCTGCCAGTACCCATCGGTATCGAGCAGGAAGATCGGTTTCTTATGCAGCCCGATCTGCGCCCAGGTCAGCACTTCGAAAAATTCGTCGAGGCTGCCGGCGCCGCCCGGCAGCACCACAATCGCATCCGAATTCATGAACATGACCTTTTTGCGCTCATGCATATCTTCGGTGATCACAAAAGTGGTCAGATCGCGTTTGCCTTTTTCAAGCCCCAGCAGATGCACCGGAATCACGCCAAGCGTGGTGGCGCCGGCCCCCTGGGCGGCGCGTGCGACCTCGCCCATCAGGCCGACATCGCCGGCGCCGTAGACGAGACGCCATTTTTGCGCGGCGATTTCGCGGCCGAAGCTCTGGGCAGTGGCGACATGTGCGGGATTGGATCCGGGGCGCGAGCCGCAGAAGACGCAGATTGAGGGAAGCTGCATGGAGACTCCTGAATTCGATTGCCAGCGGGGGCGATATCGGGGTTTGCTTTAGGGGAAAACCTGCCGGGATGCGATGGGAAACCTGACGAAGAAGCGTCGGGGAAACCTGTCCGGCCGGAAGGGAGCTGAGACCGCGCGGATCGCGCGACGGTGACGGAGAGGGGAACGGATGAAGGCCTGGAGTGACTTGGGCGCGGGCGCGCGTACGGTGGTATCGGTTGCGGGTGCGGGTGCGGTTCTTGCTCTGGGGGTGATGGTATCGGGCTGGCGGCCAGAGGCCGGTGGTGGCACGGGCGGAGGCGAGGGGACAGAGCCTGCCGCGCAGATCGCGCAGCTTCCGCAGGATGGGCAGATTGAGACCAGCGCCGTGCAGGCAGGCCAGGACGGGGCGGTTGCTGCCGCCGATGCGCCCTCTGCGGCTGCAGATATTGCCGCGCCGGTCATCACCACCTGGGCGGTGGCTCCGGGCGGTCATGCGACCATCGGCGGGCTTGGCGAGCCGGACGCGCAGGTGCTGGTTCTTGTCGACGGGGCAGAGATCGGCGCGACGCGGGCGACCCGTGGCGGCGAATTCGCGCTGGTGACCACGCTTGCGCCCAATCCGGCGCCCGCGATCCTCAGCCTTGTCATGGTGCTGGAGGATGGCAGACGGATCCCTTCGGCCGAAGTGATCGCGATGGGGCCAGTGACTGGCGCGGCAGTTCCGCCTGCGCAGACTGCTGCGGCGGAGACCGCAACGGGAGAGGCTGCAGCAGAAGCGGCCGGCACGGCAGAGCCGGTTCCCGATATCGCACCGGTTGCGACTTTGGAAGCAGGCGCAGAGGGTGCTCCGGTGGCGCTGAAGATCAGCGAGGAAGGGGTCGTGCTCCTCCAGCCCTCAAACCCGGCGAACACAAATCAGATGCCCCCGGTTCTGGTCCAGACCATCTCTTATCTGTCGCCCGGGATCGTGCAGATTGGCGGCAGTGGCGCGCCCGGGGCCTATATCCGTCTCTATCTCGATGACCAGCCGGTGGGGCCGGCAGAGGTCGGGGTCGAAGCGGCGGGTGGCTGGCAGGCAGAGATCCCGGGCATTGCGGCGGGGCTTTACACGTTGCGGGTCGATCAGCTGGATGCCGGGGGCAAGGTGACCTCTCGGGTCGAGATCCCGTTCCGCCGTGAAACACCCGAGGCGCTGGCCACACTGGCCGGGGGCGGGGAGGATGCGGCAGGCACCGGTGAGGCGCCGCCCGAAATCGCGCTGCAGCCGTCAGCCGCGACCCTTCCTGTCGTGGCGGCGCCCGCAGAGCTTGCCGCGCTGACCGGAGCGGAACCCGCTTTGCCGCAAACATCAGAGCAGCCGCTCGCGTCAGCGGCTCCCGCCGTCGGCGAAACGCCCGCTCCAGCCTTGCCGGGGAGCCCGGAGCAGGCCGCCTTGCCGGTGACGCCCGCTATTTCGGTTACGGTGCAGCCCGGTCATACGCTCTGGGCCATCGCGCGCGAGGAATTCGGGGAAGGGGTCTTGTATGTCCAGCTTTTCGAGGCCAATCGCGACCGTATTCTCGATCCGGATCTGATCTATCCCGGCCAGGTCTTTACGATTCCGGGACGCTGATCCGGGCCACTGACGGGCTGATCTGAGACGGGCCGGATCGCGCCGGGCCTGCCGCTTTATGGCGGCCCGGCTCTGGTCATATTGCCCTGGCAGCAGGCAATCACTTCGGGATGATCGGCACAGCAATCATTCAGCAAATGGGAAATCGCGGCTCCGAGGCCGCTGGGATCGACCGCATAGAACACATTCCGCGCCACTTTACGCGCGGTGAGCAACCCGGCCTGTTCCAGTTGCGACAGGTGGAAAGAGAGCCGCGAGGCCGAAAGCCCGAGCCGTCGCGCGATCTCTCCCGCAGCCAGCCCGTCAGGCCCGGCGGGAACCAGCAGGCGGATCAGGTCAAGCCGGTCGCCATGCGACAGGGCCGAGAAGGCGCGCAGGGCCTGCCCGCGCTGAAGCTGATCAAAGGGCGCGGCCAGCCCGGGTTCGCCAGAGGGCGCCGCGCCTAAATCCGCGTTCGGAGCTGCCGGGGCCGGAAGATCCGGTGTGGCCGGTTGATCGGGGTCTTTACTCTGATCCATAATTCAACTATTCATGAATCCTTGAAATAACTCAAGCCATCATTGCGCCGGGCCGCGGAATTTGCGGCCACAGCCTGAAAAGCCCGCAATGGCAGCTCTTCGTGAAGGCCATCCATGTCCGCTCCCGACACAATTCCCTCCGCATCACCCGATGCGCCGGCCTCCGGCTGGCAGACCATCCTGCGGGTTGCGCCGCATCTGTGGCCGAAAGACCAGCTCTGGGTCCGGCGCCGGGTGATGATCGCGCTGGCCTTCCTGCTGGTGTCCAAAGTGATTTCGGTGATCACACCCTGGTTTTACAAACTGGCGGTGGATGGTCTTGCCGGAGAGGGCGCGGCGGATCCGGCGCGGATCATGGCGCTTGGCGCGGTGGGGCTGGTGGTGGCTTACGGGCTGGCGCGGCTTGGCGCGGTGCTGTTCCAGGAATTGCGCGATGCGGTCTTCGTGCGGGTCGCCCAGAGGGCGCTCAGGCGGCTGGCGCTTGAGACCTTCAGCCATATCCACCGCCTGTCGATGCGCTACCATATCTCGCGCCGTACCGGCGGACTGTCGCGGATTATCGAGCGTGGTGTGAAAGGGGTCGAGTTCCTCTTGCGGTTCCTCCTGTTCTCGATCGGGCCGCTGATCCTTGAACTGGTGCTGGTCACGCTGATCTTCGCCTTCGCCTTTGGCTGGAGCTATGCCGCCGTGGTGGCGGTGACGATCACGCTTTACGTCTGGTTCACCTTCGCGGTGACCGAATGGCGGGTGAAAATCCGTCAGGAGATGAATGATCAGGATACCGATGCCAATCAAAAGGCGGTGGACAGTCTCCTGAACTATGAAACCGTGAAGTATTTCAA
This sequence comes from Rhodobacter sp. 24-YEA-8, assembly GCF_900105075.1. NCBI lineage: Bacteria > Pseudomonadati > Pseudomonadota > Alphaproteobacteria > Rhodobacterales > Rhodobacter > Rhodobacter sp. 24-YEA-8. The sequence goes on from NZ_FNSK01000001.1 coordinate 807,643, forward strand.
CGCAGAGGCACGCGAGGCCGAGCGCTATGACGGCGCCATGCAGCTTTATGAGACCGCAGCGGTGAAGACCGGGCTCTCGCTCTCGCTCCTCAATGTCGGTCAGACATTCCTGATCACGGCGGGGCTGATCGCGGTGATGGTGATGGCGGCGCTCGGGGTGCAGCAGGGGCAGCTGACGGTCGGCGATTTCGTCATGGTCAATGCCTATATGATCCAGATCACCCTGCCGCTGGGCTTCCTCGGCACGGTCTACCGCGAGATCCGCCAGGCGCTGGTCGATATGGGGGCAATGTTCGGTCTCCTGTCGCAGCCGGCAGAAGTGGTGGACGCGCCCGATGCAAAGCCGATCGCGGTAAGCGGCTGCGAGATTACCTTCGACAATGTGTCCTTCTCCTATGATCCCTCGCGCGAGATCCTGAAAGGCGTGAGCCTGCGCGTGGCCCCGGGCGAGACGCTCGCGCTTGTCGGGCATTCGGGATCGGGGAAATCGACGATCGCGCGGCTGATGTTCCGCTTTTATGACGTGACCGGGGGCGCGATCCGGATCGACGGTCAGGATATCCGCGATGTGACGCAAAGCTCGCTGCATGAGGCGATTGGCGTCGTGCCGCAGGATACGGTGCTCTTCAATGACACGATCCGCTACAATATCGGCTATGGCCGCGCCAATGCGACCGAGGCAGATATCATCGCGGCGGCGCGGGCGGCAAAGATCCATGACTTCATCGAAAGCCTGCCGGACGGCTATGACACCACCGTCGGCGAACGCGGGCTGAAGCTTTCGGGCGGCGAAAAGCAAAGGGTCGGCATTGCGCGTACCATCCTGAAGAACCCGCCGATCCTGATCCTGGACGAGGCCACTTCGGCGCTGGACACCCAGACCGAGCGCTCAATCCAGGAGAGCCTGCATGAGATGGGCGAGGGCCGCTCGGTGATCACCATCGCGCACCGGCTCTCGACCATTGCAGATGCGGATTGCATCCTGGTGATGGAGGCGGGCCGTGTGATCGAACAGGGCCGCCATGAGGCGCTTCTGGCCAAAGGTGGCCGCTATGCCGCGATGTGGGCGCAGCAGCGCGCCGAAGAAGAGGATGCGGCGGCGTGACCTTTCTCCGGGCTTTGCAGCCCGGATGCCTCCGGCGGGGATATTTAAGAGACAGATGAATAATACTTTCCCTTTTCATCTGTCTCTGAATATCCTGGGGGTGAGCGGCGAAGCCGCGAGGGGGCAGGGCCCCCTTTTCTGCCCGGTCAGGATTACCGCATCCGGATGCGGGGATTTTCCCTTTGACCCGGGCGCGTGGCAGGGTGAGACTGGCGGGAGTTCCGGATCACCCAGATGCTGCGCCGCTTTCTCTTTGTTCTCCTTCTGATATTCGGCCTCGCCGCGCCGGCTCTGGCCGAACGGCGTGTGGCGCTTGTGCTTGCCGCGCAGGACTATCGCCATTTGCGCCCGCTCTCGAACCCGGTGAATGATGCCCGTGCGATTGAGGATATGCTCAAGGGGCTGGGGTTTGAGGTCTGGACCGAGACCGACCGCGATCTGAGGCGGATGCGCCGGGCGCTGGAGGATTTTCGCGCGGATGGTGCCGGCGCCGATCTGGCGCTGGTGTTTTATGCCGGGCATGGCGTGGCGATTGACGGGGTGAATTACCTGCTGCCGGTCGATGCCGAGGCGAAAAGCGCCGCAGGGCTCGCGGCCACGTCCCTGCCGCTGTCCGAGGTACAGGAGGCGCTCGCCGCCATTTCGCCCAATGCGGTCTTCCTGCTCGATGCCTGTCGCGACGATCCTTTTGCCGGCAATGGCGCCTCGGAACCGGACGGGCGCGGCGCGGTGGCTCTGGCGGATGACAGCGGTGATGCGCCAAAGACGGTGCCGGGGCTTGGTCGCATCGGGCGGGCCGATGGGGCGCTGATCGCTTTTGCCGCCGCCCCGGGCGAGACCGCCGCCGATGGCAATGGCAAAAATTCGCCCTTCACCGAGGCGCTTTTGCGTCATTTCGGCCGCGAAGGCACCGAGCTGCGCCTTTCACTGACCCTTGTGCAGCAAGATGTCTATGACCGCTCGCGCGGGCGCCAGATGCCCTATATCGAAAGCGGCTTGCCGCGTCTTGTCTATCTCTCGGGCGAGGGGGCTCTGCCGGAACGCGAGCTTCTTCTGGTCGCGATGGAGAAATACCCGCCCGAGCTGCGCGGCGAGGTCGAGGCGGTGGCGGCGCAAAATGACATGCCGCTGGCGCCGCTTTACCGCGCGGTGGTGACGGGTGATCTGGAAAAGCTCTCGGCCGGGGAGCGCCTGATCAAGCTGGAAGAGGCCGCCCGGTCTTATACTGCCTTTGAATCCGATCTGCTCCGGCTGGCCTCGGATGACCCGCGGGTCTCGGAACTGAGGAGGAAGGCCGAGGAACAATTCGCGCTTGGGGCCTCGGAGGCAGGCCGTGTTCTGATGGCCGAGGCGGCGGCAATCGATGCGAAATCGGAAAGCTCGATCCGCGACAATCTTGTGGCGCGCACCCTGTCGCAGGCGGCGACCCATGTGCTCAATGCCAATGCGGCGCGGGCCGGCCTGCGCTATGATCTGGCGATCAGCGACCTCACCCATGCGACCGAGCTTTACAACCGGGTCCGCGCCGATTTGCCCGACCGTGATGCGAAAGAGGCCTATGCGCTGGCCCTCAGCGATCTGGCCTGGCTCTATCTGGTTGCAGGTAACAGTTCGTCTGCGCTGAGCATCACGCTCAGCCAGGTGGATTATCTTGACAGCCTGACCCGCGCCGAACCGGATGATATCGGCTGGCGCCGCCAGTTGATGTGGGCGCTGAAAGGATCGGGCGAGATCAAGGCGCAGCAGGGCTTCCTTGCCGAGGCCGATGCCGACTATGCCCGCGCCGACGAGCTGACCGCCGCGCTGATTGCGGCATGGCCCGATGATCAGGATCTGCGGCGCGAGCGCGAGGTGATCCTGAACAGCCGTGGCTCGATCCGGCTGACATTGTCGGATTTCCAGGGCGCGCTCGCGGCGCATCAGGCGGCGCTGGAAATTGCGCTGGCGCTTTATGATCTGTCGCCCGACAGCGTGACCCATGCGCGCGATGTCTCGTTCACCCAGGAAAAGCTTGGCGATGTCTGGTCGGCGCTTGGTGATTATGAGCGCGCCCGCGCGGCCTATGACATCGCGCTCGGGATCAGCCAGGACCTCGTGAACAGATATCCCGGCATTGCGGGCTACCAGCTTGATCTGGCCGTCGGCTATGAGCGGCTGGGCGAGATGCTGATGGGCGAGCAGCAATATGATTCGGCGCTGGCCGTGCTGATGGAGGCGCAGAAGATCCGCGATGAGCAGCAGGCGAAGGATCCGGGCAATGTCGTGCATAAGCGCGACAGCGCGGTGACCCTTTCGCGGATCGGTGATGTGCTGCTGGCGATGGGGGACACTGGCTCTGCCCTGATGAACTGGCAGCATGCGCTCGGGCTCCGGCGCGAGCTGGTCGATCTTGACCCGCAAAACGCGATCTGGCTGCGCGATCTGTCGATTTCCTATGAACGGATCGGTGGGCTCTATCTGGGCGAGGGCGCGCTTGACGAGGCGCTCGAGGCGGCGAATGAGGCGCTGATCCTACGGCAGGCGGTGGTGGATATCGACCCGCAAAATCTGCCGCCGCAACGCGATCTGACGATCTCGCTGGAGCGGCTGGCACGGATTTACGGCGAGCTGGGCGATACGACCACCGCGCGCGAGTTTTATACCCGCTCGCTTGAGATCCGCCGCTGGCTGGCCGCGACCGCGCCGACGGTGCAGCTTTATCAGCTGGATGTCGCCTTTACCCTCGTCTCGATGGGCGAGGCGCTCTGGCGCAATAACGAGCCGGCGGCGGCGCTGCCGCTGCTGGATGAAGGCCGCGAGATCCGCGAGGCGGTGCGGGCCGCAGCACCCGCAGACCGGCCCGAGGATGTCTCGCTTCTGCGCGAGCTGAGCATTGGTCTGAACATCCAGGTCCAGGTATTGCTGGCTTTGCAGGACATTCCCCGCGCAATCGATCTGGCCCGCCAGTCTGTTGAACGGATGGATCGGGTGGCGGTGCTGCGCCCGAATGATCCCACTTTGCTTCTGGACCGGATGTTCGCTGCCAATCGGCTGGGGGGCGCGCTGGAAGCCTCTGGTGATCTGGCGGCGGCACTTGCGGCCTATCGCGAGGCGGCGGGCTATGCTTTCGCGGCGTCCTCGGCTGATCCCTGGAATGTGATCGCGGCCCAGGATTACGCCACGGCGCTGGAAAATGCGGGCCGGGTGCTGATGGCGCAGGAGAGTTTCACCGCCGCAAAACAGGATTACGAGGCGGCGGTGGCGCTGCGGAAATGGATCGCGGGGCAAAAGCCGGCCTCTGTCGCCGATCAGCGTGCTCTGGCCTATGCGCTGCGCTTTCTGTCAGACGCGAACTATTTTCTAACGGAACTCGAAGCCGGGCGCGGCAATGAGGAAGAGGCGCTGGCGATCCTGCGCTGGATTGCCGGGGTCCAGCCGGAAAACCCCTATAATGTGACCGATCTCGCACAAAGCCTTTATCGCGCGAGTTTCTATTACCGCGATGGGTCGGTCTATATCACCGAGTCGGTGGCGCTTTTGCGCGGGCTCGAGGCGGCGGGGCGGCTGCCGGAGGGGCCGTTCCGCGACTGGATCACGGTCTACGGCGAACGGCTTGAGGCGTTGCGGGCCGGGACGGGGGCGGATGCCGCGCCGGTGCCCTGACCCGGCAGGGCGAAGGCGCGGGGGGCAGAGGCGGGTACCGGCACAGGTCATGGGGGCGGATAGGGGCCTAAAGGGGCGCGCGGGACTTGGCAAGTTTGCCGGAATCCCTGTAAGACGTGGCGGAACAAGGACTGACGGCAGGAAGGCCTGGGGCAAGTGAGCGACACCAACAGTTTCATTGACGAAGTCACCGACGAACTTCGCCGCGAAAAGCTGACACGGGCTTTCCGCCGCTGGGGCTGGATCGGTGGCGTCCTGATCCTGGTGATCGTGGCCGGTTCGGGCTGGCAGCAATGGTCACAGGCCCGGGACGAAGCGCGGGCCGAGCTTTTTGGTGATGCGCTTCTTGAGGCGCTGGATACCGGCTCGCCCGAGGCGCGGCGCGAGGCGCTGGCCGCGATTCCCGCCACCGGCTCCCAGGCGGTGATCCGCGACATGATCGAAGCCTCGGATCCGCAGGAAGACAAGCCGGCAACGCTGGCTGCGCTGGATAAGGTGATCGCCGATCAGACCCTTGACCCGGCCTGGCGCGATCTTGCCATCTTGCGGCGCGTGATCGTTGCAGGGGCTGATCAGCCCGTGGCCGAGCGTCGTGCGGCGCTTGAGGGCATTGCGGTCCCGGGCCGGCCCTACCGGTTGCTGGCGGCCGAACAGCTGGCCTGGCTGCTGATCGAAGAGGGCAATGCCACGGCGGCGATCGCGGCGCTGAACAGCCTCTCGACCGATCAGGAGGCCAGCGCGGCCTTGCGGGGCAGGGCAGGGCAGATCGTCACGGTGCTGGGCGGCAATCCGGCCGAAGTGGTGAGCGATGTGGCTCCGTCTGACGCGGCGGCAGCTTCTGGCGCAGCGCCGGCGGGCAACGAATAAACGGCACAGACCACGTGCTGCGGGAGAGGCCAGAGTGCCGCCGGCAGAACAGAGAAACTGGAATGATGAGGCAGGGCGTGAGCATGAAACGGCGGATCGGCTGGCTGATGGGCGCGGTGGCGGGGCTGGCACTTCTGGGTGCCTGCGGGGAACGTGAACTGATCCTCTCCGGTGAGCGGATCGATGTGCGCGATGTGCTGGCCGGCTCTTCGTCGCGCGATGCAGGCCCCGTGGCACGTTCCGCCCCGATCAGCCTGCCTGCACAGCAAAACAATGCCGACTGGGCGCAGCGCGGCGGCAATGCCCGCCATGACGCGCCGCATGCGGCGCTGCGGGCCACACCGCAACTGGCTTTCGCGACCTCGATCGGCGAGGGCTCTTCGCGCCGTCACCGCATCGCAGCCGCGCCGGTTGTTGCGGGAGGGCGGGTTTTCACCATCGACGCGGCCATGGTGGCCTCGGCTGTTTCCACCAATGGCGCGCTGTTGTGGCAGGCCAATCTGACGCCTGCAACCGATCGCGGTGGCCGGGTCTCGGGTGGTGGTCTCGCGGCGGATGGTGGCCGGCTTTATGCCTCGACCGCTTATGGCGAAGTGATCGCCATGGATGCGGCCACGGGCCAGATGCTCTGGCGGCAGCGTGTCGACAGCCCGATCCAGGGCGCACCTGCGGTGGCGGATGGCGTGGTCTATGTCGCGGGGCGTGATGGCGCGGCCTGGGCGATCAATGCCGCTGACGGCAAGGTGCAATGGCAGGTGATCGGAACGCCGGGCGCTGCGGGCTATATGGGCTCGGCTGCACCGACGGTTGCTGACCGCGCGGTGATCTTCCCGTCGGGCGCGGGTGACCTGCTGGCCGTGATGAAGATCGGCGGCGGCTCGAAAATCTGGCAGAAATCCATCGCGGGGCGCCGCCCGGGCATCGCCTATGGCGAGGCGCAGGACGTGACCGGCGACGCGGCCCTGGTGGGCGGCACACTTTACACCGGCACCGCAGCCGGTCGCACGGTTGCGATGGATGTCAGCTCGGGCGAGCGGATCTGGGAGGCCGAAGAGGGCGCGCTCGGGCCCCTGGCGATGGGCGGCGGCTCGGTCTTTATCGTCTCGGACGAGGCGCGGCTGGCGCGGCTTAACGCCGCGACCGGCGAGGTGATCTGGGCGGTGGCACTGCCCTATTTCACCGCCGAGAAGGTGAAAAAGCACAAGGCGATCACCGCCCATTACGGACCGGTTCTGGCCGGTGGCCGGATCTGGGTGGCCTCGTCGGATGGCGTGCTGCGCGGCTTCTCGCCGGTCGATGGCGCGCTGGTTGCGAATGTGGAGATCCCGGGCGGTGCGGCCACACAGCCGGCGGTCGCGGGCGGAACACTTTACGTGGTCTCGAACAGCGGTCAACTTCTGGCTTTCCGCTGAGGCGATTGCCGTGTAACAGGGCGAGCTTCAGGAGAACCGTGTCATGAGCTTCACCCTCGCCATTGTTGGCCGCCCGAATGTGGGCAAATCCACGCTGTTCAACCGGCTGGTGGGCCGCAAGCTTGCGCTGGTCGATGACCAGCCCGGCGTCACGCGCGACCTGCGCGAGGGCGATGCAAAGCTGTTTGATCTGCGCTTTACCGTGATCGATACGGCGGGGCTTGAGGAGGTCACCGATGACAGCCTGCAGGGCCGGATGCGCCGCCTGACCGAACGCGCGGTCGAGATGGCCGATGTCTGCCTTTTCGTGATTGACGGACGGGCAGGGGTCACGGCGACTGATGAAACCTTTGCCGAGATCCTCAGGAAGAAAAATGCCCGCGTGATCCTTGGCGTCAACAAGGCCGAGGGCAAGGCCGGCGATTCCGGCGCGCTGGAGGCCTATTCGCTGGGCCTTGGCGAGCCGGTCCGCATGTCCGCCGAACATGGCGAGGGCATGGATGATCTCTATCACATCCTGCGCCCCTTTGAGGCCGAGTTCGCGGAACGCGAGGCCGAGATCACGCCGCAAACCGATCTCGACCTGCCCGAAGACAGCGAGTTCGACAGCGATGACGAAGGCGCCGATGAGAGCTGGCGGCCCTCGCTCACCAAGCCATTGCAGATTGCGGTGATCGGGCGCCCGAATGCCGGAAAATCGACGCTGGTGAACAAGATCCTAGGCGAGGACCGGATGCTGACCGGCCCCGAGGCCGGGATCACCCGCGATGCGATCTCGATCAAGACCGACTGGATGGGCACGCCGATCCGGATCTGGGACACGGCCGGTATGCGCAAAAAGGCGCGGGTGGTCGAAAAGCTTGAAAAGCTCTCCGTTTCGGACGGGTTGCGCGCGGTGCGCTTTGCCGAGGTCGTGGTGGTCTTGCTGGATAATGAGATCCCCTTCGAGACCCAGGATCTGCGGATCGCGGATTTTGCCGAGACCGAGGGCAGGGCGGTCGTGGTTGCAATCAACAAATGGGATCTGGAAACGGATCGCCAGGACAAGCTGGCCGAGCTGAAAGAGATGTTCGAGCGCCTGCTGCCGCAGCTGCGCGGCGCGCCTTTGGTGACAATCTCGGGCAAGACCGGGCGCGGCATGGACCGTCTTCATGACGCGATTCTGCGCGCCCATGCGGTCTGGAACCGCAGGGTGGCGACAGCGCGGCTGAACTCCTGGCTCTCGGCTATGACCGAAGCGCACCCGCCACCCGCGCCGGGCGGCCACCGGATCAAGATGCGTTACATCACCCAGGCCAAGACACGGCCGCCGGGCTTCGTGATCAAGTGCTCGCGGCAGGATGAAGTGCCGGAGAGCTATAAGCGCTATCTGATTAACGGGTTGCGGGATCATTTTGAGATGCCGGGCACGCCGATCCGTCTCTTCTTGCGTGGCCAGGGGGAGCAGAACCCGTTCCGTGAGAAGAAATTCCACACACCGTCGCGGCTGAGAAAACACCAGGGCAAACAGGTGAAGAAGTAAGGGAGGGGGCCAGCCCCCTCGCGGCTTTGCCGCTCACCCCCGGGATATTTTCAGACAGATGAAAATGCTCTGAGCCTGTTCATCTGTCTTTAAATATCCCCGCCGGAGGCAAGGGGCCCGCGAGGGCCCCTGTTCTGTTTCAGACGAGCACCCCATCCACGCCGATGCGGGTTTTGCCACCGAGATAGCGGTGCAGCACATCAGGAATCTCGACCGAGCCATCCGCCTGCTGGCCGTTTTCCAGGACCGCGATCAGGCAGCGCCCGACGGCAAGGCCGGATCCGTTGAGCGTCGCGATGAAATCGGGCTTGCCCCCTTCGGAAGGGCGGTAGCGTGCGTTCATGCGCCGCGCCTGGAACTGGCCACAGGTCGAGATCGAAGAGATTTCGCGATACCGGTTCTGTCCGGGCAGCCAGACCTCGATATCATGGGTTTTCTGCGCGCCAAAGCCCATATCCCCGGTGCAAAGCACCACGGTGCGATAGGGCAGGCCCAGCTTTTGTAAAATCGCCTCTGCCTGTGCCGTCATACGCTCATGTTCCGCCAGCGCGGTTTCCGGCGTGCAAAGTGTTACCATCTCGACCTTTTCGAACTGGTGCTGGCGCAGCATGCCAGTGGTGTCCTTGCCGGCCGATCCGGCTTCCGAGCGGAAACATTGTGTATGGGCGGTCATGCGGGTCGGCAGCGCGGCCTCGTCGATAATCTCGCCGGCGGCCGAGTTGGTGAGCGTGACCTCCGAGGTCGGGATCAGCCACCAGCCATTGGTGGTCTCATAGCTGTCTTCGGCGAATTTCGGCAGCTGGTTGGTGCCGAACATCGCTTCCGACTTCACCAGAACCGGGGTCCACATTTCAGTCAGCCCATGTTCGTCAACATGCATGTCGATCATGAACTGCGCCAGTGCGCGGTGCAGCCGGATCACCGCGCCTTTCAACACCACAAAGCGTGCTCCGGAGAGCTTGGCGGCGGTGGCGAAATCCATGCCCGGTCTGACACCAGCAATCTCGAAATGCTCGACCGGCGTGAAATCGAAGGTTTTCGGTGTGCCCCAGCGGCGGATCTCGACATTGTCAGTCTCATCGGCGCCTTCGGGCACTTCGGCGAGCGGCAGGTTCGGGATCGTGGCCAGCCGGTCGCGCAGGGCTTTGTCTTCAGCCTCTGCCTCAGAGGTCAGGCGGGCGATCTCGGCCTTTTTCTCGGCCACCAAAGCGCGCAGCCGCTCGAATTCGGCATCATCGCCACGCGCTTTCGCGGCGCCAACCTCTTTCGAGGCGCGGTTCTGGTCTGCCTGAGCAGTTTCGGCCGCGAGGATCTTCGCGCGGCGGGCCTCATCCAGCGCCAGCAAGGCAGGCGAAAGAGCGGCCAACCCGCGACGGGAGAGCGCCGCATCAAAAGCGGCAGGGTTTTCGCGGATCATGCGGATATCATGCATGGAACTGGCCTCGCTGGCTTGCAGGAATTGCGGTGCTGTTTATGGCAGATGCCTGCGGGCGGGGAAAGAGGGCGAGGCGCGCGCCCCTGGCTGCGGGCGGATGCCTCCGGCGGGGATATTTAGAGACAGATGAAATCCGCACTGGTTATTCATCTGTCCTGAAATATCCCGGGGGGTGAGCGGCTTTGCCGCGAGGGGGCGAGCAGCCCCCTTCTGCTGCCAGACAGGGCGGCCGTCACGCCTGAGCCTGTCCATGGTGCGGTTCCTCTGGCGCAAGCGGCAAAAAACGCTTACATGGGCCGGTGATCGGGGAGGCGGGGCGCGCGCCGGATGGTGCGACCTGCCTTCTCACTGCCAACCGACAGATGCCGGAGACATAGCCACAATGTTCGTGACCCCCGCTTTCGCCCAGGCCGCCGCGCCCGGAGCAGGTTCCGCCCTAGCTTCCTTTGTTCCGCTGATCCTAATTTTCGGCATCATGTATTTCCTCATGATCCGCCCGCAGCAAAAGAAGATGAAAGAGCATCGTGCCATGGTCGAGGCGCTGCGCCGGGGCGACCAGGTGGTCACCCAGGGCGGTATCGTCGGCAAAGTGGTCAAAGTGCAGGAAGACGGCATGGTCGAGGTCGAGATCGCCGAGGGCGTCAAGGTCAAGGTGGTGCGTCAGACCATCACCCAGGTCCTGAATCGCACCGAAGCTGCGGCGTCCTGAGACCCCGCGCAATCCCGGGCTTTGCCCGGGGCCGCACCTGATGCCGGTCCGCCTCCCGGTCCGGTATATGATATGTGAGTTCTGAGGCTGACATGACGCCGACCGAGACCTGGAAAAGAGTTCTGATCCTGCTGGTATGTGCCTGGGGGATCATCGCTGCGCTGCCCAATGCGTTTTACGACCGTGTGGAGCGGCATAATGATGCGGCAGCCGATATCGCGAAAGCCGATGGTGTGGCCACGACAGAAGAGGCCGCGGATCTGGCGCTCTGGCCGAACTGGGCGCCTTCGGCGCTGATGCCGCTGGGGCTTGATCTCAGGGGCGGCGCGCATCTTCTGGCGCAGGTCCAGGTCGAGGATGTTTACAAGGCGCGGATCGACGGGCTCTGGCCCGAAGCGCGCGATGCGTTGCGCGATGTGCGCGATGATGTCGGGGCCGTGCGCCGCGCGCCGTCGCCCGAAGATACATTGCGCATCACCATCTCGCGCCCCGAGAATATGGCGAAAGCCATGGCGGCGGTGCAAAAGCTCGCTTCACCGGTGATGACGCTGACCGGTTCGCAGGCCTCTGATATCACCATCACCTCGCAGGGTGCGGATATCGTGATCCAGCTGACCGCGAGCGAAAAGACCGCGACCGATGACCGCACGATGCAGCAAAGCCTCGAGATCATCCGCAACCGCGTCGACCAGGCAGGGACCCGCGAGCCGACGATTCTGCGCCAGGGCTCTGACCGGATCCTGATCCAGGTGCCGGGCATCGGGTCGGCGGCCGAGCTGAAATCGCTGATCGGCACCACCGCGAAACTGACCTTCAACGCCGTGGTTGGCAGCACCTCGGATGCCGGTGCCAATCCGGGGCCGCGCAATATGTTGCTGCCGTCGAAAGACCAGCCCGGCCTTTACTACATCGTCGAGGAAACGCCGGTCGTCTCGGGCGAGAACCTTGTCGACAGCCGCCCGGCCCAGGATGACATGCAGCGCCCGGCGGTGAGCTTCCGCTTTGACACGGCAGGCGGGCGCCGGTTCGGCGATTACACCGCCAATAATATCGGCAAACCCTTTGCCATCGTGCTCGACAATCAGGTGATCTCGGCGCCGACAATCCAGGCCCATATCTCGGGCGGGGCAGGGATCATCACCGGCCGTTTCTCGGTCGAGGAAACCACGGAACTTGCGGTTCTTCTGCGCGCCGGCGCCCTGCCGGCCAAGATGGACTTTCTGGAAGAGCGCACCATCGGGCCGGAGCTTGGCGCCGATTCCATAGAGGCCGGCAAGACGGCGGCGATCATCGGCCTTGCGGCGGTGCTGATCTATGTCGTCGCCTCCTACGGTCTGTTCGGCTGGTTCGCCAATGTGGCGCTGGTTCTGAACGTGATCATTCTTGTGGCGCTGTTATCGGCGATCGGGGCGACCCTGACATTGCCCGGGATCGCGGGGATCGTGCTGACCATGGGCATGGCCATTGACCAGAACGTGCTGATCTTTGAGAGGATCCGCGACGAATTGCGCGACGGCGCCAATCCGCAGCGCGCCTGTCAGGTCGGGTTTGAACGCGCCTTTTCGGCCATTATGGACGCCAATATCACCGCGCTGATGACCGGCTTCATCATGTTCTGGATCGGTTCGGGTCCGGTCAGGGGCTTTGCGGTGACCTTCACGCTGGGCGTGATCACCTCGATGTTCACGGCCGTCTATGTGACGCGGCTGGTTGTCGAGCTGTATATCAACAACAAACGCCCGAAAACACTCGTGGTTTAAGGGGAGGATACGGTTATGGCATGGCGTCTTAAACTCGTCCCCGCAAAGACGAATTTCGACTTCTTCAAACATCAGTGGATCACCTTCTCGCTTTCGATCGGGATGATTGTCGCCTCGCTTGTCTGCGTGGCGGTGATGGGGCTGAATTTCGGGGTCGATTTCAAGGGGGGCACCACGATCCGCACCGAATCGACCGCAGCGGTCGACGTGGCGGAATATCGCGAGGCGCTGGCCGCCCTGCAGCTGGGCGATGTCTCGATCTCGGAAGTGAAGGACCCGTCCTTCCGCCCTGACCAGCATGTCGCCCAGATCCGCATCGGTGCGCGCGAAGGCGAAGAGGCGGTGACGCCCGAAGTGATCCAGGAAATCGAAGAGGCGCTGAAAGCCGTCGATCCGGCGATCACATTCCCGTCGGTGGAATCGGTTGGCCCGAAGGTCTCGGGCGAGCTGATCTGGAAAGCGGTTGCCGCGATTTTTGCAGGGTCGGCAGCGATCCTCGTCTATATCTGGATGCGGTTCGAATGGCAGATGGCGGTTGGCCTGGTGGCGGCGCTTTTGCATGACGTGATCGTGACGGTGGGGATCTTCTCGCTGTTCCAGATCCGGTTCGACCTCTCGATCGTGGCGGCGTTGCTGACGATCCTTGGCTATTCGGTCAATGATACCGTGGTGATCTTTGACCGGCTGCGCGAGAACCTTGCGAAATACAAGGCGATGCCGCTGCGCGAGATGATGAACCTCACCACCAACGAGACGCTGTCGCGGACAGTGATGACGGCGACCTCGACGCTTCTGGTTCTGATCGTTCTGCTGATCTGGGGCGGCGATGTGATCCGGGGCTTTGTCTTCGCGATGACGCTGGGTGTGGTGCTCGGTACCTGGTCGACGCTCTATATGGCGAAGAATATCGTGCTTTATCTGGGTGTTGACCGCGGTGACAAGCCGAAAGCCCCGAAGAAGTCGAGCGAATTCGCCGATGTCGATGCGTAAGGGTGGGGCATGCGCCTGACCGAAATCAGCTATGCCGAGGCCCGGCCGATTGACGGCTACGGGCCCGGCTTTTTCCGGGTGAATGATCATGTGCTGCGCGGGCCTGCGCTGATCACGCCCTGGGATGCCGGCCCCTGGGGCGGGCTCGGAGATACGGAGAGCCTGCTGGACCTGACCGGGCGGATCGATGTTCTGCTTCTGGGTATGGGCGCCGAGATCGCCTGGCCGCCGCGCGCATTGCGCGAGACATTGGAGGCTGCCGGGATCGGCGTCGAGCCGATGTCCTCGCCTGCCGCCTGCCGTACCTATAATTTCCTGCTCTCCGAGGGCCGCAGAATTTCGGCCGCCCTTTTACCCCTCGGCTGAGGCAGCCCGGAATTTTTGAAAATTCCGGCCCAATTCCTTCACAGGAATTGGCGCGGCGCGCGAAACGGGCTAGGGCTGTGCGATGGAACTCAGGGTCGAAAATCTTGCAGTCGCCCGCGGCGGGCTGGTGGTGCTGGAGGGGATCAGTTTCACCCTGCGCGCCGGTCAGGCCCTGGTGCTGCGCGGCCCGAACGGTATCGGCAAGACCACTTTGCTGCGCACCATCGCGGGGCTGCAACCTGCCATTTCCGGCGAGGTCAGTACCCCCACGGATGGCCTCGCCTATGCCAGCCATGCCGACGGGCTGAAATCCGCGCTGACGGTGGACGCGAATATCTCCTTCTGGGCTTCGGTATTCGGCACGGGGCAGACGGCTGCCGGGGCCGCGCTTGAGCAGCTGGATCTGACCGCATTGCGCCACCGCGCCGCCGGCCAGCTTTCCGCCGGGCAGAAGCGCCGCCTCGGCCTTGCGCGGCTTCTGGTCACCGGCCGGCCGATCTGGCTGCTGGATGAGCCGACCGTCTCGCTTGATCAGGCCGCCGTTGCGCTTTTCGCCGGCGTCCTGCGTGCCCATCTCAAAGACGGTGGCGCGGCGCTGATTGCCACCCATATTGACCTTGGCCTCGATGAGGCGGGGGGGCTTGATCTCACGCCCTTCCGGCCAAAGCGCCAGCGCGCCGTCGCGGGTGGTTTCGACGATGCGTTCGGCGAGAGCTTCGGAGGTCCAGGATGATTGCGCTCCTGATCCGCGACCTGTCGCTTGCCTTTCGCGCCGGGGGGGGCTTTGGCCTTGGTCTTGCCTTCTTTCTGCTCGTTGTGGTGCTGGTGCCTTTGGGCGTCGGGCCGGACAGCGCCATTCTTGCCACCATCGCGCCAGGCGTGCTCTGGGTGGGGGCGCTTCTTGCCTCGCTCCTCAGCCTTGACCGGATTTTTGCGCTCGATCATGAGGATGGCAGTCTTGACCTTCTTGCCACCGCCCCCTTGCCGCTTGAAGGGGTCGTGGCGGTCAAGGCGCTGGCGCATTGGCTGGTCACGGGGCTTGCGCTGACACTGGCCTCGCCGCTGCTCGCGGTTTTGCTTAACCTGCCTGCCGCAGGATACCCTTGGCTTCTGCTCTCGCTCGCGGTCGGCACGCCGGCGCTTTCGGTGATCGGGGCTTTTGGGGCCAGTCTGACCATCGGCCTCAGGCGCGGCGGGCTATTGCTCTCGCTCCTCGTATTGCCGCTTTACGTGCCAACGCTGGTTTTCGGGGCCGAGGTCGTGCGGCGCGGCGCGGCGGGGCTCGCGCTGGCGACACCGCTTGCGCTCCTTGCCGCGATTACGGCCGGCTCGCTGGCGCTGCTGCCCTTCGCCGCAGCCGCCGCAATTCGGGTTAACTTGCGCTGAATCAGTCTATAACAGGGTCTCGCGCGCTACAAAGCACTGGTGAGGCAGAACAGACGGGCCGATATGTCGATTTGGGAATTCGCCAATCCGAGAAATTTCATGCGGCTTTCCGGGCGGATCCTGCCCTGGATCGCGGCATTTGCCGGCCTGTCGCTTGGGATCGGGCTGATCTGGGGCTTTTTCTTCACCCCTGATGATTACAAACAGGGCTCGACCGTCAAGATCCTGTTCATCCACGTGCCCGCGGCGATGATGGCGATCAATGCCTGGATCATGATGCTGGTCACCTCGCTGATCTGGGTGATCCGGCGCCACCATGTCTCGGCACTGGCGGCGCGGGCGGCGGCGCCGGCGGGGCTTGTTTTCACGCTGATCGCCCTGGTCACCGGTGCGCTCTGGGGGCAGCCGATGTGGAACACCTGGTGGGAATGGGATCCGCGCCTGACCTCGTTCCTGATCCTCTTCCTGTTCTATCTTGGCTATATCGCGCTCTGGTCGGCGATCGAGGATCCTGAAACGGCCGCGGATCTGACCGGCATTCTGTGCGTGGTCGGTTCGGTCTTTGCTGTGATGTCGCGCTATGCGGTCAAGTTCTGGAACCAGGGGTTGCATCAGGATTCGACCATCCTGAAAGTCGGTGAGAAAGACCCGCTGGATGTGGCCTATTACGTGCCCCTGGTGATCTGCCTGGTCGGATTCGTGTTGTTTTTCATACTGATCGTGTTGCTGCGAACCCGGATGCTGATCCGGGCGCGGCGGCTGATCGCACTTGAGGCAAGGGAGAGGCTCGGATGATGCCGGATCTTGGAAACTATGCGGCAACGGTGCTGGGCGCCTGGGGAGCGACGCTTCTGGCGCTGGCCGGGCTGCTTGTTCTGACGCTTTTGCAGTCGCGGCGGGTGGCACTTGCGCTGGCCGAGGCCGAGGCGCGGGCCCACCAGGCCAGGGCAACGGAGGCGAAGGAATGAAACCCCTGTATCTGCTGCCACCTCTGGCCTTTGCCTGTCTCGCCGCTGTCTTCTGGTTCGGGATGCAGCGCGAAGGTCAGGGCGAGATCCCCTCGACCTTTATCGGGCGCGCGGCGCCGGTTCTGCCCACGACATCCCTGCCCGGAACACCGCTTCTGACGGCGGAAGACCTCCGGAAGGGCGAGGTGACGGTGGTGAATTTCTGGGCCTCCTGGTGCCCGCCCTGCCGGGCGGAACATCCGGTTCTCAAGGCGATGGCGGCGGATGGCATCCGGGTCGCCGGCGTGAATATCATGGATAAAGAGGCCGATGCGACCGGCTATCTCGAGAAAGACGGCAATCCGTTCTTCGCCATTGCCACCGATCCGGGCGGGCGCAACCGGGTGGAATGGGGCGTCTCTGCACCGCCCGAGACCTTCATCATTGATGGAGATGGCACGGTTCTGTTCAAATTTACCGGGCCACTGGTCGGCACCGATTACGAATCGCGCTTTGTCCCCGCCCTTGCTGCGGCTCTGAAGTGAGAGCCTTTGTCTTTGCCGCAGCGTTTCTGACCTGTGGGGCGATGGCACAGGCAGAGACGATCCGGCCCGACACCAGCTTTTTCACCGGTGTCTATGAACGGGTCGGGCGCAGCGGTGCCGAGGTTCCGGCGCTGATTGACGATCTGGTCCGGATCACGCCGGTCGATGGGACCTGGGCACTTGATGTCTTCCCCTGCGCGACCGTGGCGGATCAGGATGCGCCGATCCGCCTGAACCCGCTGGACTTTGGGGAAGTGCCGAATATCCTGGAGGGGCAAGCCGGGCCTTCCGGCCTCTGGTGTCAGTATTTCACCGATCACAGCAATTACCCGATCCTTACCTGTCAGTCCGAAATGGGCGCGCGTTTCACGCTCTGGCCGATTACGGATGAGCGACTGACTGTCTGTATGATGGCGGCGGGACAGTCGCGGCCCTGAAACAGGGCGATATACCGGCAAGCGCCGCCAGACAGGCCCGCCCCGGAGAAGGACCGCGCTGCGCTCAGTTGAGCAGTGACAGCGTCAGCATCCCGAAAGGCATCAGCAATTCGGCAAAGGGCAATGCGGGCAGAGAGAACCGCCTGTTTGCCAGAGCCTTCGATACAAAGACGTTCCGTCTGGTCGTTTTCGCAAGCAAAGCTGTGCATTCCCCTTGCCAGATCGCGGATTGCGAGGGCAGGGGCGGGAAAAGGGCGCGGGCGGGGATCCCGCGGTCACGCATGTCAAGGCGTGTGGAATGGCGCATGGAAAAGCCCTTCTGGCTGAACCCGTCCAGATTGCGCGATTCGGGTAAAAAGGAACTTAACCGGAACAAATGGGCCGGATCGCTCCGGCCCATTCGCGATAGTCCTTTGCCATATGCCCGATCAGACGCTGGCGAGATTGCGCAGCACGTAATGCAGCACGCCGCCGTTTTCGACATATTCGATCTCGATGGCGGTATCGATGCGGCAGCGGATTTCGACGGTCCGCTCGCTTCCATCCGCCGCGCGGATCGTCATGGGGACAAGGCTCAGGGGCTTCAGCCCGCCCGCGAGACCATGGATCGAGATTTCCTCATCCCCCTTCAGATTCAACGTCTTGCGGGTATCTCCGCCGGTGAATTCAAAGGGAATCACCCCCATGCCAACGAGGTTGGAACGGTGGATACGCTCGAAACTTTCCGCGACGACCGCTTTGACCCCCAGCAGTGCGGTGCCCTTGGCTGCCCAGTCGCGCGAGGACCCTGCGCCATATTCCACGCCGCCAAAGATCACCAGCGGCCGGCCCAGTTCCTGCCAGGCCATCGACGCGTCGAAGATCGAGGTCTGCGCCCCGTCCGGCCCCAGAGTATAGCCGCCCTCGACGCCACCCTGATCATTGGCCAGCATCTCGTTTTTGATGCGGATATTGGCGAATGTGCCGCGCATCATCACCTCGTGATTGCCGCGCCGCGAGCCATAAGAGTTGAAATCGCGCGGCGCCACCTGGCGTTCCTGCAGGTATTTCCCCGCCGGTGTCGTCGGTTTGAACGAGCCCGCCGGCGAGATATGGTCGGTCGTGATCATATCGCCGAGGATCGCCAGCACCCGCGCGCCTTCGATATCCGAGATCACGCCGGGGTCACGCCCCATATTCTGGAAATAGGGCGGATTCTGGATATAGGTCGAAGCGGGCGGCCAGTCATAGGTCTCGGCCCCGGTGACCTCCACCGCCTGCCAACGGGTATCCCCTTTGAAAACATCGGCATATTTGGCCTGGAAAACCTCGCGCGTGACGACGGTGTCGACGATGTCACTGATCTCTTTCTGGGTGGGCCAGATGTCTTTCAGGTAGACGTCGCGGCCGTCGGGCGTCTGTCCGATCGGGTCGCGGGTCAGGTTGACGTTCATGTCACCGGCAATCGCATAAGCGACCACCAGCGGCGGCGAGGCGAGGAAATTCGCACGCACATCAGGGCTGATCCGGCCTTCGAAATTGCGGTTTCCCGACAGCACCGCCGCCGCGACCAGATCATTGTCGCTGATCGCTTTCGAGATCGCCGGATCGCCCAGCGGCCCGGAATTTCCGATACAGGTGGTGCAGCCATAACCCACCAGGTTGAAGCCGAGCGCGTCGAGATCTTCCTGCAGCCCTGCCGCCTGAAGATATTCACCCACCACCTGCGAGCCGGGCGCGAGCGAGGTCTTGACCCAGGGTTTGCGGGTCAGGCCCAGATCGCGGGCCTTCCGCGCCACCAGACCGGCACCGATCATCACATAGGGATTCGAGGTATTGGTGCAGGAGGTGATCGCCGCAATCACCACCGAGCCGTCGGTGAGGGTATAATCCTTGCCCTCGACCGGCACCACTTTGCGCACATCCTTCGGCGGCGCGGTGATCGCGCCGCCCTCATCGCCCATATCCAGCGCGTCGGGGCTGACATCAATGCCGCGGTAATCGGCCACGACCTTGTAGAAACTGCGGGCCGATTCGGTCAGCGGCAGATAATCCTGCGGCCGTTTCGGCCCCGAGATCGCCGGGACGATGGTGCCCATGTCGAGCTCCAGCGTGCTGGTATAGATCGGATCGTAATCGGGCCCGCGCCAGAAGCCGTTTTCTTTGGCATAGGCCTCGACCAGCGCGATGCGGGCCTCGTCGCGACCGGTATTCCTCAGATAGCGCAGCGTCTCGCCATCAATCGGGAAGAAACCGCAGGTGGCGCCGTATTCGGGGGCCATATTGGCGATGGTGGCACGGTCGGCAAGCGGCAGGTGATCGAGACCCTCGCCGTAAAACTCGACGAATTTGTTCACCACGCCGTGTTTTCTGAGCATCGCCACGACCTTCAGCACCAGATCGGTCGCGGTGGTGCCTTCGACCATTTTCCCGGTCAGTCTGAAGCCGACCACTTCCGGGATCAGCATTGAGACCGGCTGGCCCAGCATCGCCGCCTCGGCCTCGATCCCGCCGACGCCCCAACCCAGAACGGCGAGGCCATTGACCATGGTGGTGTGGCTGTCGGTTCCGACCAGCGTGTCCGGGTAGGCCACCAGCTCGCCATTCTGGTCTGTGTCGGTCCAGATCGTCTGGGCCAGATATTCCAGATTGACCTGGTGACAGATGCCGGTGCCGGGCGGCACGACGCGGAAATTGTTGAACGCCTTCTGCCCCCATTTGAGGAAGGTATAGCGCTCCATATTGCGCTCATATTCCAGGTCGACATTCATCTGGAAAGCGCGGGGATTGCCGAATTCGTCGATCATCACCGAATGGTCAATCACCAGATCGACCGGGTTCAGCGGGTTGATCTTTTGCGCGTCACCGCCCAGCCCGATGATCCCGTCCCGCATCGCGGCCAGGTCCACCACGGCCGGCACACCGGTGAAATCCTGCATCAGCACGCGGGCCGGGCGGTAGGCGATCTCGATCGGATTCCGCCCGCCCTGGGCGCCCCAGGTCGAAAACGCGCGGATATCATCTCTGGTGACGGTCTTGCCGTCCTCAAAACGCAGCATGTTCTCAAGCACGACTTTCAGCGAGGCGGGCAGGCGCGAGAAATCCCCAAGTCCGGCCGCCTGTGCCGCCGGGATCGAATAATAGCTGACGGTCTGGCCGCCCGCGCTCAGGGTTTTACGGGTTTTCTGGCTGTCATGTCCGACGGTGACGGTCATGTCTTCGCTCCTTGAAAAACTGGCGTGGCATCTTACGGCTGCGGCGGGCGAGGCGGTGCCCGGGGGTGTCAGGAACTATGTATGCAGTCGTATACCAAATTTCCAGACCCCGGAGATGACGCGTTCCACAGCCAGAGCCGCAGGTCAGGCCCGGGATCGCTGGCCCGCCCCTTGAGGGCCTGCCCGTCCCGGGACCCGGGGCGCGGAGACAGGACCCGGGGGGCTGCAATGGCGGAAACGGCGGCAAAGGGGGCAGAAACGCCGGCGAAACTGCATTGCGATTGCAGCATGGCGAGGCCGGCGAGGGAAGGGGAAAACAGTCCGGCACGCGGAAGATTGCAGGCAATCGCAAAACCTTGATTGGCAGGCAGGGGGTCGGTTTCCTATACAGGGTTGACTACAGGGATGGGCGGGGTCCGGGCAATGCCCCGATATTCGCTGACGCCAGCCGGGAAAGACATGAGATGCGACATTTGCTCAGCGCCGCCTGCGGCCTGGTTCTGACCTGCGCGCTTGCAGGTCCGGGCGCCGCCGAAGACCTGGCAGAAAAGGCGGCGCCTCTGGCCGCCGGTGCCGGCCCGGTGGTGGTCGAACTCTTTACCTCGCAAGGCTGTGTTTCCTGCCCGCCGGCAGATGAATTTTTCGCCAGCCTCACCAAAGACAAGCGCGTGATCGCGCTTTCGCTGCATGTCGATTACTGGGATTACATCGGCTGGGAAGACAGTTTCGGCTCTGCGGCGTTCACTGAGCGGCAAAAGGAATATGCCCGCACCATCGGATCACGCACGATCTATACGCCGCAATTCATCATCGGCGGTGTCGAACGAATCGAGGGCTTTGATCCGGAAGCGACGCTGAAGGCACTGGCCGATCACGTTGCCGCCAAAAGCCCGGTGACGCTGATGGTCACGCGTGACGGCGACAACCTGGTGATCCGCGCCAAAGCCGACCCGCCGCTGGAGGCCCCGGCCCGGGTCGAGCTTGCGCGCTACATGCCCGAGGCAACGGTCGATATCGAGCGCGGCGAAAACGCCGGCAAGATTGTGACCTACCGCAATATCGTGACCGAATGGGAGAGCCTTGGCGACTGGGCCGGGCAGGAGCCGCTTGAGGTCAGCATCCCGATCACCGGTAGCAATCCCGCGGTGGTGTTCATTCAGGATGTCAGTGGCAAAGGGGCCAAAGCGGCAGGGCCGGGGCAGATCTTTGCGGCTGCGGTGACCCCCTGAGCCAGATCAGATCCGGGCTCTGTCTCCTGGTTGCTGCCGGAGCACGGGACAGGTCTGTCCCGGCAACCGTTATTTCAGGCAAAGCCAGACATTCTGAAGGCTTTGCCATCGTCAGAAATCAGCTTAAGCGGGTTATCCCGCATGTGATTGTCGCTGGTAATCCGTGACCGGTCCGCCCCGTCATTTCATCACAGCAAGCGGCGGCGGGATCATTCCAGTCCTGGCCATCAATCTGGAACAGGACCCAAAAGCGGCAGGAAAGAAACGCAGGCAGAAAAGGCCCCGGGTCAGGTTTCGGCATCCGGCGACGGCAGTCTGGCGCCCCCGTGTTTCCAGCGTTTGTGGATCCAGAACCACTGGCCGGGATAGCGCCGCACCAGCGCCTCAAGGCTGTCATTCAGCGCCTGGGTCATGGTGACCGGGTCACTATGCGGGATCGGGTCCTCCACGATGACCTGGAAGGACAGCCCGTCCTGCTGGCGCACCGCATAGACCGGCACGCAAAGCGCATCATATTTCAGCGCGAGCTCTGCTGCCGAAAGCGCGGTCTGCGCCTCATGGCCGAAGAAACCCAGAAGCGGCGCGCGGGTCATATGCTGGTCGATCAGCATCCCGAGCATGCCGCCCTGGCGCAGGAATTTCACCATCTGCCCCAGACCCTCGCGCCCGCGCGGGAAAAGCGGTGTGCCAATGGTCGAAATCGCCCTGAGGTAATGTTCGTTGAAATAGCGGTTCGACATATTCATGTAGAGCGCGCCGACCGTAAAGCCGCGTGCGATCAGGGCGGCGCGGGTGGCGTCATAATTGCCGAAATGCGCGGTGACGAGGATCACGGGGCGGTTCGTGCGGCGGGCTTCCTCCAGCGCGGCGACGCCTGCGCCGGTCAGCGGCAATCCGGCGGCGCGGGCGATGAATTCCTCGCCCGAATAGATCTCGATCAGGGTGCGGCCTACATTGTCGGGCACATCGCGGACGATTTTCTCGACCTCGGCCTTTGGCAGATCCGGCATTACGAGGGCCAGATTGCTCCGGATGCGGCGGCGGTAGCCGGCCAGTGGCGCGATCACGCCCGAGACGATCCTGCCGCAGAGCGGTACCCGGATGCGGTAAGGCAGCCGCTTCAGGCTCCAGATCAGCGCCCGGAACAGGCGGTCCTGCAGCCAGTGGCGTGGATTTGCCTCTTGTTTGTCGCTCATCATTCAGCCCGTTTGCAATCCCGGATCAGCGCCTGAGCAGGCGCGTTTCCCGGTGCCAGACATAGAGACCGGCCCCCACGATCACAAGCGCGCCGGTCACCGTCCAGAAATCGGGATATTCCGAGAAGAAAAGCGCCCCCCAGAGCGTGGCGAAAACCACACCGATATAGGTGAAGGGTGCGACGGTTCCGGCCTCGGCAATCGAGAGCGAGCGGATCATCAGCACCTGGCCCAGCGTGCCGATACAGCCGACAAAGACGAAAAGCGGCAGATCGGCAGCCGCGACCGGCACCCAGTTTGTGGGCAGAAAGACCGTGAAGGCCAGCGTCCCGAAGAGTCCGCCCCAGAGCATCGCCGTCCAGACCGGCTCATATTGGCCGATGCGCCGGGTCAGGAGCGAATTGGCGGCGAAAGAGACGGCTGCGGCAAGCGGCATCAGCGCCCACCAGGTGAACACGCCGCCGCCCGGGCGCACGATGATCACGGCCCCGACCAGCGCCACGCAGATGGCAAGGATCCGCTTTGGCCCGAGCCTTTCGCCCAGAAACAGCGCAGCCCCAAGGGTGACAAGAACCGGGCTCGTGTCGGTGAGTGCGGTCGCTTCTGCGAGGCCGATGTAATTCAGCGAGGTGAAGAACAGCGCGGCCGTCGAGACCTGGAAAAACGCCCGCAGGACATGCAGGCCAGGATAAGAGGTGCGCCACATGATCAGCGTCCGCCCCCTCAGGATCAGAACGACGATCAGCACCTGGCCGAGAAAACGCGCCCAGATCACCTGCGGCGCCGGATAGCGCTGCAACAGGCCCTTGGCGCTCGCATCGAGCAGGGTGAAAGCGAGGATTGCGAGGATCATCAGCAGGATGCCTCGCGCGGGGTTCTGCGCAGTTTGCATGATGCCTGCGACGCTACCTGGCTGCCGGGGAAGAGACAAGAGAGGATGGCTGGCCCGGAGCCCATCTGACCGGCTGGAATGCGGCTGGTTCAGGCCGGGCCCGTGGTGGCCTTCTCATGAGACAAAGGTCGGGAAGGCGAGGCAGGGGAGCGGAGTATTCCCGATGTGTCTGTGCCACCTGCGTAGGGTCTGGCCGGAGCTGCAGGAAATGGGGCATGGGCTGCGCTGATTTCCAGGTGACGGGGGTGGCGCAATTGAGGCACCTCCTCCCGACCGGGAGGAGCGCGCGGAGCGCAGTCACTTTCGGTCCGAAGACCCGCATATGGATGCCCGAATTGTGCGAGGGGCACCGGAGATCGGCTCTGCTTCTACAATATGAGACGCGGTTGAGTGAGGCTTGCGGCGCGGCCATGACAGAGTTCCGGGGGCAGAGCAACGTAAGGCCGGGATCATCTGTCGCGGTGCCAATGGCCTGGGGAAAGGCGCATCGGGTGAGATGTGATCCGGCGCCTCCGGCAGAGGCTCCTTGCGGAAGGCACCAGGCTTTTGCTGATGGGGTTTTGCGCGCGGGGCCCGGCATGCCATGCCAGTGGCTGCGCCGGACGATCTGGTAAGGGAGCGTGAGAACCGAACGCTCTCACCAGGCGCAGGCCGTTTTGCAGTGGCACTAGGGGCGCCCAGAGGCCTAATGCGGGTATCTCCGTTCGTTCCGCGTCGCGGCGGGGAGATGCCCGCAGAGGAGCCGCCGGATCTTTGTAAGCGGAGATTTTTGGCCGGGGATGCGGCCAGAGAGGCGTTTTGTCTGAGACGGGCTTTGCCAGAAAGGCGCGTTTGGCGCTGGCGGGTCATTCCTCCTCTTCGGGCAACATCATGATCAGCTCGCCCTGGGCCTCCAGGCTGCGGGCGGCGGCGACGATTGCGCCCATCGCGGTCTCACCGTCCTTGTCCTTGATCTTCGGCGCCTGTTCGACCTCGTCACGGATGTTTTGCGCCATGCGCTGCGAGATACAGGCGAGGATGAATTCGCCGGCAGCCTCCAGCGGCGGTTTGCCTTTGCTATAGGCGATAGCGGTGACCAGCGTGGCCTGATCGACCAGCCGCACGACTTTCGGAATGTCGCGACCAGTGACCCGAACGGGGAAATGCGCGAAGGTGAAGATGGCGCGGCGCACCTCTTCGGCAAAACCGGCATCCGCGTCTTCCAGACCCTTCAGCACATCTTCGCGCACCTGGGCGGGAGAGACATTGAGGATCGCCCCCACACGTTCGACCGGGCCACGGTCAAAGGCCTTTTGCGGCTGCGCGTCGATCTGGCCGAGAATGGCAATGCCGATGCGGCGCACGGTATCGGGGTCGGTATTGGCGGTTTGCGAGACGGCAAAGGCAATGCGGCGCGCGCGTTCGCCCGGGAGTTTGCCCAGAAACTCTGCCGCCTTTTGCACCGGCATTTTCGACAGGATCACGGCGGCGACCTCGATCGCTTCATTTTCGAGCACCGGAACCAGCCGTTCGGGAGACAGCGCACCCAGCCGTTCCCAGGGATCACCGCGCGCGCCCACGCCCACCTTGCGGCGCAGCCGGCTCGCGGTGGATTGCGAAATATGGCCATCCATCGCGTTCAGCGCACCTTCCAGCCCGCCGGGAAAGGCGAGGCCGACCGAATCCAGTTCGGCCATGAATTCCGCGATGACCTGGTCCAGCGTTTCGCGGTCGACCAGCCGCATCTGGCCCATTTGTTCGGCCAACGCGGTCTGAAGATGGTCCGGCAGCTGCGCAATCGGCAGTTCGGCCCCTTGTGCCAGCATATAGCGCACCACCACCGCTGCCTTTTCGCGCGCGCTGAGCATCCGGCGCAACCCGTTTCCCTGCGCGCTGTGGTGACCACCCGCAACCGGACGCTGGGTCGGAGTTATCCGTGCCAGCTGAACCCCATGGGACATGTGCTGCCTCTCAACCTGATCTCTGGCTGATCCTGCCAAAGCGGGGTTAACCGGAGATTGTCAGCGCAGGGTGTTTTCATAAGAAATGCAGCCTGAGCGGCCGGGCCGCATAAAAATTACCCGCGACAGCCCTGCCGCGGGCAATCTCAGCGGGGCTTTGGGCCCGTCAGCTTGCGGGCTGGATGAGGCAAGAGCCACTTGCCTCATCCCAGACCGCGCCGGGCGTACAAAGGGACGCCGTGGTGTCTTTCGGTTTCATACAATCACGCGCCGAGGCGAGGCCCGGCATCAGCATCAGGGGAAGCACGGCGATCAGTGCGGCCCCGCGCAGAGGTCTCGTCATCTTAAATCCTCCTCTGTTCCGCCGCCGGAGTGGCGACCGCCGCAGGATGCCATGAAAAAACCCCCGCCCGCAGCGAAACTGCGGACGGGGGGCATAATGCGGGTCACAACTGCGACAGCTGCGCCGTGTCAGGGCTTATTTGCCGAAAACGCGGGCAAAAATCGTATCGACATGTTTGGTGTGGTAGCCAAGGTCGAATTTCTCCTCGATCTCGGCGGGGGAGAGCGCTTTGGTCACCTCTTCATCGCCAAGCAGCTCGGTCTTGAAATCCGCGCCCTGTTCCCAGACCTTCATCGCGTTGCGCTGCACCAGACGGTAGCTGTCTTCGCGCGACACACCGGCCTGGGTCAGTGCCAGAAGCACCCGCTGCGACATCACAAGCCCTTTGAACTTGTTCATGTTTTTCAGCATGTTTTCCGGGTAGATCACCAGTTTTTCGATCACACCGGCCAGCCGGTTCAGTGCGAAATCCAGCGTCACGGTGCTGTCAGGCCCGATCGCGCGCTCGACCGAGCTGTGCGAGATATCGCGCTCATGCCAGAGCGCCACGTTTTCCATCGCCGGCACCACCGACATGCGCACAAGCCGGGCAAGACCGGTGAGGTTTTCGGTCAGGACCGGGTTCCTCTTATGCGGCATCGCCGAGGAACCTTTCTGCCCGGGCGAGAAAAACTCTTCCGCCTCGAGCACTTCGGTCCGCTGCATATGGCGGATCTCGATGGCGATGTTTTCAATCGACGAGGCGATCACACCCAGCACCGCGAAATACATCGCATGGCGGTCGCGCGGGATCACCTGCGTCGAGACCGGCTCCGGCTCCAGCCCGAGCTTCTCGCAGACATATTCCTCGACGCGCGGGTCGATATTGGCGAATGTGCCGACTGCACCCGAAATCGCACCGGTGCGGATCTCGTCTTTCGCGGCTTTCAGACGGCGCAGGTTGCGGTCCATCTCGGCGTAAAACCGTGCGAAGGTCAGGCCCATCGTGGTCGGTTCGGCATGGATGCCATGGCTGCGGCCGATGCGGACGGTGTCCTTGTGTTCAAAGGCGCGGGTTTTCAGCGCGGCCAGAACCCGTTCGACGCCCGCGATCAGGATGTCGGAGGCGCGCACCAGCTGGATGTTCAGCGTGGTGTCGAGCACGTCGGAAGAGGTCATGCCCTGATGAACAAAGCGCGCCTCATCTGCGCCGATGATCTCGGCCAGATGGGTGAGGAAGGCGATCACGTCATGTTTGGTGACGGCTTCGATCTCGTCGATCCGGGCCACGTCAAAGGCCACATCCTTTGCCTTCCAGACGGCGTTCGCATTCTCGCGCGGGATCACGCCGAGATCGGCCTGGGCGTCGCAGGCATGGGCCTCGATCTCGTACCAGATGCGGAATTTGGTCTCGGGCGACCAGATGGCGACCATTTCGGGGCGGGAATAACGCGGGATCATCACGGACCTCTGACTGGCGGCTTGGTTGGCCTTCCCTTAAAGAGCGGTCGGGGCAGGTGCAAGCAATCGCAGGAACAGATGCGCAGAAATGGCGCACAGAAATGGCAGGTCGAAATGGCAGGACGGATGTGGAAAGCCGGGGCGCTGGTGTTGAGCCTTGCGACCGGTATGGCGCATGCGGCGGCGGACTGGGCCACGGTGCCGGATGACCGGGTCGAGACGGTGCTGGCCGCACGGACCATCGGTTTTCCGGATGGCGTGACCTGGGGGTTCTTTGCCGATGGCCGTGTCCTCTCAGGGGAAACCTGGGGGCGGTGGAGCCTCGGCGACGAGACGGTCTGCCTGTTATGGCCCGGGGCCGAGGCCGTTTGCTACCGGCTTGACGAAAAGGGCATCGACCTGCGGTTTACCCCGGTTTCTGGCGGTGCGGCGCGGGTGGGGCGCTATATCGACCTCTGACGCACGCTCAGGGGGGGCGCCGTTGGTGCCGCAGCAGCCGCAGGAAAGGCCCTGGAATGCGCGGCGGCTTGCAGCGATTCCTTAACTTTCGGGCTTCAGTCTCCGGGGAAGGACCCTATGGCGACTGAAGGAACCCGCGATGAGACTGCTGCTGCGACCAGAGGACCGGAGCGACCGACACGACCGGAAAACCTCTCCCTGCGGCCAGGTCTTTGTTTCGGGCGGCATTCATCGCGCCATGTCGCAACGGCCGCCGGGACAGGGTGGATCCGCCATGGCCGACACCGGCCCGAAGACACTGGTCGAGGCCGGCCTGACACAGATGCCCGCGACCGCCTGGCGGGTGCCCGGTTTCACCCGGCCCGCGCGGCTGAGCCGCAGTGACTGGCTGATCCGGGCCTTTGCATTGCTCGCCCGATCCGGGCATCCTGCGCTGAATATCGCGGTTCTCTGTGATTGCCCGGGGGCATCAAGGGCCGGGTTTTACGGTTTTTTTCCCGATCTGGCGGCCTATCGTCTCGAAGTGATTGCGCTGTGGGAGCGGACCTCGCAACAGCAGGTTCTGTCTCTCGCCCCGGCTGAAAGCGGCGCCCCCCGGCTGGCTTTGGCGCGCCTGCTGGATTTGGCGGATGAGGCCATGGCCCCCCAATTTGCCACAATCAGAGATGGCGACCCCGACGCGCCTTGCGCCGTGATGATCGAACGCGCGATTCGCGACTGGGCGCGGTGTGATGTCATGGTGGCGGCGGCGCTTGCGCGTGTTGATGGCTGGCGGCTTGCGCAGGTGCAGGATCTGCTGGTCAGAGCAGGCCTGTCACAGCGCCGCGCGGCAGAGCGGGCGGCGGTTTTCTACGCGGCGCGGCTTGGCTTTGACCGGCTGCGCGACAGCACCGATATCGTCGCGGCGTCGCCGATGCGGGCGCTGGCGCTGGCTATTCTCGGCGGACGGGACATGGGCGGGGCGATGCCGATGTGCTGAGCCTGCCCGGTGCGGCATTCGGGGATGGTGGCCAGGTGAAGCGCGCATACTGATCCGGGTGTTGCCCGCTTTCGGACGGTGAGCAGGTCCGGGCCGAACTGCCTGCGAAACCCGGAACAATGCCATGATTGTGCCGGTTTCAGGTCTTTTCCCAGGCGCATTCCTGCCGCCTGACATTCCGGCAGGAGGGGCCCTGAGCAGGGGGCCGTCCGGGGCGTGAGTTGTGCAAGGGCCGGGGCCGCTGGTGTGGTTTCGCGATTTATGTGAACGACGGATTTAACGATGATGAAAAGTGACAGTGATGAGTCCCGTCCGGCAATCTGGGCAGAGGGCAGTCAGAAGCCCCCGTTCGAGCCGCGCGCTTTTGCCCGCGTCGCCCTGAAGATCGGGCGCGAGACTGTTTCTGGCATCCTTGCGCGCTGTGGCAGCAGTGCCAGAGATATCGGCGGCGATCTGCGCGCCGGAAGATTGCGGATCCCCGAAGAGCGGCTCGGCCATACCGGTCGCTTTCTGCCTTCGGCGTCCGGCACCGGGCGCGCGGTCCTGGGCGGGGCCGGAATTTTGCACCGCGCGTCAGAAATTACCCGGCCCAATGCATTTGTCCGCGCGCCAAAAGACATCGACGCCGCCTATCGCGACCTGTTTCGGGGGCGCGTCGCGCCTGCAGAGGCCGCACCCCTGGCGCAGCCCTTGACGGATCAGCTTGCCGCGATCCGGGATATGCTGCGCAACCCGCAGCAGGATGCGGCGGAGACCGCGAGAAAACCGGGCCACAATGACGGCGCGCCGGAGCAATTGCCCGGGGCCCGCGCAGAGAGCATCTCTTTGACACGCAGGCTGCGCCATGCGGCCGGGGAAGGGGCTGCGCTCATCCTCGGCTGCTGGATGATCGCTTTCGCGTTACCCTATGGTGCGATCCGTGCCGGGCTTGCCCATTTCAGGGGTGAAGACCTGCGCAAGATCCGCAGCCGCGGCGAATAATCCGCAGACTTTGCGGGTGGGGCGAGGGGCGCGTTCCCCGACGCCGGTCAATGCACCGCTGCCAGCAAGGCGGCATGTTCGTCCGCCGTCACCGTATCGGCCCGGACCAGCCAGGTATGGATCGCAAACACCACTGCCCTGGTGACCGGCAGCCGGATCAGGGCCTGCTTCTCGCAGCGGATATAGCGGTGCTCTTGTGGCCGTGGGCGCGGCTGGCTTTCGGGGCGCGGCTGATGCAGCTCCGGATCGTCATAGGTCAGGTAATTCATCCGCCAGAGCGGCTGTTCCGGCCGGATCGCATCAAAGAGCCGCTGCACCCCCCGGGCGAGGCGCTCATCATAGGGCTCGACCGGCTCATGGATGCGCAAAAGCGAGCGACCGATCTTTTGCGAGAGCGTCCAGCCCGCCGGGAAACACAAAAGCGCGCCGGTCAGACGGTGGCTGTCCTCGCCGGTCTCTAAAATGCAGAGATCCTCCTGCACCAGCCGCCCGAGCGTCAGCAGCGGCTGGCGAGAATCGGGGCGAATGGTCACCCCATCGGGGCGCGTGATCGCAGCACTGTCTGCCGAAAACCGATAGCCCGGATCGCGAGCCAGCCGCGCCAGCACCATGTCATACAGCTCGCACGCGGCAGGTCCGGCCTCGGGCAAAAGCGCGTGGACGCGGTCGGGGATATCAGAGATCAGGGTGTCGCGCCGCGCCATCTGGCCGGCGAAAGCCTCGTCGCGCGCGATCCAGCTGTCATCGGTCAGGGGCTGGATGCCAGGCAGGCGGGTACTGCGCGGATCCATCCAGGGCAAAAAGGGCAGGCGGGTCTGCAGGATGGCGGAATCGGCTGTCACTGTCGTGTCGGTCTCAAAGGGGTATTGCCGCAGACCCTAATCCGGCTGGTCGCGCCAGGGCAAGGGCAGAGCCGGACGAGGAACCGTCCAAAGAAAAAGGCCGCCCCCGAAGGTGCGGCCCGTTTTCATCGACTGACAGGAAGATCAGAGCTCGTCGAGAGCCTCGACCGCCTTTTGCAGATCGTCTTTCGAGACGTCTTTCTCGGTCACTTTCGCGAGGCCGACGATGTGATCGACAACCTTGTCTTCGAAGATCGGTGCGCGCAGCTGCTGCTGGATCTGCGGGTTTTTCTGCACGAATTCGAAATAGGCGCGCTCCTGGCCCGGATACTGGCGGGCAGTCTGGATCACGGCCTGGGTCATCTCGGCATCGGACACGGTGACCTCAGCCTTGCGGCCGATTTCAGCGAGCAGCAGCCCCAGACGCACGCGGCGCTCGGCGAGCTTCTTATGCTCGTCGGTTGCTTCGATATTGCCGTGGTTATGGCCATGCTCTTCCGGGTGCTCTTCATGCCAGAGCTGATGCGCGATCTGGCTGGCTTCCGCCTCGACCAGTTTCGACGGCAGCTCGAACGACACGAGACCATCCAGCTGGTCCAGCAGGGCACGTTTCAGAACGGCGCGCGAAGCACCTTTATATTCGGCTTCGAGACGCTCACCGATCTGGGTTTTCAGACCTGCAAGATCTTCGGCGCCGAATTTCTTCGCCAGCTCGTCGTCGATCTCGGCGGCTTTCGGCGCCTTGACCTCATGCACGGTGCATTTGAAGAGGGCTTCTTTTCCGGCCAGATGTGCCGCGCCATATTCGGCCGGGAAGGTCACTTTGACCTCAACCTCGTCACCGGCTTTGGCACCGGTCAGCTGATCCTCGAAACCGGGGATGAAGCTGTTCGAGCCCAGAACCAGCGGATAGCCTTCGCCCTTGCCGCCCTCGAAAGCTTCGCCATCGACGAAACCTTCAAAATCGATCACGACCTGATCGCCCTCTTTGGCTTTCGAGCCTTTCTTGCGGGCTTCGAAATCTTTCGCATTGTCGGCGAGGTTTTTCAGCGCTTCGTCCACATCGGATTCGGCGGCCTTCACGACCAGCTTTTCCAGTGCGACTTTCGCGGTGTCGAGTTCCGGGATCTCGGGCAGGGTCTCATAGGCGACCTCGACCACGACGTCCTTCTCGGGCGACCAGCTTTCGCCGCCTGCCATCTTGACTTCGGGCTGCAGCGCCGGGCGGTCACCGGTTGCCTCGAAATGGTCCTTCATGGCACCATCGACGGCATCCTGCATGGCT
Organism: Rhodobacter sp. 24-YEA-8; assembly: GCF_900105075.1. NCBI lineage: Bacteria > Pseudomonadati > Pseudomonadota > Alphaproteobacteria > Rhodobacterales > Rhodobacter > Rhodobacter sp. 24-YEA-8. Next base: position 839,546 of record NZ_FNSK01000001.1, read on the forward strand.
TCGCCCATCAGGCGGTCGCCAAACTGCTTGCGCAGGATCGCCAGCGGCACTTTGCCCTTGCGAAAGCCCTTGATTTCAATGTCGGGCTGCGCTTCGAGCAGCTTTTCCTGCACTTTCGCATCCAGCTCTGCCGCGGTCACCGTGATGGTATAGCCGCGCTTCAGGCCGTCTTTCAGGGTCTCGGTGACCTGCATCTGTTTACCTTCCCAATCCTCAAATGGTGCGGGTGGAGGGACTTGAACCCCCACGCCGTAAGGCGCCGGAACCTAAATCCGGTGCGTCTGCCAATTCCGCCACACCCGCATCGCTCATGTTCTTCCAGGATAACGAAACGGGGACCAGACCCTGATGTGACAGGCCGGCCCCCGCATATGCCCGGAAAATCCGCGCCCTTCTAGCAAAGGCCCGATTGGGATGCGAGCGGAAAATCATCGCAACAATCCTGCCGGAAGGCGGACATTCCTGCCACAAAACCGGTGCATCTGGCGGCAAAAGCCTGGAAATAAGCGCAGCCCTGACCAATTCCTGCCATAGTTCGGGGCAAAACTGGGCCGGATAGCGCGAAGATCAGGGATTGAGACCATGATGATCGAAAGCCTCCTCAGCGTTGAAACCGGCCTTGCGGCTGTCGAAGCCACCGCAGAGGCCGGTCTTACGGTCGGCACCACGGTTCTCACCCTTGAGGGCGATTTGCCGGTTCAGTTTCTCGCCCCGGGCGACCATGTTGTCACCCGGTCCGGCGCTAAAATTCTGAAATCGATCAAAGTTTCGGTGATGCGCGATGCCGGTATGATCCGCGTCAACGCGTCGGCGCTTGGCCATGACCGCCCGGAAGCCGATTGCTTCCTTGCGCCGGGCCAGAAAATCATGCTGCGCGACTGGCGGGCCCGGGCCCTTTATGGTCAGGACGTTGCCATGATCGAGGCACAGCGCCTGTGCGACGGCGATTACATCCGCTTTGAGACAGTGTCGGAGATCCGCCTTTTCACGCTGGCCTTTGATGGCGACGAAATCATCTATGCAAATGGCATGGAACTGCATTGCGCCGGTGCCCCGGTCACCGCCTGATCCGTGCTCCTGGTTTAAAGGCGTGGCGCGACCCGACCTGCCGCGCTTTGCCATGTCACCCTGACACAATTACGCCTGCCGGAGGCGGCCCGAAGGCAGCCTGAGGCCCGCTCCACCGCCCTGTCGCGCTGAGAACCTTTGGCAGCGCCTCAGGCAGATCTTCCGCGATCAGCCCCGGCCCAAAGCTGCGCGCCGCTTCGACATGAAGCCAGGCGCCGAGACAGGCAGCCTCAAATGCCCCGATCCCGCGTGCCAGCACTCCGGTGATGATCCCGGCAAGGACGTCCCCCGATCCTGCTGTCGCGAGCCAGGGCGCCTCTCGTCCATAGGCTGCCGAATTGATGACCACGGCGCCAGCAGGATCGGCGATCACAGTGTCGCGCCCCTTCAGCAAAACGATACAACCCGCCTGCCGCGCCGCCGCGCGCGCGGCGTCTATGCGCGAACAGGCTGGTGCCGGGCCGGGTGGTGCCGTCAGTTGCGCTGCAATTTCAGGAAAGAGACGCACGAATTCGCCACCATGCGGAGTCAGAACCATATCCTTATGCAATCGCGCAAAGAGGTCGGGATGGCCTGCCAGCAGGGTCAGTGCATCTGCATCCAGCACCGCGGGCCGACCGGTGTCCAGCACCGCCCGAAGCAGCCCGGCCTCGCGAGAACCGGTCCCAAGGGCAGGGCCAATACAAAGCGCGTTGATCCGCGGGTCTTCAAGCAAAGCGGTCAGGGCCGCCGGATCGGCGACCGGTGACAGCATGATCGCATCAAGCCGCGCCGCATTCTCGGCCATTGCCTCCGGCGGGCTTGCCAGGGTCACAAGGCCTGCACCGATCCGCAACGCGCTGCGGGCCGAAAGCCGCGCCGCGCCGCTGCGCCCGGCGGCCCCGCCTGCGACCAGCGCATGGCCATGGCTGAATTTATGGCCGCCGGTGTCTTGCCAGCCCTTGTCGAGCCTGCCTTTCCTGCCCGAAAATCCCGGGCGTAGGCTGCGGCCATCCTCGATCCGGATCAGCGCAGACATGTCATATTCCCCGTGCCTGCCGTTGGTATAACTGCGGCGAAAAAGCCGTGACGGCGCCTGCGGATCCAGCCCGATATCGCAGCAGACAAGCCTGCCGGAAAAGGAGGGGCCGTCTGCGAGAAAATGGCCGCATTTGAAAAAGCCGAAGGTGACGGTCAGGTCGACAGCGATCAGGTTGCCGAAGGCCTTACCGCTGTCAGCACAAAGCCCCGAGGGAAGATCAACCGCGAGTGAAAGCACCTCTGCCAGCGCCACCGCCTCGCTGAGCTTTTCCAGCGCCGCGAGCATTGGCCCGGATATCGGGCGCGAGATGCCGGTCCCGAGCAGGGCATCCACCACCAGATCCGGGCGGGTATCCCAGGGATCGCAGGCGGCAGGGTCCCGGATCGGGCCGAGTTGCAGCCAGCGGTCGCGGTTGATGCGCGCATCCGCCGGCAGGCGTGCCGGATCGCCGGTCAGAAATACATCAACGCTCCAGCCCTGATCATGCAGCAGCCGCGCGATGACGAACCCATCGCCGCCATTATTGCCCGGGCCGCAGAAGATCATGGCACGTCCCGACAGCGGTCGCGCGGCGGGCCATGAGGCGATAATCGCATCAACCACCGCCTGACCGGCGCGCTCCATCAGTTCCAGGCCGGTGACCGCACCCGAGGCAATGGCGTCATTTTCAACCGCCCGCATCTGCGCCGAGGTCAGAACTATGCTCATTTTTTGCCTGTTTGCTGCATGGGCGTTCCAGCGTCGCCTGTTTTTGTGACTGTGTGCTTAATTATTGTGCATGTCGCGCGAATTTCCGCCCGGCTTGCGCGCTTGCCGGGGCATCGCGATTGCCCGTCTGATGCGAAAATGGTCGATGGTCAGAGACAAGAACGGAGGAGTCGGCGGATGAAGAAGGTTGAGGCGATCATCAAGCCCTTCAAACTTGATGAGGTCAAGGAAGCCCTGCAGGAAGCCGGAATCCAGGGGCTCTCGGTCACCGAGGTCAAGGGATTCGGTCGCCAGAAGGGCCATACCGAACTTTATCGCGGGGCCGAATATGTTGTCGACTTCCTGCCCAAGGTGAAGATCGAAGTGATCCTGGCGGATGACATGGTCGAGGCGGCCGTCGAGGCCATCGTTTCGGCCGCGCGCACCGACAAGATCGGCGACGGTAAGATCTTTGTCTCTCCGGTCGAACAGGCGATCCGCATCCGCACCGGCGAAACCGGCGATGATGCGATCTGACCCGATGATCTGATCCGGCGATCTGATCATACGAATTTCCGAATACGGGCAGGCGCAGACGGCGCGGGCCCGGCGAGTGTTAACCCTGAACGAAAGGCAGTCAGATGAGCGCGGTTGCGAAGGCTCTCAAACTGATCAAGGACGAGGAAGTCGAATATGTCGACGTCCGCTTCACCGACCCGAAAGGCAAGCTCCAGCATGTCACGCTGGTTGTTGATCTGATTGATGAAGACTGGTTCGAAGAAGGCTTCATGTTCGACGGCTCGTCGATCGCGGGCTGGAAGTCGATTGACCAGTCCGACATGAAACTGATCCCGGATCCGACCTCGATCTATCTCGACCCCTTCTATGCCGAGAAAACGCTCGCGGTGCATTGCAACGTGGTCGAACCCGACACCAACGAGGCCTATGACCGTTGCCCGCGTCAGACCGCGACCAAGGCAGAGGCCTATCTGAAAGCCACGGGAATTGGCGATACGGCTTTCTTCGGCCCGGAAGCTGAATTCTTCATCTTCGACGACGTGCGCTATTCGATCACGCCGCAGAAGGTGTCGTTCCAGATCGACGCCGAGGCGGCTGCCTGGAATACCGATGCCGAAATCGAAGGTGGCAACCTTGCCCATCGCGCCGGCCATAAGGGCGGCTACTTCCCGGTCAATCCGGTGGATGAGGCCCAGGACCTGCGCGGCGAGATGCTCTCGACCATGAAGCGTATGGGCATGAAGGTCGACAAGCATCACCATGAGGTCGCCACCTGCCAGCACGAGCTGGGGATGATCTTCGGTGGTCTGGTCGAACAGGCCGACAACATGCAGAAATACAAGTATGTGATCCACAATGTGGCGCATGCTTACGGCAAGACCGTGACCTTCATGCCAAAACCCATGAAGGGTGACAACGGCTCGGGGATGCATGTGAACATGTCGATCTGGAAGAACGGCAAGCCGCTCTTCGCAGGCGATAAATATGCTGACCTGTCACAGGAAGCCCTGTGGTTCATCGGCGGCATCCTCAAGCATGCGAAAGCGCTTAATGCGCTGACCAACCCGTCGACCAACAGCTACAAGCGTCTGATCCCGGGCTTTGAAGCACCGGTTCTGCGGGCATATTCGGCCCGCAACCGCTCGGGCTGCGTTCGTATTCCGTGGACGGAATCGCCGAAGGCAAAGCGTGTTGAAGCGCGTTTCCCCGATCCGGTCGCGAACCCCTATCTGGCGTTTGCAGCGCTGCTGATGGCTGGCCTTGATGGCATCAGGAACAAGATCGATCCGGGCCCGGCATCGGATAAAGACCTTTACGACCTGCCGCCCGAAGAACTGGCCGCGATCCCGACCGTTTGCGGCTCGCTTCGTGAGGCTCTGGAAGAGCTGGAAAAGGACATGGACTTCCTGGTCGCAGGCGATGTGTTCACCAAAGACCAGCTGCAATCCTATATCGCCCTGAAATGGGAAGAGGTTTATGCCTATGAGCATACGCCGCATCCGATTGAATATGCGATGTATTATTCCTGCTGATCGGCGGGAACGAATTGGAAAGGGCGGCCTTCGGGCCGCCCTTTTTTCTTTGGTCTGCTTTGTTTGCCTGCCTCGTTTCTGTGTTGTGCGGGGTCAGTGCGCGTTCATCTCGGAGACGATCTCTGCCCCGCTGAGACCGGCCGGATAATAGGTGGGCCAGTTGGTCAGCTCTTTCAGCAGTTCTGCACGGTCATCGCCGAAATAGAGATGGAAATGCCCGGATTTTTCGGGCGCGATGATATGGTCGCTGAACTGGATGAAGCCTGGCGCCTGCGCATCGCCGGCGGTCTTTCTGAAGATGAAGCGAACACCCCGATTGCCCTTCTCATAGGTCAGGATCTCATAACCATCCGCGGCATAGGTGCCGGTTGCCGCGCCGCCAGCGGTCTGGAAGGTGATCTGGTCGCCGGTGATGGTGATGCGGTCGGTTTCGGTGGCATAGCCAGTCTCGTAATAGGCTTTGTATTCTGCCGCAGATTTGTCGCCATGCGCGGCCTTTTCAGCCATAACGGGGTCAAGCGTGCCGTCTTTCAGCAGCGGATAGACCGATTGCCAGTCGCCTTCCCAATCGGAAAGCGCGCGGTCGCCGATCTGGCTGTCTTCGAAATATCCCTTGTAAATCTGGCTCTTCGCCTCGTCATGGCTGTGGGAATGGTCATGCGAATGGTCATGATCTTTCTTTGCAGTATCGGCCATGGCAAGCGAAAGCGAGGCGGTGAAAGCAAGCACGCCGAGGAGCAGCGGGCGGTGAAGGAGGGTGGCCATGGTCTTTATCCCCTGGATCGGGCGGAAGGCTCCGCGATTCGTTATGTGATAGTATAACTATTTTTGACTAACGAGGAGCACAGGGCAGGGCAAGGGAAACCTGCCGGCCGGGGCAGGGATCCGCCGCAGGGATCCGCGAATGAAAAAGGCCGCGCCCGGTGGGGCGCGGCCTTTCGATCCGGAGATCCGGATTTGATTATTCGTCTTCCGACGCGGCAGAGCCCATCTCGTCGAACAGCTCGGAGATCTCGAATTCCGCCTGGGCTTCCGCCTCGGCTGCGAGTTCCTGGACCGACTTGCCCGAAGCCTGCAGAGCAGCTTCTTCGACCGAACGGGCCACGTTCACCGAAACGCTGACCGAAACTTCCGGATGCAGCACGACGGTGATCGGGTGGATGCCGAGATACTTGATCGGCTGGTCCTGTGCGACCTGGCCACGGGCGATGGTGTAGCCCGCAGCGGTAGCCGCTTCGGATACGTCACGACCGGTGACCGAACCGTAAAGCGCGCCCGATTCGGAGGCCGAACGGATCACGATGAAGGTCTGACCGTCGATCTTTGCAGCGGCGGCTTCGGCTTCTTTTTTGGTCTCGAGGTTGTCGGCTTCGAGCTGCGACTTGCGCGCCTCGAAGGACTTGATGTTGGCCTCATTGGCGCGCAGCGCCTTGCCTTGCGGCAGGAGGTAGTTGCGGGCATAGCCCGGCTTGACGTTGACGACTTCGCCCATCTGGCCGAGTTTCGCCACGCGCTGGAGCAGGATCACTTGCATGGTTCGGTGCTCCTCACTTCACGGCATAGGGGAGAAGCGCGAGGAAACGTGCGCGCTTGATGGCCCGTGCCAGTTCACGCTGTTTCTTCGCCGAGACGGCGGTGATGCGCGACGGAACGATCTTGCCGCGCTCGGATACGTAGCGCTGCAGGAGACGGGTGTCTTTGTAGTCGATTGCCGGTGCATTGTCGCCCGAGAAGGGGCAAACCTTGCGGCGGCGGAAAAACGGTTTATTCGCCATGGTTTATGGACCTTTCTTCAGGCGTTGATCAGCGACGCTCGCGGCGTTCGTAACCGCCACGGTCGCCGCCTTCGCGGTCGCCACGGCCTTCACGCTCGTCACGTTTCTGCATCTGAACCGAGGGGCCGTCGGTATGCTTATCGACCTTGATGGTCAGGATACGCATCACGTCGTCATGCAGACGCATCAGACGTTCCATTTCCTGCACTGCAGCAGCCGGAGCATCCGACTTCAGCAGGGTGAAATGGCCCTTGCGGTTCTTGTTGATCTTATAGGCCATCGTTTTGACGCCCCAGTACTCGTGCTCGACGACTTTGCCGCCGTTATCTGCGAGAACCGTGGAGAAATGTTCGATGAGGCCTTCGGCCTGCGCGTTGGAGAGATCCTGGCGCGCGATGAAGACATGCTCGTAAAGCGGCATGAGGCTTCCTTGCTGACAGGGCGGCTTCATAGGACGGGCAAAGACCTTTCCGGGCCCGTCCACGAGAGGCTACGCCGGTTCATGGGTATTCGGAAAGGATGGGGCCTTATACAGGGAAAGCAGAGGGGCGCAAGGACGAAGGGCGGCAGCCGGGACAATGGCAAAAGCCCGCCGTTCACGGAAGGTCTGGCGGAATTGTGACTGTTCACAGGTGCAGGGATGCTGTTCGCTCCTGCCGGATTGTGCGGCTGCAGCATGACCGGCAGTCTCGCACCATCTTAAGTCCATTCATGGAGACAGGTATGAACCGTCCGCTTTCTTTCGCTCTTGCCGCCGCCCTGGCTGCTTTCACCGCCCCCGCTTTTGCAGAAGCCGTGAAGTACAATGTCGATCCGGGGCACAGCCAGATCCTTTTCAGCTATAATCACCTTGGTTTCTCGACCAATTACGGCATGTTCTCGGGCTTTGACGGCGTGGTGAATTTCGACGCGGATGCACCGGCGGAATCGTCGGTGGAAGTGTCTTTCCCGGTTTCGACCCTGATCACCGGTTTCCAGGCGCGCTATGATCACTTCATGACCGCCGATTTCTTCAATGCCGAAGTGAACAAGGACGTGACCTTCAAATCGACCTCGATCGAGGTGACCGGTGAGAAGACCGCGAAGATCACCGGCGACCTGACGCTGAACGGTGTGACGAAATCGGTGGTGCTTGACACCGTGCTGAACCAGGCCGGCGAGCATCCGATGGAGAAAAAGCCGTGGATCGGTCTGACCGCGACCACCACGCTGATCCGGTCGGAATACGGCCTGGGCATGGTGGCGCCCTTTGTCAGCGACGAAGTGCCGGTGACGATCAACCTCGAGGCCGGCAAGGCTGACTGACCGGTTTCGACGCAGGAAGATATCAGGCCGTCCGGAGAGATCCGGGCGGCCTTTTTCTATGGCGGTCGGGGAGGCTTCCGGCGGGAGTATTCTTCGCACGAGGAAGTTGCGGCTTGTGTGTTTTGCGAAAACCCGGGGGCGTACAAATACGCGCGCCCGTGGAGGAGGGCGCGCGTATAAATTGGACGGCGGGGGGCTGTCAGTTCTGGCGTTTCGCGGTCAGTTCGATGGTGACGAGGACCGGGAAGCCGACCTGGGATTCGTCGCCGAAGCTGGTGCCCATGCCGAAATCACGGCGGTCGATGGTGGTTTCGCCTTTCATCACGGCGGTATCGCCGGTGATCGTGAGGCTGAAGGGCAGGCTGACCGGTTTCACCTGGCCGCGCAGATCAAGCGTGCCTTCGGCGATATAAGCCGTGCCTTCGGGGCGGATAGTTGCGGTGAAGGTGGCACCGGGATGGTTGGCCACGTCGAAGAAATCGGCACCTTTCGCCTGGTCGGAGACCGAGCCGAGGCTGAGGCTCCTGGTGTCGATCTTTACGGTGACGGTGCCGTTGCGGCCATCGGTCGGGGTTTCCTCGAACGCGATATCGGCGGACCAGGTGGCGAACTGGCCTGCCACGGCGCTGCCCATTTGCTGCACCGAAAGCGCGAGGCTGCCGCTTTCCACCTGCCAGGTATTGGCGCCGGTGTCGGCGGGGGACACAGGCTGCGATTGCGTATCCGGGGTGGGGGCAGAGGCTACAGCCGTATTGGGCAGGGTGGTAGCGGGGCGGCTGATCTCCCATGCGGCAAAGCCGGCGGCGGCCCAGAGCAGGAGCGCGGCCAGGACAGGCGCGCGGGCCTGATGCGGATGGCCAGCCATGGAGGGCGTGCCTTTGACCATGCGCGCCAGCGTTTCATCGCGGTCGATGATCACATGTTTCAGCGCCCCGGCAATATGGAGGACCAGCGAGGCCAGCAGGATCCAGACGAAAAGCCCATGGGCTGCACCGAAGACCTGGCCGATGGTTTCGGATTTCGGCACGAAGGGCAGGTTTTGCCCAAAGGGCCACAGGATCGGGGCAAAGCCATCGACCGCCGCGTGATGGATCCAGCCTGTCAGGGGCACGAGCACCAGCGAGATATAGAGCGACCAGTGGACCGCTTCGGCCGCGAAGGTTTCGAGTTTGCGGCCGGGATGGACCGGCGCGGGGCGGGTCTCGGTCAGGGCCCAGAGGATGCGGGCCAGCGCCACGAAGAACACCGTGACCCCCAATGTCTTATGGATCGAGAAGAGCTGCGCCTTGAGCGCGAGTTCTTCCGAGGTGGCATAGGGCAGGTTTTCGGCGATCAGGCCGAGGGGGAAGGTGGTGATGATCAGGGCGGCGGTCAGCCAGTGGAAGATGCGGCTGACGCGGCCATAACTGGCAACCGTGTTGCGGGCTTGCATTATGGGCTCCGGAATTGGTCTGAAGAGGTGTCTGGCTGGCAGAGTAGCAGTTTCGGGGCCCAGGTGACATCGCGGATCAGGGCACAGCGTCTGTGCGGCGCTTTTGCTCAACATTGCGAGAGGGGGGGGATCGCGCTATCTGAGGGGAAATTCATGGAGGATCACGCATGAGCCGTGCATTTGTTTTTCCCGGTCAGGGCGCTCAGGCGATCGGGATGGGAATGGAACTGGCCGCGACCTGGCCGGTCGCGCAAGCCGTCTTTGATGAGGTGGACGAGGCTTTGGGCGAAAAGCTCTCGGTCCTGATCCGCGAAGGCGATATCGCCGAACTGACGCTGACGCAGAATGCGCAACCGGCGCTGATGGCCACATCGATTGCGGCAGTGCGGGTGCTGGAGGCCGAGGGCTTTCCGCTGAAGGGCACGGCGGATTTCGTGGCCGGGCACAGCCTTGGCGAATATTCGGCGCTTTGTGCAGCGGGCAGTCTGAGCCTTGCGGATACGTCGCGGCTGCTCCGGGTGCGCGGCGTCGCGATGCAGGAGGCGGTGCCGGTGGGCGTCGGCGCGATGGCTGCGCTCCTCGGGCTTGATTTCGCGACGGCCTCAGAGGTGGCGGCAGAAGCGGCGCAGGGCGAGGTCTGCCAGGCGGCGAATGACAATGACCCCGCCCAGGTGGTGGTGTCCGGCCATAAGGCCGCGGTCGAGCGTGCGGTCGAAATCGCAAAAGCGCGTGGCGCGAAGCGGGCGATCCTTTTGCCGGTCAGCGCCCCTTTCCATTGCGCGCTGATGCAGCCTGCGGCGGCCCGGATGGCAGAGGCACTGGCCGGGGTGGTGATTTCCGACCCGGTGGTGCCGCTGGTCGCCAATGTTCGGGCCGAGGCGGTGACGGAGGCGTCGAAGATCACCGATCTTCTGGTGGCGCAGGTGACCGGCTCGGTCCGGTGGCGTGAATCGGTTCTGTGGATGGAACGTGCGGGCGTCACGGAATATTGGGAAGTCGGCGCCGGTAAGGCTCTGGCGGGGATGATCCGGCGGATCCAGAAAGAAGCCGTTGTGAAGCCTGTGGGCACGCCTGCGGATGTGGCGGCGCTGAAGGGCTGAGGCTTTCGAAAGGGGGCACGGGTCGGGAACCGGCCCCCTGCGACAATCGGTTTCCCGAACCAGTGGCACGGGCAATGGTCCCGCCCCGGGATGTTTAAAGACAGATGAAAAGGCCTCAGGCCTTTGGGAGAATGGTTTATGTTTGATCTGACGGGAAAGACGGCGCTGGTAACCGGCGCTTCTGGCGGGATCGGCGCGGATATTGCGCGGGCGTTGCACAAGGCCGGCGCGGTTGTCGGGCTGTCGGGGACGCGGGTTGCGCCTTTGGAGGCGCTGGCGGCAGAACTTGGCGCGCGGGCGCATGTGCTGGAATGCAATCTCTCGGTCGCGGAAGAGGTCGAGGGTCTGGTGAAACGCGCAGGCGAGGCGATGGGATCGGTCGATATCCTCGTCAACAATGCCGGGATCACCCGTGACGGGCTTGCGATGCGGATGTCGGATGAGGATTGGGCCAGCGTCATCGACGTCAATCTGACCGCGAGCTTCCGGCTCTGCCGTGCCGCGATCCGGGGGATGATGAAAGCGCGCAAAGGGCGGATCATCAATATCTCATCCGTCGTCGGCACCACCGGCAATCCGGGCCAGGCGAATTACTGCGCCTCGAAGGCGGGGCTGGTGGGGATGTCGAAAGCCCTTGCTACGGAAGTCGCAAGCCGGGGCATCACCGTGAACTGCGTGGCACCTGGCTTTATTGAGACCGCGATGACCGACAAGCTGAATGAGGCACAGAAGGGGGGGATTCTCTCGGCGGTGCCTGCGGGTCGGATGGGGCGCCCCGAAGAGATTGCGGCGGCGGTGATCTATCTGGCTTCGGATGAGGCAGGCTATGTCACGGGCGCCACTTTGCATGTGAATGGCGGAATGGCGATGATCTGAGCCAGGACACAGGCGCTGATATGAGGTTTTCTGGGTCTTCGGACGGGTTCGGCGGGGCGTCGGCACTTGACCTTTGGCCTGGAAAGCATTTGCCATGGAGCGCGGCTGTGCTATAGCGCCCGCCAGAATCCGGGGGCTCGCCCCGGTGCTGCCGTGATCGGGGAGTCCATCCCCGGTGCGGATAACCAGGCCGGGGGCATGACCCCGCGAACGGAGTAGAGGACGAAACATGAGCGACATCGCAGATCGCGTGAAAAAGATCGTTGTCGAGCATCTCGGCGTTGAAGAGGACAAGGTCACCGAGACCGCTTCCTTCATCGACGACCTGGGTGCTGACTCGCTGGACACGGTCGAGCTGGTCATGGCTTTCGAAGAAGAGTTCGGAATCGAAATTCCGGATGACGCCGCTGAAACCATCCAGACCTTCGGCGATGCGGTCGGCTTCATCTCGAAAGCTGTCTGATCGTTTTGTCCCTTTCGGGATAAGAGAGGCTCCCCGGTTTCGGGGAGCCTTTTTGTTTGCGCAGGTTTGCGCTGCGCCCTGCTAAGTTGCGGGCGAGGGGCGGGAAATCCTGACCTCTGGCAGTGGACCCCGCCGATGCCGGCTGACCCGGGCTCTGGGCTGTGCAACCCTGCGGCGGTGAGGGATTTGGTCAGGGGGAACGGGGATGAAATGGCATCTGGCGCTGGGGCTGGCGATTTTGCAGGCAGGGACAGATGCTGCGCGGGCGACGCCGCCGGATATCATCGATCTGCGTGACGAGATTTTCGGCTTCAGCGAGCAGAGCATTTTCCTGCTGCGCAGCACCTGGGACAATCTGGGCGTCTACAGTTCCGAGCAGCGCGAGGTGTTTCTGGTGGTGGTCGATCGTCAGAGCGGGGCGGAAAGCCTTGCGCCAGTCTACCAGGTGCGCCGTGACGAGGATCAGGCGCGAGAGGCATCCGGGCCAGGCACGACCTGGTGGATGACGCGGGCGGTTGTGCCTGCGGAGGCGGTCAATCCCTGGCAGGTGCTGGCAGAGGCGCGGGGTGTTCCCTACGGGGCCGGCGGGCAAGGGGATTCGGGTCCGGCGCCGGTTGAAGGGTCACTGGCCCCGGGGGGAGAGATCCATATCGGCCTGGAAACCGGCTGGTCCTGGCGCGGCGAGGGGGCGGTGCTGGTCGCGGGGATCGGGTCGCGGCTTGACGGGATCGCGGCGGCGCTGGGCGAGCCGCAACGGATCGCGCCGGTGACGGTCAGGGATTTGCTGGCGGGGCAGGTTTTCACCGATCAGGATTGCGATATCGCCGGGGGGCAGGTGCTGGATCGGGCGGCGGGCGGGCCGCCTTCGGCCCTGGTGCGGATTGACTGCGTTGAGGGGGAAGGCGGGCAGCTGGCCTCGCTCCTGATTGTCTTGCCCGAGGCATGGCGCGTGGCAGCTGCGCCCTGAAGGCCGCATTCGTATCCATAAGGTTGGCGTTGCTTTGCCCGCCTTCTACCCCTTCTGTTGCGGGCGCGCGGGCGCGCGTGTATCAGGCGAAGGGAAATGATCGCCTTTCGAGGGAGTGCAGATATGCGCCGTGTCGTCGTTACGGGTCTGGGAATGGTCACACCGCTGGCCTCCGGTGTGGAAGAGACCTGGAGCCGCCTGCTGGAGGGGAAATCCGGCGCGGGCCCGATCACGCGGTTTGATGCGTCGAATGTGGTTACGCAATATGCCTGTGAGATCCCGCGGGGCGATGGCAGCGATGGCACCTTCAATCCCGATAACTGGATGGAGCCGAAAGAGCAGCGCAAAGTCGATGACTTCATCCTTTACGGGGTGGCGGCGGCGGTGCAGGCGGTCCGGGATTCGGGCTGGGAGCCGGCTTCTGAAGAAGACCGCGAGCGCACCGGCGTGATGATCGGCTCGGGGATCGGCGGGCTTTCGACGATTGCGGACACCGCGCTGCTGATCAAAGAGAAAGGGCCGAAGCGGGTTTCGCCCTTCTTCATCCCGGCCGCGCTGATCAACCTGATCTCGGGCCAGGTCTCGATCCGTTTCGGTTTCAAGGGGCCGAACCATGCGGTTGTCACGGCCTGTTCGACCGGGGCGCATGCGATTGGCGATGCGGCGCGGCTGATCAGCTTCGGCGATGCCGATGTGATGGTGGCGGGCGGGGCGGAGAGCCCGATCTCGGAAATCGGGATTGCCGGGTTCAACGCCTGCAAGGCGCTGTCGACGAAACGCGCCGATGATCCGACCAAAGCCAGCCGGCCCTATGACGCGGACCGTGATGGATTCGTGATGGGCGAGGGCGCGGGCGTGGTGGTGCTGGAAGAATATGAGCACGCAAAAGCCCGCGGCGCGAAGATCTATGCCGAGGTTCTCGGCTATGGTCTTTCGGGTGATGCCTATCACATCACCGCACCGTCGGAAGATGGCGATGGTGGCTTCCGTTCGATGAAAGCGGCGCTGGCACGGGCCGGGATCACGCCCGACCAGGTGGATTACATCAACGCACATGGCACCTCGACCATGGCGGATACGATTGAGCTGGGGGCGGTGGAGCGCCTTCTGGGCGATGCGGCGGGTAATGCGGTGATGTCGTCGACCAAATCCTCGATCGGTCACCTGCTGGGGGCGGCCGGAGCGGTAGAGGCGATTTTCTGTATCCTCGCAATCCGCGACCAGGTGGCGCCGCCGACGATCAATCTTGATAATCCGGCAGTGGCGCCGAAGCTGAATCTGGCTGCGAACAGGAAGGTCGAACGCAAGATCGATATCGCTTTGTCGAACAGCTTTGGCTTTGGCGGCACCAATGCGAGCCTTGTTCTTGGTAAGGTCAAGTAATCTATGTGGAAAAGTATCGCCTCTAACGCGCTGACGTTATTCATCGTTCTGTTGATCGCGGCGGCGGCGCTGGTGGCCTGGGGGCGCAATGTCTATGTCAGCCCCGGGCCGCTGACGGAGGCGGTCTGTGTGCAGGTCGAGCGGGGCGCAAGCCTCGCCTCGGTCTCGCGCACCCTTGAGACGCGCGGTGCGGTGGCCGATGCGCGGATCTTCCGGATCGGCGCGGAATATTCGGGGCGGGCCAAGGATCTGAAATTCGGCTCTTACCTGATTCCTCCCGGTGCCACGATGGATGACGTGCTGGGGGCGCTGACGCTGGGCGGGGCTTCGACCTGCGGGCAGGAGATCCAGCTGGTGATCGGTGTGGCCAGCGCGAATGTGGTGCTGCGCGAGCTGGACCCGGCGACCAACCGATTTGTCGAAGTGGCGAAATTCGCGCCCGATGCGGTTGAGCGGCCGGCGGACTATACCGAAGCGGCGGCAAAGCCCGATATGCGGTTCACGGTGACGGTGGTGGAGGGCGTGACCTCCTGGGCGGTGGTTGATGCGCTGAAAAAGGTGGATTTCATGTCGGGCGAGATTGCCGGCGTGCCACCGGAAGGATCCCTTGCACCGCAAAGCTATGACGTGGTTCGCGGCGGCGACCGGGCGGGCCTGATCGCGCAGATGAGCGCCAATCAGGAACGGATCATGGCCGATCTGTGGATGGGGCGCGACGAGGATCTGCCCTATGACACGCCGGAACAGGCGATGATCATGGCCTCGATCATCGAGAAGGAAACTGCGGTTCCCGACGAGCGCGGGCTGGTCGCCAGCGTCTTTGTCAACCGGCTGCGGCAGGGGATGCGGCTTCAGACCGACCCGACGGTGATCTATGGGATTACCAAGGGCGAGGGCGTGTTGGGCCGGGGGCTGCGGCAAAGCGAGCTGCGCCGTTCCACCCCTTATAACACCTATGTTATTAACGGGTTGCCGCCGACCCCGATTGCCAATCCGGGGCGGGCCTCGATTGCTGCGGCACTGCATCCGGACCAATCGGATTATGTGTTCTTTGTTGCGGATGGCACTGGCGGACATGCCTTTGCGGTGACCCTTGCAGAGCATAATGAGAATGTCGCGCGCTGGCGCAAGATTGAGGCGCAGCAGGGGCAGGCG
The DNA here is from genome assembly GCF_900105075.1 of Rhodobacter sp. 24-YEA-8. Taxonomy (NCBI): domain Bacteria; kingdom Pseudomonadati; phylum Pseudomonadota; class Alphaproteobacteria; order Rhodobacterales; genus Rhodobacter; species Rhodobacter sp. 24-YEA-8. The sequence goes on from NZ_FNSK01000001.1 coordinate 854,829, forward strand.
GGTCAGGGCGGCGTACAGAGTGCGGAGTGAACGGACCTGAATTCTTAACAAATCGTAAACGTAGAGACCGTTTAAGATATTGGTTTCGTTGGTAATTTTTCTTGACTCTGCGCCCGCTCTGACGTAGAGATTATGACATGCTGAAAGAGGTGAGAAAGCGGCCAGGGGGCGACCCCGGGGCCGCTTTTTTATGTCGCAGGTTCGCAGGCCCGAGACGGCCCGCAACCAGCAGGGCTGGCTTTTGAAGGCGCGGCAAAAGGGCGGCATCTATGACGATCATATTTGCGGAAGGGGGCGGCGACCCCGCCCGCGCGCGTGAGGCGGCGGGCGCGCTGAACCTGACTGAAGAGCTTTACCGGATCGCGGTGGAGGAGCTGAACGAGGCTTTCGCGGGGATCCGCGCGGGCCGGTTCGAACTGGCAAAAGAGGGCCGCAGGGCGGTCAGGGATCTCACCGATTTGTCAAAGGCGCTGCTGGAGGAGAGAAGGAATGTCGAGAAACTCCGCAAAGAGCTTGCCGGCGGGGGCGCAGGAGACGGCGAACTCGACCTCGGGGCGGCGCGGGATGAGATCGGGCGCCGACTGGCTCGCCTCCGCGCTGCCCGGGGAGATTGATGAATTTCTGGGCGGCTTGAGTGACAATGCGTTGCGGGCGCTGCCGTGGATCTTCGATTTCTGGGCGCTGCCGCATCAGCTGCCGCCTGAAGGCGCGTGGAAATCCTGGGTGATCATGGGCGGTCGTGGTGCGGGGAAGACACGCGCCGGAGCGGAATGGGTGCGTTCCATGGTCGAGGGTGACACGGCTGAAGCGCCGGGGCTGGCGCGGCGCGTGGCGCTGGTCGCGGAAACGCTGGAGCAGGCGCGTGAAGTGATGGTGCTGGGAGAAAGCGGCATTCTGGCCTGCTCGCCGCCGGACCGGCGACCGAAATGGATTGCGTCCAGGAACCGGCTGGAATGGGTGAATGGCGCGGTGGCGCAGCTTTTTTCGGCGCATGATCCGGAACGGCTGCGGGGGCCGCAATTCGACGCGGCCTGGGCGGATGAGCTGGCGAAATGGCCGAAGGCAGCAGAGACATGGGATCAGCTGCAGTTCGGTCTGCGGCTGGGGGATAATCCGCAGCAGGTGGTGACGACGACGCCCCGGAATGTGGCGGTGCTGAAGGCGATTTTGCAGAACCCTTCGACGGTGGTGACCCATGCGCCCACCGAGGCTAACCGGGCCTGGCTGGCCGAGAGCTATCTTGAGGAGGTGAAGGCGCGCTATGGCGGCACCTCGCAGGGGCGACAGGAGCTTGAGGGGCTTTTGATCGAGGAGGCCGAAGGGGCGCTCTGGTCACAGGCGATGATCACCGAGGCGCAGGCGGCGGCCGAGGTCCGGCCGCTGCGGGTGGTGGTGGCTGTCGACCCTCCGGTGACGGCGACCAAGAAATCCGACGAATGCGGCATCGTGGTGGTGGGCGCGGATACGAGCGGAGCGCCCGGCGAGTGGCGGGCAGTGGTGATGGCGGACCGAACAGTGCGCGGCGCGAGCCCGGATGGCTGGGCGCGGGCGGCAGTTGCGGCGATGGAGGAATTTTCGGCCGAGCGGCTGGTCGTCGAGGTGAACCAGGGCGGCGATCTGGTCGCGGGTGTTGTGCGCCAGGTTGATCCGCTGGTGCCGGTGCGCGAAGTGCGGGCGATGCGGGGCAAGATGCTGCGCGCCGAACCGGTGGCGGCTTTGTACGAACAGGGCCGGATCGCGCATCGGCGGGGGCTCGGGGATCTCGAGGCGCAGATGGTCCGGATGACGCGGACCGGCTGGCAGGGGCAGGGAAGCCCGGACCGGCTGGACGCTCTGGTCTGGGCACTGACCGAGCTGATGATCGTACCTTCTTCGCGGATCGGACAGCCGGGGGTGCGCACGATCTGAGGCTGCGCTGCGGAAGTGCGGCCGGGGACCCTCGCCCGGACCCCCGGAGTATTTGGATCAAAAGGAAATGAGCGGCGGAGTGCCTTTTCGGGGCGGCTTTCGCATGGCTTACAAAAGGAGCGGCTTTGTGTTCGATTTCCTGAAAGGCAGGTCGAGGGTGCCGCCGGTGCCCGGGCAGAAGGCGAGCGCGACGGGGCGGGTGATCGCCCGCAGCGTGGTGACGGGAAGTGGAGGCCGGGTTGCGGGCGGTGCGCGCGACGCCGTCTCGCTGACCCGGGCGGGGTTTCAGGGCAATCCGGTCGGATTCCGTGCAGTCAGGATGATTGCCGAAGCAGCGGCGGCTTTGCCGGTGATCTGTCAGGATTGCGAGCGTCGCTATGAGGCGCATCCGGTGCTGGCGCTGCTGGCGCGGCCCAATGGGGCGCAGGGGCGGGCGGAGCTTCTGGAGGCGGTTTACGGCAATCTTTTGCTCAGCGGCAATGCCTATGTGGAGGCGGTGCCCGGGCCGGGCGAGCCGGGAAGCGGTGCGCTGCCGGGGGAACTGCATGCTTTGCGCCCCGACCGTATGTCGCTGGTGCCGGGGGCGGATGGCTGGCCGGTGGCGTTTGACTATACGGTGGCGGGCCGGGTGCATCGCTTTGATGTCACTGAAGGGCTGAGCCCGGTCTGCCATATTCGTAGCTTCCATCCGCAGGATGATCATTATGGCCTGTCGCCGATGCAGGCGGCGGTGGCGGTTGATGTGCATAATGCGGCATCGGCCTGGTCGAGATCGCTTCTGGACAATGCGGCGCGGCCTTCGGGGGCGATCATCTATAAGGGCGCCGACGGGCAGTCCGTTCTGACGCCGGACCAGTATGACCGGCTGGTGTCTGAGATGGAGGCGCATCATCAGGGGGCGCGGAACGCCGGACGACCGATGCTGCTGGAGGGTGGGCTGGACTGGAAGCCGATGGGGTTCTCGCCCTCGGATATGGAATTTCACGAGACCAAGCTTGCGGCGGCGCGCGAAATTGCGGTCGCCTTTGGGGTGCCGCCGATGCTGATGGGAATCCCCGGCGACGCCACTTACGCCAATTATCAGGAGGCGAACCGGGCCTTTTACCGGCTGACGGTCTTGCCGCTCGCGTCGCGGGTGCTGGCAGCGCTGTCGCATTGGCTCGCCGGATTTGGGGGGGAGGCGGTCGGGCTGCGGCCTGATCTGGACCAGATCCCGGCACTGGCGGTCGAGCGCGACCAGCAATGGGCACGGGTTGGGTCGGCATCTTTCCTGAGCGAGGCGGAGAAACGCGCGCTTCTGGGTCTGCCGCGTCTGCCGGAGCCGGATGAGGAACCGGGCGATGAGGGGAGCGCATGAACCAGCGCAAAGAGGGGGCGGGGTCGCGCTTTATCTTTGACAGTTTTGACGCCGCCCATGCCCGGATCGAGGCCAATGAACGGGTGATGGAGGAGCGTTGGGCGGCGCTGGAATTCCGCCTTGGCCAGATCGACGCGGCGCTGGAGCGGCTGGAGCGGCGGATCTGGCTTGGGGTCTGCGGGGGGGCGGCGTTTTTGCTGGCACAGGGCGCGGAAGCGGTAATCCGGGCGGCGATGAAATGAGGGTGAGCGATGCTGGAACATAAATTCTGCCGGCCCGAAGCAGGGCTGACCCTGAGCGAGGGGTGCGAGTTGTCGGGCTACGCCTCACTGTTCGGGGTGAGGGACCAGGGCGGTGATCTGGTGGCGCCGGGGGCCTACGCGAAATCGCTGGCGCGTCTTAAGGCGAAAGGCGGCAGGGTGCGGATGCTGTGGCAGCATGATCCGACCCAGCCCATCGGCATCTGGGATGAGGTCCGCGAAGATGCGACCGGGCTTTGGGTCAAAGGGCGCCTCCTGACCGAAGTGGCAAAGGGGCGCGAGGCGGCGGCTCTGCTGGAAGCGGGCGCGCTGGACGGGCTGTCGATCGGTTACAGGACGCTGCGGGCCGAGCGCGAGGGCGCCGGTCAGAGTGCCGGCAAGGGCAAGGGGCGCAGGCTGTTGGAAGTCGAGCTTTGGGAAGTTTCTCTGGTGACTTTCCCGATGCTGAGCGAGGCGCGGGTGGCGGCAAAATCCGAAGAGGTGACGTCGGTTTTCGACGGGCTCGCCGCGCTGTTTGAGAGCGCAAGGCGTGACCTTGCAGGGCGCTGAGCGCGCCCCCGGGAATTCTGCCAGACAAAAGGAAGAACGGATGACGGAGAAAGAGATCCGGGCCGGGGAGATCACCCCGGGCCTGAGCCCGGCTGCCGAGGTGAAAACCGCTATGGCCGGATTCCTGAAGGAATTCAGTTTCTTTCAGGCTGACGTGAAACAATCGCGGCAACATCAGGAAGAGCGACTGACCATGCTTCAGAAGAAAACCATGGCCTGGGGTCGTCCGGCACTTTCCGCCGTGCCGGAGGAAAACGCGCCGCATCGCCAGGCGTTCAATGCCTATCTGCGATCGGGCGATGACGAGGGCTATCGCGGGCTGAGCCTTGAGGGCAAAGCAATGTCGACGGCCGTGGCGGCGGATGGCGGATATCTCGTCTCGCCGCAGACGGCCGATCAGATCCGCTCCATGCTGGTCTCGACCTCGAGCCTGCGCTCGGTGGCCAATGTCGTGCAGGTCGAGGCGACCTCGTTCGACGTTCTGGTGGACCGTTCCGAGGTCGGCTCGGGCTGGGCGACTGAGGCGGCGGCGACGACCGAGACGGCAACCCCCACGCTTGAGCGGATCCAGATCCGGTTGCATGAGCTCTCAGCCATGCCGAAGGCCAGTCAACGGCTGCTTGATGACAGTGCCTTTGACGTGGAAGGCTGGCTTGCGGGCAAGATCGCCACGCGTTTCATCCGCGCCGAGGCTTCGGCCTTTATCAACGGGGATGGCGTTGACAAGCCGAAGGGCATCCTGCTGCCGGCCAAGGTGGCAAATGCCTCCTGGGCCTGGGGCAATCTCGGTTATGTGCCGACGGGGGCTGCGGCGGATTTCGCGACCAGTAATCCCGCCGATTGCATCATCAACCTGGTCTATGCTCTGGGCGCCGATTACCGCGCCAATGGCACTTTCCTGATGAATTCCAAAACCGCCGGCGCGGTCAGGAAGATGAAGGATGCCGATGGCCGTTTCCTGTGGTCGGATGGACTGGCGGCGGGTGAGCCCGCGCGTCTGATGGGCTATGCTGTGCTGATCTGCGAGGATATGCCTGACGTCGGCGCAAACAGCTTCCCCATCGCGTTCGGGGATTTCCACGCCGGCTATACCATAGCTGAGCGCCCGGATCTGCGCATTCTGCGCGACCCGTTCTCGGCCAAGCCGCATGTCCTCTTCTATGCCACCAAGCGCGTGGGCGGTGACATTGCTGATTACGCAGCCATCAAACTGCTGCGTGTTGCGACCTCCTGACGACCTGATGCCGGGCCGTTCGCGGCCTGGCCCGCTTTCTTCGGCTGAGAGTATTGGGGGGCGCAGGTTATGAGACTGACGGAAGAGACGGTGGTGCCGGTGGCGAGCCTGCCGCTGGACGCGCTGAAGGAACATCTGCGTCTTGGCAGCGGGTTTGCGCTGGCGGCGGATCAGGATGCACTGCTGGAGAGCCATCTGCGCGCGGCGATTGCGGCGATCGAAGGGCGGGTTGCCAAGGCGCTGGTCCGGCGGCGGTTCCTGCTGGAGATGGAGGTCTGGCGCGATGCCGATGCCCAGGCTTTGCCGCTGGCGCCGGTCACGTCTTTGGTGAGTGTCGAACTGGTCTCGCCGGCGGGTGTCGCGAGTGCGGTCAATCCGGCGCGCTACCGGCTGATACAGGATCAGCATCGCCCGCGGGTCGCAGGGACGGGTGCCGCGCTGCCGGAACCTGCGACCGGGGGCGGGATAAGGCTGCTGTTCGAGGCAGGTTTCTCGGCGACCTGGGCCGGGGTGCCTGCTGATCTGCAACAGGCGGTGATGCTGCTTGCAGCAGAATATTACGAATTCCGGCATGATCCGGGCACGCGGGGTGCGGGTCTGCCAGGCGCGGTCGAAAGCCTGATCGGGCGCTGGCGGCTGATCCGCGTGCTGGGCGGGGGGCGGCGATGAGGGTGCCGCAGCTGCGCCAGCAGCTCGCGCTTGAGGAGGCGAGCCGGCTTCCGGACGGCGTCGGAGGGTTCACGCTGAGCTGGGCGCTGGTGGGTCTGCTCTGGGCAGAGATGGTGGCGGGCAGTGGCCGCGATCCTTCGGGTGAGGAAGTAATCCTGTCCTCGGTGGCCTGGCGGATCACAGTGCGCGGCGCAGCCGTCGGGACGCCCGCCCGCCCGCGCCCAGAACAGCGGTTCAGGCTGGGGGCCCGCATTTTTACCATCCTCGCGGTGGCCGAGAATGAGCAGGGCGGCCTGTGGCTGACCTGCACCTGCCGCGAGGAGGCGCCGAAATGAGCTATGCCGCAGCAGCAGCCCTGCAAATGGCGGTCTTCCGGCGGCTGAGCACGGCGCCGGCTCTGGCGGGGGTTGCGGTGCATGACGCACTGCCGCCATCGCCGCCGGGGCTTTTCGTGCTGATCGGGCCGGAGGAGGTCCGCGATGCTTCGGATCAATCGGGAGAGGGCGCGGATCACCGGCTGGTCATCAGTGTGATCAGTGATGCCGAGGGGTTTCTGGCGGCAAAAACCGTTTCAGTGGCGATCTCGGATCTTTTGGCGGGGCCGATGCCGACGCTGTCGCGCGGACGGCTGGTGCGCCTTTCCTTTGACCGCGCTGTGGCGAGACGGATCGGCGAGGGCGCTGTGCGGCGCATCGACCTGACCTTCCGGGCGCGGATCGAACTCTGATCTCCGCATTCACTCTTTCAAGGAGACAACCATGGCAGTTCAGGCCGGGAAAGACCTTCTGATCAAGATCGACCAGACTGGCGATGGCCAGTTCGAAACCATTGCCGGCCTTCGGGCAACCCGCGCCAGTTTCAATGCTGAAACGGTGGAGGTCACCAGTCTTGAGAGCTCGGGTGGCTGGCGAGAATTGCTGGCGGGGGCGGGGGTGAAATCGGCGAGCATCTCTGGGTCTGGCGTGTTTCGAGATGCAGAAACCGATGAGCGCGCCCGCCAGATCTTCTTTGACGGTGAGATCCCGTCCTTCCAGGTGGTGATCCCGGATTTCGGCGTGGTGCAGGGACAGTTCCAGATTACCAGCCTTGAATATTCCGGCAGCCATAATGGCGAGGCGACCTATGAGGTCTCGCTCGCCTCGGCGGGCGCCCTCAGCTTCACGGCGCTCTGATGGTGAACCCTTATGCGGGTGAGGTGGAGATCACGCTTGATGGGGTGCCGCATGTGGCAAAGCTGACGCTTGGCGCGCTGGCGGAGCTGGAGGCGGGGCTGGGTGACGCCTCGCTGATGGATCTGGTCGAGCGATTCGAGGGGGGGCGGTTTTCGGGCCGTGACGTGCTGGCGCTGGTGGTTGCGGGCCTGAGGGGCGGCGGCTGGAGAGGACAGGCGGGCGATCTGGTCGCTGTCGAGATCGGCGGCGGGCCGGTGGCTGCGGCAAAGGCCGCAGCGGAGCTTCTGGCCCGGGCTTTCTCCCTCGGAGAGACGAAATGAACCGCAGCTTCGACTGGCCGGGGCTGATCCGGGCGGGGCTGCATGGGCTGGGGCTGGAACCGCGCGTGTTCTGGAGCATCACGCCGGTCGAGTTGCGGATCATGCTGGGGGCGGAGCGGGGGACTCCGCCCCTGACGCGGGCGCGGCTGGCAGAACTCGCCGCGTCTTTCCCCGATCGGGGGGCAGCACGAATGAAAGGGGACGAAAATGGCGGAACCGGATCTGCTGGCGGAACAGCTGGCGGGGCTTGAGGACAGGCTGGGGGCCTCGGCTGCGATGGTCGCGGCTTTTGATGGTGAGCTGGCACGGCTGAGGGATAGTGCGACCTTCACCTCGCGCGAAGTTTCGACGTTGTCGAATGGTATTGCGGGGGGCCTCAGGCGGGCGTTTGACGGGCTGGCCTTTGACGGGCTGCGGCTCTCGGACGCGCTGAGGGGGGTGGCTCAGACGATTGTGGATACGGTCTATTCGGTCGCGATGCGGCCTATCCACACTGCGGCCGGCGGGGCGATTGCAAATGGGATCAACGGGTTGATGTCGGGGCTGATGCCTTTTGCCAATGGCGCGGGTTTTGCGCAGGGGCGGGTCATGCCTTTTGCCAATGGTGGTGTGGTTTCGGGCCCGGTGTCGTTTCCGATGCGGGGCGGGCATGGGCTGATGGGCGAGGCCGGTCCGGAGGCCATCATGCCACTGAGCCGCGGCGCGGATGGGAGGCTCGGGGTGCTGACCCAAGGCAGCGGCCGGCCTGTGCATGTGGTGATGAACATTTCCACCCCCGATGTGACGGGGTTCCGGCGCTCGGAAAGCCAGATCGCGGCACAGCTGGGGCGTGCGCTGGCACGCGGTCAGCGCAATCGGTGAGGAGAGGCGCATGTTTCATGAAGTAAGGTTCCCCGCCAATCTGAGCTTCGGTTCGGTCGGCGGGCCGGAGCGCCGCACCGAGATTGTGACGCTCACCAACGGGTTCGAGGAGCGCAACACTCCCTGGGCTCATTCGCGCCGGCATTACGACGCGGGGGTCGGGCTCAGATCACTGGACGATCTGGAGGCGCTGATCGCCTTTTTCGAGGCGCGGCGCGGGCAGTTGCATGGGTTTCGTTGGAAGGACTGGTCGGATTATCGTTCCTGTCTGCCATCGGGGAAAGTTGGTCCCCTGGATCAGTTTCTCGGACATGGGGATGGGGTAAATACGGCTTTCCCGCTTCTGAAGTCTTACAGATCGGGTGCGGAAGATTATTCGCGGCCGATCCGCAAGCCTGTGGCGGGGTCCGTGCTGGTCGCGCTGGCCGATGATCCAAAGGTCGGGGGCATCGAGTTCACGGTCGACAGCGCGAAGGGCGAGGTCCTTTTCGAAGTGCCTCCTCCTTTGGGCGCAAGGGTCACTGCGGGGTTTGAGTTCGATGTGCCGGTGCGGTTCGACGCCGACCGGATCCAGGTTTCCGTCGCGAGCTTTCAGGCCGGCGATGTTCCGAATGTCCCGGTGGTGGAGATCAGACTGTGAGACTTGCGCTGGACGAGCATTTGCAGACCGGGGTGACGGGCCTTTGCCATCTGTGGACCATTGAAAGGCCGGATGGCGAGGTGCTTGGCTTCACCGATCACGATTGTGATCTTGCAGTCGAGGGAGTGATCCATCGCGCGGGGTCGGGTCTGACCGCAAGCGCACTTCAACAGGCCACAGGCCTTGCGGTGGACAATTCCGAGGTTGTCGGGGCACTCAGTGCTGCGGCGATCACGGCTGAGGATCTGGATGCGGGGCGGTATGACGGTGCCGAGGTGCGGATCTGGCTTGCAGCCTGGGCGCAGCCCTCAGAGCGGCGCGAGTTGTTTCGTGGCTCGCTGGGCGAGGTGAGCCGGCGTGGCGCGGCATTTCGGGCGGAGTTGCGCGGCCTTGCTGAACCGCTGGGGCAGCCGGGGGGCTTTGCCTATACGCGGAGTTGCTCGGCCGTGCTGGGGGATGTTCGCTGCAAGGTCAGCCTCCAGACCCCTGGCTATTTCTGCGACATCGGACTGCAGCAGGTCAGCGATGATCGCAGAGAGTTCACCTTTGAAGCCCTGCCGGGCTTTGATCCGCGCTGGTTTGAACATGGCCGCCTGAACGTGCTCAGCGGTGCTGCAGCCGGTCTCAGCGCGATGATCCGCTCGGATGATCTGCGGCCCGGGGGGCGGCGCGTCGTACTTTGGGAGGGCATTCGTGCGCCGCTGATGGCGGGGGATCAGCTTCGGCTCTTTGCCGGTTGCGATAAACAGGTTGGAAGTTGTCGGGATAAGTTCAGAAATTTCAATAATTTTCGAGGTTTTCCTCATGTTCCGGAGGAGGATTGGCTGACAAGCTACCCGCGCTCTGACCGACCCGCGACCGGGGGCCGGCGCGTCTTGCCGATCTGGGCGAATACAAATGGGAGAAACTGACGCAACGGTCCGCACGGCATTGCGCGCGGTTTCGGAGGCGCGGCTCTGGCTTGGAACTCCCTATGTTCATCAGGCGAGTTGTGCCGGCGCCGGTGCCGACTGTCTCGGTCTGATCCGGGGCATCTGGCGCAAACTTTACGGGGCCGAGCCCTGTGCGCTGCCAGCCTACAGCGCCGACTGGGCCGAGGCCGGCGCAGGCGAGGTTTTACAGGAGGCGGCCTTCACCTGGCTGATCGCCAAAGAGACCGCGCCTGCCATTGGCGACGTGCTTTTGTTCCGGATGCGGGACGGGGGGGCGGCAAAGCACCTTGGGCTCCAGTCGGCCACGGGGCGCGATGCACGGTTCATCCATGCCTTTTCCGGTCACGCGGTCAGTGAAAGCGCACTCACATTCCCCTGGGCGCGGCGCATTGCTGCGCGCTTTTCCTTTCCGCCGATCTGACAGACGGAGCGATACACGATGGCAACGCTTTTGCTCTCGGCGGCCGGAGCCGCATTTGGTGCGGGCTTTGGCGGCACTGTTCTGGGCCTTTCGGGCGCCGTTATCGGGCGCGCAGTCGGGGCTACTGTAGGTCGGGTCATTGACCAGAAGATCCTCGGCGGGGGCGCGGATGCAGTTGAGGTCGGTCGCATTGACCGGCTCCGGCTGATGAGCGCGGGTGAGGGCAAAGCCATCGCAAAGCTCTGGGGCCGGATGCGGCTGGCGGGCCATGTGATCTGGGCGTCGCAATATGAGGAGCACAGCCGTTCCCGGCGGGGTGGCAAGGGGGCGCCGTCGGGGCCGTCGGTGACGGAGTATTCTTACACCGTCAGCCTCGCGATCGGGCTTTGCGAGGGCGAGATCCTGCGCGTTGGCCGGATCTGGGCCGATGGTACCGAGATCGAGCCGCGCAGCCTTTCGCTCCGGGTCTATCATGGTACCGAGGCGCAACTGCCCGACCCCATGATCGAAGCGGTCGAGGGCGAGGGGGAAGTGCCGGCGTTTCGCGGTCTTGCTTATGTGGTGATCGAGGATCTCGACGTGACCGCTTATGGCAACCGGGTGCCGCAGTTCAGTTTCGAGGTGGTGCGCAGTGCGCAGGGGCCGCATGTGGCCCCAGAGGATACGCTTTCCGGACTGGTGAGTGCTGTCGCGATGATCCCCGGAACCGGAGAATATGCGCTGGCGACGACCCCGGTCCATTTCAGCTATGGCCCGGGCGAGAATGTCGCGATCAACAGCACCTCGCCCTCGGGCCATACCGATTTTCGAACCGGGCTCGATCAGCTCTCTGGCGAGTTGCCGAATTGTGGTTCGGTGTCACTGGTCGTGTCCTGGTTCGGAAGCGATCTGCGCTGCGGCAGGTGCGAGATCCGTCCCAAAGTCGAACAGCGCGACCATGATGGTCAGGGGATGGCCTGGCATGCGGGGGGCGTGACACGGGCAACAGCCGGCGAAGTGCCCAGGCGCGACAGCGGCCCCGTCTATGGCGGCACGCCTGCCGATGCCTCGGTCATCGAGGCGATACGTGCCATCCGGGCGGATGGGAAAGAGGTGATGTTTTATCCGTTTATCCTGATGGAACAACAGCCGGAAAACCGGCTTCCCGATCCCTGGTCGGGCGCGGCGGATCAGCCCGTCATGCCCTGGAGGGGACGCATCACCACCGATCAGGCACCGGGGCGTCAGGGGAGCACGGATCGAACGGCACTGGCCGACACCGAGGTTGCGGCCTTTTTCGGCACGGCACAGCCGGCGCATTTCAGCGCGGCGGGCACTCATATCCTGTATTCTGGCCCGGAAGAATGGGGCTATCGCCGCTTTATCCTGCATTATGCGCATCTTTGCGCCCTTGCCGGTGGCGTCGATGCGTTCTGTATCGGGTCTGAGATGCGCAGCCTGACGCAGATCCGCAATGGAGACGACGCTTTCCCGACTGTGGCAGCATTGATGAAGCTTGCGGCTGAGGTGCGGGTGATCCTCGGGCCGGCGGTCAAGATCAGCTATGCCGCTGACTGGACCGAATATGGCAGCTATGTCGCGGATGGAAATCTCTACTTCCCGCTGGATGATCTCTGGGCGCATCCGGCGGTAGATTTCATCGGGATCGACAATTACATGCCGCTGTCCGACTGGCGCGATGGCGAAGATCACGCCGACGCCGACTGGCTGGCGGTCTGGAACCTGGACTATCTGAAGGCCAATATCGAGGGCGGCGAGGGGTTCGACTGGTATTACGACAGCCCGGAGGGGGAGGCGGCCCAGCTCCGGCTGCCCATTGAAGATGGCGCCTTTGCGGAGCCCTGGGTATTTCGGGTCAAGGATCTGCGCAGCTGGTGGCAGATGCCGCATCACGGCCGGGCAGATGGGGAACGTTCACTCACCCCGACGGCGTGGGAGCCGCAATCAAAGCCGATCCTCTTTACCGAATATGGCTGTGCGGCGGTCGACAAGGGCACCAACCAGCCGAATAAATTCCTCGATCTCATGTCCTCGGAATCGGCATTACCGCGGGCCTCGAACGGGGCGAGGGATGATCTGATCCAGATGCAGTATCTGCGCGCCATGAACAGCTATTGGCGCGATCCGGCGATCAATCCGCGATCCTCGCTCTATGACGGGCGGATGATAGATATGAGCCGCGCCCATGTCTGGGCCTGGGATGCGCGGCCTTTCCCGGAATTCCCTGGCCGCGTGGATAAATGGACCGACGGGCCGGCCTATCTGCGCGGCCACTGGCTGAACGGGCGGGCGACCGGCCAGCCGCTTTCGGCCGTGATCAGAGAGATTTGCGGCAGCCATGGCATCGCGATGGCGGATACGGTGACGGCTCAGGTTGTTCTGCGCGGCTATCTGGTGGATCAGGTGCAAAGCGGGCGCGCAAGCCTGCAACCGCTGTTGCAGATATTCGGCGTCGATGCTTTCGACCTTGGTGGCAAACTGGTCTTCCAGCGCCGTTTGCCAGGCATTGATCACCGGCTCGACCCCGAACTCTATGCGGTGGACGAACTGGAGGGCCAGGCCGAAGTGACGCGCGCGCCAGTGGTCGAGATCGGCGAGTCGATCCGTCTTGGCTTTATCGACGCAGAGGCAGGTTACGAGGCGCGGATGGCCGAGACCCGGCACCCCGGGGACAGGTTGCACCGCGTCGCGGGGACCGAGGTTTCGCTTGCGATGACATCGGCGGAGGGGGTTGGTGTGACCCGGCGCTGGCTGGCAGAATCGCGGATCGCGCGGGATGGTTTGCGCCTCAGCCTGCCGCTTTCGCGTATGGATGTCGGGCCGGGGGATCGGATATCAACGCAAGATGGCTCAGCCTGGCGGGTGGAGCGCGTAGAGCAGACCGAACAGCGCCGTATCGAGGCAGTGCGAATTGAGGGTGGGATCTATGAGGTCCGCGATGAAGGCAGCGTGCCGTCCTCCCTGGCACCCTTTGTCTCGCCGGTTCCGGTCTGGCCGGTGTTTCTCGACCTGCCGCTGCTCAGGGGGGATGAACAACCGCATCGGCCCTATATTGCAGTGGGAGCACGCCCCTGGCCGGGCTTGGTCGCGCTCTGGTCGCAGACTGCGGTTGGCGGCTTTACCTTAAACCGCATTGTCACCGCACCGTCGGTCATCGGGCGTACTGAGACCGAACTTCTTGCCGCGCGGCCGGGCGTCTGGGACCGGGGAGAGCCGCTGCGGATCCGGCTGAGTGCTGGCGTGCTGAGTGCGGCCGATCCGGTTGCGGTACTCAATGGCGCCAATGTGATGGCGATCGGCGATGGCTCTGCCGGCAATTGGGAGGTGATCCAGTTTGCCGGGGCCGAGTTGGTCGCGCCCAGAACCTGGGAGGTTTCGCTCCGGCTGCGCGGCCAGGCGGGGACGGATGGGGTCATGCCTGCAGCCTGGCCCGTGGGCAGTACTGTTGTGCTGTTGGATGGGGTGCCGGCGCAAATGGAACTGGCAGGGGATGCTCTGGGCCTCTCGCGCCGATACCGGATCGGTGCATCTGGGCGTGGCTATGATGATCCGAATGTGGTTGAGATCGCGACGGCTTTCGACGGGATCGGCTTGCGGCCAATGCCAGTCAGCCATTTGCGCAGCGCTGCGCAGGCCGGCCGGGATCTGAGTCTAAGTTGGATCCGGCGGACGCGGATCGGGGGCGACAGCTGGCAACAGACCGAAGTGCCGCTTTCCGAAGAAAGCGAGGGATATATGGTGCGAATTCTCGTCGCGGATGTCATCAGACGAGAGGTGGCAACATCCGCGCCTCACTATGCCTATTCGCTGGCGCAGCAGGTGGCGGATGGCGCGCAGTCCGGCTTTACGGTGATGGTCGCCCAGCTGTCGCCCTCCTTCGGAGCGGGTCCGTTTCGGTCACTGGCAGTGGCCCCCTGAGCCTGGCCGGAACATCTTCCTTTCCGGATTGCCGATTCTGCCTGCATCGGAGATAATCCTTGCTGTTTCCGCCCGCTGATTGCGGCGGCTCGTTACGGGGATTGCCATGGCCGAAACCAGACAACGTGTCACGACGCTCGATCCGGTCTGGACGAGGATCTGCAGCGAAGCGGTGGAGGCTGTCCGCGCCGAGCCGCTGCTGGGTGCCCTGATCCATTCGGGCCTGCTGCACCACGCCACTTTTGAGCGGGCCCTGGCTTACCGCTTTTCGCTAAAACTCGCCTCGGGTGAGATGAGCGAACAGATCCTGCGCGAAATCGCCGATGAGGCCTATGGTGCCGCGCCCGAACTTGGCGCGGCGGCACGTGCCGATCTCATGGCGGTCTATGAACGCGACCCGGCCTGCCATCGCTACCTGCAGCCCGTTTTGTTCTTCAAGGGCTACCAGGCGGTGCAGGCGTACCGGATCGGCCATTGGCTTTGGGAGAAGGGGCGCGTCGATCTGGCCTATTTCGTGCAGATGCGGGTGTCCGAGGCCTTTGGGGTCGACATCCACCCCGCTGCCCGGATCGGTAAGGGCATCATGATCGACCATGCGCATTCCATCGTGATCGGAGAGACTGCGGTCGTTGGCGACAATGTCTCGATGCTGCATTCGGTGACACTCGGCGGCACCGGGAAGGAAGACGGCGACCGGCATCCCAAAATCGGCAATGGTGTGCTGATCGGAGCGGGCGCCAAGGTTCTGGGTAATATCCGGGTCGGCAATTGCTCGCGGATCGCGGCTGGTTCGGTCGTGCTTGAGGAAGTGCCGCCGGAAACCACTGTCGCCGGGGTTCCGGCGCGTGTTGTTGGCAAGGCCGGCTGCGCCCAGCCTGCGCTGAGCATGGATCAGCAATTCAGGGCGGAGTGAGCAGGGCATTTGACGGCAGGTAATGGTTCCAGGGTAAAGGCTTTCTTGCGCAAATCGGCTGCCGCTTTTGCCGGCAGCGCAATCACCCTTTTCGCGCGGATCGTAACTGCTCCGCGCGCTATCTGGTCGGGGATCGAGCCGCTGCCAAAGCAGCGCGTCTATTTCGCCAACCACACTTCCAATGCCGATTTCGTGCTGCTCTGGACGGTGCTGCCGCCGATGCTCAGGGCGCGCACCCGGCCGGTCGCTGCGCTGGAATACTGGCTGAAAACCCCGCTTCGCGCCTTTATTGGCCGCGATGTCTTCAACGCCGTGCTGATTGACCGCCGCCCGGAAGAGCGGGTCGAGGATCCGGTTGCCCTGATGGGCAAGGCCCTGGCCGAGGGATCTTCGCTGATCCTCTTTCCCGAAGGCGTCCGCAATATGACCGAAGAGCCGCTCTTGCCCTTCCGCACCGGCCTTTACCATCTTGCCCGACAAAATCCCGAAATTGATCTCGTGCCGGTCTGGATTTCGAACCTCAACCGGGTGATGCCCAAGGGGGAGATCATTCCGCTGCCGCTGATCTGCACCCTGACCTTCGGCGCCCCGCTGCATCTGGGCGAAACCGAAGAGAAGGCAGATTTCCTCGCCCGCAGCCATGCTGCGCTGATCGCGCTGAAAGAGACGGTGCCGGCATGAGCGCGACTCCGCATCTCATCTGGCTCTTGCTTGGCGTGGGCGTGATCCTGGTGATCGCCACCCTGATCGGCGAAGCTTTGCGCGCAAGGATCGCGCCGGATGGCGACAATCCGGTGATCGAGAACCTGAACGCCCGGATCGCGGCCTGGTGGGGAATGGTGATCCTTTTGTCGCTGGCCTTTCTGGCTGGCAGACCGGGAGTGGTTATCCTTTTCGCGGTGCTCTCTTTCTCGGCGCTCAGGGAGTTTCTGACCCTGACGGCCAAGGCCCGCGCCGATCACTGGTCGCTGGCCGGGGCGTTTTTCATTGTGCTGCCGGTGCAATACTGGCTGGTAGGTCTCGACTGGTACGGGCTCTATGCGATTTTCATCCCGGTCTATGCCTTCCTGCTGATGCCGGTCGTCTCGGCGCTCAGGGGCGAGACGAAAAGCTTCCTGACCCGCGTTGCTGAAACCCAATGGGCGCTGATGATCTGTGTCTATTGCGTGAGCCATGTGCCCGCGCTTCTGACGCTGCATATCGAAGGGTATGAGGGCCGTTCGGTTATCCTGATCGCCTGGCTTATCTTTACGGTGCAGCTTTCAGATGTGATGCAATATGTCTGGGGCAAGCTGTTTGGCAGCCGCCTTGTGGCACCGCAGCTCTCGCCCTCGAAAACCTGGGAAGGGCTGATCGGCGGCGTGATGACCGCAACCACCGCCGGGGCCGCACTTTGGTGGATGACGCCTTTCTCCATGCTCCAGGCGGCCGGTATGGCGCTTGCGGTGACGCTGATGGGGTTCTTTGGCGGATTGGTGATGTCTGCGATCAAACGCGACAAGGGCGTGAAGGATTGGGGGCACCTGATAGCAGGTCATGGCGGGTTTCTCGATCGGCTCGATTCAGTTGTCTTTGCCGCGCCAATTTTCTTCCATCTCACCCGCTGGTTCTGGACCTGACCCATGACAGATGACGACATGCAAGATCCCCGTGCCATCTTTCAGGCGGAACCCCGGCCGGATGCCGAAGCGGCGAACCGTCGCCCGATCCGTGCCCGCCGCAACCGGCTGATGGTCCGCCTCGCGCAATCCCTGGTGCAACGCCAGGTCACGCCGAACCAGATTTCCCAGGCTTCGGTGGTCTTTGCCGCGCTTGGGCTGCTCTTTTTCTGGGCGGCCTCGGCTTCGGGGCCGATCGGGCAGGGGCTCTTGCTTGTACTTGCCGCCCTGACGATCCAGCTGCGCCTTTTATGCAATCTGCTCGATGGCATGGTCGCGGTTGAGGGTGGCACGGCGACCCCCTCTGGCGCTTACTGGAACGAAGCCCCGGACCGCGCCGCGGATCTGTTGCTTTTCTGGGGGGCAGGGCTGTTCGCGGCGGCGCCGGCACTCGGCCTCGGGGTCGGAGCGCTCGCGCTGATCACCGCCTGGCTGCGGGAACTGGGCCGCGCCGAAGGCTTTGCGCCCGATTTCCGTGGCCCGATGGCGAAGCCGCACCGGATGGCGGCGCTGACCGTTGCCGCTTTGCTCGCCGCTTTTTTGCCGGTCAGCACCGATGGCGCGACCCTGATGACCTGGGCGCTCTGGCTGATCGGAGCGGGCGTCATCGCAACTGTCGCACGCCGCAGCATCACCCTGTTGAAACATCTCGAAGCACGTGGCTGATTTCATCTGCGCCTGAATATCCCGGGGAAGCCTTCGCATTGAAAATGCGAAGGCGGGGGCAGAGCCCCCGCCTTGTGCGGTTTCCAGATATTCTGCGGGCTCAGGCCAGCATGGTGACCGGGTTCTCAAGCGCCTCGACCACCGCCTTGAGGAACTGAGCCCCCAATGCGCCATCGATGACGCGGTGATCGACGGAAAGCGTCATCGACATCATCGTCGCCACGCCAATCGAGCCATCATCAGCCACCACCGGCTTTTTCAGCCCGGCCCCGACGGCAAGGATCGCGCCGTGTGGTGGGTTGATCACGGCGTCGAAATTCTCAATCCCGAACATGCCGAGATTGGAGATCGCAAAGCTTCCGCCCTGATATTCATGCGGTGCAAGCTTTTTCGATTTCGCGCGATGTGCCAGATCCTTCATCTCAGCCGAAAGCGCCGAAAGCGATTTCTTATCCGCATCGCGCAAAACCGGCGTGAAGAGCCCGCCCTCGATGGCCACGGCAACAGCGACATCCGAGGGTTTCAGCTTCAGGATCCGGTCGCCGGCCCAGACCGCATTGGCATCAGGCACCTCCTGCAGCGCAATCGCGCAGGCTTTGATGATGAAGTCATTGACCGAGAGCTTCACACCGCGCCCGGTGAGGGCGTGGTTCAGCTCGGCCCGGAAGGCTATCAGTGCATCGAGTTTCACGTCGCGGCGCAGGTAGAAATGCGGGATGGTCTGTTTGGCCTCGGTCAGACGCGCGGCGATCGTGCGGCGCATGCCGTCGAGCGCGACTTCTTCGAACTGGCGATCCTGATACATTTTCAGAACCGTCTCCGGCGAGAGCCCGGCGGGTGCGGCCTTTGCCGGGGCCGGGGTCGCCGTCGCTGCGGGTATCGAGCCCGCAGCGACGGCCGCTGCCGCAGGCGCCGTTGCCGGCGCGGTCCCCGATTTCGCCTGTTCCACATCGGCCTTGACGATGCGGCCATGCGGCCCGGTGCCCTTCACCGCTGTCAGATCGACGCCTTTGTCTTTCGCAATCCGCCGCGCGAGCGGCGAAGCAAAGACGCGCGCGCCGCTGGCGACCGGTGCCGCAGCAGGTGCCGGTGCTGTAGCCGAAGCCACGACCGGGGCCGTCTCGGCCGGGCTTTCCACTGCTGCGGCTTGCGCTGCAGCGGCGGGCGCAGAGGCTGCCGAAGCATCCTCGCCCTCTTCCAGCAGCACGGCAATCGGATCATTGACCTTTACGCCGGCAGTGCCTTCCGCGATCAGGATCTTGCCGATCACGCCCTCATCGACCGCCTCGAACTCCATCGTCGCCTTATCGGTCTCGATCTCGGCGATGATCTGGCCCGATTTGACCACATCGCCCTCTTTCACCAGCCATTTCGCCAGCGTGCCTTCCTCCATGGTCGGGGAAAGCGCGGGCATCAGGATCTGAATTGCCATCTTTTTTCCTCCCTCAGCGGTAGCAGACCGATTTCACGGCAGTGACGATTTCGGCAGGCGTGATCAGCGCCAGCTTTTCCAGATTGGCCGCATAGGGCATCGGCACATCCTTGCCGGTGCAGGTCACAACCGGCGCGTCCAGATAGTCAAACGCGCGCTGCATGATCGTCGATGCCAGGTGATCGCCGATAGAGCCCACCGGGAAGCCCTCTTCGACCGTCACGCAACGATTGGTCTTCTGCACCGAGGCCAGCACCGTGTCATAGTCAATCGGCCGCAGGGTGCGCAGGTTGATCACCTCTGCCTCGATCCCCTCTTTGGCCAAAAGCTCCGCTGCGGCCAGCGAATGGGCAACGCCGATTCCGAACGAAACCAGTGTTACATCTGTCCCCGTCCGCATCACCGAGGCCTTGCCAAAGGGGATGGCGAAGTCATCGCCCACCGGCACCTCGAAACTCCGCCCATACATGATCTCGTTTTCGAGGAAGATCACCGGGTTGTTGTCGCGGATCGCCGTCTTCAGCAGGCCCTTCGCATCCGCCGCCGAATAGGGCATGGCAACTCTCAGCCCCGGGATCGCCGCATACCAGGCCGCATAGTCCTGGCTGTGCTGGGCGCCAACCCGGGCTGCCGCCCCGTTCGGGCCACGGAACACGATGGGAGATCCCATCTGACCGCCCGACATATAAAGCGTCTTCGCGGCCGAGTTGATGATGTGGTCAATTGCCTGCATGGCGAAGTTGAAGGTCATGAACTCGACGATCGGGCGCAGCCCCCCCCAGGAGGCGCCGACCGCAATCCCGGCAAACCCATGCTCGGTGATCGGGGTGTCGACCACGCGCTTCGGGCCGAACTCGTCCAGCAAACCCTGGCTGATCTTATAGGCGCCCTGGTATTCGCCAACCTCTTCCCCCATCAGGAAGACATTGCCGTCCCCGCGCATCTCTTCCGCCATGGCCTCGCGCAGCGCTTCCCGCACGGTCATGGTCTTCGTCGCCACACCTTCGGGCAGGTCGCTGTGCGGCCAGCCTTTGGCGGCTTCCACCGCCACCGGGCGTGCGGCAGCTGCCGCCGGGACGGCCTCGATGGCCGGCGCGGCGGCGGCCACCGGAGACGCAGTCGGAGCAGCGACCGGGGCAGGGGCGGCAGCCACGGCATCCGCGCTTTCGCCCTCTTCTACCAGAACCGCAATCGGCGTGTTCACTTTCACGCCTGCGGTGCCCTCGGTCACCAGCAACCGGCCGATGATCCCCTCATCCACCGCCTCGAATTCCATCGTTGCTTTATCGGTCTCGATCTCGGCAATGACCTGGCCCGATTTGACCACGTCACCCTCTTTCACCAGCCATTTCGCCAGCGTGCCTTCCTCCATCGTCGGAGACAAAGCCGGCATCAGAACTTCAACTGCCATGATCTCTCTCCCCCTCAGACGGTAATATCGGTCCAGAGATCGCTCAGCGGCGGCTCCGGGCTTTCTTTCGAGAATTCAGCCGCCTCATTCACCAGCGCCTTAATCTCTTTGTCGATGTTCTTCAGATCGTCTTCCGAGGCCAGACCGCCCTGCAACAGCAGATCGCGGACATGCTCGATGCAATCCTTCTCGGTTTTGATCTTCTCGACCTCTTCACGCGTCCGGTATTTCGCCGGATCCGACATCGAGTGACCACGATAGCGATAGGTCATCATTTCGAGGATATAGGGGCCCTTGCCCGCACGGCAGTGGGCCACGGCCTTCTCGCCTGCCGCCCTGACCGCCAGCACATCCATCCCGTCAACCTGCTCACCGGGGATTCCGTAGGCCACGCCGCGCTCGAACAGGGTCGTCGATTTGGTCGAGCGCTTCACGCTCGTCCCCATGGCATACTGGTTGTTTTCAATGACGAAAATCACCGGAAGATCCCAGAGTTCCGCCATGTTATAGGTCTCATAGACCTGGCCCTGGTTGGCCGCGCCATCGCCGAAATAGGTGAAGGTCACATTGTCATTGCCGAGATATTTATCGGCAAATGCCAGCCCCGCGCCCAGCGGCACCTGTGCACCAACGATCCCGTGGCCGCCGTAGAAATGCTTCTCTTTCGAGAACATATGCATCGAGCCGCCCTTGCCCTTCGAGTAGCCCCCGATGCGCCCGGTCAGCTCTGCCATGACGCCTTTCGGGTCCATGTCGCAGGCCAGCATATGGCCATGGTCGCGGTAAGAGGTCAGGCGCTTGTCACCCTGCTTGGCCGCAGCCTCCAGGCCCACGACCACAGCTTCCTGGCCGATATAGAGGTGACAGAACCCCCCGATCAGCCCCATGCCGTAAAGCTGGCCCGCCTTTTCCTCAAAGCGGCGGATCAGCAGCATCTCGCGGTAGTATTTCAGAAGATCTTCTTTCGAGACATTGGGTCTCGCATCGGGCTTGCGTGCCATTGGGCTCCTCCCCGGAGTAGGTTCAGCAAATGGTTTAGCGTTAAACCATCTATACAGCATCGGGGATTATTGGGTCAAAGTGAAA
Organism: Rhodobacter sp. 24-YEA-8; assembly: GCF_900105075.1. Classification (NCBI taxonomy): domain Bacteria; kingdom Pseudomonadati; phylum Pseudomonadota; class Alphaproteobacteria; order Rhodobacterales; genus Rhodobacter; species Rhodobacter sp. 24-YEA-8. The sequence goes on from NZ_FNSK01000001.1 coordinate 876,236, forward strand.
ATGAGCGCAAGCTGCGCGGCGCGGTGAGAGGCGTCTGGCCTTCCTCCGGGCCTCTGCCTATGCTGCCACAAAGTGAACAGTGACCCCGTGCAACCGGATGTCTGCCCATGTCAGAGCGACTGAATTATTATAAGGCGGCCCCGGCGGCCATGAAGGCGATGCTGGATCTCGAGGCGCAGATCAAATCGCTCTCCATCCCGATTCCTCTGCGTGAATTGCTGAAAATGCGGGTCTCACAGATCAATGGCTGTGCCTTCTGTCTCGATCTGCATGGCGGCGAGGCGAGGGCGGCCGGGGTTTCGCAGCAAAAGCTGGACGTCTTGGCGGCCTGGCGCGAAAGCAGCGCCTTTGATGCACGCGAGCGGGCGGCTCTTGCCTGGGCGGATGCGCTGACGCTTTTGCCACAAAGCCGGGCAGCGGATTCAGATTACGCGCCCCTTGCAGCAGAATTTTCGCCCCAGGAGCAGGTGGAACTGACCTTGATTGTGACCACGATCAACGCCTGGAACCGCTTCGCAATCGGCTTTCGAAACACGCATCCGGTGCGCGGTTAAAGCCCTGATTGCGCAGAGTTTTCAGCGGATCACGATCTCATCTGCACGCATATAGCCCAGCACATCGCGGGCGCGTTCGTCGAGCAGATCCATATCGAGGTAATCATCCGACAGCCGATGCGTCAGGTTCCGCATATCGGCCAGTTGCACTGCCAGTTTGTCGCGCTCTGCCGCCAGGCCGCTGGCCTCAGCGCGGATTTCGACCCGGCGAAACACGCCATAATCGCCCTGCACTGCGGCAAAGGTGAAATAGGCACCCAGAGTGAACATCAGGGCGAAGTAGATGAGCCCGCCCATATTATGGCGACGTTGTTGCCTGGTCATGTCCTGTCCGTCTCGACTGTCACCCCTCTTTCCGGGGGCCATTGGGAAAGATCATGCCATCAAACGAATCAGAAGGGAATCCCCCATATGGCGGGATTCCCTTCAGTTTTATGCGAAAGCTGTTGAGCCCGCGCCAGTTCTGGCGGGCGCCTGATCAGCCGGCGACCGAGGCCGCATGGATCGAATCGACTGCCGCTTTCAGCGTGGAGTCGAATTCGGCCTCGGATTGCCGGGCATTCAGACCCTCCGACAGCGCGCGCGAGAAGGACGCGATCATGCCGCGGTTCTTCGCAAGCATCTTATTCGCCTCGTCACGCGAATACCCGCCCGAAAGCGCCACAAGCTTCAGGACAGCGGGGTGATCGACCAGAGCTGCGTAGAAGTTCGCCTCCGACGGGATCGTGAGTTTCAGCATGACCTGCGTGCCTTCGGGCAGGGCATCCAGATGCGTAAGGATCTCGCGGCGCAGGATCGCTTCTGCGGCGGCTTTATCGGCGATCGAGATCGTCACTTCCGGCTCGACGATCGGCATAAGCCCGTGGCTGATCACCTGTTTCGCGATGGCGAATTGCTGACCGACCACCGCCCTGATGCCGTCTTCATTGGCGGCGGAAATCACCGAACGTTCCTTGGTGCCATAGATCCCGGCGCGCACGGCCTTCTCCAGCAGCGTATCAAGCTCTGGCATCGCCTTCATCACCTGGCAGCCATTAACCTCGGCCTCGAGCCCCTTGTCGATCTTCAGGAACGGCACAACGCCGCGCTTTTCCCACAGATAGGTCGCGGTCGGGATGCCGTCGATATCGCGGTCCATGGTCTGCTCAAACAGGATGGCGCCGATGACCTTCTCGCCGGAAAAGGCGGGCGATTTGATGATGCGGGCGCGCATGGCATGGACCAGGTCGAACATGCCGGCCTCGTCGGACCAGGCATCGGCCTCAACGCCGTAAAGCTTCAGCGCCTTGGGGGTCGAGCCGCCGGACTGGTCGAGGGCAGCGATAAAGCCCTGGCCCTTGCCGATCTGCGCCGTCATTTTTTCCTTGGTCATCGTCGTCTTCCTCTGCCGGAGCTAGATTAGGTTTTGCACGCGCCATAGCCTTTCCGCCGGGCTGCGTGCAATGCTGTTAGCGCGAGCAGCGGCCCTCAGGCGAGCAGTGCCGCCACGCCGGGCAATTCCTTGCCTTCCATCCATTCCAGGAAGGCGCCGCCGGCGGTCGAGATGAAGGTGAAAGCCCCTGCTGCCCCGGCCTGGTTCAGCGCGGCAACGGTGTCGCCGCCGCCTGCAACCGAGATCAGCCTGCCGGCCTCGGTCAGCCTCGCGGCCTCTTTCGCCGCCGCCACCGTCGCCGCGTCAAAAGGCGGGATCTCGAAGGCGCCGAGCGGGCCGTTCCAGATCAGCGTTGCAGACTGGCCCATGACCGCTTTCAGCCGCGCCACCGTTTCCGGGCCGGCATCAAGGATCATCGCATCGGCAGGACATCCCGATGCATTGGTGATCTGGCTGGCCGCGCCCGCTTTGAACTCGCGCGCCACCACCACATCGACCGGCAGGTGGATCTGGCAGCCGGTCTCTTCGGCCTTTTTCAGAATCGCGCGCGCCGTCTCGGCCATGTCGCGCTCTGCAAGTGATTTGCCGACCTCGATGCCTTGCGCAACGAGGAAGGTATTCGCCATGCCGCCTCCGATCGCCAGGTGGTCGACCTTGCCGACAAGGTTCCCCAGAAGATCAAGCTTGGTCGACACTTTCGCGCCGCCGACCACGGCGATCACCGGGCGGGCAGGGGTGCCAAGCGCTGCGTCCAGCGCTTTCAGTTCGGCCTCCATCAGCCGGCCCGCCGCATGGGGGAGTGCAAGCGCAAGGGCTTCGGTCGAGGCATGTGCCCGGTGCGCGGCCGAAAACGCGTCATTCACATAGACATCGCCAAGCGCCGCAAATTCTGCCGCAAGCGCGGGATCGTTCTTTTCTTCGCCGGCATGGAACCGGGTGTTTTCCAGCAGCACGACATCGCTCTGCGCCGCCGCAGCAATGGCGGCCTTCGCCACATCGCCGGTGCTTTCCGTCGCGAAAATTACCTTGCGGCCAAGGCTTGCCTCAAGGGCCGGGGCGATGCGGCCAAGGCTCATCTCCGGCACGACCTTGCCCTTTGGGCGGTCGAAATGCGCCAGCAGCACCACTTTGCCACCGCGCGCGATGATATCCTCGACTGTCGGGCGGATTTTGTCGATCCGGGTCGTGTCGGTCACCCGGTCCCCCTCCATCGGCACATTGATGTCGACCCGTGTCAGCACGGTTTTGCCGGCCAGTGCGATATCATCCAGCGTTTTCCAGCTCATCGGTCTCTCCCAATATGCATCATTCGGGGTGGTTTAGCGCTAACAGGCGGGGTGCATCCTGCTTTTCGCGCATTTCTTTCCGCCCATTTTGCCGCCCCGTCAACCGATCACGCCCATTTGCCCTTCCCCCCTGAGGCGCTTGCGGTTAATTTCCCGCCCGACCAGAAGCCTGCAAGGGAAGCACAATGGCCGAGATCAAGGACCCCGAGAACACCATCATCCTGACGCTGAAAGACGGCGAAGTGGTGATCGAGCTTCTCCCGGATGTCGCACCAAAGCATGTCGAGCGTATGAAGCAGCTCGCCCGCGACAAAGCCTATGACAATGTGGCTTTCCACCGCGTGATCGAGGGCTTCATGGCCCAGACCGGTGATGTAGAGCACGCCAATATGGAAAAGGACTACAATCCGCGCCGTTCGGGCACGGGTGGGTCGCAATATGATGATCTGCCGGCAGAATTTTCGAAACTGCCGCATGATCGCGGCACGATCGGCGCCGCGCGGTCGCAGAACCCGAATTCGGCAAACAGCCAGTTCTTCATCAATTTCAAGGACAACTCCTTCCTGAACGGCCAGTATACCGTTTACGGCCGGGTGATTTCCGGGATGGAATTTGTTGATAAGATCACCCGGGGCGAGCCGCCGGTCACCCCCGACCGTATGATCACTGTGAGGGTTGCGGCAGATGTTGCGTAAGGTTCTCATGGCCTCCCTGCTGATGGCGGCACCTGCTTTCGCGCAGGACGTGCCGGATCTGCCGGGGCCGAATCTGGTGCTCGACATCCAGGGCGAGGCGAATGGCCGCGTGGTCATTGATCTCCTGTCGGACAAGGCGCCGAAACATGTGGAACAGATCGTCACCCTGGCAAAAGAGGGCGCCTATGATGGCGTGGTCTTTCACCGCGTGATCGACGGTTTCATGGCCCAGACCGGCGACGTGCAGTTCGGCAAACCGGCGACGCTGGCCGAAGAGCTTGCCAAATTGCCGAAAGGTGCGGCTGAAGGCACCTATAAGCTCCATGGGATGGAGATTCCGGCGGAATTCGTCAGCGCCGGCATGGGTGGCTCGCATCTGCCTGATATTCCCGCAGAGTTTTCGGATATCTCGTTCCAGCGCGGCATCGTCGGCATGGCACGCAGCCAGGATCCGAATTCGGCCAACAGCCAGTTTTTCATCATGTTTGCGCCTGGTGATTTCCTTGACGGACAATATACCGTTGTCGGTCGCGTGATCTCGGGCATGGATGTGGTCGACAAGATCAGGCGCGGCCCGGCAGAGCAGAATGGCGCGGTTGCCGAGAATCCCGATGTGATCGTCAAGGCGAGCATCGAGGACGCGGCAGCTACCAGCGTCGAGCCGGCAGAATCTGCTCCTTCTGAAGCGCCCGCAGAAGCTCCGGCTGACGTTCCCGCTGAGGCCCCTGCGGACGCTCCGGCGCAATAAGTCAGGGCTGACACTCAGAAAGGGCGGCGTGCATTCCAATGCGCGCCGCCCTTTTCCATATGGCGCTGTTTACCTCGGGCACAGTGCGGGATATGCGCGGGTCAAGACTGGCGGCAATCACGCGCGGAGGCCCGCAATGGCGCAATTCCTTTCCACCCGGGATCCGGGCTTCGAGGCGGATTTCACCGCTTTTCTTGGCATGAAGCGCGAGGACAGTCCCGAAGTCGACGATGTTGTCGCCGCGATCATCGCCGATGTGCGGGCGCGGGGCGATGCTGCGGTGACCGAGCTCACCGCCCGCTTTGACCGGCTTGAGCTGACAGCGGATCAGCTGGCCTTCACGCCTGAAGAGATCGAGGCGGAATGCGCGAAAGTCTCGCCCGAAGATGCGGCGGCACTGACGCTCGCGGCGGAACGGATCCGCGCCTATCACGTCCGCCAGATGCCGCAGGACCAGATGTGGACCGACCCGGAAGGGGCAACGCTTGGCTGGCGCTGGACGCCGGTTTCAGCTGCCGGGCTTTATGTTCCGGGGGGGCTCGCCTCTTACCCGTCTTCGGTTCTGATGAATGCGATTCCGGCCCGGGTGGCAGGGGTTGAGCGCCTGGTGATCACCTGTCCGACCCCGGGCGGCGAGGTCAATCCGCTGGTGATCTATGCGGCCCGGCTTGCCGGGGTCGATACGATCTACCGGATCGGTGGCGCGCAGGCGGTGGCGGCTTTGGCCTACGGCACCGCGACGATCCGCGCGGTCGATAAGATCACCGGGCCGGGCAATGCCTTTGTCGCGGCAGCGAAGCGGCGGGTGTTCGGTAAAGTGGGGATCGACATGATCGCCGGCCCATCCGAGATCCTTGTGATCGCCGATGGCACGGCGGATCCGGATTTCGTGGCGCTGGATATGCTGAGCCAGGCCGAGCATGACGCATCGGCCCAGGCGATTCTGGTCACGCCGGATGAGGCTTTTGCCCGTGCCTGTGTGGCGGCGCTGGAGAAGCGCCTCGAGACGCTGGAGCGGCGCGAGATCGCGCAAGCGAGCTGGCGCGACAATGGCGCGGTGATCCTGGTGCGCGACCTTTCCGAGGCGGCAGAGCTTTCGAACCGTGTCGCGCCCGAACATCTGGAGATCTGCACCGAAGACCCGGAATCTGTCTCGGCGCAGATCACCCATGCCGGCGCGATTTTCCTTGGTCAATGGACGCCCGAGGCCATTGGCGACTATATCGGCGGCCCGAACCATGTGCTGCCAACGGCGCGTTCGGCGCGGTTCTCGTCGGGGCTTTCAGTGCTGGAATTCCTCAAGCGCACCACGATTGCGAAAATGACGCCGGCTGCGCTGGCGGCCATCGGGCCCGCGGCAGAGCGCCTGGCGAAGTCGGAAAGCCTGGAGGCGCATGGGCTGAGCGTGCGGGCGCGGCTCGACCGGCTGAACGCGGGGTGAGGCGGCGCAGCTGGGGGTTTTCCACCCCCAGACCCCCGGAGGATATTCAGAGACAGATGAAAAGCGCCCGCTGACTTACGTCGGATGGGCGGGTGCTGTGCTTGCTTGTGGGCGCGCGCTCGGGCATCAAGGGGTGACGCATTTTCCGGAACGCCCGCATGACCAACCGCATCTGCCATATTGAGATTGATGAGAAAGGTCTTATGCGCCCGACGCCGGAGATCGAGCAGGAGCGCAAGGTCGCGATTTTCGATCTGCTGGAGGAGAACAGCTTCGGCCTTCCCCCCCGCGAGGGGCGCGAGGTGCCGCCCGGCCCCTATCGCCTGGCGCTGGCGATCCGGGAGGGGCGGCTGGTCTTCGGGATTGCCCGCGAAGATGAGGCCCAGGTCGGGGAATTCCATCTGAGCCTTGGCCCGTTCCGCCAGGTGGTGAAGGATTATTTCCAGATCTGCGAGAGCTATTTCGAGGCTGTGAAGCGCCTGCCGCCGAGCCAGATCGAGGCGATCGATATGGCGCGGCGCGGGATCCATAATGAGGGGGCCGCGATCTTGCAGGAACGGCTCGAGGGCAAGGCCGAGGTCGACCGCGACACGGCCCGGCGGCTCTTTACCCTGATCTGCGTGCTGCACTGGGGGTAAGCTTGGTCGATTTCCCGCAGTCCATCCTGTTCTGCTGCGACCATAATGCGGTGCGCTCCCCCATGGCCGAGGGGATGGCGAAGAAATTCTACGGCCAGCGCGCCTATGTCCAATCGGCGGGCGTGAAGAATGACATGGAGGTGGACGGCTTTTCGGTCGCGGTCTGCCAGGAGATCGGGGTGGAACTGTCGCGCCACCGCGCCCGGTCTTTCGAGGAAATGCAGGAATGGGGCGATGATCTGGGGCAGTTCGACCTGATTGTGGCGCTGTCGCCCGCGAGCCAGCGCCAGGCGCTGGAGCTGACGCGCTGGCATCATCTTGAGGTTGAATACTGGCCGATACTTGATCCGACCGGCCTTGGCGAAAGCCGCGAGGCCAAACTTTCCGCCTATCGCCAGGCGCGCGATCAGATCCGCGACCGCATGATCCAGAGATTTGGCCCGCCCTTGCCGGTCGGGGGGTGAAGAGCCGCTCCTCCGGCGCCTGTGGATCAGGGCAGGAGTGAGACCCGACACGCCACTTTGATGTCTGCGCCGTTTGTGGAGTGGGATTGTGGCGGATTGTGCTGCTTCGCCCCGTTAAGGTCAGCCTTGCGCCGGATATGCGCCGTGGCAGCCATGGTCTCGCTGCTTGTTGCGGCAAGTTGTGTCGCCTCGCTTCCCAGCCCGTCTCTGCAGAGGCTGAGATAGCGAACACTAGTATTTCATGCGGTTTTTCGACATCGCGTCGCTGCTGGGTGCCTTTGGCTGGGCTATGACCAGATATGCGCTTCTGTCGGCCTTTCAGCCCTGCGGCCGCGCGATTGCTGTTCATAGCGTCCGGGAAACCGCAACCGGCTTGCGGCAGAACCGGCGAAATGGGGCGAAGTGCTACGTGAAATCAGGGGCGGCGGAGAAGAAGCCGGCACTGATTCCCCTGCGGGGGCGCGGGCTGCGGCCTGATTCGGTCACCTTGTCGGGCAGGCAGCATCGCCTAGGCTATCAGCCCCGCTCCGTTTCGCGTTCGGCCAGAGCTGCGTCACTGTCTGAGCCGTTTTTACCGGCGGCGAGAATAGTCTCCAGCTCTGCCTCGATCCAGCCGACCAGGCCGATCAGCCGCGCCGCCGCCGTCTGACCAAGGGCCGTCAGCTCATAATCGACATGCGGCGGCACCACCGGATGCGCGGTGCGCAGCACAAACCCATCTGCCTCAAGATCCTTTAGCACCTGTGCCAGCATCCTTTCACTGACCCCCGCCACCCTGCGCCGCAATGCGGCGAAACGATGTGGCCCGGTGGCCAGCGCCACCATCACCAGAACGCCCCAGCGGCTGGTCAGATGTTGCAGGATGCGCCGCGACGGGCATTCGGCGGCAAGGACATTGCCCTCGCGCCAGCCCTGCATCAGGCGCTGTGCATCTGTCGTGATGAGGCTGTGCGTCATTGTTCCATACTTACAAATTGGTGCGTACTTATTTTTTGTAAGTATGGTGCTATTATTGTCCTGTCAAATCCGGAACAGGAGAAACCAATGACCATCGCCATCACCGGAGCCACCGGCCAGTTGGGCCGCCTCGCCATTGCCGCGGCCAGCGCCCGTGGCGCCAGCCCCATCGCCCTTGTGCGCAGCCCGGAAAAGGCTGCTGATCTGGGCGTCGAGACTCGCGCTTTCGACTATGACAAGGCAGATCACGCCGCGCTGAACGGTGTCGATACGCTGGTGCTCATCTCGGCCAATGAGGTGGGCAAGCGTTTCGCCCAGCATAAGGCGGTGATCGATGCCGCCAAAGCCGCCGGCGTGAAGCGGATCATCTATACTTCTCTCCTGAAGGGCGACGCCTCGCCGATGAAACTTGCCGCTGAACATGTCGAAACCGAAGCGGCGCTGAAGGAATCGGGGATCACTTACACGATCCTCAGGAATGGCTGGTATACCGAGAACCTGACCGGCGCCCTGGCGCCAGCGATCGAACATGGCGCGATTATCGGCTCGGCCGGGGAGGGGCGCTATTCGGCGGCCGCGCGTGCGGATTATGCCGAGGCGATTGCGGTCACCGCGATTGAGGCGGGCCATGAGAACAAGGTCTATGAGCTTGCCGGCGATACCGGCTTTACCGGTGCCGAACTGGCGGCCGAAGTGGCCAGACAGGCCGCGAAGCCGGTCGCCTATGTGAACCTGCCCGAGGCTGACTATGCCAAAGCCCTTGAAGGGTTCGGTCTGCCGGCGGGATTCGCCGCAATCCTTGCCGACAGCGATGCACAGACCGCGAAGGGGGCGCTGTTCGATGACAGCAAAACGCTTTCGCGCCTGATCGGGCACCCGACCACGCCGCTGACTGCTACCGTGGCCGCTGCTCTGGCCTGATCGCTTTCCGGGCGGCCTGTCCCCAGGGGCCGCCCGGAGACGATGAAAGGGCGTTTTCAGGCTTTCCCCTGCGCGGCAACCGGCTATCCTCGCGCCCAAAATGAAAGGGAGAGCCATGTCCGCGTCCGCCACCCGTAAGCTGATCGAATCCTATTACACCGCCTTCAACGCGCTGAACCCCGAAGGGATGACGGCGCTTGTCAGCGAGGATATCGAGCACCGCGTCAATGAAGGCGGCATCCGCCGGGGGCGCGAAAAATTCGCGGAATTTGGCTCGCATATGGGTGTCTCCTACCGTGAAGAGCTCAGGGATATTGTGATCTTCGTGACCGAAGACGGCAGCCGCGCGGCGGCTGAATTCGTCGTTCATGGCGAATATCTGAAGACCGATCCGGGCCTGCCCGAGGCTAAGGGCCAGAAATACATCCTGCCGGCGGGGTCGTTTTTTGACGTGAATGACGGACGGATCACCCGCGTCACCACCTTCTACAACCTCAATGACTGGATCGAACAGGTCTCGAAATGAGCCTGACCGTCCGCGCGCTGAAGGGGGCCGAGCTTGAGGCCGCGCTGGACGATATGGCGCGGCTTCGCATCACGGTGTTCCGCGCCTGGCCCTATCTCTATGACGGTACGCTCGATTACGAGCGTACCTATCTTCAGGCCTATCGCGACAGTCCGGGTGCGCTGCTGGTGGCGGCAATTGATGACGGCAGGATCGTCGGCGCCTCGACCTCGGCGCCGATGGAGGATCATGCGGCTGAATTCGCCGAACCGATGCGCCAGACCGGTCTCGCGCTGGAAAAAATCCTCTATGGCGCCGAATCGGTTCTTTTGCCGGAATATCGGGGCAGGGGTGTCGGACACCGTTTCTTTGACCTGCGCGAAGAACATGCCCGCAGCCTTGGTCGCAGCCATGTCGCATTCTGCTCGGTGATGCGACCCGGGGATCACCCGCTGCGCCCTGACACATATCGCAGCAATGACGCCTTCTGGACGAAACGCGGCTATGCCCCGCTGCCGGGCGCCATCGCGCATTTCAGCTGGCGCGACCTCGGAGAAGTCAGCGATAGTGAAAAACCACTGCAGTTCTGGATCCGCCAGCTCTGAGCCGCCAGTTCTCAACTGTCAGCGCGAAGGGCAGGCCGGAGAAGCCGGCTCTTCGCGCGATCAGCCAGGCGCGCAAACCAGATAGCCCTTGTAAACCCCCGGCACAAAGCGCATATGCCCAGGTCAGAAGGCCTGCGTTTCCCGCGGGTCCTTATCCTATTCGGAGTGAACATGGCCAAGGAAGACATTCTCGAATTCCCGGGTGTCGTGAAGGAACTCCTGCCCAATGCGACATTCAAGGTCGAACTCGATAATGGCCATGAACTGATCGCAACGATGGCAGGCAAGATGCGCAAGAACCGCATCCGTGTTCTGGCAGGCGACAAGGTCCAGGTGGAAATGACCCCCTACGACCTCTCGAAGGGCCGCATCAACTACCGCTTCAAGTAAGCTGTTATCTTGCGACTGATCCTCGGATCCGCCTCGCCGCGCCGCAAAGAACTGTTGGCGCAAATGGGGATCACACCCGATCTCATCCTGCCTCCCGATATCGACGAGGATCCCCGCAAAGGAGAGCTGCCGCGCCCCTATGCGGCGCGTCTCGCACGGGAAAAGGCGCTGGCGGTAGAAGCCGGGCCTGATGATATCGTGCTTTGTGCCGATACGACGGTGGCGCTTGGGCGCCGCATTCTCGGCAAGCCCGCAGACGCGGTCGAAGCGGCCTCGTTCCTTGCGCTGCTGGGCGGCCGCCGCCATGAGGTGATCACTGCCATCGCTTTGCGCAAAGGCGCGCGGATCTGGGCGCGTGAAAGCGTCTCGGCCGTTAAGATGAAGCGGCTCTCGGATGATGAAATGAATGCCTATCTCGCCAGTGGCGATTGGCAGGGCAAGGCCGGCGGCTATGGCATCCAGGGCCCGGCCGGCGCGTTCATTCCATGGATTTCAGGATCTTACAGCGGAATCATGGGCCTTCCGGTCGCCGAAACCGCGCAGCTTTTGACGGCGGCCGGCTATCCGGTCTGGAGGCAGGGATGAAGGGACGGGTTGTTCTTCTCGATCAGATAGATGGGCGCGAGGCGGCGGCTTTGCTGGTCGACGGGATCCTGGAAGAGATCGCGATTGATCCGGCCAGCGTCGATCTGGCACCGGGCGCGATCTGCCGTGCCATTGCCGACCGGCCGGTCAAAGGGCAGGGCGGCGTTTTTGTCAAACTCCCGGATGGTGCGCGCGGGTTTCTGCGCCAGGTCTCGGGCATCGCGCCGGGCCAGCGGCTGATCGTCCAGGTGTCAGGCCCGGCCGAACCCGGCAAAGCGCTGCCGGTTTCGATCCGTGTTCTGTTCAAATCCCGTTATGCAATTCTGACGCCAGGCGCGCCGGGACTGAATGTCTCGCGCCGGATCCGCGATGAGGAGCTGCGCGCAGAGCTGGACGCCCTTGCGGGCCGTGCGATGGCCGGGGCGGCGCCTGATCTGGGGCTGATCCTCCGTTCGGTCTGTGATGCCGCGGAACCCGAAGAAATCGCCGAGGATATTGCCAGCCTGCGCGGGTTGACCGAGGCCGTGCTGGCCGATCTCAATGGCGCGCCGGAACTCCTGGTCGATGCGCCCGGGGCGCATGAGCTTGCCTGGCGTGACTGGGGTGACCCCGCACCTGATGAGGTGATCGAAGAGCCGGGAAGTTTTGCCGATTTTGGCGTGGCTGATCAGCTGGATGCGCTGACCGGGGCGCGGGTCGGTTTGCCGGGCGGGGGGCATATCTGGATCGAGCCCACCCGTGCATTGGTGGCCGTCGATGTGAATACCGGCCCCGATACCTCGCCGGCTGCCGCGCTGAAGATCAATATCGCCGCCGCGCGGGAACTGCCGCGTCAGCTTAGGCTGCGCGGTCTTGGCGGTCAGGTGGTGATCGATTTCGCGCCGATGCCCAAGCGCGACCGCAATATCCTCGACCAGGTGATCCGCGCGTCGTTCAAGGGTGGCGGCGAGACCAGCCTGGCCGGCTGGAGCGGGCTTGGCCTGTTCGAGCTGACGCGGCGCCGGGAGGGACTCGCGCTGAGTACGCTCTGGCCATGACCTGTCCGATCTGCGGTAAAAAGACCGAAGCCGCCTCGCGCCCCTTCTGTTCAAAGCGCTGTGCCGATATCGATCTCGCGCGCTGGCTGGGCGATGGCTACCGGATCGGCGGTGCCGAAGATGATCCCGCAGCTGACCTGCCAGAGGCAGAGCCGCCAGTACCGCCGGATCGGGCACACTGACCGCAGAGCCTGGCTGCCCTTTGATGCGGGCCGCCGGTCGGGCTTAGATATTATGCCGCGCAATCTGTGATTCCGGCGCAGTCAGCGAGACTGCACAGCTTCGCGCGCCATCGGCTTGCCGCCCGGTCCTCTGTGCCGCCTGTAGGCCATGCAACGGGACGCAGGGGGCAAGATCAGTAGAGCCGGTTCACCGGCGAAAAGGCGAATGGCCCGATTGCTTTCTTTTCCGGCGGAAGATGTCGCGACCGCCAATTAGGCAGCCGCGACTCCTGGCTGGCTCTGAGGCGTCTCGGATGGACCAGAGCCGCCCGACACCCCTGAGTGCCCATCCCCTGCGCGCGAGGCCCATAGTGCCCTTTCATGCGCGTCCCCGGGGCGAATGTCTGTCCCTCCTATACTCGGGCCGTTTTCTGTTTCGCTTCCTCGCGGAAACCTGACTCACGGCCTGGGAGAGATTCGCATTCCTGATCCCCCTGTCTGTGGGGATCGGCCCGGACCGGATCGCAGTTGCTGTATCCGCCCTGGTTTTCGGGTCAGCAGAGCATTCTGCGGGCGGTCGCTTGCTGCATCAGAGGCTTTGCTGTGAGAGCTGGCAGCAAAACAGCCAGTCAAAACATTGTTTCAGGACAATGATTTCGCCTTCTTGGAAACTTATTCGTTTTCCCTCTGGACAGCGCCTGACACACTCGGTATCACCCCGCCACCAAGGTTGCCCGGATAGCTCAGTTGGTAGAGCAGCGGATTGAAAATCCGCGTGTCGGCGGTTCAAATCCGTCTCCGGGCACCATATTATCCCTTGATAACTAATAATATTTACCCACTTTAGCGCGGCGCGAAGCTACAGGGAGATGGCTGTGGGTATCGCTTGGGTATCATTAGATGCGGCCCCTGCGCTCACAGGCGATCCCGCAGTGGGCGACCGCACGGTACACCCAATCACGGTTTGGGCACCCCCAAGGTGCGTCGCAATCGGCCCAAAGCCGCCTCTCGCATCATTGATTGTTGCACTACAAACCGGCCGTTCGAGTGCAACGCAGCGAAGGGGTATGCAGCCCGCTAGTTGCCGGTTCGCCAGTCGGCCTGCTTAGACTGGCAGCCGCAGCTCGCTAAAAATCGAAACACCGTACAGGTAGGGCCGCTCGCTCAGCTGCGGACGCTCTTGTATGCATTTCCAAATTGCCGAACCCGCTTGGCGGATGTCGGACGCACCCTGTGCCCCGCACGAGATCTCGCGTGACTTTTGTAGCTTCGCTAGCTACAACTACTTCATGTATGTTCTTCGAGAAGATATTGACAGACATGAGCCCAGTAAGGCTACATTTTGTGCAATTTTTGGGATGCTGGGTCCTTGGAACCGACATTTTCGAGTAAACTCATGAGAGACTTGGCGACAGAACCCAAGAAGGCTTACTGAGCTACTCCCCGGAAATCGGACAGTGACGGAAGCTACGATCTGACGTTTGCTGGTCTCCACGGACGAGGAGATCAGGCATGCGAAAACGCAGGAACCATGACGCGGGCTTCAAGGCGCGCGTGGCACTTGAGGCCATCAAGGGCGAGCGCACTGTGTCGGAGTTGGCGGCCGAATACGGCGTGCATCCGACGATGATCCATCAATGGAAGAAATCGCTGCTCGACGGGGCTGCGGACATCTTCGAGCGCGGCGGCAAGAAGCCCGCGACGGAGGTGGATGAAGAGACGGTCCGGTCATTGCACGCCAAGATCGGGGAGCTGGCTGTCGCCAACGATTTTTTGTCACGAAAGCTCAAGCCGTGGAGCGGAAAGTGAGGCGTGGGATGATCGAACGGGACCACCCTGCACTGTCGATCGGGGCGCAGTGCCGCCTGCTGTCGATCTCGCGCTCGTCGTTCTGCCACGAGCCGGCTGGAGAGACTGATCAGAACCTCGGCCTGATGCAGCTGATCGACCGGCAGTTCATGGATACGCCCTTCTACGGCGTCCGGCAGATGACCTGGCATCTGCAAAACGAGGGGCACGGCGTGAACCAGAAGCGCATCCGGCGGCTGATGCGGCTCATGCGTTTGATGCCGATTTACCAGAAGCCCAACACCAGCAAGCCGAGAAAGGGCCACAAGACCTATCCCTACCTGCTGGGCGGGCTGCGGGTCGATCGCCCCGGTCAGGTCTGGTGCGCCGACATTACCTATCTCCCGATGCGGCGGGGGTTTCTGTATCTGGTCGCCATCATGGACTGGTTCACGCGCAAAGTTCTGGCCTGGCGCATATCGAACACCCTGGAAGCGGACTTCTGCGTCGAGGCGTTGAACGAGGCCATCCACCGGTTCGGCGCGCCCACAATCATGAACACTGACCAAGGCAGCCAGTTCACGTCCTTCGCTTGGACAGATCGGCTGAAACGCGTCGGAACCCGCATCTCGATGGACGGCAAGGGGCGGTGCATCGACAATGTCTTCATCGAGCGCCTGTGGCGGTCCCTGAAATACGAATGCGTCTATCTGCATGCCTGGGAGACCGGGTCTCAGGCAAAGGCCGCAATCGGATCCTGGGTCAGCTTCTATAACCATCGGCGGCCACACACTGCCCATGGCGGGTTGCCCCCCGCCGTGGTCTACTTCAACAGCATCGAAACCGACCGGCAGGCACAGGCGGTAGCTTAAACATCCTCGAAAACTGTCCAAGCATCGGGGAGTAGCTCAATCAGCGTCAGATCGATCAACCACGGTGTCTATGGCTGGTGGTTCGACGGGCGGCTGCCTGCCGTACCGAGGGCTGGCTGCCGCAAGCGAGCGGGGAAAGACCTGCTATACATCGGCATTGCATCTCCCAGCAGTCAACCGGCTCGTTCCAGATCGCCGATGGCACGTCGTATTTGGCGAAATCATCTGCAAGGAACCGTTAGGACGTCTACACTTCGTCTATCGATTGCAGCTTTGTTGCGTACGGAATTGCATCTGGAATTCTTTCGGGACGGGCAGGATCGGGTACGCATGAGCCGCCAGCATGAAGTGCAGCTGAGCACTTGGCTGCATGAGCATGCGGCAATTTCCGTTATGCAACATGATGATCCTTGGTCCGTAGAAAAGGCCCTGATCGAAGATGGCCCGCCGCTTCCACTCAACCTGAGCATGTCCATCCATTCTTTCAGAAAGGCACTAAGCGAGCTTCGGCGTTCACTTGGGCGCAAGCCCACGCTACCCGGATAGTTAGCCACGTGCCGAGGGAACCGCCACAGGCCGAGCAGGACTGGCGCAGGACGACGAAATCGGGTGTTTCCGGAGGAACCCCTGCGGATTCTGTGCAAAGGGCGTAAAACTAGGGTCAGGACCCATTGATCTTGTGCTTTCAGCATGATTCAGGCTCGTCAAGGAGATCGATGGATGAGCAACCTATTTTGGCTGACTGAGGCGCAGATGGCGCGTCTGGCGCCCTTCTTCCCCAAGAGCCACGGGAAGCCTCGTGTTGATGACCGGCGTGTTTTGAGTGGAATTATATTCATCAATCGCAATGGCTTGCGGTGGAGAGATGCCCCTAAGGAATATGGTCCTGCGAAGACCCTCTACAATCGTTGGAAGCGCTGGAGTGACAGGGGTATCTTCGCCTGCATGATGCACGGCCTGGCGGCAGAGGCGGCTGTTCCGAAGACGGTGATGATCGATGCCACATATTTGAAGGCGCATCGCACGGCATCCAGCCTGCGGATAAAAAAGGGGGGGCAGACGACAGACGGGGGCGGGCAATCGGTCGAACCAAAGGCGGGATGAACACCAAACTGCACGCCGTGACCGACACCGCAGGACGCCCCATCCGGTTCTTCATGACCGCAGGCCAGGTCAGTGATTACACTGGGGCCGCCGCGTTATTGAGCGGCCTGCCATCGGCAGACTGGCTGCTTGCAGACCGTGGATACGATGCCGACTGGTTCAGAGAAGCCTTGAAAGACAAGGGGATAAAGCCGTGCATCCCGGGCAGGAAGTCTCGGAGCAAGCCCGTCAAATATGACAGGCGCCGCTACAAGCGCCGAAATCGGATCGAGATCATGTTCGGCAGACTGAAAGACTGGCGGCGGGTCGCAACGCGATACGACAGGTGCCCGAGGGTGTTCCTCTCAGCAATCGCGCTCGCCGCAACCGTCATCTTCTGGCTGTAAAACAATAACGAGTCCTGACCCTAGCCTCCTACGCCAATTTTGAGCCTTTCTTGGGTCTGTTTGCCTCCCGAGCGATACCCGCAAGGTATCCGTCCGACTGGCCTGAAATCGTAACGATATGAATTTGCACATATTTTTTGGAGGATTGAGCGTGGGGCAGAAAGATAGATAGTCAGAAGGTCAGGCAAATGCCGCGTTCGAGTTGGTCCCAGCGTGGTTGACAGCACGTGCGCTGCCCCCACCCAGAGGCGCGCGCCGGTCTTGCCTTGGGTCACATTGATCCCATCGCCCTCGATATCGCTCCAGCGCATCTTCAACACGTCCCCGATCCGCTGGCCGGTGCCGAGGGCAAGCTCGAAGATCAGCAGCGCGCGCCCGGTGGCCTTGGCGCGATAGGCGTCGATCATATCTTGCGGCCAAGCCTCGCGCGGCGGTGCGCCGGACTTCAGCAGGCTCACGCCTTTGGCCGGGTTATCCTCGCGCCAGCCCTGGTCAATCCCATGCTCGAAAAGGATGCGCAGCACCTGGACGATGTAGTTGGCGAATCGCACTGTCTCCGCATTGGCATCACGGGCCCGGATCACGTCCTTGCGCTGCATCCCGGCAACGTCCAGCGCTCCCAGCTTGCTTTTGATCCAGACCAGCACCTTATCGTAGTCGCGGGCTGTGCGCGGGGCGAGGCCCTTGTATCGCGGGCTGGCGTGATAGGACTGGATCAGCGCCGCGAATGTGCGCCCGGCGGCGGTCTGCGGGGCGACCAGCGCGCCGTTGAGTATCGCAGCATATTCCAGCGCGAATTCCTTGGTGCCGGGCACCGAGTTGATTTTAACCGTCTTCCAGCCTCGCCGCTGGAAATAGAGGCCTTTCGGCTTCTGGTAGACATGGGCGGGCAGGGCGCGCTTCAACGTCTAAAGTCCACCATATCGAATGCGTCAGGCGTTCCGCCTTGAGGGCCGGGTGGGGTGATTTCCATGAGGCCAGTGTTCGTGTCCCACTGGACCTTGCAGCCCATGGCAACCATTTCTTTCATCACCGCCAACCGCTCGCTCGGGCGGATAATCGGCTTCACTTCACCCATATGAACCTCCATCCGATAATGTAAATTTATTGGACATAACCACCCCTGCGACCGGCGCGGCGCTTATGTGCTGATGCGCCCCTATCATCCGCCCCCTTTCTCTCGCGCGGCGCGGGCGAACAGATCACCGGCCGCCTTCCTGCTGCGCCTCGTTGCTGCCGAATTCGCCGCGTGGTGCTTCGCGTCATAGCGAAGATGGCACCGCTGGCACCATGCGCGCAGGTTGGACCTGGCGCAGTTCTCGGGCTGGTGATCGAGGTGCGCGACGGTGAGGATGATCCTGACCAGACCGCGCGTCGGATATTCAGACCCTCGCGCCATGCCCTTGTATTCGCCGGTCTCTGCGCAATGAACTTGTCCATGCATCAGCATATAAGTGCCCACTGCGAACCCCGTCCCGCGCGAGATATATTCGCCGTTCGGTGCCCCGCACTTCTCGCACTTATTGCCGGCCGCCTCGCGCACCTCACGGCTGATCCGCTTCCAATCTGCCGGGTATCAGCTCAACGACATCGGCATGATGATGTCGCTGGGTCAGAGCCCGTTCATGCTGATGATGCAACAAGGGCAGCAGGTCGTGCAGGTCTTTGGCCAGATGCGCGCGGCTGGCATGCAGATCGGGCCGGCCATCGCCAGCGCTTTCACCTCGATGCTGAACCCGCTTTCCTTCGCCACCATGGCGGTGATCGGCTTTGGCGCGGCGGCGCTGCAATGGTTCACCGGCGCGGGCGAAAAGGCAAAGAGCCTAAGTGAAGTGATTGACGAATTGTCGTCGCGGGTTCGGGCATACCGGTCGGCGGTCGATGATACGCTGACGCCCATGGGTCAATTGCGCAAGGAGTGGGGCCTTCAGGCGGAGCAGATCCGCGAGGTCAATCAGGCGATTGCGCTTCTCGAGCGCATCCGCGCGATCCAGTCGATGACGGAAGGTGTCGCTAAGATCCGTGAGGGTTTTTCCGGGCTGAAGAGCGACCTGGACGAGATAGCAACGCTTCAGGAGGCCATTGAACAGCGCCAGCAAGCTACAGAGTTCGGCGGAGGCGACCCGGCCGGAGTACAATTTGCGCTCGAGATGCAACGAGGCATCATCGAGAGCATTCGCAATGAATATGGGCTGACGGTTGTTCAGGCGCAGCAGCTGCAAACTACTCTGGAAGGCCTGAACGCGGCGAAAGGGCCAGAGGCGCAACGTGCGGCTTTGACCGCCATGCGTCAGGTGCTCGTCCAGATTATGCAGGACAGCGAGGGCCTTCCCGCGAGTTTTACCGCTGCCGCAGAGCAGATCATCACCAGCGAGATGGCGGCATGGGAGCTGGAAAAAGCGCTACGGGATGGTGATGGCTCCGCCAGGTCTCTTGCCTCGGTCAATATGGCGGCCGGGATTTCTGCGGCCGGGGCGCAGGTGCGGATCAATGGGCGCGCCAGCAGCGCCATGCTGCCTTTCGGCACTGCAACCCTGGGCACCGTGGACGCCTATGTGCCGATTGGCGCGAACAGTTATTACACGGATGCCGATGGGGTCTATGTCCGCAGGGCGACCACGGGCGCAGGTGCAGCGGTATCGCTTCGGGCCACGGTCCCGTCTGTTGATGGGAATGTGTACCGGGTCACTGCGAAGGTAAAATCCAGTCACGCACAGACCCTGAGCCTGCGCAGCCAATGGCTGACGGCGGAAGGCACATCCGTGACGGGGGCGCTTTACGCCGCGACCGCTGTGGAAGCCGACACGCTGACCACGATCACCATGATTTTCGGGCGGGTTTCCGGGGGGCTGGTGACGCATAACGGCGGATCGCAGGCCCAGTGGAACAATGCTGCAATGCTGAGGTTCGGCGTCTCGGCTGCGAACGGCATTGCTGCGTCCACTATGAACGTTTACGAAATTTTGGTGGACGATCTGACCGGGGCGGATGCTGCGGCCAGATCCGCCAGCGGCGCGGCTGGTTCCGCCAGCGCGGCCGCAACCTCGGCGTCGTCTGCCGCCGCCAGCCAGACTGCAGCCGGCACCAGCGCGTCCGCAGCCCAGATCGCCCAGACGGCGGCAGAGACCGCGCGGGGGCAGGCTCAGACCCATGCGACCAATGCCGCAACTTCGGCCTCCAATGCCCAGGGCTCTGCCAATGCCGCCGCGATCAGCCAGGGCGCTGCCGCCACCTCGGCCACCGCTTCCGGCAACAGCGCCACCGCCGCCGCCGGCAGCGCATCGCTGGCAAGCACGAAGGCGACCGAGGCCGGCACTTATTCTGCCGAGGCGTTGGATTTCCGCAACACGGCAGCCCGCCTGATGTCGGGCGGTGTCAGCAAGAACCCGGTCTTCAACGACTGATCCAGCACCTGGCCGGCCAATATCGGTCTCAGCGCGACCGGCGGCGCGATTTCGAAGCTCACCAGCGGCATCCGCTACAACAATGCCCTCGACATGCAGGCCACCGTGCCCGGGACGAATGGTCCGACCCTGGTGCTGGGCGTCGTCAATCAGGGCCTCGACTGTTCACGCTCGCCTGCCGGCGTCATGATTCGGATGGTGATCGAATATGTCTCGGGCAATCTGGCAACCAGCGGGGCCGATATCCGCGCTGCCTGGTTCGATGGGCAGACCCGGCTCGTCGACCGCCTTCTGAAGGATCTGATCACCGCGACGACCGGCGTCGTGCAGACCATCGAGATCTACATCCCGCGCCCGGCTGCGGCGAATCCGGTGACGGCCACGGATTTTCAGCTCATCTTTCTGGCTTCGAGTACCGTTGCCGGGTCGGCGGCTTCCAATGTCCGTTTCAGGGTGCATCGCTTCGATTTCGAAGAGGTGCTGACCTCTTCCGAAACCTCGATCTACCAGCGTGCGGTCGCGGATCTCGCGGGGATCCAGTCTGCTGTGATCGGCTTCCGCGCGGTGGCGGGATCTGCCGGTGCGCTGCTGGAGCTGGTGGCGACCTCCGGCCCGACAGGCTCCACCTCTCTGGCGCGGATCTCGGCCGATAATATCCTGCTTCAGGGCACGGTGACGGCCGATTATTTAAATGTGAACTGGCTGGTCGGCGGCAGAATCTCGGCTAGCTATCTTGATGTCGACAGCCTGCTCACCATCCTTCCGGGGGCCGGCCTCAGCTATGGCAAATCCTCGGTCGCCTCGGATGAGACGGACGGGATCTATTTCGGCCATGATGGCGGCCGCTTCGGTCTGGCGGCCAGCCGCACCAATGCAGGCAAGCGGCAATCCCTGAAACTCGCGAGCTCGACGGGGCTTCAGATCCTCAATGCCCGGCATTTCGTCTCCGGTGACGCAGTGCCGACGCAGACGATCTATACCGCCTCGACCGCCGGCATCATCAATGTGCCTGCGGGCACCAGCCGCATGAGTTTTGATCTGATCGGCGGCGGCGGCGGCGGCGGCACAAGGCAGATCAGCGGCGGACAGTCGACCTGGGGTTATCCCGGCGCCGCGACCACCGTTTACGTCTATGACGGCGCCACGCTCAAACACACCTTTGTCTCGGCCGGGGGGCAGGAGGGGCGAGGTCTCAACAGTAATGGCGGCACGGTCTCGACCCATGGCGCGGCCTGGGGCAGCGGCGGCAAAGGTGGCCTGAGCGGCATCGGCGGAGTTCCATCCCAGGGGGGCTGGGCAGCGGCTGCGGTTGTTACCGACTGGATCGACGTCAGCGGCTATGCCTCGCCCCGGATCAGGGTCGTTGTCGGGGCCGGTGGCCTGCCCGGGGCGGGCGGCGCCGGCTGGAATTCCGGTGACCCGGGAACGCCGGGCCGGGTGGTCATGTCCTATAGCGCCGCGCGCGATGTGAAGGCCGATGTGCTGCCGCTGGAACCGACCGCCGTGGGCAGTTTCGTGACCACGGCCACCGGCGCCGGCAGCTTCCCTAACCTCGGGGCGGGGCTGTGGATCCTGCACCGCAACACCGCGACCAATGGCGTCGGCCTTGGCTATGTGACGCTCTCGCCAGGCAATGTGGTGCGGGCCTATCAGGATGGCTCCGCCACGCTGATCAGCAGCCAGACCCCGACTTATACAAGCGGCGAGGCCAACTGGACGGTGTTCTATTCCTTCTACGCAATGGGGAGCTGGGGATGATGCGGGTCTGGTATGACCCGGCTGATGGCCGGATCCTCTATACGATGCAGGGCGCGGCCGACCTGCCGGGCGACTATATCGAGACCGATCTGGCGGCTGAGGATCTGGGCGATCTAACCGGCTGGGCGGTGATCGGCGGCGCGCTGGTCCGGATCTCGCTGGAGCCGCTGCGGGAAGAAGCCCGGATGGCGCTGACGGCCTGGATCACCACAGCGCGCGCCCGCCTGATAACCGCGCTTCCGGGGCAGGATATGATCTATCTCGCCAAAGAGGCCGAGGCGCGCGCCTGGGTCGGGGCCACGGATCCCGATCTCGCGACCTTCCCGCTGCTCTCGGCCGAGATCGGGATCACCGCGCCGGATGCGGATCAGCTGGCGCAGCTCTGGCTCAATATGGCCGATCTCTGGCGGATGGCTGCGGCAGGCCTCGAGGCGCTCCGCCTCTCGACGCAGGCCGCCATCGCCGAAGCCCAGACCCCCGAAGACATCACGGCGGCGCTCGCCGTGATCACCGCTTAACCCCGTGAAAGGAGACAATAATGGCCACGCCCAAAGACACCAACGCCCTCGACATCGCCCAACTTGACGCGCTGCGCGTCAACATCGAGGCGCTCCCGGCCGAGATCGACGGTATCGATCTTTCACAGCCCCGCCAGACTGCGCTGATCCAGCTCGATCAACTCGCAACTTCGGTCAAGATCCTTCGCAAACTCAGCACCTGAAGAGAAGAAACATGGCCCGCAAACCATCGTCCGCCACGAAGCCCGACCATCCCGTCCCTCCGGGCATCGCAATGCCGGCAGTCTATACCAACCATGCCCATGTCTCCAGGGCGGGCGGGGTGATCCGTCTCACCATGAGCGAGGCCATGGACGGCCAGATCATCCCCCGCTCTGCACTCCTGATCACCGTCGATCAGGCGCAGGAGCTGCAAAGCCTCATCGGACAGGCACTGTCGGCGCTGACGCCGAGGGCTGCCGAAGCAGTTTGTTCTGTCACTGAAGCTGGCTGAAAGGCCCAGCTGATGCACTGACCGGCCTCAAGGGAGGCCAGAGGGGGCGGCAACCCGTAGCTTTGAGCCCATAGCCGCCGTTCGTTCTATCTCAGGAACTGAGATAAGCGATGATCCTGGAGGAGAGCTGCATCGTACATTGCAAACACCGAGTTTGCGAATGGTGTGCCAATCACATCGCTCCTTTCAGCGATTATCTTTGCCAGACCGGTCGCAGCGGGACGTTGTTGCGCGTCAATCACCATGACAGCCGGTCCATTCTCACCTTGAAAGTGGATGAGTGCGACCGCACAGCGACTTAGCGGGCCCTCCTCCTCGTCCTCTCCCCAAGGCCCTACTATTAAATCGAAATTCGCAGGATGCGTCGCGAGTGGTGCGCCGGGCGTCCATTGCATGAAATATGACGCCAGGGTTCCGGCATCTTTCAGGTGTAGATAGCCCGAGACCTGACGACTAATGCCGCCACAGCATTCACATGTTGACATGTGTTCTTCCAAGGGCTCTGCGATGAGATCGCCTGCCTGGATGTGTAAATTATCAAAATACTGTCGTTGCTGCTCGTTCATGTGCTCTCTGGTCAAGAAGTTGCGTCTAACCTGCAAAGGTCAACGTAGCCGCACTCATCCTGAAGTAAAGGCGCCGACCGTCCACTTCGTCCCGCATAGCAGTCACGCTACCCAACAGGAACCGGGCTGACGCCGGGTGTTTAACCCTGACTTTAAGAGGGCGTTCAACCCGTGCCGGGAAGGGCGCTCAGGCCCCGGTTTCTAAAAGTCGAATGGTGCAGGTTTGGGTGTCAAACAGTGCAACTTTCGCTGTCACGCTACAACCCACATGCTTCACAAAGTGATTGATGAACCCGGGTGACATCATTGCTTGACATGACAAAGTAAATCAGTCAGGAATGCCCGCAGATCAGCCAGGCTCTTCGCGAGCGCAGCCATAAACTCTCTTAGAGGCGATGGAGAAGACCATGACCCGACCTGCAACGGGCGACCGGCTTCCTTTGGCGGAGATGCTGCGCCAGGCGGCGGCCGGAACGGCCCCTTCGGCGGCACTGGAAGCTCTGATCGAACGCGTAGGGGCAGTGAAATGAACGCCCATACCGAGACCGCTCTGACCCCCTGGCTGCAAAATGACGCGACGCCGGTGCATGATGCGCGTGTGCTGACGGATGGTGGTTCGCTGGCCAAGATCGTGCTGGATGGCCAGGTTTACACCCTGCGCATCACGCGCCAGGGCAAGCTGATCCTGACCAAGTAACCTCCTGCTTTCACGGGCAAAGTCTGCGGGCTTTGGCAGATCAGACATCTATTGAGCAACCAGTCCTGAATGGCGGGGGAATCCGCCTCAGACTTTCCCTCGTCCGGCAGCTCTCCCTCGTGCTGCCGAACGGGGGAATTTTATGTGTGGCAAAGGGATACCGGTGGGGACCTGGCTGGATCCCACCGGGTCAGCCACCGGTATGACTCATATGCCGGCTCATCTGACCCCGGATCAGACCCTGTCCCGCCTCAGGGGAGGCACTGTCTGCCTGGCGGCCATAGTCGAAATCATGGCCCTTGGGCTTGCGGGCAATCGCCTCGCGGATCGCGGCCTCCAGCGGCGCCGGATCGTCCGGATGCAGGCGCAGCGGCGCGCGCAGATCGGCCATATCCTCCTGTCCGAGGCACATGTAAAGCTCACCGGTGCAGGTCAGCCTCACCCGGTTGCAGCTTTCGCAGAAATTATGCGTGAGTGGGGTAATGAAGCCGATCTTTTGTCCGGTCTCATTGATCCGGACATAGCGCGCCGGGCCGCCGCTGCGTTCCAGCAGATCGGTGAGGGTGAAGCGTTCCGCCAGCCGGGCGCGCAGCGCACGCAGGCTCCAATACTGGTCGAGGCGGTTTTCCTCGCCCATCTCGCCCATCGGCATCACCTCGATGAAGGTGAGGTCATGGCCTTCGCGGGCGCACCAGTCGAGTAGCGGGAACAGTTCGTCCTCGTTAAAGCCTTTCAGGGCCACGGTATTGATCTTGACCCGCATCCCGGCGGCCTTTGCGGCAGAGATGCCGTCAAGCACCTGGGCCAGCCGCCCCCAACGGGTGATGGCGGCGAATTTCTCAGGCACCAGGGTGTCGAGCGAGACATTGATCCGCTTCACCCCCAGATCGGCCAGTGGCTGCGCGAAACGGGCAAGCTGGCTGCCATTGGTGGTCAGCGTCAGCTCTTCCAGAGCGCCGCTTTGCAAATGCCGCGCCATCGCCTCGAAAAACGTCATGATGCCGCGACGGACCAGCGGCTCGCCGCCCGTCACCCGCAGTTTCGACACGCCAAGCCTGATAAAGCCCGAACAAAGCCGGTCCAGCTCTTCCAGCGACAGAAGCTCGGCCTTGGGCAGGAAAGTCATATGTTCCGCCATGCAATAGGTGCAGCGGAAATCACAGCGATCCGTCACCGAGACCCGCAGATAGCGGATGGCGCGCGCGAATGGGTCGATGAGCGGAGCCGTGTTGTTCATCTGATTAAAATAGGGGCGGCGGGCCTGTGCCACAAGCTGCAATCGCCGGCCAATCGGGGAGTTGCAGGCAAGGGGCGGGACGCCTATTCTGCCCTTATGATGAAACGCGCCCTTCTCCTCCTGTCGCTGTCCCTGGCTGTGCCGGGATGTTCCGTTTTCGAAGGGTTCGGCAAAGGGCGTGACGCCCCTGCGGCGAATCCGGGCCTTGCGACCGAATTCGCGCCCGCGGTCACGACCACCGCACTCGGGGCGAGCGGTCACAGCGCTGCGGCGCTGGACAAGACCTCGGATGCGGAAAAGGCGGCAGCGCTTGCCAAACCGGTCGCTTCGGGCGAACGCGAACTGGGCAAGGCGGTGGTGGCTCTCGGGCCGCCCGCTGAAACCGGCCTCTGGGTGCAAAGCGTGCTGGTCCAGACCAAAGGTCAGGGCCGGGTCGTGGCCCCTGGCGGGAAATCGCTCGCGGTCGAGCTGCGCCCGGGCAGTGGCGGCGCGCTGATGTCGCTTTCGGCCTATCAGGCGCTTGGCCTGCCGCTGACCGGCCTGCCCGAGCTGACGCTTTACGGCAACTGAGCCGCGCGGGCTTCAGTCGGCTATTTCATAGGGCAGCAGATCGCGGGTATTCGGATCGACCCTGAGCCGGCGTTCCAGCGGCGGAACCGAGCGCTGGTGGCAATTCATCCGCTCGCAGATCCGGCAGGAGATCCCGATCGGCTCGAACCGACCGCGCGGGTCAAGTCCATCAGAATAGACCAGATCCGGCGCATGCTGGATCTCGCAGCCCAGGCCAATCGCATAACGGCGCACCGGCGCGAGGAAGGCGCCGGCGGGTTTTGAGACTTCGCGTGCGAGGTTCAGATAGCGCACCCCATCCGGCGTTTCGACAAATTGGCGCAGGAATTTCCCAGGCGTTTCAAAGGCCTGGTGTACGTTCCACAAGGGGCAGGCGCCGCCGAACCGCGCGAATTGCAGCCGTGTCGCGGAATGACGCTTGGTGATGGTTCCGGCCTGATCGACGCGGACAAAGAAGAACGGGATGCCCTTGGAGCCCGGCCGCTGCAGGGTCGAGAGCCGATGCGCCACCTGCTCGATCGAGGCACCAAAGAGATCGGCAAGCCGCTCCAGATCATGGCGTGTCTCGCGCGCGGCCTGCAAAAATGCGCGGTAGGGCAAAAGTGCGGCCCCGGCAAAGTAATTCGCAAGCCCGATCTTGGCGATATCGCGCGCCTCGGGCGTCGAGAACCGCGCCAGATCCAGCGTCGCCTCCAGCAGGTCATTCTGGGTGATCAGCGCCAGCTGGTGCAACAGCTGAAACCGCTGCGTCGCGTCCTGGGCCTGGCCCGAGATCACCAGCCGCCGCGTTGACGGGTTGTAATGGCGGACAGGCACGCCGGCCTCATAATGCAGCGAGACGCCGCGCTGGCGCAGCAGATCCTGGGCCAGCCGTACCACATCGCGCTTTGGCTCTGCCGATCCGGCAAAGATCTCGGCGGCGCGGTCGACCGCATCGATATAGTTGTCACAATAATGGAAGAAGTCGCGGACCTCTTCCCAGGGGCTGGGTTTCAGCCCGATATCCTCGCGCCCCAATGCCTCATCCAGCGAGGCCAGCCGCTCATGGCTTTGCCGGTAGGCACGGTGCAGGTCGAGAAACGCCCGGGCTAAGGCCGGCGCATTCGAGGCCGCAAGCCGCAGATCCGCCAGCGGCGGGTTAGAGGCGGTGAAAACCGGATCTGCCAGCGCCTCGCGCATATCGGATACCAGCCGCTCGCTCTCGCCCACCGTCAGCTCGGTGACATCGAGCCCGAATTCCTGCGCCAGCGCCAGCACCACCGCTGCCGAAACAGGGCGGTGATTGTTCTCCATCTGGTTCAGATAGGGCAGCGAGACGCCAAGCTTGTCGGCAAAGGCCTTTTGCGTCAGGCTCAGCCGCCCGCGGATCTCGCGCAGCTTCACCCCGGCATAGAGTTTTTGCGTGGCCATATCGGGCTCCGTATTTGCAAATCGCAAGTTCTATTTGCAAAGACAGGTGGTCAAGCGGATTCGCCGCCTGCTGGCGCTATCATCTCGCAGAATCTGGTGCTGCCCATCGCCCGACAGGCAGGGGCAGGGTGGTCTGATGATTTCCATAAAGGACCCGCCCATGGCACAGATCGAAATCCGCCCGCTCCGCGCCTCGGATGAACCCGAATGGCGCCGCCTCTGGGCCGATTACCTGACCTTTTACGAAACCTCGGTGCCGGAAGAGGTGTACCGATCCAGCTTTGAGCGCCTCCTCGGCGACGATCCACAGGATTTCTCGGGCCTGATCGCGCTGGTCGATGGCAGGCCGATGGGGCTCACGCATTTCCTCTTCCACCGCCATGGCTGGAAGATCGAGAATGTCTGCTATCTGCAGGATCTCTATGTTGCCCCCGAAGCGCGCGGCACCGGCCTCGGGCGAAAACTGATCGAAGAGGTCTACCGGATCGCCGATGAAAAAGGCGCCCCCGGTGTCTACTGGCTGACGCAGGAGTTCAATACCACCGCCCGCCAGCTTTATGACCGCATCGCAAAAGTGACGCCCTTCATCCGCTATTCGCGCTGAAGAGCCTCATTTTCTGCCTCTGAATACTCCCGGGGGGCGGGGGCTGGCCCCCGCCTCTGCCATCATCCGGCAGCTCAGCCGTTGCCGCGCCGCGTGAACAGCCCGGCATCCTGCGCTGCACGTCGCAGGGCGTTGGATTTATTGACAGTTTCCTGGTATTCCGCCTCCGGGTCGCTGTCATAGACAACGCCGCCCCCGGCCTGGATGTAGAGCTTTTCATCCTTCAGCACCGCCGTGCGCAGGGCGATACAGAAATCCATCTCGCCATTGGCCGCGAAATAGCCGCAGCCGCCGCCATAGACGCCACGCTTTTCCGGCTCCAGCTCGTCGATGATCTCCATCGCCCGCACTTTCGGTGCGCCCGAGACCGTGCCCGCAGGCAGCCCCGCCAGCAAGGCTGACAAAGCATCCTCGCCCTCGCGGATCTGTCCCACCACATTCGAGACGATATGCATCACATGCGAATAGCGTTCGATCACGAATTTCTCGGTCGGCCGCACGGTCCCCATCTGCGCCACACGGCCCACATCATTGCGCCCCAGATCCAGCAGCATCAGATGTTCGGCCAGCTCTTTCTGATCGGCCAGCAGATCGGCCTCCAGCGCATTATCCTCTTCCACCGTCGCGCCGCGCTTGCGGGTTCCGGCGATGGGACGGATCGTCACCTCGCCATCCCTGAGCCGCACCAGGATTTCGGGGCTGGCGCCGACCACCTGATAGGGGCCGAAATTGAAGAAGAACATGAAGGGCGACGGGTTCGTGCGCCGCAACGACCGATAGAGCGCGAAGGGCGGCAGCGGGAAATCCATCGTCCAGCGCTGCGACGGCACCACCTGGAAAATATCACCGGCGCGGATATAGTCCTTCGCTTTCGCGACCGCTGCCTTATAGCCGTCATGGCTGAAATTCGAGGTCAGCTCGCCCGAGATCGCCACACCGTCGATCTCGCGCTGCACTGCCGGCGCCCGGTCAAGATCGCGCAGCGCATCCATCACCCGCTCGGCCGCCTGGGCATAGGCTGCGCGGGCAGAGACGCCCTTTTCATACCAGGCCGGCGCCACCACGATCACTTCGCCGCGCACCCCGTCCAGCACCGCCACGACCGAGGGGCGCATCAGAACCGCATCGGGCAGGCCAAGCGGATCAGGATTCACATCCGGCAGATGTTCCACAAGCCGGATCATGTCATAGCCAAGATAGCCGAACAGCCCGGCAGATGCCGCCGGCAGATCATCGGGCATGTCGATATGGCATTCGGCGATCAGGGCGCGCAGCGTGTCGAGCGGATGGCCTTCAAGCGCGGTGAACCCATCCGGATCAAACCGCGCCGAGCGGTTGATCTCGGAGGCTTCTCCCCGGCACCGCCAGATCAGATCGGGCTTCATGCCGATGATCGAATAGCGACCACGCACCTCGCCGCCGGTCACCGATTCCAGCATGAACGTGTCTTTGCGCGCCTCGCCAAGCTTGAGCATCAGCGAGACCGGCGTATCCAGATCCGCAGCAAGCCGGGCCCAGATCAGCTGGTTTTTCCCCTCTCCCCAGGCTTTCTCGAAGGCGTCGAAGGAGGGTTCCAGTTTCATTGCAGGCTCGAATTCACTTGGTTGATGGCGTTTTGATTGAGGGTCATGCCCGCTTTATCCGCAACGCTGGTGGTGAAGGCGGTGAAAGCATCTTGGGCGACCGCTTGTTCAAGCTGCGAGGAAATCGCGGCTTTCAGTGCTTCGGCCTCATCGCCGGTTTCCGCTGCAGCGGTCACGTGATCCAGCCGCAACAGGCCGATAAAGCTGCCTTCCTCGATCAGTCGGATATCACCGGCCTTCATCGCGAAGGCGGCTTCCAGCACCGAGGCCGGGATGTTTTCCGTCGTGGCCCCGTCGCGCGAGGTCTCGGCCACGGTCTCGACCGTGCCCAGCGTCGCGAAATCGGTGCCGCTTTCGGCGGCGGTTTTCAGTTCCAGCCCGCGCGCATCCAGTGCGGCGCGAAGGTTGCTTTGCTGCAGCGCCGCCAGCACTTCAGACCGAGCCTCGTCAAAGGGGATCGGCGTCGGCGGCACCATCTCGACGAATTCCAGCGCCACGACACCGCCGTCATCCAGCGTCACCGCCTCGGGGAAGTCGCCTTTTTTCAGGGCACCGGCAGCTGCGCGGAAGGCCTGATAGCCTTCGAGCTTGTTGCCGGTCTGCGCGCCCGGACCGGTGGCGATATAATCGATCTGGCCCAGTTCCATCCCGGTCTGGGTGGCAAGCTCGTCAAGGCTGGCGCCGCCGGCAAGGAGGTCGTCGATCTCGTCGATCTTATGATTGATCTCAAGGCGTGCGGCTTCCAGCTTCACTTCCTGGGCAAGATCGTCATGCGCTTCTTCAAATGTGGTCTCTTCGCCCGGCAGCACGCCGTTGATGCGGAAGAGGGCCGGACCAAGCGATGTTTCTGCCGAAATAACCGCGCCTTCGGCTGCGGCAAAGACCTCGGCCCCCGCCGAACCGAGTTCGGTCTCCGAGACATCGCCCATATCGACCGCAACCATCGACAGGCCGCGTGCGGTGACGAGATCTTCGAAAGTGGCCTCGCCGGCAGTCAGCCGCGCCAGCGCCGCTTCGCGCGCTGCGTCATCGGGATAGACCAGCCGCTCGACAAGGCGGCGCGGCGGGATCACGAATTCCGAAATCCGCGCGTCATACATCTTGCGAATCGCCGCCTCATCGACCGGCAGGCCAGTGGCGATGGTTTCCGGGAGCAGCACGGCATAGCGCAGCCGCTTTGATTCCCCGCGGGTGAATTCAGCGATATTGGCGTCATACCAGGCCTTCAGCGCCGCCTCATCGGGATCGGTCAAGGGGGCGGTGAGGCTGGTTTCCGTCAGCCGGATCAGCGAGAAGCCGCGTCGCTCTGCCACCCATTTATAGATCGCATCGGTGGTGGCCTCGGGGGCGGCAAAGCCGCCGGTCACCGCGCCGGACAAAAGCGCGCGGGCCGCATCACGACGCAGGCTTTCCTCGAAATCGGCCTCGCGCCAGCCGGCACGGCTCAGCGCCTCACGGTAGACGGTACGATCAAAGCTGCCGGAACTGCCGATAAAGGCCCGTTCTTTCATGACTTCCTGTGCGACAGTCGCGTCGCCCACCGAAAGCCCTGCCGAAAGCGCCGCATTGTCCAGAGCTGCGCGGGTCACAAGGCCCGCAAGCGCCTGGCGATCGATGCCAAAGCTGATCGCCTGCTGCACCTGAATTTGCGTGCCGAATTGCTGCGACAGCTTTGCCGCCTCGTCGCGTACGGCCTGGGCGTAATCGCGCACCGGAATGTCGATCTTGCCGACCGAGCCGATGGAATTGATGGTGCCGCCGAAATTGCTGACACCAAAGCCGCCAAGCCCGAGGATCAGCATGCCGGTCATCAGCCAGGTCAGGGCCGAGGTGCCCTTGTTCTTCTTTTTCGGCTGATCATCAGGGCTTTTGGCCATGTCGCGGGCTCCGGTCAGAACATTTGCGCCTGTCTAAGGGCAAGCGGGGTGTGGGGCAAGGGCAGGGGCGTCACGCTTTCGCGGGAGGCGGGTGCGTCAGGGCCGGAAGTCTTGCAGCCGGCGGAACATTTCGGCAATGCCATCGCAATCGATATTGGCGAAAGCGATGCGGATCTGGCGGCGGCCGGCCTCGGAGCCTTCGGGCGTAAAGAAGGTGCCGGGCAGCATCAGGATGGCGCAGTCATCGACAAGCCGACGGCACAGATCATCCGAGGCGAGGTCGAACGGGTGTTCCACCCAGGCAAAATAGGCGCCGCATCCCATCAGCACCCAGTCGGGTAGCGCAGTGAAGCCCTCAACCATCGCCGCGCGCCGTTTCAGGATTTCCTGACGCTCGCCCTCGACCCAGGAGCCGAGGTTGCGCATGCCCCAAAGCGCCCCGGTCTGCCCCAGCTGGTTCGGGCAGATGGCGATGGTGTCGAGCACTTTCTCGATTTCCGTGAGAAGCGCGGCAGAGGCGACAATCGCCCCCACGCGGTGGCCGGTCATCCGGTAGGCTTTCGAAAAGCTGTAAAGCTGGATCACCGTCTCGCCCCAGGCGGGATCTTCGAAAAGATCATGCGGGCGCCCGCCGGTCTGCGGCGAATGGCGGCTGTCGAAATCGCGATAGGTCTCGTCGATCACAAGCGCGATGCCATGCGCGCGGGCAAGATCAAAAAAGGCCCTGAGCGTGGCGGACGGATATTCGACACCGCCGGGATTGTTCGGCGTGACCAGCACGATGGCACGGGTCTTCGGTCCGATCAGCGCCGCTGCTGCTGCCGGGTCCGGGATCAGCGATGCCCCGGTGTCCAGCACACAGGTGGTCACGCCGCTCATATCGAGCCACATTTTATGATTGAAATACCACGGCGTGGGCAGAATGACCTCATCTCCCGGGCCGGCAAGCGCGGCGAGCGTCGCGCAAAAGGCCTGATTGCAGCCCTGGGTGATCGCAACCCGGTCCGGAGCAATCGTGCCGGAATAGGCGCGGGAAAACTGAGCCGCGATCTCTTCGCGCAGCGCCGTCATGCCCAGAACCGGCCCATAGAGATGCGCGTCAGGGTCATTCAGCGCGGCATCGGCGATGGCCTGGCGCAATTCCAGCGGCGGGATCTCCAGCGGCGCGGCCTGGCTTACATTGATCAGCGGACGGTTCGCAGGAAAGCTCTTGCCCTGGATCCAGCGTCGCGCCTCCATCACCGGAGGCAGTTCGGTTGCGCCAAGATTTGAATTTAGCGGAAGAGACATGGCCGGCTCCTGTGCCTGATGGCTGATGTGGAGCGGGGGGCTGCCCGCCCCCCGGGCCCGTTTCGGGCCGCCCCCGGATGCTCTCAGGGGGTAAACAGCGCCTTTGAGGCGCAGGAGGGAGACGGAACGCCCCCGGTCCCGATCAGTCGGTGCCGCGATAGGGCTGCACGTATTGCAGCGCCATATCCCAGGGGAAGAAGATCCAGGTGTCTTGGCTGACCTCGGTGACATAGGTGTCGACCTGCGGCTTGCCATGCGGCTTGGCATAAACGGTGGCGAAATGCGCTTTCGGGTAAAGCCTGCGCACCAGTTCCAGCGTTTTGCCGCTGTCGACAAGATCGTCGACGATCAGGATACCGGCGCCGTCTTCCATCAGCTCGGGCTGGGGCGATTTGGTCACCACCGCCGAGGCCTGGGCCTGGTGATTGTAGCTTTTCACGCTGATCGTATCGATCACGCGGATATCGAGCTCGCGCGCCACGATCATGGCCGGCACCAGCCCACCGCGTGTGATCGCCACAACGGCGCGCCACTGGCCGCCCGCGCCCGGGCCCTTGCCGTCCAGCCGCCAGGACAAAGCGCGTGCATCGCGGTGGATCTGGTCCCAGCTGATATGGAACCCTTTCTCATGTGGCAGGCGGTCAGCGGCCATTGGCGTCCTCTGGTCAGGTAGCGGCGATTTTAAAGCTGAGTAGGGCGAGTATGCCGCCGAAACACCGGTCGATTACGGTTTTCAGCCGGGCATAGGCGCGGCGGGTGCGTTCAAGCGAGAAGAGCCGCGCAATCAGAAGATTGAAGAGAACCTCGTTAAGGAAGACCGCGATCAGAAGCGCGGTCAGCCAGGGCCAGGTGGTGCCCGGCGGCACGGTGCCGACAAAGATGGCCCCGAAAAACACCGCCGCCTTGGGATTTGAGAACTGGGTGGCAAGCCCGAGCCAGAGCGCGGCCAGCGCGCCGCGCGGCGGCTGACCGCTGTTATCGCCCAGGGGTTCGGGCGCGTGGCGCCACATATTGAACGCGATCCACAGAAGGAACAGCGCGCCCGTGATCTTGAAGCCCCAGAACAGCGCCGGGGCGAGTTTGAAAAGCACCGCCAGCCCGAAAAGCGCTGCCAGTGCCCAGAACACCGCCCCGAAGCCGATGCCGCAGGCGAGAAAGAAGCTCGTGCGCATGCCCTCGGTCACAGCCGTTCTCGCTGTCATCAGAACCGCCGGGCCCGGAGAGGCCGCGGCGATCAGATGCAGGAAATAGGCTGCAAGGAATGCGCTGAGGCCCATCTCAGTCCTTCTTGCCGGTCACAACGTCGATATCGGGGGCATCAATCGCCTTCATGCCGACGACATGATAGCCCGCATCGACATGCAGGTTCTCGCCCGTGGTGCCGCTGCCCAGATCCGACAACAGATAGAGCGCGGATTTCCCGACCTCTTCCTGGGTCACATTGCGGCGCAGGGGCGAATTCAGCTCGTTCCATTTCAGGATATAACGGAAATCGCCAATGCCGGAAGCCGCCAGCGTCTTGATCGGACCGGCCGAGATCGCATTGACGCGGATCCCGTCACGGCCGAAATCTTCGGCCAGATATTTCACCGATGCCTCCAGCGCCGCTTTGGCCACGCCCATCACATTGTAATGCGGCATCACCTTTTCGGCGCCGTAATAGGTGAGGGTCAGCATCGCGCCGCCCCGTCCCATCATTGCGCCTGCGCGCCGGGCCACAGCGGTAAAGCTGTAGACCGAAATATCCATCGACATTGCGAAATTGGCGCGGCTTGTATCGGCATAACGCCCGCGCAATTCGTTCTTGTCGGAAAAGCCAATGGCATGAACCACGAAATCAATCGTGCCCCATTTTGCCTTAAGCCCGTCGAACAAAGCATCGAGCGATTCTTCGCTTGCCACATCACATTCGAACAGAAGCGGCTCACCCAGGCTGGAAGCCAGTGGCTCAACCCGTTTTTTAAGCGCTTCACCCTGATAAGAGAAGGCAAGTTCGGCGCCCGCTCCTGCCAGTGCCTGGGCCACGCCCCAGGCAATCGATTTGTCATTGGCAAGGCCCATGATCAGCCCGCGTTTGCCAGCCATCAGTCCGGTTGACATTCCTGGTCCCTCGCACACCTTTACGGTTTGATAGCGTTGACGTTTAGGCGGAAAGGCGGTCTGCCGCAAGGGCGGGAGACCGTTACCGTTGACGTAAGAACAGGAGCGGGCATCGATGGAACGGACCGGAATATTCAAAGGCGACGATCCTTTTGCGATCGCGCGCAGCTGGCTGGCCGAAGCCGAAGCTTCAGAAATGAATGATCCGAATGCGATTGCGCTGGCGACGGTGGACGAGGCGGGGCTTCCGGATGTGCGCATGGTGTTGCTGAAGGAAATCGCGGCCGAATCCTTTGTCTTTTATACAAATTATACTTCGGTGAAGGGGCGCGAGATCGAGGCTTCGGGCAAGGCGGCTTTCGTTCTGCACTGGAAAAGCCTGCGCCGGCAGATCCGCGTGCGCGGCACGGTCACGCGCGAGGAAGGCCGGGTCGCCGATGACTATTACCGGAGCCGCAGCCTGACGAGCCGGCTTGGCGCCTGGGCCAGCCGGCAATCACAGCCCTTGTCCTCGCGTGAGGCGCTGATGGCCGAAGTGGCAAAAGTTACCGTGACGAAAGGGCCGATTCCGTCGCGGCCGCCATTCTGGGGCGGATTTCGCATCACGCCGCTGGAGATCGAGTTCTGGGCAGATGGCGCTTTCCGCCTGCATGACCGGTTCCGCTGGAGCCGTATCGGGGGCGATGACGTGGAGGGCAGCGAAAGGGTTGCAAGCGGTTCGGGCGATTGGACAGTCCTGCGGCTCAACCCCTGATAAGTGCAGAAAAAGGTAAACAATTCTGTCGGATCATACGATTTCCTCTTGATCAGGCGGGGTTAAGCCTTCATCAACCGAAAAGGGCTTAATCTGGGGAGATAGTCCTTGTTATGACTGAAGAAGAGAAGGCCACGCAGGTGTTGCAGGGCCGGGTGAAGTGGTTTGATCCGGCTAAAGGCTTTGGCTTCATCGTCAGCGATATTACCAATGCCGATATCCTGTTGCACGCGAATGTTCTGCGCAACTTCGGGCAGAGTTCAGTCGCGGATGGAGCAGGAGTCACCGTACGGATCCAGACTACACCACGCGGTGTACAAGCGGTTGAAGTTCTTGCGATTGAACCTCCGGAAGGGCCTGTTGTGCCCCTGGGGGAACTGGCGGGTGAGCTTTCGGCAGCGGATTTATCTGTTCTGCCGATGGAGCCTGCACGTGTAAAATGGTTCGACAAAGCCAAGGGATTTGGCTTCGCCAATGCTTTCGGGCGGGCGGAAGACATATTCATCCATGTCGAGGTCTTGCGGGTCTCGGGTTTTGCGGATCTGATGTCAGGCGAGGCGGTGGCGCTCAAGGTGATTGAGGGCCGGCGTGGCAGAATGGCAGTGCAGGTGCTGAGTTGGGAACGTGCAATCGTCGCCCAGACGGGCGAAGCCGAATGATGGCGCGGGCGGTGGCGGTGCTGCCGCCCTGCTGTCTGGTCTTGTCGCAAACTACACATAAATCCCTGGAAAATTCGGACAGCACTCTGGCTGCAGCGCCGGAGTACTGCGTGTCTGGTCGCAGGCCGCGCGGGAACGCTCGTGCGCTGCTTTCGGCCATCCTGGCCGGGGTGATCCTGAGCGGTGTGGCTGTGCCAGGCCTGCCCTTTGCCGGCGCGGCACAGGCGGCGCAAACCTGTTCCCTGTCACGCATCGACCTGCGCCCGCCCGCGAAAGCAGGGCAGGGGGAACCCCAGAGCTTTTCCGTCGAAATCGCCGATACGGCTGCCAGCCGCGCTCAGGGTCTGATGTATCGCGAAAGCCTCGCGCCCGAGGCAGGGATGCTCTTCATCTATGAGACACCGCGTCGCGCCGAGTTCTGGATGAAGAACACGCTGATCCCGCTCGACATCATTTTCGCCGATTCACGGGGGCGGGTGACGGTGGTGCATGAAAACGCCGTCCCGGGCGATGAGACGCCGATTCCGGGCGGTGACAATGTTCTCTACGTGCTCGAGATCAATGGCGGGCTGGCAAAGAAAACCGGAATCGTTCCGGGCAGTGAGATGCGCCATCCGCTGATCAGCGCGGGTGCCTGGCCCTGTCGCTGACCATGTCGCAGCCTCGGCCCCGTCTTTGCCTCGCGCGTAACGGCGCTATCTGC
The DNA here is from genome assembly GCF_900105075.1 of Rhodobacter sp. 24-YEA-8. NCBI lineage: Bacteria > Pseudomonadati > Pseudomonadota > Alphaproteobacteria > Rhodobacterales > Rhodobacter > Rhodobacter sp. 24-YEA-8. Next base: position 912,968 of record NZ_FNSK01000001.1, read on the forward strand.
GGCCCTGCCTTGAAATCTGAGTGACGCTGCCGGCTAGAATGCGAGATCAGCCCGATCCGGACGGCAGGGTATTGCAGATCCGGATCTGGCCCCAAGCCACCTGCGGCCGCCCGTCGAAGCGGAAGTGATGAGGGCGCTGTTCTGTCGGTGCCGTGAAGCCGCGACCGGCGCGGGCTTTCCGCTGCAGGTCCGGAGAGTGAAGGCGCCCTCTGTTCGGGCCCGGTGGCGAAGGCAATTGTCAGAGCGCAGCACAGGCCCGCCCCCGGCGCTGCCAAACCCGGCAGCCGGGTCAGATGATCTGGCCGAATTTCTGACATAGTAAAAAACAACGTACTCAGCGCCGGACTGAATCGGTTGCCCGCCGGGGCTCCGGCAGCATGAAGAAGGCCCCGCGCGGGCGGTATTATTTTTTATATTCAGCATCTTATATGGCGATCTCGCTTGGTGGTGCGGGAAGTGAAGGTCTTCGCGTATTGCCGTATGAACAGGCGACCAACAGGTGCGTGCAGAGCTTTCTGTGCCGGTTATTTCGGGTAAAGAGGTGGGGCCGTCAGGCTTCCTGTTCCGTGATTTGCGCCACAGATCGGAAGCCGATGGTGCAAAGCGCATTTTTATTGCAAACGGGGCTTTCCCTGCCGGTGGGAAACAGCTATCTGACTGCCAGTTCGGGGCGTAGCGCAGTCTGGTAGCGCGACGGTTTTGGGTACCGTAGGTCGGGAGTTCGAATCTCTCCGCCCCGACCAGCACTTAGCAGGTTTGCAGGTGCAGATTTTACACCACATTTTACAGCTTTGTTCCGGTTGTGTCCCGAAGGCGGGCCAGCTTGTCGCCAATTCCGTCTGCCATTTGCGGTGACAGCGCGACGTAGTTTTCGATAACCTCCGCCGCATGTTTGATGGACCATCCCATCGCAACCGCGATCTCTTTGAGTTCTGCGCCGGCAGCCAGAAGCCGGGTGGCGGCCGTTCCTCGCGCGTCGTAAAGGCGGAGCTCCTTCCTCATCTTGAGCTTGTCTCGCCATTCACTGACAGAATCACCCAGGTAGTTTTCGTGGCTGTAGGCCTCGCCCCCCTTGTTGATGATGAGGTAGGTCTGATGCTTCGGCATATCATCGATCAATGCCGCCAGGCGCGGCGTTACTGGGATCGATGCCAGTCGGCCTCGTTTGCGGGTCCGCAGTACAATCCTGCGGCCATGCGGTGTGGGTAATATGTCATCACGCGTAAGGCGGACCAGATCGCCCGGCCGCAGGCCGGTCTCGGTTGCTACAATCAGAATCCTGCCCACTTGGGGTGGTGCACCGGCTACGAAGTCGTCGATCTCGGCCTCGCTCCACATAATCTCCGCGCGATCTGACGAATACAGGGCGGGGATATCCCGCAGATGATTCTGCAGTATCATTGCGCGGTCGATTCCGAACTTTACCAGACGCTGCAGGTGGCGCAGTCGGTCATCTCCGACTTTGCCGCCGATCTTGTCGCGCCACTCCAGGACCTTGCGTCGAATTCGAGGGTCGTCAAAGGCGTCCGCGTCGATCTTGCCAAATTTGGTATCAATCCCGTTTTTGGGATGAAAGAAACTGTTGCGCATATCCTTTTGGGTGGTCACCTTCTTGTCGGCCTCGGTTTCCTTCATTGGTGTGCGCTTCGATTTCCGGGAGGCCTTGTCGAGGGCCTTGTTGATCCCGGCGACGGCGCCCATCGTCGTTTGGGCTTCCTCTCCGCCAGCCCGGATGGTCATGCGCGTATCGCCGTCCATGCCGGATCCTTTCAGCAGCATCCCGGCGGGGTGCCGGGGAAGGTGAGGTTGAGGAGGGTGGTCAGCACCGCATGGCCTGCGACCAGGGCGAGCCCGACGACTGCCAAACCAGCGCCGACCACCAACAGCGCCTTCAAGGTCTCGAAAGAGGCGGAGCAGATCTGGGCCAGTCAGCATCTCAACATCGAGATTGGCGTTGGTCTGGGCGGCTCGGCATGGTCAGGGGCGATGCATTGGGAAGAGGCGGTGTGCGAGGGGCTGACCCTCGATGAGCTGCTCGAGCAGAGTGAGGTTTGCACCATCGGGGTTGACTGGGGCGGTGCAGACGACCTTGCGGCCCTCGCAGTTCTCGGACGCCGCAAGGTGGATAAGGTCTGGCTACTCTGGGTTCGTGCCTGGGCGCGACCATCGGTTTTCGAACAACGGCCGAAGATTGCGCCTCAGCTGCGTGATTTCGAAGCAGATGGGGATCTGAAGGTTGTAGCGACCGGCGAGGAACAGGCCGCAGAGGCAGCGGCGATCTGCGCCCGGATCTGGGCGGCAGGAAAGCTGCCGGAGGCGTCGGGGATCGGCCTCGACAGCGCCGGCATCGCGCTGCTGTTCGACGCTCTGACCGCGTTAGAGATGACCGATCCTCTGGTGCAGGCTGTCAAGCAGGGGTGGGCCTTGCAGACTGCGCACCAGACCCTGCCTCTGAAGCTGGAGTCGAAACGCCTGCTGCACGGCAATCAGCCGCTCCTGAACTGGTCGGTTGGCAATGCGAAGCAGGAGTTGGTCCGCAACAATTATATGGTGACCAAGGAAGCCTCGGGCGCGGGCAAGATTGACCCGCTTATGGCCGCTCTGGATGCCGCGATGCTGATGTTTCTCAACCCTGCGGCGTCTGGTGGACCATCGGTCTACGAGTCGCGCGGCATTCTGATGATCTGAGGTGTTCATGGGCCTGTTGGACCTGTGGCGTGGCTCGCCCGCGCCGACTGCCGCCGCCCGCGTGGAGCCGGCGGTCTCTTCGATTGTCGCGCCGGCCGTCTAGGGTCAGGACCCATTGATCTTGTGCTTTCAGCATGATTCAGGCTCGTCAAGGAGATCGATGGATGAGCAACCTATTTTGGCTGACTGAGGCGCAGATGGCGCGTCTGGCGCCCTTCTTCCCCAAGAGCCACGGGAAGCCTCGTGTTGATGACCGGCGTGTTTTGAGTGGAATTATATTCATCAATCGCAATGGCTTGCGGTGGAGAGATGCCCCTAAGGAATATGGTCCTGCGAAGACCCTCTACAATCGTTGGAAGCGCTGGAGTGACAGGGGTATCTTCGCCTGCATGATGCACGGCCTGGCGGCAGAGGCGGCTGTTCCGAAGACGGTGATGATCGATGCCACATATTTGAAGGCGCATCGCACGGCATCCAGCCTGCGGATAAAAAAGGGGGGGCAGACGACAGACGGGGGCGGGCAATCGGTCGAACCAAAGGCGGGATGAACACCAAACTGCACGCCGTGACCGACACCGCAGGACGCCCCATCCGGTTCTTCATGACCGCAGGCCAGGTCAGTGATTACACTGGGGCCGCCGCGTTATTGAGCGGCCTGCCATCGGCAGACTGGCTGCTTGCAGACCGTGGATACGATGCCGACTGGTTCAGAGAAGCCTTGAAAGACAAGGGGATAAAGCCGTGCATCCCGGGCAGGAAGTCTCGGAGCAAGCCCGTCAAATATGACAGGCGCCGCTACAAGCGCCGAAATCGGATCGAGATCATGTTCGGCAGACTGAAAGACTGGCGGCGGGTCGCAACGCGATACGACAGGTGCCCGAGGGTGTTCCTCTCAGCAATCGCGCTCGCCGCAACCGTCATCTTCTGGCTGTAAAACAATAACGAGTCCTGACCCTAAAGGCAACAGGCATAGCAAATGGCGTCAAAGTAAAACATCTTACGGACAGGCACTTTGAGATCGCGGTAGTGGGTAGTGATGGACTAGACCACAACATAGCTGACGTGGGGTTTGGGTGCAGTCAAGTGCTGCCGGTTCTTGTTTCTGGCTTAAAATCAATGATTAGGCAGAAGTTGCCCAGCGGGAGAGTTTCTTTTGGACATTCGACCCTAGTTGTTCAAGAGCCGGAAATTCACCTGCATCCAAATGCCCAAGCTGAACTGGGTTCATTTTTTGTTGGAGTCGCAAATAAGGGACCCCAGGTTTTCCTTGAAACTCACAGCGACAACATGGTTTTGCGTGTCGCTCGCCACATCGCAGCAGGGGACATTGATGCTGATGCTGTGAGAATATTTTACATAAGAGATGACAATGGCACGAAGAGCGTTTCACGGATAGAGTTTGATGAATCTGGAAGATTTAAACCCGAGTGGCCGGGCGGATTCTTCCCTCAACGACAATCAGAATCTTTTGAACTAGCCAAGGCCTCCGTTGCAAGGGTGAAAAAAATTGATGCCACCAACCGTAATTGATGCAAACTGCATGAAGCATTTTCAAGATGAGAGGTTAAATGGAGAGGAAGGTGCTTATCACGAAATGATTAATTGCGCATTCACAAAGGGTTCTGTTGCTATAGATTTAGATAAGCGGGCCGAGCAAGAATACTACGATTGCTGCAAGCCATCCGTTGCAGGTATCAATTTGCAAGATTGGATTAGTGATCAGCTGATTACCGGAAAATTTATTTATTGCATCCATGATGACAGCGCAAAAAGGAAGTTGCGAGAAATGGGAGTTCCTGCAAAGGATTTGAAATGGCCAGCTATTGCCATTGGCTCAGGAGCAGACCTGATAATAACAAATGACATAGACCTATTTGACCCTGCCGCAAAAAATTACACCTCCAAGAAGAAAGATCAGATCAAGCGAGACGGAGGTCCTGTCTCTAAGTATCTTAGGAAGAATCACAGCATAGAGGTATCAAAGGCAGAGCACTTTATTTCAACTTAGCCTTTTATTTTCGGATCTTTGCTTCTCGGAATCGTGGCAGCGCTTGCAGAGGGCTTGCAGGTTGTTCCAGTTCATCACTAGCGCCACGTTGCCGTGGTGGCGCTGGATATGGTCCACAACCTCGGCACCAGCACCGCAGAACGCACAAGTCGGGTGCAGGCGCAGGAACTCGGTCCGTAGGGCTTCCCACTGGCGCGTATAGCCGCGCTGGCGGCTGTTCGGGCGGGTTGCATCATACCGGCGCTTGCGGGCGCGGATGGTATCACGCTGGCAAGCGCAAAGTTCACCAGCCGGAATAATGGCACCACATGAACAGAGACGGGGCGGCGCTGGCATCACGTCACCAGAGCAAGGTGACGGCGACTGCATCCGTGCCGGTCGCCATAATCCGCTTGGGGCGCAAAGCGATGAAAAGCGGCTTGCAATCCAGCGTCATGCCTTGGGCAAGGATGGTCAGTTCCTCACCGTTCTGCATCACCAGCCGAAGCGGGCGCGGTGTCATTGCGTCCTGTATGACGCCGCTGCCGTCTGGCTGTTCCAGATATGGGATATGGATTGCCGAAGGGATCACCGGCAGGTCAGCGGTGTCGTTCGGGGTGACGGTCAGGGCATTGTCATAAGGCGCGCCTTCGCTGGGGGCGCGGCCTTGGAACGGGTCGTTACTCATTGGATACTCGCTACTTAACTGGTGGTGGACTTCCCGAGGAATTTTCCAATCATGCCGCCATTGCTGGCGATGTCCTCGCGGTTGTGGATGCTCAGCGCCCCATTGATCATGGTGCCACCCGTCCAAACCCGACCATAAGCAATAGGGATGATACCCCCTTCGCGGGTTGTGTTTTGCGGGCCGGTCATGGTGAAGGACTTTTCGTTTTCCTCGGCTTTCAGCTCCGGGGCCAGCAAGGTCGCCACGCCGGTAAGCATGAGGCTGGCTCCCATAGCGCCTGCAATGGAACCCATGCTCATACTGCCGCCCGCGAACAACGGGGCAGCAAGGGCCGCGCCACCGAGGGAGGCAAGCCCGATCAGTGCAACCCCTGCAATGATCTTGCCGAGGCCACCGCGTTTTGAACCTTTGATAACCGGGACAATGAACAGGTCTTGGGTGCCAAGTTTGAAGCCCGGCAACATGGCTTCATCCAGTTCCATGCCGTTCTTTTGGGTCTTTCCGACAATCACCCGGAAATGGCCGTTGCGGATGGTATTGAAGAACTTGGGGAAGTTCGCTTGCAGGGCGTCAATGGCCTCTTTGACGGTATCAACCGCCAGCCTGATCTTATGGCCGAACTCACGGCCCAAGCTGCCGTGAAGATGTATCGTTCTCATTGGTGCCTCGCTTTCAATGCCCGCAGCCCTTCGCGGTCAAAGGCAGGGTCAAAATCCTGTTCCTCGATCTGCCGCAGGCGCTCAGGTGTATAGTTCCCGGCAGGGGCTGATTTGTCGGATGGGATGCCAGCAAGGCGCAGTTCGCGTTCGGCTTGCGCTTCCAGCGCCGTGACGATCTCGGCCACAGAAGCGTTCCAGACCTCGGACGGGGGCCAGTGCAGCCAGCTTGTGGCGCGGCTGAACAGTTCGGTGAAGAACCGGGATAGCGGCATGGGGTCGGATGCTGGCGCTGGTGATGGGGTTGCCTCGCCCTGCGCTGGTGCAAGGATAGCAGCGAACAGGGCGAGGCAGGCCGCTTGTGCTAATGGGGTATAGCGCACAAGCGGGATGGTAGCGGCATACGCCAGGGCGATTTCTGCCCCCTGCCGATCGGCAGCGGCGGCGCGGATGACCGCGTAAATCGTGGTGATCTTTTGCCGGGCGATACCATCCCAAAGGGACGCGATACCGCCCGGCAGGCTTTCAAGGGCCACTGCCACCCGCAGGGATGCCCGCAGCATCACGGTATGGGGGCCGATCTGCAGCGAGATTTCCGAAGCGGGTTGCAGCGCCGAAGGCATGGCTTATGCAGCCATTTTCAGCTTGCGGAACACATCGGTGCGGACCACGCCTGCACCGACACGGCGGCGGGCATGGAAGCGGGCAAGGCCGGTGATGCGTTGCGTCAGCAGGTCGGGCATCACGTCGAGCGCCACGCGGTCATAGATGCGATAGCCCGCTTTGAAGTCGCCAAAGATGATCGGCGTTGCAGCAGCCACCACGTTCGGCATGTCCAGCGCTTCCACGACAGGACGCCCGAGGATGGTTTCCGGCTGGCCCGCCTGATAACTCGGCTGCCACAGATAGTTGCCGTTGCCGTCTTTCAGCTTGCGCACGGTCGCCAGCGTGGTGCCGTTCATCACCCATGAACCCCGGTTCCGGTAGGTGGCGGGCATCGCATAGAACAGGTTGATAAGGGCATCCGGCGACAAGGTGGTGGCATGGCCGTTGTTCGTCTCGGCAATGCCCGCAGCGGTCATAAAGCCGGTCGGTTCGATGGCGGATGCAGCACCAACGCCGCCGTTAACAAATGCCGTGGCCTCTTTCAGGCCGAAGTCCTCGGCCAGCGCAAGCCGGACCTCGGCCTCCACATTGGCGGAATCTTCCAGCATCCGCAGCGACAGGTCCACATAGGTCGCCAGTTCCTTCACCGTGAACTCGGATTGGCCGAAGGTCGGTTCCGAGGCGGTGCGGGCGGTGGTTTCACCCACCCAAACAGCATTGGTGATGGTGTTCCGTTTCGGCAGAAGGATGGTGTGGCTGGTCGGCTGGTGCAGCCAGCCGGCCCCCGTGCGCGAAGCTCCGGATCGCGGCGCTCCAGTGTCGCGAGCAGAGCAAAGGCCGGACAGACGCTGCATCAGACTGAGGGAACTTCCGGCTGAGTGGATTTCCGGGGCAGGTCAGAAGTAGCTTCTCATCCATGGGAGGGGGAGCTCATCCTGGCTTTGGGGGAAATTTCCTCAGCGCTCATCTCTGACCATCTCCAAATCCGAGTCGAGCGCCGGAACCGCCGCAGTGATGTGCTTTGCACAGCGGTGATTTGCTAGCCGATCACTCAGCGTTCCGGAACATCACGGTTGGTGCGGGGCGCTATGGCCCCGGCCGCGGCCAAGATCTGGCCGCAGACCATGCCAGCTGTGTCATCGACGTCGATGTGCTGCATGAGGCGGCGCTGGTCGCGCGCCAGATCGGCGTGGGGCAAAGGACCGCTGCCCCGGCCTATCCCGGGAGGGCCAGGCTGGGGGCGGCAATCCGGAGAGAGTGGCCTCAGAAGTCCCAGTCTTCGTCTTCAGTGGCAACCGCCTTGCCGATCACATAGCTCGAACCAGAGCCCGAGAAGAAGTCATGGTTTTCACTGTCAGGCGACAGCGCCGCGAGAATCGCCGGATTGACCTCGCAGACCGAGGGCGGGAACAAGGCCTCATAGCCAAGGTTCTGCAGCGCCTTGTTGGCGTTGTAATGCAGGAAGGCCTTCACATCCTCGGTCAGACCGATGCCGTCATAAAGCTCTTCGGTATAACGCTGCTCGATCTCGTAAAGGTCAAACATCAGGGCAAAGGCGAAATCCTTCAGCTCTTCGCGCTTGGCTTCGGTCAGCTTCTCCAGGCCGCGCTGGTATTTGTAGCCGATATAATAGCCATGCACCGCCTCGTCGCGGATGATCAGGCGGATCAGGTCGGCGGTATTTGTCAGCTTCGCGCGGCTCGACCAGTACATCGGCAGGTAAAAGCCGGAATAGAACAGGAAGCTCTCGAGGAAAACGCTCGCGATCTTACGCTTCAGCGGATCTTCCCCGGCCTTGTATTTCTCCAGCACGATCCGGGCCTTGGCCTGAAGATGCGGGTTCTCTTCCGACCAGCGGAAGGCATCGTCAATCTCTTTGGTCGAGCACAAGGTCGAAAAGATCGAGGAATAGGACCGCGCATGGACCGATTCCATAAAAGCGATATTCGTCAGGCAGGCCTCTTCATGCTGCGTCACCACATCGGGCATCAGCGAGATCGCCCCAACCGACGACTGCACCGTATCCAGCAGCGTCAGCCCGGTGAAAACCCGGATCGTCAGCTCCCGCTCTTCGGGCCTCAGCGTCGACCAGGACTGCACATCATTCGACAGCGGCACTTTCTCGGGCAGCCAGAAATTCACCGTCAGCCGGTTCCAGACCTCGAGGTCCTTTTCATCCTGCAGCCGGTTCCAGTTGATCGCTTTCAATACCGTTTTCGGCATCACATGATCCTTCATCGGGGAAGAACCTTTCATCTGTCTAAAAATATCCCACGGGGGTCCGGGGGTGTGAAACCCCCGGCGCTCAGCCAGACCTCACAGGGTGCAGGAAACGCAGCCCTGCACTTCGGTCCCTTCCAGCGCGGTCTGGCGCAGGCGGATGTAGTAGATCGTCTTGATGCCCTTCTTCCAGGCATAGATCTGCGCTTTGTTGATGTCGCGCGTGGTGGCCTCGGCCGGGAAGAACAGCGTCAGCGACAGGCCCTGATCGACATGTTCCGTCGCCGCCGCATAGGTGTCGATGATCGCTTCCGGCCCGATGTCATAGGCATCGCGGTAATATTCCAGGTTCTCATTCGACATGAAGGCCGCCGGGTAATAGACGCGCCCGATCTTGCCTTCCTTGCGGATCTCAATTTTCGCCACGATCGGATGGATCGAAGAGGTCGAGTTGTTGATATACGAAATCGACCCGGTCGGCGGCACGGCCTGGAGGTTGCGGTTGTAAAGCCCGCTCGCCATGACATCGGCTTTCAGCGCTTCCCAGTCTTCACGGGTCGGCAGCGTCACACCCTCAAACAGTTCGGTGACTTTCTCCGACACCGGCAGCCAGTCGCGGCCGGTATATTTGTCAAAAAAAGTGCCATCGGCATATTTCGACTTGTCGAAGTCTTTGAAACTCTGCCCATGCTCGCGCGCCAGCAGGTTCGAGGTGCGGATCGCGTGATAGGCGACAGCGGCAAAATACACGCTGGTGAATTCGACACCTTCGGGCGAGCCGTAATGCACATGCTCACGCGCCAGATAGCCATGCAGGTTCATCTGGCCCAGCCCGATGGCATGGCTTTCATCATTGCCGCGGCGGATCGACGGGACCGAGTCAATCGCCGACATTTCCGACACGGCGGTCAGGGCGCGCACGGCCGCTTCGACGGTCTTGCCCAGATCCGGGCCGTCCATTGCTGCCGCAATATTCAGCGAGCCGAGATTGCAGGAAATATCCGTGCCAAGGTGATCATAGCTCAGATCCTCGTGGAAGGTGGACGCCTCGTTCACCTGCAGGATTTCCGAGCAGAGGTTCGACATGGTGATGCGCCCGTGGATCGGGTTCGCCTTGTTCACCGTGTCTTCGAACATGATGTAAGGGTAGCCGCTCTCGAACTGGATCTCGGCGATGGTCTGGAAGAATTCCCGCGCGTTGATCTTCTTCTTCTTGATCCGCTTGTCATCGACCATCTCGTCATATTTCTCGGTGACCGAGATTTCCGAGAAGGGGACGCCGTAGACCTTCTGCACATCATGCGGCGAGAAGAGATACATATCCTCGTTGTTCTTCGCGAGCTCGAACGTGACATCCGGGATCACCACGCCAAGCGACAGCGTCTTGATGCGGATTTTCTCGTCGGCATTCTCGCGCTTGGTGTCGAGGAAACGCAGGATATCGGGGTGGTGGGCGTTCAGATAGACCGCGCCCGCCCCCTGACGCGCGCCCAGCTGGTTCGCGTAGGAGAAGGAATCCTCCAGGAGCTTCATCACCGGAATGACGCCCGAGGACTGGTTCTCGATCCCTTTGATCGGCGCTCCGGCCTCACGCAGGTTCGTCAGCATCAAGGCCACGCCACCGCCGCGTTTCGACAGCTGCAGGGCGGAGTTAATCGAACGGCCAATCGACTCCATATTGTCTTCAAGCCGCAGCAGGAAGCACGAGATCAGCTCGCCGCGCGACATTTTTCCTGCGTTCAGGAAGGTCGGCGTTGCGGGCTGGAAGCGGCCCGAAAGGATCTCGTCCATGAAGGACATCGCCAGCGCCTCATCGCCACGCGCGAGCGCCAGCGCGACCATGACCACGCGATCCTCGTAACGCTCAAGGAAGCGCTGACCGTCGCGGGTCTTCAGCGTGTAGCTGGTGTAATATTTGAACGCGCCGAGGAAGGTCGGGAAACGGAACTTCTTCTCATAGGCCGCATCCCAGATCTGGCGCTGGAAATTGCGCGAATACTGGTCCAGCACATCGGGCTCGTAATAGCCCTCATCGACCAGATAGCGCAGTTTTTCATCCAGGTTGTGGAAGAAGACCGTGTTCTGGTTCACATGTTGCAGGAAATATTGCTTCGCCGCCATGCGGTCGGCGTCGAAGCGGATTTTGCCTTCCCCGTCATAGAGGTTCAGCATTGCGTTCAGCGCATGGTAGTCCAGCGCCGGCTTCACGCCATTGTCGAGCATTCCATCCCCCAGAATAGATCAAGCCCGCGCCGGACGCGGGCGATGTCGGTTTCCGTGCCGGCCAGCTCGAAGCTGTAGAGAACCGGCACATTGCATTTGGCAGCTATAACCCGGCCCGCAAGGGCATAGGTCTGTCCGAAATTTCGGTTGCCCCCGGCGATCACTCCGCGCAGACCGGCGCGCCGCTCAGGGTCATTCAGAAAGCGGATCACCTGTTTCGGGACCGCGCCACGCCCCTCGCCATCGGCGAATGTCGGGCAGATCAGAACGAAATCCCCGCCCGGATCCGGCATAGGATCCTGCGGGGATATTGGGATACGCAGCGCCGCGCCATAGCGGCCAGCGCTGACTTCTTCCAGGCGCGTGACGAAACGCAGGGTATTGCCCGAGGCAGAAGAGAAAAAGACGAGCCCGGGCACGGAGACCCCCTCAGCTGGCGAGGCGGCCGATCATATCGGGACGAAAGCCAGCCCAATGGGCGTCACCGGCGATGACGACGGGGGCCTGGCGATAGCCGAGTGCCACGACGCGATTCATCGCATCGGCATCTTCGGTCAGATCGATGATGGAATAGGACAAGCCTTTGGCGTCGAGCGCACGGGTGGTTGCGGTGCACTGAACGCATGCGGGTTTGGAGTAAACGGTGATGGTCATTGCCTGATCCTTCTACTGTCCCATGTGGCTGCGGTTCACTGAGAAACGGCCAGCGGAAAGCTTCCGCCGGGTCATATTCTCGCGCCCGTCGCACGGTTTTGTTGCCTTCACTTTGCCCTGGGATCCTGCCGCGGCTATGGTCTTCCCGAAGGTTTCCCCCCGGAGTTTCCCCTGGCCGTTCCTGCCGCTGGCTGCGCCCGGAAATGCCCCGGTTTCCCCGGATTTCGGACGCGTCGCAGGCTGCAGGTTTGCTCCCGGAACATCTGCATATTGATCCCCGATTTGCCCTGCTGTCAACATCTTGTGTTATTGAAATGCCAGCCGTGACCGGAACGACTCAGAGTTGAAAAGCTGCTGAAATCAGAGGAAATCGTTGCTTTGCCGTGGGCGCATGGCGGAAATGTGTGCCCCTAAACCCACAGAGCCGGGCTGCGCAATATTTCGCCTTGCACAATATCCAGGAGCAGGGGCGCCCCCTGGTCGGGCCGCTTCGTGGACAGAATGGTGCACATCTCTGGGGATAAGCCGGTTGACCCAGGGGAAGGCACTGCAGCTGCCGGTCGCGCCCGCCGGGCCGTCATCAAATTGATTCGAAGGTCCCGAGTGGCAGGTCCTGGTTCGCGGTGTTTCAGGCAGCCGGGGCAGGCGGGATGGAATAGGTCATATTCGCCCGAGCCACCGGATCCTCGACCCCGTCCGAGAAGATCAGCGCATCGGCCACCGCCAGCACACGGCCAAGTTTCAAAAGCCGCACATCGCAGTAAAGCCCGCGCCCGGCGGCTGGCTTGCGCATGAAATCGATGGAACATCCCGTGGTGACCGCAAGCGCCACCGGCCCGATCCTCGACAGGATGGCAAGGTAGACTGCCACATCGGCAAGGGCGAACATCGTGGGGCCGGATACGGTGCCGCCCGGGCGCAGATGGCGTTCGGCCACTTGCAGCCGCAGCCTTATGCCCTGATCTGTCACCGCATCGACGGTGAAATCCGCCGCCACCTGGCCGAAATCGCGGGTGACAAAGTCGTTCAGCGCGGCTCTGTCCATCAGGATCGGTTTTGTCATCGGTGTTCTCCCATATCTGCGCGCGGTGCCCGGCGGGGAGAGTAGCTGTCTCAGACGCACCGGCAAGGCTGCCGATGCGTCATTTCTGTCAGGATTTCTGTCAGGCCGCGCCGCTCTCAGACCTCAACCGTGATCTTGCCCATCGGGTTCGAGCAACAGGCGAGGATCCAGCCCTCGGCAATCTCGTCATCCGAGATGCCGCCATTATGGACCATATGCACATCACCTGCGGTTTTCTTCACCTTGCAGGTGCCGCAAAGGCCAAAGGTGCAGCCCGAGGGGATATTGAGCCCCGAGCGTTTCGCGACGGCCAGCACCGTATCGGTCTCGGAGCAGCGCGCGGTGACGTTCGACGCCGCAAAGGTGATCTGCGCGCCGGCATCCGCATCCGGGATCACATCTTCGATCACCGGCGCCTCGGCTTCGGAACTTACCGGGGCGCCAAAGCTCTCCTGATGGTAATGTTCCATATCGAAGCCAAGCGAGACCAGCATGTCGCGCACCGCCTGCATGAAGGGCTCCGGCCCGCAGCAGAAGACCTCGCGCTCCAGATAATCCGGCGCCATCAGGCCCAGCATGATCTGCGACAGGCGCCCCTGATAGCCGGACCAGGTCTGGAACGGGTCTGGCTCTTCAACCGTGAACCGGAGTTTCAGCCCCGGCACGCGGTCGGCAAAGCCTTCCAGCCGTTTCTTCAGCAGGATCTCTGACGGGCGTTTCGCGGCATGGACGAAGGTGATGTCGGGCATCTCGCCCGAATCCCAGGCCCAGGTCGTCATCGACATCATCGGCGTGATGCCTGATCCCGCCGAGATAAAGAGGTATTTCTTTGCCGGATGCCGGTGCGAGCTGAAAATCCCCGCCGGGCCGTAAGCTTTGATCTTCATCCCCGGCTTCAGGTGATCGAGCATCCAGCGCGTGCCGATGGATGTCGCCTGGGCTTTCACCGTGACCGAGATCGACAGCGGCCGCGACGGCGAAGACGAGATCGTATAGGTGCGCTGCACATTGCCCTTCGCGCCCTTTTTCGGATCAACCGGCAGGTCGAGCGTCACGAACTGGCCCGGCTGATAGTCAAACCAGGCGCCCGAGGGCGCGCGGAAGGTGAAGGTGGCAGTATCCGGCGTCTCGGGCACGACCATGGCGCATTCAAGATGCTCCGCATCATCCCAGGGTTTCGCGGACCAGTTAAGCTGTTGCCTTCCCATGATTTATTCCGCCGCCAGTGCCGGGCCTGTGCCGGAAACAGGGCCAAGGCGTTGCGTCATGATGCCCGCATACCAGTCCACGAACTGCATCACCCCTTCTTCCTGGATCGGGGAATAGGGCCCTGGTTCATAGGCGGGCGAGAGAATGCCCTTCTGGTTTTCTTCGACCACCTGGCGGTCTTCGTCATTGGTGTTGAGCCAGACACGGGTCAGGGTTTCGAGATCATAATCGACGCCCTCGACCGCATCCTTATGGACCAGCCAGTTGGTGGTCACTTGCGTCTCGGTCGGGCTGATCGGCAGGATGCGGAAGACGATGGCGTGATCGCCAAGGAAATGGTTCCAGCTGTTCGGGTAGTGGAAGAACAGAAGGCTGCCGGCATCGTTGAAGGGCATGGTGCCCATGCGTTTCGCCACCGCCGCCTTTGTCGACATCGTATAGCTTTCGGCGCCGTTGAGCAGCGGGATGCGGGCGAGCCGCCATTGCATCTGCGGATGGTTGGTGAAGCGCGAGGGCAGGCCGGCCGCCTCGCAGCGTTTCCAGTGTTCGATGATGTCGGGCGAGGCCGAATCGGGTCCCTCCATTGCCGTCATGCGCGGGTTGTCGGAATAGGTCCGGCACAAAGACGGGTGCGCGCCGCCGCAATGATAGCATTCGCGGTTGTTCTCGATCACCAGCTTCCAGTTGCCGTTTTCGACGATGGTAGAGCTGAAAGCGACCTTTGCATCCGCGAGCCCCGAGGGGGCCAGATACGACATCAGCTTCGGCGCGAGGTCGGAAATGGAAGGGGGCACATCGGCGAGACAGATGAAGACCATGCCGCCAAGATCGACACAGTGCACCTTCTTCAGCCCGAATTTCGAAGGGTCGAAATCCTCGCCCATATCGCGGGCGAAAATGAGCTTGCCTTCGAGGTCATAGGTCCATTGGTGATAGGGGCAGACAAGGTTCGTCGTCGAGCCATTGGTCTTCGCGCAAAGCCGCTGACCGCGATGGCGGCAGACATTGTGGAAAGCGCGGATGCGATTGTCTTTGCCTTTGATGATCACCACCGGATAGGCGCCGACCTGAAGCGTGGCAAAGGCGCCGGGTTTCTCCAGCTCGCAGCCCGGAATGGCAAAGAGCCATTCGCGATACCACAGATGTTGAAGATCAGCCTCCAACACCCCGGGATCGCAATATAAATCGCGCTCTAAGGCATAGCCGCTCTGGCGTGCCAGAAGGCGGGAAAGGGTCTCGGACTGGCTCAGCATTCGCTGTCCTTCGCGTTAGCCCGCGCGCGCTGCGCGGGCAGGTTTGACGTGCGATGGACAACAGGCGGCGAAGGGCCCGCGCGGGGATGGACCCGCGAGCCTGTTGCCGCTTCGCCGCCCACCGCGGCTCGACATCTCGTGCAAGGCTGGTTTCCGGGCTTGGCGAGCGGTCTTTTCAACCCTGGTCGCGACACCTTCCCGGGCTCCTCCGCCCAGTGGTCCTTGTCGCGCCTCTCAGCCTCTACCGTTGCGGGGGCAGCGCCGGCTTTGACCCCTTGCGGGACCGCACCGGCTTCCCAATTCTCCGCTGTCGCCAGCGGCACCTTGCGAGGCTGAATTGATCACAGTGCGGCGGCCGGGATTGTCTGTTTGCGACATGTCGCAAAGCGGAACAGACAGCGGCCCTGTAAGCAGCCTCATTCGCGCTGAAAGCGGGATTTTGCCGGTTGCCAAACGAAAATGCTCCGCTTAACGATTGGGCAACTTACTCGTTGGGGTGTCCCGGGAAACCGGGGCTGAGAGGCCGCAAGGCTAACCCATCGAACCTGATCCGGTTCATACCGGCGGAGGGAACGGGTGGTCTGATCGTGTCTCTGGCGGCCCGTTGCGGCTTGCCCGGACGCCAGTCTCCCCAAATCTTTTCGCCGGTCATTGGGGGCATGATGACGGCGATAGCTTTGACCATAGCGGGGTCTGATTCCGGCGGCGGCGCAGGGATCCAGGCCGATCTCAAAAGTTTCGCGGCGATGCGCGTTTACGGGGCCAGCGTGATCACCGCGATCACGGCGCAGAACACCCGCTCGGTGACAGCGGTGATGGCCCTGCCGGTGCAGATGGTCCGGGCGCAGCTTGATGCGGTGTTCGATGATCTTGCCGTGGGCGCGGTGAAGATCGGGATGCTGGGCGATCCGGAACTGGTCTCGACCGTAGCGGCGGCGCTGAAGGGGCGTAATCTGGCCCTGGTGGTTGATCCGGTGATGGTGGCGAAATCCGGCGACCGGCTGCTCGCGGCCGAGGCAGTCGCGGCGCTACGCGAGGAGCTTTTGCCGCTTGCGACGGTTTTGACCCCGAACCTGCCCGAAGCGGCCGATCTTCTGGGCGAAAGCCAGGCCAGCAGCCATGGGGTGCAGGAAATACAGGGGCGCGCGCTCCTGTCGCTTGGGCCGGCCTGGGTGTTGATGAAAGGCGGTCATGCCGGGGGGGCAGAATGCCGCGACCTGCTGATCGGCCCTGAACCCCATGTTTTCACGGCAGAACGCCAGCAGACCAAAAATACCCATGGCACCGGGTGCAGCTATGCCGCAGCGATTGCGGCAGGGCTGGCGCAGGGGATGACAATCCCCGATGCGGTGGCGCGGGCGCATCGCTGGCTCCAGGGGGCGATCCGGGCAGCGGATGCGCTGCAGGTCGGATCCGGCCATGGGCCGGTGCATCATTTCCACGCGCTCTGGCCGCAATCATGAGCAGCGTCCATATTCTCGGGGCCGGTGTCATGGGCCTTGTGATGGCCAGTGAACTTACGGCGCGCGGCCATGAGGTCACGATCTCGGACCCTGCCGGAGGCCCCGGGCCGCAGGCCTGTTCCTGGTGGGCCGGCGGTATGCTGGCGCCATATTGCGAGGCGGAATCGGCAGAGGAACCGGTCGAACGGCTGGGGGCCGGCGCGGCCGCCTGGTGGCAATCCCATACCGGGCTGGTCACCGGGGCCGGGACGCTGGTTCTGGCCGATCCGCGTGACCGGGGCGATCTGGCGCGCTTTGCGCGGCTGACCAAAGGACATCAGACCATTGGCGGTGATGAGATCGCACAGCTTGAACCCGATCTGGAAGGCCGATTCCGCGAGGGGCTCTGCTTCAGAACCGAAGCACATCTGGCCCCGCGCGCGGCGCTTGGCGAACTGGCCCGCCGTCTCGCGGCCCGGGGGATCGTGGTGACGCCCGAGCCGTCAGAGGCGCCGCTGACCATCGACTGCCGGGGGCTCGCGGCGCGCGACAGTCTCAGTGACCTGCGTGGTGTGCGCGGTGAGATGCTGTTGATCCGCTGCGAGGGCGTGAGCCTTTCGCGCCCGGTCCGCCTCCTGCATCCCCGCATCCCGCTTTACATCGTGCCGCGCGGCGACGGGCATTTCATGCTGGGCGCCACGATGATCGAAAGCGGCTGGCGTGGCCAGGTGACGCTGCGGTCGATGATGGAGCTGATGGCGGCGGCCTGGACGATCCATCCCGGTTTTGGCGAGGCCGAGCTGGTCGCGACCGGGGCCGATGCGCGCCCCGCTTTCCCCGACAATCTGCCCCGGATCCGGCGGCGGGGCGATGTAATCTTTGCCAATGGTCTCTACCGCCACGGATTCCTCCTCTCGCCCGCCTGCGCGCGGATGGTGGCGGAACATCTCGAGACCGGCGCACAGCCCGAGTTCATGGATGAGGTGAGGACATGAGAGTTTTCGTGAATGGAGAGGCAAGGCTGACCGGGGCGCGCACCCTGGCGGCTTTGCTTGAGGAACAGGGCTTTGGCGTAGCCGTGGCGACTGCGGTGAATGAGGTCTTCATCGCCAAAGTCGCGCGGCTGGAAACAGAAATACAAGAGGGCGACCGTGTCGAAGTGCTCGCCGCCATGCAGGGGGGCTGAGATGCCGGTATTCTACGGAACTGCTGTTGAAAGCGCGCTGATGCTGGGCACGGCACAATATCCCTCGCCGAAGATCCTGGAAGACGCGTTTCGCAGCTCTGAGGCCGGGATCGCCACCGTCTCATTGCGCCGCGAACAGCGAGATGGCGGTGACTTCCGCGCGCTTGTGGCAGATCTGGGCGCGAAGATCCTGCCCAATACCGCTGGCTGCCATACGGTGAAAGAGGCCGTGACCACGGCCCACATGGCGCGCGAGCTGTTCGCGACAGACTGGATCAAGCTTGAGGTGATCGGCCATACCGATACGCTGCAACCCGATGTCTTCGGACTGGCAGAGGCCGCCCGCATCCTGATTGCCGACGGGTTCAAGGTCTTTCCCTATACGACCGAGGATATTGGCGTCTGTGCGCGGCTGGTCGAGGCCGGTTGTGAGGTGCTGATGCCCTGGGGCGCGCCGATTGGCTCGGGGCGGGGGCTGATGAACGAATATGGGCTGCGCGTGCTGCGGGCAGAGTTTCCCGATCAGGTTCTGGTGGTCGATGCCGGGATCGGGCTGCCTTCCCATGCGGCGCGGGCGATGGAGCTGGGCTTTGATGCTGTGCTTCTGAATACGGCGGTGGCCAAGGCCGGTGATCCGGCGCGGATGGCCGGGGCCATGGCCGGGGCGATCCGGGCGGGCAGGGCGGCCTATCTCGCGCAGCCGATGGAACCGCGCGATATGGCCGCGCCCTCGACACCCGTGGTGGGGAGGGCGTTTCTCGCATGACCCTGCCGCGTTTCTATCCGATTTTCGATTCTGCTGCCTGGGTGGCGCGGATGCTGCCGCTTGGGGTCCGCCTGGTGCAGCTGCGTGTCAAGGATCGCAGCGCTGACGAGACGCGCAGTGAGATCCGCGAGGCGCTGGACCTGTGCCGCGCGCATGATGCCATCCTTGTGGTCAATGATCACTGGCAGCTTGCAATTGAAGAAGGCTGTGACTGGATCCATCTCGGACAGGAGGATCTTGATGCCGCCGATCTGGTAGCGATCCGGCGGGCCGGGCTGCGGCTCGGTATATCGACCCATGACGAAGAAGAACTGGCGCGCGCGCTGGCGCTGGGCCCGGATTACATCGCCCTGGGGCCGGTCTGGCCGACGATCCTGAAACAGATGAAATGGCATCAGCAGGGGGTGGAAAAGCTTGCCGACTGGAAGGCCCGGATCGGGGATATCCCGCTGGTGGCGATCGGCGGTCTGACCCCCGCGCGCGCGGCAGAGGCCTTTGCCGCCGGGGCGGATCTGGTTTCAGTGGTGACCGATATCACACTGAACCCCGACCCCGAGGCACAGGTGCGGCACTGGCTCGGGGTGACGGGATGAGCCGCTATGCGCGCCAGACCCTGCTGCCCGGGATCGGGGCCGGGGGGCAGGCGGCTTTCGCCGCGGCGCATCTGCTGGTCGTGGGGGCCGGGGGGCTGGGCGTGCCGGTGCTGCAATATCTGGCCGGTGCCGGTATCGGGCGTATCACCGTGATCGACCCGGACCGGGCCGAGGAAAGCAACCTTCACCGACAGCCGCTTTATGCGGGTGGTATCGGCGCGCCGAAGGCTGCACTTGCGGCAACTGCGCTGCGGCTCCTGAACCCTGACTGTCAGGTGACGGCGCTTGTGGCGCATTGCGATCCTGCAACTGCACCCGACCTGGTGGCGGCGGCCGATCTCATCCTCGATTGCGCCGATAGTTTCGCGGCAAGCTATCTGCTGTCTGACCTGTGCCACCGCGCCCGGAAGCCGCTGATCTCGGCTTCGGCGCTGGGGCTTTCGGGCTATGTCGGCGGGTTTTGCGGGGGCGCGCCTTCGCTCAGGGCGGTGTTCCCCGACCTGCCGGAAACCCTTGCGACCTGCGCCAGCGCCGGTGTGCTGGGCCCGGTGGTAGGGATGCTGGGCACCGTCATGGCGCAGATGGCGCTGGCGCATCTGGCGGGGATCATGCCATCGCCGCTTGGCCAGCTGATCCGCTTTGACATGGCGGGCTGGCGCTTCAGCAGCTTTCGCTTTGACACCGCGCCCGAGCCGGAGACGGCTTTCCCTTTCATCGCCAGGGCTGCGATCCGCCCCGGCGATTACGTGATCGAGCTGCGCGACCGCGCCGAGGCGCCGCTCGCGGTCACCCCCGCGGCCCATCGCATCGCGCCTGACCAGATCACGGGGGCCACGCCCGCGCCACATGAGCGCATCGTTCTCGCCTGCCGCTCCGGCCTCAGGGCCTGGCGCGCGGCGACGCAACTCCATCCGATTTTTCCCAATGAGATCGTGCTGATCGCCGATCCGCCCCTGACGGAGACCGAGATATGACCCGTTTCGCCCTGGCCCTGCTGGCCGGTATCGCGCTGACCGGACCCGCCCGGGCAGACGACCGTATGACCCTGATCCTTGACTGGTATGTGAACCCCGACCATGGCCCGGTGATCATCGCCCGGGAAAAGGGCTTTTTCAAAGAGCAGGGGCTTGAGGTTGAGATCATCGCGCCTGCCGACCCGACGGAGCCTCCGAAACTGGTCGCGGCGGGCCAGGCCGATCTGGCGGTCTCCTATCAGCCGCAGCTGCATCTCCAGGTTCATGAAGGGCTGCCGCTGGTCCGTGTCGGCACCCTGGTCGCGACCCCGCTCAATTGCCTGATGGTGGCGGCAGACGGGCCGGTGCAGAGCCTTGGCGATCTCAGGGGAAAGCGAATCGGCTATTCGGTTTCGGGCGTCGAATCCGCGCTGCTGTCGGGGATGCTGGCCAGCGCCGGGCTGACGGCGGGGGATGTCGAAATGGTCAATGTGAACTGGTCGCTGACGCCGTCGCTCCTGACCGGTCAGGTCGACGCGGTGATCGGGGCGTTTCGCAATTTTGAAATGACACAGATGCGGCTTGCCGGTGGCAACGGGCGCTGTTTCTACCCCGAAGAGGCCGGGATCCCTGCATATGATGAGCTGATCTTCGTGGCCCATACCGGGTTTGACCAGGACCGCGTGACCCGCTTCCTGACCGCGATCGAGCGTGCGACGGCCTATATGATCAACCATCCCGATGCCGCATTCGAGGCTTTTGCCGCCACCGCGCCGGACCTTTCCGACCCGCTCAACACCGAAGCATGGGCCGCTACATTGCCGCGTTTTGCCCATTCTCCGGCGGCGCTGGATCATGGGCGCTATGCCAGGTTCGAGGCGTTTTTGCTGCAATCGGGCCTGACGGACACGCTTTTGCCGGTTTCGAAACTGGCGGTTGATCCGGGGGCGGCAGAATGAGCGCCGCTGATTACGGAGCCGGATTTGCTGCCCTGCGAAGCGCCTGTCCCGATGACTGGAACGCCTATACGCGGCACGCGTTTCTCGACGCGCTGCACGATGGCTCGCTGCCGCGCGCCGATTTTCTCAGCTATCTGCGCCAAGATTATGTTTTCCTGATCCATTTCGCCCGGGCCTGGTCGCTTGCAGTGGTCAAGGCCGGCAATCTGGCCGAGATGCAGGCGGCCAGCGCGACGGTCCATGGCCTTCTGCATCACGAGATGGCGCTGCATATCCGGCTCTGCGCTGCGGCGGGAATATCGGCGGCAGATCTTGCCGCCACCGAGGAGGCGACCGGCAATCTGGCCTATACCCGGTATGTGCTGGATGCCGGGCTGAGTGGCGATTTCCTCGATCTGCTGGCGGCGCTGCTGCCTTGCGTGCTGGGCTATGGCGAGATCGGCGCGCGGCTGATCGCAACCGCCGGTGAAACGCCCTATCGTGACTGGATCGAAACCTATGGCGGCGAAACCTATCAGCAGATCTGCCGCGAGGCGGGGGCGCTTTTTGACATGGCCATCCGCGACCGCCTGGGCGAGGCCGCGCAGACCCTGCCGCGCTGGCGCCAGCTCGAGCGCCATTTCCGTGTTGCCACGCGGCTTGAGGCCGGGTTCTGGCGCGCGGGCCTTGCGTGATGCAGCTTTCAGGCGAGGCCTGGATCGGCCGCGAGCGCCTTTTCCCGCCCTTGCGGCTGGAGCTGGCGGCGGGCGAATGGCTGGTGCTGCTTGGCCCGTCGGGCGTGGGCAAGACCACGCTTTTGCGGCTGATCGGCGGACTTCCGGTCGGAGCGGAGTTTCGCGGTCAGATCACCGGCCGCATGCCGGTCGCGCTGATGGCACAGGATCCGGGGCTGATGCCCTGGGCCACGGTGGCGGCGAATATCACGCTGGGCGCCACGCTGCGCCGCGAGACGCCGGACCGCGCGCGGCTCGCGTCAGTGCTGGAACAGACCGGCCTTGCCCCCCATGCGGCAAAGCGTCCGGCCGAGCTCTCGGGCGGGCAGCGGCAGCGGGTGGCACTGGCACGGGTTTTGATGGAGGACCGGCCGCTTGTGCTGCTGGATGAGCCGTTTTCGGCGCTGGATATCGGGCTGAGGCTCCGGATGCAGGATCTTGCGGCGCGCCTGTTGCGCGACCGGACCGTGATGATGATCAGCCATGATCCGGTCGAGGCCGCACGGCTCGCGAACCGGATCCTTCTGATGACGCCGGCGGGTCTTGAGGACATCGCAGCCCCCGCAGGTCGGACACCGCGTCCGAGCGACGCGCCAGAGGTTCAGAATGCCGCGACTGCGCTGACCCGGCGGCTGGTGGCGCTGGCATGATCCGGATTTCTGTTACCGTTCTGGTTCTGCTGGCGCTCTGGCAGGGGGTGATCCTTGCCACCGGCCTGCCGCCCTTTCTGCTGCCGTCACCAGGGGCGGTGGCCCGGGCGCTCTGGACCCATCAGGGGGTACTTGCGACAGCTTTCCTGAAAACGCTGACCGAGACCCTTGCGGGTTTCGCGCTTGGCGCGGTGATCGGGTGCGGGCTCGCGCTGCAGATGGCGGCGTCCGGGCGGCTGCGGCGCTGGCTTGGCCCGGTGGTCGTGGTCTCGCAAACCATCCCGATTTTCGCGCTGGCGCCGATCCTGACGCTCTGGCTGGGATATGGCATGGCGCCGAAACTGGCGGTGGTGGCGCTGGTGACATTCTTCCCGGTCGCAAGCGCCTTTCATGACGGGCTGACCCGCGTACCCCAGGCGCGGCTGGATCTGGCGCGGGTGATGGGGGCAGGGCGATGGGCGATGCTGATCCGGATCCGATTGCCTTCGGCGCTGCCGGATCTGGCCACGGGGCTGCGGCTTGCCGCCGTGCTGGCGCCGGTGGGCGCGGTGATCGGCGAATGGGTCGGCGGATCAGAGGGGCTTGGCGCAGTCATGCTGCATGCGAATGGCCGGATGCGGATCGACCTTGTCTTCGCAAGCCTCGCGCTGGTCGTCGCATTGTCGCTGGGTTTTCAGCGCCTGATCGCCGGGCAGCTTGCCGCCCGGCTGGAGCGTTATGCCGGCTGAAAGAGGGCGGGGCTTTCGGCCCCGCCGATCACTCCACCGTCACCGATTTCGCAAGGTTCCGCGGCTGGTCCACATCGGTGCCTTTCGCAATCGCGGTATGATAGGCCAGCAGCTGCGCCGGCACCGCGTAAAGGATCGGCGCCCAGACCGGGTCGACTTCGGGCAGCGTCAGCTGCGCCCAGGTGCCCTGTCCGGCATGGGCAATGCCCGCCGCATCCGACAGCAAAAGCACCTTGCCATGACGTGCCATCACCTCTTGCATATTCGACACCGTCTTGTCGAAGAGCGGGTCCGAGGGCGCCATCACGATCACCGGCACATTGGCATCGATCAATGCGATGGGGCCGTGTTTCAGCTCGCCCGATGCATAGCCTTCGGCGTGTATATAGCTGATTTCTTTCAGCTTAAGTGCACCTTCCAATGCCATCGGATACATCGGCCCGCGCCCGAGGAAGAGGATGTCGCGCGCCTCTGCCAGCTCGTTCGACACCGTCGCGATCTGGTCTGACAGCGCCAGTGCCGCATTCAGCAGCCCTGGCAGATTGCGCAGACTGACGATGCGCGCGGTCAGCTCATCTGCCGTGATCCTGCCCCGGTCAGAGGCGGCTTTCAGCGCCATCAGCGCCAGCACCATCAGCTGGCAGGAAAACGCTTTCGTCGAGGCGACGCCGATCTCGGCGCCCGCAAGGATCGGCAGCACCAGATCGCTTTCGCGCGCGATCGAGGAGGTCGGCACATTCACGACCGAGACCACCTTCGCCACTTTTTCCTTCACATAACGCAGGGCGGCCAGAGTATCGGCGGTCTCGCCCGACTGGCTGACAAACAGTGCCATCGAGCGATCCGAGAGCACCGGCTCGCGGTAGCGGAACTCGGATGCGACGTCGATTTCCGCCGGGATGCCGGCGATCTGCTCAAACCAGTATTTCGCGACATGGGTGGCATAGCTTGCCGTGCCGCAGGCCACCATCACCACCCGGTCGATATTGGTGAAATCGAGGCCCTCGGGCAGGTTCAGCGCCGGGCTGGCGCTTGATCCGGTATAATGGCGCAAAGCATCGGCCAGCACGACCGGCTGTTCGGCGATTTCCTTGGCCATGAAATGCTTGTAGCCGCCCTTTTCCACCCGGGTGGCGCCCAGCTGGATGCGGGTCTCGGCCCGGTTGGCGCGGCGGCCTGCGGCGTCGAAAATCTCGGCGCCTTTGCGGGTCAGAACCGCCCAGTCACCCTCTTCGAGATAGGTGATGCGATCGGTCATCGGCGCCAGCGCAATCGCGTCTGATCCGACAAACATCTCGCCTTCGCCGCGCCCGATGGCGAGCGGGCTGCCCTTGCGGGCGCAGATGATCAGATCATCCTCACCCTCGAACAGCATGCAAAGCGCGAAGGCGCCATCGAGCCGGGGCAGGGTCTCACGCGCGGCCTCGATGGGGGTCGCGCCCTTGTCCATGCTGCGTTTCAGCAGCAGCGCAACCGTTTCGGTATCGGTCTCGGATTCCTGGACATAACCGTCTTCCGCCAGCTCGCTGCGCAGCGCGCGGAAATTCTCGATAATGCCGTTATGAACCACCGCCACGCCACCTGCGCGGTGGGGATGCGCATTCACCACTGTCGCGGCGCCATGGGTCGCCCAGCGGGTATGGCCGATGCCGGATTTCCCTGCCAGCGGCTCATGCACCAGCAGATCCGAGAGGTTCACCAGCTTGCCCACCGCGCGGCGGCGGTCCAGCCGCCCGCTGTTCACCGTGGCGATCCCTGCGGAATCGTAGCCGCGATATTCCAGCCGCTTCAGCCCCTCGACCAGCAGCGGCGCCACTTCGTTATTGCCCAGAACACCAACTATGCCACACATGGGATTATCCTCTGCTCTTCGCGGCTTTGATCGCGCGAAGCTTTTCCATCAGTTTCAGCGCGAGACCGGGCTTGCTGACCTGTTTCGCGCGGCCCAGAGCCACGGCACCGGCGGGCACGTCTTCGGTGATCACCGAACCCGATCCCGTCAGCGCATCATCGCCTACCGTAACCGGCGCGACCAGCATCGTGTCCGATCCGATAAAGGCGCGTTTGCCGATCCGGGTGCGATGTTTCATCACGCCGTCGTAATTGCAGGTGACGGTGCCTGCACCGATATTAGTGAACTCGCCAACATCGGCATCACCGATATAGGTCAGGTGGCCGACCTTGACGCCTTCATCGAGAATGGCGTTTTTGATCTCGACAAAATTTCCGACATGAACATCTTCCGCCAGTTCGGCACCGGGGCGCAGGCGCGCAAACGGCCCGACATCGGCCCCGCGCGAGACATGGCAGCCCTCAAGATGGCAAAAACCCTTGATTTCCGCGCCGGATTCGATGGTGACACCGGGGCCGAACAGAACATTCGGGCCGATGATCGCATCGCGGCCAATGATGGTGTCGAGCGCGAAGAACACGGTCTCGGGCGCGGTCAGGGTGACGCCGGTCTCCAGCGCCTCTGCTCTTGCCCGGGCCTGGAAGGCGGCTTCGGCTTCGGCCAGTTGCGCGCGGGTATTGACGCCCAGCGTCTCGGCCTCGTCGCAGACAACCACAGTGGCGGTGAGGCCTTTCGCGCGCGCGATCCCCACCACATCGGTGAGGTAATATTCGCCGCTGGCATTCGCATTGCCGATTTCCGCGATCAGCGCGAAGAGGTCTTTCGCCGAGGCGCAGATCACGCCCGAATTGCACAGGGTGACCGCGCGTTCGGCCTCATTCGCATCCTTATATTCAACGATGCGTTCCAGGCTTTCGCCCTCGGTGATCAGGCGGCCATAGCGGCCGGGATCTGCGGCCTGGAAGCCGAGCACCACCACGGCATTCCTTGCCCGCGCCTCAAGCATCGCCTCGAGCGTTTCTGCGCGGATGAAGGGGGTGTCGCCGTAAAGCACGATCACATCGCCCGGTTGGCCTTCCAGCGCAGCACGGGCCTGGTCGACCGCATGGCCGGTGCCTTTCTGTTCCTCCTGGCGGGTGATCACCACATCAGGGTCGAATTTCAGTGCAGATGCGGCGACCTCGTCACCGCCATGGCCCACCACAACGATGGTCGCGACCGGAGAGAGCGTGGCGCCCGTTGCCATCGCGTGATGCAAAAGTGGCGCGGCGGCGACCTTATGCAGGACCTTCGGAAGATCCGAATTCATGCGCGAGCCCTGGCCTGCCGCCAGGATGATGAGCGAGACCTGCATTCTGCCCCTTCCTTTTGTTTAAGGGCCGTTCTACCGAAGCCAGACAGGCCCGCCAAGGGGGGCGGCGGTCACAGAGGATTGCGGCATGTTGCAAGATCGGCTTTCGCCCGGGAAAGCGCCGGAAGGCGCCCGCAGGCATCGAATGCGTGACGATGGCGCCTGCGTGGTCTTTGACCTTGATGGCACGCTCGCCGATACCAGCGCCGATCTGCTGGCGGCGGCCAATGCCTGTTTCACCGAAATGGGGCAGGGCGCGCCGCTGACATCGGCTGACAGTCTGACGGCGTTTCATGGCGGGCGGGCGATGCTGCGGCTCGGCTTCGGGCGGCTGGGACAGGTGGTGCCGGAGGGCGCGGCGATGGAGCGGCTTTATCCCGAGCTGTTGCGCCATTACCGCGACGCGATTGCGGTGCAGACGCGGATGTATCCCGGCGCGGTCGAGACGGTCGAGGCGCTGCGCATGGCCGGCTATAAGGTTTCGGTCTGCACGAATAAGCCCTACGCGCTGGCAGAAGAGCTTCTGCGCCAGCTTGGAGTGCGCGATCTGTTCGGCGCGCTGGTGGGCGCGGATACTTTGCCGGTGCGAAAGCCCGATCCGGCGCCCTATCATCTGGCGGTGGATCGGGCGGGCGGGGTGGTCGGGCGCTCGCTGCTGATCGGGGATACCGAGACCGATCTGCTGACCTCGCGCGCGGCGGGGGTGCCTTCGGTTCTGGTGACATTCGGGCCGGAGGGCGCGGGGATTGCGCGGCTGGCACCGGATGCGCTGCTCGATCACTATGAGGGTCTGCCGGGGATCGTGGCGCGGCTGATCGGGTAGAGGGGGCCAGCCCCCTCGCGGCTTTGCCGCTCACCCCCGGGATATTTAAGGACAGATGAAAGGCGGGAGGAGGGACCGGCTTTTATGTTGCCGGAATGGGGGTGGCTGTGGAAGATTGCCGGCGAGCGCGGTCTTTTGGCAGGGGCGATCCTAGAGGGCTGCGTTTCAGGCAGAAAAAGGCCCGGCGCGGGGGCCGGGCATTTGTCAGTGGGAAGTCAGGGATCAGGCCGGGATCGCCATGCCTTTTCCGCGGGCGAGATCGCGCATTTTCGCCTGGAGTTTTTCGAAGGCGCGGACCTCGATCTGGCGGATGCGTTCGCGCGAGACGCCGTAGCTTTCCGACAATTCCTCGAGCGTGACCGGCTCGTCGGCGAGGCGGCGCTGCATCAGGATGTCTTTCTCGCGGTCATTCAGCACCGACATCGCCTCAGTCAGCATCTCGCGGCGGGTGTCGAGCTCGTCCTTTTCGGCATAGGCGCCGGCCTGGTCGCTGTCTTCATCTTCGAGCCAGTCCTGCCATTGCGTGGCGCCATCGCCATCACCGCCGATCTGGGCATTGAGCGAGGCATCTGAGCCGGAGAGGCGGCGGTTCATCTGAACCACCTCATCTTCGCTGACCGACAGATCCTTTGCGATCTGGGCGAGATTTTCGGGGCGCAGATCACCCTCTTCCAGCGCGCCGACCTTGGCCTTGGCCTTGCGCAGGTTGAAGAACAGTTTCTTCTGCGCCGAAGTGGTGCCCATTTTCACGAGGCTCCAGGACCGCAGGATATATTCCTGGATCGCGGCGCGGATCCACCACATCGCATAGGTCGCGAGACGGAAGCCCTTTTCCGGATCAAAGCGTTTGACCGCCTGCATCAGCCCGACATTGGCCTCGGAGATCACTTCGGCCTGGGGCAGACCATAGCCGCGATAGCCCATGGCGATCTTGGCGGCGAGCCGCAGATGCGAGGTCACCAGCTGGTGTGCTGATTTCGGATCCTGGCGTTCGGTCCAGGCCTTGGCCAGCATATATTCCTGCTCGGGTTCGAGGAGCGGGAATTTTCGGATTTCCTGGAGATAGCGGTTCAGGCCCTGTTCAGGGCTCGGTGCGGGAAGGTTGGTATAGGTGCTCATGCATTTGCCCCCTGTTTTCTCTTCCGGTGCCATCAGCCCCCGGAGGATGATTTCACTTATGATCCGGGGATCCTCCTTACAAGGGAGCGATCCGTGGAAGATGAACGTGAGATGGGGCGTTTGGATCCCGATAATAAGAATTGTGTCGATCGGTTCACGGGAATGTCAGGGCGCGGGCAGTGGGCGCGCGCAGTATGGTGTCTCGCGGCGCGCCGGGGCAGAACCCGGGGGCAGAAAATCCGGCAAACCTGGGAGGAGCCGTCAGAATGGAGAAGCCGCGCATTTCAAAGGTGATGCTGCCCGCAGGCGAGCCGGGGGTGGAGCTGGAGCTTGTCGTGGCGCGACCATCGCGGCCCGGGCCCTATCCGGTGATGCTGTTCAACCATGGCTCGACCGGCAGCGGGCGGAGCCCGGCCATGTTCCGGCGCAGCGTCAGCCCGGCGGTGATCAGCAACTATTTTACGGCCCGGGGCTGGATGGTGGTTTTCCCGCAGCGGCGCGGCCGGGGGAAATCGGGAGGGGGCTACGGGGAAGGGCTTGCGGCCGATGGTTCGGGCTATTCCTGCGAGGCGGAGATCGCGCTTGCGGGGTTCGAGCGGGCGGTCGAGGATCTTGACGCGGTGATGCGCGGGCTCTTGCTCTGGCCGGATGTCGACCAGGGGCGGCTGGTGACTGGCGGCGTGTCGCGCGGCGGGATCCTCGCGATTGCATTCGCCGGAATGCGGCCAGGCCTGTTTCGCGGCGCGGTCAGTTTCAATGGCGGCTGGCTGGGGCGGGCCTGTCCGGCGCTGGACCAGGTCAACCCGATGCTGTTTGCGCGTGGGGCTGGCGGGGCGCATGAGACGCTGTGGCTGCATGGCAATCAGGACCAGTATTACCGCATTACTCACTGCCGCAGCAATTTCGAGGTCTTTCGGGCCGCAGGCGGGCAGGGGCGGTTTGTGGCTTTGCAGGCCGGTCATGCGCTGATGTTCAGGCCCGCGCTCTGGCAGCCGCATATGGATCTCTATCTTGAGGCGCTGGTGGCGGAATGATCCTTTCGCCCCGCCCTACCGCTACAGGGCAGTGGTCAGGGGGCGGGAGTGACCTCGATCTTCTGGCGCAGGCTGCCATCCTGGTTGAAGATGAGGATGCGGCCTGCGCCAGTGACAACGCCGATCCAGTCCGGGCCGGGCACAACCGAGGCCGCAATCTCGCCCGCGGGCAGCTGCAAGGCTGCGGGCAGGGGCGCTGTCACCGCAGGTGTATCGGATAAAGGCGCGCGCAGGCGCGTGACAAGCAGCAGGGTCACGGTTATGACACCCGCGATCATGCTCAGCATCAGCACGATCACCAGCGCCTTCAGGAAACGCAGCGAGGGCGGCAGCGCAATTTCTTCCGCATTCTCCTTCGGGGCCTGAGCCATGACTGAACCTTTCACACCTGAATCTTTTCTCGACGACGACGATCTTGCGGCTATGGCCCCGGAAGGCCCGGCTCAGGGCGGGCTGATCACCGTCACCCTCGGCCCGGATGCCGCGCCGCGCCTTGATAAGGCGCTCAGCGCCGCTGTGCCAGAGGAAGCGGCATTGTCGCGCTCGAGGCTCGCGCGTCTGATCGAGGCGGGCGCTGTGAGCCGCGCGGGCGTGGTGGTCACCGATCAGAAGGCGAAGACCGCATCAGGCGAGGTCTGGGAGATCCGTATAGGCCCGGCCGAGGCGGTGGAAACCCTTGCCGAAGCGATTCCGCTGACGGTGATCTGGGAAGATGACGATCTGATCGTGATCGACAAGCCGGCGGGGATGGTGGTGCATCCGGCGCCCGGCACGCCTTCGGGCACCCTGGTCAATGCGCTTTTGCATTATTGCGGCGACCGCATTTCGGGGATCGGCGGCGAACGCCGCCCCGGCATCGTGCACCGGATCGACAAAGAGACCTCGGGGCTGATTGTCGCGGCGAAATCCGACCGGGCGCATCACGGGCTCGCGGCACAGTTCGAGGCCCATACGGTCACGCGCCATTACCTCGCGATCTGCAACGGGGTGCCGGAAGGGTCGGATCCGAGGCTGCGCGGCACGCGCGGGGTCAGTTTTGAACCCGGCGGCGTGATCCGGATCGCGACGAACCTCGCCCGACACCGCACCGACCGTCAGAAACAGGCAGTGACCTGGCCGCCAGAGGGGCGCCATGCCGTGACCCGGACCCGGGTGGTCGAGGGGTTTTCAGGGCAGGCGGCCCTGGTCGATTGCTGGCTCGAGACCGGGCGCACCCATCAGATCCGCGTGCATCTGACCTGGGCAGGCCATGGTCTGATCGGCGATCCGACCTATGGCGGGCGGCGTAAACTGTCGGAGAAACTTCTCGGTGAGGCCGCACTGGCCGCCGCCGCCTTTCCGCGCCAGGCGCTGCATGCGGCAAGCCTTGGCTTCGATCATCCGGTGACAGGTGAGCGGCTGGAGTTTCGCTCCGACCTGCCCGAAGATATGGCGGCACTGCTCGGTGCGCTGCGCGCGGCGGGGGCGCCCGGCTGAGGGCGGCTCCGCATCCCCGAAAGAACCGGCGGTGGGAGGCGGATGCTATTCCTCTTTCCAATCAGGTTTGCGGCGATTAGAAAAAGGAAATTCCGGTTTCTTTCAGGTTTTGCGCCTGAGGCCTTTTCCCGGCCAGAGACTGACGCTTTGGCGCAGAAAATGCGGCAGGAGCAGACTGACCGGGGCAGGTGGAACGCGGATCGAAATTCTGCGGCCGGCCCCGTTCCTGTCGTCAGATCACCGGCGGGACGCCCCCGCAAACGCGAGGACAGATGCGCACCATTACCACGACCGAAGAGCTTGCGTCATTTTGCGCAGCGGCCAAATCAGCCCCCTATGTCACCATCGACACCGAATTCCTGCGCGAGCGCACCTATTGGTCAAAACTCTGCCTGATTCAGATGGCGCTTCCGGGCAAGGACGGCGACGCGGTTCTTGTTGATCCGATCATCGGCGAAGAAATGTCGATGGAGCCGCTTTATGACCTCTTCCGCCATGAGGCGACGGTGAAGGTCTTTCATGCGGCGCGCCAGGATCTGGAGATCTTTTTCGTCGAAGGCGGCGTCTTCCCGGTGCCGCTGTTCGATACGCAAATCGCCGCGATGGTTTGCGGTTTCGGCGAGCAGGTCGGCTATGAAACGCTGGTGAGGAAGATCGCGCGGGCCAATCTCGACAAGACCTCGCGGTTCACCGACTGGTCGCGCCGGCCTTTGTCTGACGCACAGAAGGAATATGCCCTGGCCGATGTCACCCATCTGCGGGTGATCTATGAATGGCTGGCGGCGCAGCTTAAGAAGAACGGCCGCGCGCCCTGGGTCGAAGAAGAGCTGGCGGTGCTGACCGATCCGGCGACCTATACGGTGCATCCGGATGAGGCCTGGAAGCGGATCAAGACCCGCACCTCGTCCGGGCGGTTCCTGGCCATTGTGCGCGAACTGGCGAAGTTCCGCGAAAGCTGGTCGCAAGGGCAGAACGTACCGCGCTCGCGGGTGATGAAGGATGACGCGCTGCTGGAGCTTGCCTCGACCCGCCCGACCTCGATGGAGGAGCTCGGTCGCTCGCGACTCCTGCTGCGCGAGGGCAGAAAGCCCGAGATCGCCGAAGGAATTCTTGCCGCGATCCAGGCCGGGATGGAGGCGCGGACCGAAGACCTGCCCAGGGTGGTGCAGCAACCCGATCAGCCGCAGACCAATGGGGCGCTGGCGGATCTGTTGCGGGTGCTGCTGAAAGCGAAATCCGAACAGCTGGGCGTCGCGCCCCGGCTGATCGCGGCCGCCTCGGATCTGGATGCTATTGCGGCAGGCAAGCGCGATGTCGAAGCGCTGAAAGGCTGGCGCGGCGAGGTCTTCGGTGACGAGGCATTGCGGCTGTGCAAGGGCGAGATCGCGCTGACGGCCAAAGGCACGGAAATCCGTACGATCCGGATCTGATCATCAGCCTGGAACTGTGACATAAGAAGAAGGGGGGCTGTCTGCCCCCCGGCCCGCTGCGCGGCCCTCCCCCCGAGGATATTTAAGGACAGATGAAAGACACTTTCTTTTCACGTGTCTGAAAATATCCCCGGGGGAGGCCGAAGGCCGTGGGGGCAGGCAGCCCCCATCAGCGACCGGCGGAACGGGCGTCATTCGCGCCCTGGACCACGATCTTACGCACATTGGCCAGTCTGATCTTCGACAGATGCAGCGCCACGGTCACTTCTCGCGAGCGTTGCGTATTGACGGGCTGCGTCTCGAACGGGGGCGAGATGCGGAAATCCAGCACAAGAACACCTTCCGGTGTTACCGGTTGCGGCACAAGTGACGCTTCCCACCAGCCCTGGGTCGGCGTCAGCCCCGTCGCCCGGACGATCGCGCCCGAGGAGACCTGCTCGATCTTCATATCAAGCACCGTCTGGACCCGCTCGCGCCTGTCCTGAGGTGTCTCCTTGATCACCACCTTTTCCGCAGGCTCTGATGTCCCGAACCAGTTGAACGGGTTCAGCCGGCTGTCTCTCATTCCGCCACAGGCGGCAAGCGTCAGCAAAAGGCAAACAGCGGTCGCTTTGCGGATCATCCGTCATTCTCCATCTTCCACCCCTTCGGTATCGTGAAAGTGGCGCTTTGAAAAGCCGCCGCAGCAGATCCTTGTCCGCATCCTTGCCCCGCGAGCACTCTGGACCTTGCCCGCGCGCGGCGCTAGGCCAGACTGGCAGAAGGAGAACCGCCATGGCCACGCCCGCATTCGAGGAAATTGCCGAGACCCTGGAATTCCTGGACGACTGGGAAGAGCGCTACCGCCATGTTATTGAATTGGGCAAGGCGATGCCGGCGCTGGATGCCAGTTTCCATGTTCCCGCCTATAAGGTCGAGGGCTGCGCGAGCCAGGTCTGGCTGCGCCCGCAGATCACACCGGAGCGGTTCGACTTCCAGGGCGACTCGGATGCGATGATCGTGCGCGGGCTGATCGCGATTCTGCATGCGCTTTACGCGGGCCTGACGCCGGCCGAGGTCCTCAGGGTCGATGCGCAGGCGGAATTCGCGCGGATCGGCCTGAAGGAAAACCTCTCGGCGCAGCGCTCGAACGGGCTGCGCGCGATGATCGGGCGCATTCGCCTTCTTGCCGGTGCCTGATCGGGGCAACTGATCAGAGTGCGGCGCAGGCGGCTTCCAGCCAGGCCCGGGTCGGCGCGGTGACGCGCGGCCCGATCAGCGCCAGCACTCTTGCGTGATACTGGTCGAGCCAGGCGCGCTCATCCGCCGACATCTGTGCCTTATGGATCAGCCTTCGGTCAAAAGGCGCCCAGGTCAGCGTGTCGAAACAAAGCTGGTCACGGTTGTCGCCAAGGGCAGGGGCCTCTGTCACCACGATCAGGTTTTCAAGCCGGATGCCGAAAGCGCCTTCGCGGTAATAGCCCGGCTCATTGGAAAGGATCATCCCCGGCTCCAGCGGAACTTCCGAGATCCGTGAGATCCGCTGCGGCCCCTCATGCACCGAAAGAAACGCGCCGACCCCATGCCCGGTGCCGTGATTGTAATCGAGACCGCGCGTCCAGAGGAATTGTCGCGCCAGCGGATCGAGATCGCGCCCGGCCAGCCCGCGCGGCCAGCGCGCGGTCGAGACCGCGATCATGCCGCGCAGCACAGCCGTATAACAGCTGCGCGCCTCATCACCCGGGTCGCCGATCGCGATGGTGCGGGTGATATCGGTGGTGCCGTCCAGATATTGCGCACCGGAATCGACCAGCAGCAACTCGCCATCGCGCAGAGCGCGGTCGGTTTCTTCCGTCACCCGGTAATGGATAATCGCCCCGTCTGAACCGGCGCCGCAGATCGTGTCAAAGCTGATGTCATGGAGCAGATTGGTCGCGCGGCGAAACCCCTCCAGCGCCTTAACCACCGCTATTTCGGTCAGATCGCCGGGCGCGTTGGCGTCAAGCCAGCACAGGAATTCGCAGATCGCGGCTCCATCGCGCAGATGCGCTTCGGCGGTGGCCGCAATTTCGGTCGCGTTCTTGCGCGCCTTCGGCAGAAGACAGGGATCGGGACCGGCGCTGACCGCAATGCCGGCCTCCGCCAGCTCAGACCAGACCGCCAGCGGCGCTGATCCCGGATCAAGCCGCACGGGGCCGGAAAGCAGGCGCAGCGCCGGCGCGAAAGTGGCGGGCGGGCGCAACGTGACCTCGGGGCCCAGCATCGCCAGCAACTCCGGATCAAACTTCGCGGGTTCCGCAAAGAGACTGACGCGGCCATCGGCAAAGATCACAGCGAAAGCCTGCACCACCGGATTGCGCGGCACATCGCCGCCCCGGATGTTCAGCAGCCAACAGATCGAATCGGGCAGGGTGACCACCGCCGCCGCTTCGCCGCGCGCGGCCAGCGCCGCCCCGATCCGGCGGCGCTTGTCAGCGGCGCCCTCTCCGGCCAGCGCTTCGGGATGCGCAAAGGCTGCCACACAGGGCGCGCCCGGCCGGTCGACCCAGATCTGGTCGATCAGATTGCCACAGGGTCTGAGCGTCACAGCGCTGCCCTCAAGCGCGCGTTCCAGCCGGTGGATCTCATCGCGCGTATGCAGCCAGGGGTCGAAGCCGATCACACCAGCAACAGCTGCGCTCCGGATCCACTCCGCAGCCTGAATTTCCGGCCAGGGAACCGGCGTGAAATGCGCCAGATCGACCTGATCTTTAACCTGGGTCCGATACCGCCCGTCGATGAAGACGCCGGCCCGATCCGTCAACGCTACACAGAACCCGGCCGATCCGGTGAACCCCGTCAGCCAGGCGAGCCGCGCATCGCAATCGGCGACATATTCCCCCTGATGTGCATCGGCGCGCGGTACGATGAAGCCCCGAAGCCCTTCTGCCGCCATGACCTGCCGCAACGCCGCAAGCCGCCCCGGCCCCTCTTCCGGCGAGGCTGGATTGTCAAAGCTCTGAAACATCGCGGCAGCCCTTTTCATCTGTCCGAAAATATCCCGGGGGAGGAGCCGGAAGGCGACGGGGGCAGCGCCCCCTCAGCCCGTTTTCCGCAGTCCGGCCCGTTTGACTGCTTTCGGATCCTTGTCAAAAAGCCCCGCCAGCTGCTCTGTCATGGCTCCCGCCAGCTGCTCGACATCGGTGATGGTGACCGCACGCTGATAATAGCGCGTCACATCATGGCCGATCCCGATCGCGATCAGCTCGACCGCGCGGCGCTTTTCCACCATCGCGATCACATCGCGCAGATGTTTCTCAAGGAAGCTCGCCGGGTTCACCGACAGGGTCGAATCGTCAACCGGCGCACCATCCGAGATCACCATCAGGATGCGCCGCGCCTCGGGCCGCGCCAGCATCCGGCGATGCGCCCATTCCAGCGCCTCGCCATCGATGTTTTCCTTCAGGAGCCCTTCTTTCATCATCAGGCCGAGATTCGGGCGCACCCGCCGCCAGGGCGCATCGGCACTTTTATAGATGATATGGCGCAGATCATTCAGCCGGCCCGGCTGCTGCGGACGGCCCTCGGCGAGCCATTTCTCACGGCTCTGGCCGCCCTTCCAGGCACGGGTGGTAAAGCCGAGGATCTCGGTCTTGACCTGGCAGCGCTCCAGCGTCCGTGCCAGCACATCGGCGCAGATCGCCGCGATCGAGATCGGCCGCCCGCGCATCGATCCCGAATTGTCGATCAGCAGTGTCACCACCGTGTCGCGGAACTCGGTATCCTTTTCCCATTTGAACGAAAGCGGCGTGGTCGGGTTCGCAACAACCCGTGCAAGCCGCCCGGCATCCAGCACGCCTTCTTCGAGATCAAAGAGCCATGACCGGTTCTGCTGCGCCTGCAGACGCCGCTGCAATTTGTTCGCCAGCCGCCCGACCGCGCCTTTCAGCGGATCAAGCTGCTGATCGAGATAGGCCCTGAGCCGTTCCAGCTCTGCCGGTTCCGCCAGTTCTTCGGCGCGGATCTCTTCGTCAAACTGGGTCGTGTAGACGGTGTAATTCGGATCGGCATCGGAATGGGGCGCGGGGGGCGGCGGCTCCAGCGGCGCCTCGCCCTCGGGCATCTCGGTCTCATCGCCAAGCTCCATCTCGGCATTGTCGTCCATCTGGACCTGAGCCTGAGATTCGTCCTGCTGTTCTTCCTGGGATCGCTCGGGCGAGGCCTCGGCCTCTTCGCCCTGCTCCTCCTCGCCATCCTGCTGGTCGGGGCTGTCCTGATCCTCTTCGGCCTCGTCACCGGCCTCGTCGTCATCGGGACGATCCGGGTCATCGCCCAGCTGATCGCCATAGCCAAGATCCTGGATCACCTGGCGCGCCAGCCGTGCGAAAGCCGACTGATCTGAGAGCACCTCATCAAGGCTTCCCAGCGTGCCGCCGGCCTGTTCCTCGATAAAGCCGCGCCAGAGCGACATCACATTCTCGGCGCCCGCAGGCAATTTACGCCCGGTCGCGAGCGCGCGGACCAGATAGCCCGCCGCGACCGGCAAAGGCGCATCCTGGGCTGAACTGATCTGCGAATAACCCTTGCGATCCGCCTCCTGGCCGATTTTCGCATCGATATTGGTGGCGGTGCCGGGCATCACACGGGCGCCCATCGCCTCGCAGCGCGCGGTCTCCATCGCCTCGTAAATATCGCGGGCCAGCTGTCCGACCGGCGCATATTTCGCCGCCGTCTTCTCATCATGAAACTTGCGCCGCATCGCGAAAGCATCCGCCGTACCACGGGCGAGCATTACCTCGTCCCGCGTCATACGCCGCGACACCTGCGGCAGCCGGACGCCATCGCGGTTCATGCCGGGCGGGTCGACCGAATAGGAAACGGTCATCTCCGGATCGTCGGCCAGCACCTTCGTGGCCTCGGCAAGGGCTTTTTTAAACGGATCGGCGGGATTATCGGCGGGCTTGTTCATGGATGGACCCTGTCACCGGCGCGGGTGGAGATGCAAGGGAAATACCAGGGACCGGGAAGGGGGCTGTCTGCCCCCCGGTCCGCTGCGCGGCCCTCCCCCCGAGGATATTTAAGGACAGATGAAAGAGGCTTTCTTTTCACTTGTCTGGAAATATCCCCGGGGGGAGGCCGAAGGCCGCGGGGGGCAGGCAGCCCCCCGTCTTCTTCTTACCTCATTGCCATCGAGGCGGCGGATTCCGGCAGCTCTTCATTGAAGCAGCGCTGATAGAACTCGGCGACGGTCTGACGCTCCAGCTCATCGCATTTGTTCAGGAAGGAAAGCCGGAACGCATAGCCCACATTGCGGAAGATCTGCGCGTTCTGGGCCCAGTTCAGCACGGTACGCGGCGACATCACGGTCGAGAGATCGCCGTTCATGAAGGCGGTACGGGTGAGGTCGGCTACTGTTACCATCTGGCTCATGGTCTTGCGGCCCTCGGCCGTGTTGTAATGTGGGTTCTTTGCCAGAACGATGGCGGTTTCCGCATCATGTGACAGGTAATTCAGCGTGGCGACCAACGACCAGCGGTCCATCTGGGCCTGGTTGATCTGCTGCACCCCGTGATAGAGGCCGGTCGTATCGCCAAGGCCCACCGTATTCGCGGTTGCAAACAGTCGGAAGGACGGATGCGGCGTGATGATCTCATTCTGATCGAGCAGCGTCAGCTTGCCATCATGTTCCAGCACGCGCTGGATCACGAACATCACATCGGCGCGGCCGGCATCATATTCGTCGAACACGATGGCGACCGGGTTGCGCAGGGCCCAGGGCAGGATGCCCTCCTGGAATTTCGTCACCTGGCGGCCATCTTCCAGCTTGATCGCATCCTTACCGATCAGGTCGATCCGGCTGATATGGCTGTCGAGGTTCACCCGCACACAGGGCCAGTTCAGCCGCGCGGCGACCTGTTCGATATGGGTCGATTTCCCGGTGCCGTGATAGCCCTGGATCATCACCCGGCGATTATAGGCAAAGCCTGCCAGAATCGCGAGCGTGGTATCGGGGTCGAATTTATAGGTGCTGTCGATCTCGGGCACGCGATCTGTGCGATCGGCGAAGCCTTTGACCCGCATATCGGTATCGATGCCGAACACCTCGCGGACAGAGATCTCTTCGGTCGGCTTGATCGCATTATCGGGCATGGTTACGTCCAGATTTCGGGCAAATTTCAGGCGGTCCCGAGTTCATGGAACATTACGCACAGACGTGCAAGAGCGGCTTTGGTCGGGAGACTGTAACCGCCATCGGCGCGAGCCTCAGCAGTGATGTCCCAAGTTTTGGCTCCGCAAACCTCGCCAGCAGGGGATAGCAGATGGGCGCCGGGCTTTTCTCAGCCTGGCGTGGCGCTGTTGCTGCCGGCCGAGCACCGCTCACAGATCACTACGGCGGCGACAAGCACGATCAGCGACAGGCTTGCATGTTGCAGGAGAAACGCTGCCAGCGCGGGCAGTGCAGTCAGCAGTTCAGCCAGCGCCCTGGGCAGCGAAGGCACAAGTTTCGCGTCGATCTGGCCCGTCAGGGTCAGCGGCGCGACAAGGCGATCAAAGCTCAGCCCCGCGATCAGGGCGCTGACGCCGTAAACCGGGATGATGAGCGCCGAAGTGATCTGCGGCCACCAGCCGGCCCGTCGCCAGAGCGGGGTGAAAAGCGCCGCGGCAATTGCCGCGAAGCCAATCAGAAACCAGGGCGTCGAGGTTTGGCCATACAAGCCCAGAACCCGCGCCGGCTCTTCCGCAAGGGCAATGCCAAGCGCCAGCGCAAGTAAGGTCGCCAGCGCCATGACCGCAGCATTCTGCATTCTGCTCATTTTGCCCGCCCGCCCTCATATGGCTTGCGGCCGCAAATGCCTGTGGCGATGCCTCTCAAAGCCGGCTCAGTCGCGGAAATAGCGGCTGTCCTTGATCTGATCCCAGGCCCAGACCACCTCTTGCAGCATCTCTTCCTGGCTGCGGTCGCCGCCATTCATATCGGGATGAAGAACCTTGATCAGGCCTTTGTATTGCTTGCGGATTTCCGTTTTGGTCATGGTGTCGCGGGAATCGAGGATCTCCAGCGCTTTGCGCTCGGTTGGCGGCAGTTTGCGCGTCGCGCCGGTCGAGGCGGTCGAGGGCGCCGACCGGGTGCCCTTTTCGCCAAGGATCTCCAGCGGGTCATTCACCCCCATCCGGGCCCAGGCATTGCCGTCATCCTTTTTGGAAAACGGTTTGGTCTCACGTTCCCAGAGCCGGTCTTTCTCGACGATGCGTCTGAATTCCTCATCCGAGGTGCCGTCAAAGAAGTTCCACTTCAGATTGTATTCGCGAATATGGTCCTTACAGAACCAGAAAAATTCATCGAGCTGCTCACGCGATTTCGGCGCACGGAACTCGCCGCCTCTGTCGCAATCAGGGTAGTCACAGCGATGCGTCGAGGTTGCAGCCGCAGAGACACCGGCGCGGCGGCCGGCGGATTTACGCTTCTTATCCGTGGAAACACGGAGATCGAATTCGAATGGGTTCTTACTGACCATTGGATAGAGGGCCTTATGCTGCCTTTCCGACTCGGGCGGCCAAGTTTAGGTGATTTACCGGCGGATTGAAGAGGGGGTGGGTGAAAATGCCCGTGATTGACGAAATCGAGACAAAGCTGCGCGCGGCCTTCGCGCCGGAGGAGCTGGAAGTGCTGAATGAGAGCCACCGCCATGCCGGGCATTCCGGCGATGATGGCACGGGTGAGACGCATTTCGCGGTGCGCATCCGCGCGGGTGTTTTCGCACCGATGAGCCGGATTGCCAGGCATCGCGCGGTGCTGGCAGCGCTTGATGATATCCCCGGGCGCATCCACGCGCTGGCGCTGGATATCGGCTGAATCCGGCTTACGGGCCGGGGGGGACTGCTGCCCCGGCTGCGGATATGCGAGGCTTTCTTTACGTGGATATGCAGGGAGGATGCCATGCCGTTCAATCCCGAGACCGATTTGCGGATCGAGCGCCGCTTTCAGGCCGCGCCCGACCGCATCTGGCGCTGTCTGACCGAGCCCGCCCTGATCGAAGCCTGGTTCGCGCCGCGCCCCGTTGTCACCCGCGATGTCAGCCTGGATCTGCGGCCGGGCGGCTCCTTCCGTTCGGTGATGGATGTGCCGGGGCATGGCGAGATGCCGGGTCATGGCTGCGTGCTTGAGGTGGTTCCCGGGCGGCGCCTCGTCTGGACCGATCTGATGCGCGGCGGCTGGCATCCGAATGATGGCAGCTTTGGTTTTACCGCAGTGATGGAGGTCCTGCCCGACGGTGCGGGCTCGCTTTACCGCGCCAATGCGCTGCACCGCACGGCGGCCCAAAAGGCAGAGCATGAGAAAATGGGCTTTCACGAGGGCTGGGGCGCGGCTGCCGATCAACTGGGAGAGCTTGCGCTGACGCTTTAATCCCCGGATGCGGCAGGGGGGCTGCGGCTTGCCAGCCTGTTAAGCCGCCACGAGGGCTCGCGCAGTCAGCCCCCATCTGGCCCGCGACCTCTGCTGCCAGCGGGCAACGCCAGCCAGAGGCGCAACAGTCAACGTAAAGCCTGTCTTCGGCCAGCCAGGGCTTGTGCCAGGGGCTGGCAGCATCGATCCAGGCTGCCAGCATGCCGCGCGGGTCGCCGGGATCGGCGCCTCGCGCTTCGGCTCGCGTGGGTCGCGCCTATCGACAAACACCTTATCTCCTGCCGCCAGCAGTGTCGTAGCGGCGTCGGCTGCCATGGTGGTGGTCGCGACATTGGTCAGCGCCAGAAGATTGCGATATCCCCGTTTTTCGCGCGGCTCTGTTATGGACTTCACCCCTGATTCTGCTGCCATTCTGCCAGGCCGGGCACCGTCTGGCGAGGGTGCAGATGAAGGAGCGTTTTGCCATGACCCGGATCCCGCCTCCTGTTTCAACCCCGCGTCTGGCTGCGCTTGCCGTGGTGGCACATGAGGGAAGGGTGCTGCTGGTGCGGCGCCGGAACCCGCCTGATCAGGGGCTCTGGGGCTATCCCGGCGGCAAGGTGGAGTTCGGCGAGCGCGTCTGCGACGCGGCCCTGCGCGAGCTGACCGAGGAAACCGGGATCATCGCGTCTGTCATGGGCCAGCTGCCCGGGCTTGATATCATCGGGCCGGCGCAGGCGGGCACAGCGGGGGTGGCCTGGCATTATTTCCTGGTGCCGGTGGTCTGCCGCTACCTTTCGGGCGAGGTCCTGGCGGCGGATGATGCCGAAGAGGCCGCCTGGTTCCCCTGGGACACGGTGCTGGCCCGCGGCCTTCCGATGAGCGCGGATGTCGATGCGGTTCTGCGCGCGGCGCTTCACGAGGCAGCGACTGCCGCCCCCTGAACTGATCTTCAGGCCGGCCCCTTGTAACCGTCGGGGCAGGCGTCCAGGTATTCGTATATAAGGAAAGGGAAATCGCCATGACCGCCGATCATTCCAGCCCCGACGAGCCCTCCGTCGCCGAGCCATCTGTCGCAGAAACCCCCTCCGCTGATGCCGGTTCGGACAGGGCCCTTGACCCGCGCACCGTCTGGCTGGCCGATTACCGCCCCTTCAGCCATCTGATCGACCGGGTCGGGCTGACCTTCCAGCTTGCGCCGAAATCCACTAAAGTTACGGCAAAGCTGCATCTGCGCCCCAATCCCGAGGCGAAGGGCCGCCATGTGCTGCGGCTTGAC
This sequence comes from Rhodobacter sp. 24-YEA-8, assembly GCF_900105075.1. Lineage (NCBI taxonomy): Bacteria > Pseudomonadati > Pseudomonadota > Alphaproteobacteria > Rhodobacterales > Rhodobacter > Rhodobacter sp. 24-YEA-8. The sequence goes on from NZ_FNSK01000001.1 coordinate 954,913, forward strand.
GGCGAGGATCTGCGGCTGATCTCGCTGCGCCTTGACGGGGCGCTGCTGGATCTGACCCCGGACGAGAGCGGGCTGACCATTCCCGCCGACCTTCTGCCCGATGGTCCCTTCACGCTGGAAACGCTGGTCGAGATCGATCCGGTCTCGAATACCGCGCTTGAGGGGCTTTACATGTCGAACGGCATGTATTGCACGCAATGCGAGGCCCAGGGCTTTCGCAAAATCACTTTCTACCCCGACCGTCCCGATGTGATGGCGCGCTTTCATGTCCGCATCGAAAGCGATCTGCCGGTGCTTTTGTCCAACGGAAATCCGGCGGGGCGCGGCGGGTCCTGGGCGGAATGGGATGACCCCTGGCCCAAACCCGCCTATCTTTTTGCGCTGGTGGCCGGTGATCTCGTGGCGCATCACGACAGCTTCACCACGCGGTCAGGCCGCGCCGTCGATCTGGAGATCTGGGTCCGTCCGGGTGATGAAAATCGCTGCGCCTGGGCGATGGACAGCCTGATCCGTTCGATGAAATGGGACGAAGAGGTTTACGGGCGCGAATATGATCTCGACGTTTTCAACATCGTCGCCGTCGATGATTTCAACATGGGCGCGATGGAGAATAAGGGGCTGAACATCTTCAACTCCAAATTCGTGCTGGCCAGCCCCGAGACCGCCACAGACGACGATTTCGGCCGGATCGAGGCGATCATCGCGCATGAATATTTCCACAACTGGACCGGCAATCGTATCACCTGCCGCGACTGGTTCCAGCTTTGCCTGAAAGAGGGGCTGACGGTCTTCCGCGATCAGCAATTCTCGGGCGATATGCGGTCCCATGCGGTGAAACGGATCGAGGATGTGGCGCTGCTCCGCGCCCGGCAGTTCCGCGAGGATCAGGGGCCGCTGGCGCATCCGGTGCGGCCCGAAAGCTTTGTCGAGATCAACAATTTCTACACCGCCACCGTCTATGAAAAAGGCGCCGAGCTGATCGGAATGCTGAAGACCCTGGTCGGTGATGCGGCCTGGGATCAGGCGCTTGATCTTTATTTCACCCGCCATGATGGCGATGCCGCGACCATCGAAGACTGGCTGAAGGTCTTTGAAGACGTGACCGGCCGAGATCTGAGCCAGTTCAGCCGCTGGTATCACGAGGCCGGCACCCCACGTCTGAACCTTTGCGAAAGCTTTGAAAACGGGCGCTATACGCTGACCTTCCGCCAGAACAGTCCGGCGACGCCCGGCCAGGCGCAGAAGACGGCGAAGGTGATCCCGATTGCGGTCGGGCTCCTCGCGCCGGACGGGTCCGAGGTGGTGCCGACCCGGGTGCTCGAGATGACAGATACCGAGCAATCCTTCACATTCGACGGGCTTGCGGCGCGCCCGGTGGCCTCTGTCCTGCGCGGGTTCTCGGCGCCCGTGGTGCTGGAGCGTGAGACCACAGCGTCCGAGCGCGCCTTCCTGCTCGCCCATGACAGTGACCTCTTCAACCGCTACGAGGCGGGCCGCTCGCTCGCGCGCGAGATGCTGACCGATCTGGTGCGGGGCAAGGATGACCTTCTGGCCGGCTGGATCCGGGCCCTGGTGCCGCTGATCCGCGATCGGGGGCTTGATCCTGCTTTCCGCGCGCTTTTGCTGCGCCTGCCGGGCGAGGATGATCTGGCCCAGGCGCTGCATGATCAGGGTATCGAACCCGATCCCGACGCGATAAGGGCCGCCCGTCGCCTTGCCGTGCAGGACCTGGCTCAAGCGCTCAAAGCCGATCTGGACGGGCTGATCCGGGGTCTGGCCGATACCGGCCCCTTCCTCCCGGACGCTGCCGGTGCGGGGCGGCGGGCGCTGACCAATGCGCTGCTTGCGCTATTGTCGCGTGTGGAGGATGGGGCCGCTGCGAGGTCGGCCTTTGCCGCCGCCAGCAATATGACCGCAAGCATCGGCGCGTTGACGGCGCTGCTGGATATTGGTGCGGGCGAGGCGGAACTGACGGCCTTCGCGTCCCGCTGGTCCGCTGACCGCAATGTCATGGACAAATGGTTCTCGCTGCAAATCAGCTGCGCCGCACCGGAGCGGGTGGCGGCGCTGGTTGGTGAGCTGACCCAGAGGCCGGATTTCGACCTGAAGAACCCCAATCGCTTCCGCGCGGTGTTCGGCGCTTTCGCGGCCAATCACGCGGGCTTCCACCGCGCGGATGGCTCGGGCTACCGGCTCTTGGCGGACTGGCTGTTGCAGCTGGACCCGCTGAACCCGCAGACGGCGGCCCGCATGTCGACCGCGTTCGAGACCTGGCCGCGCTATGACGCGACGCGCCAGGGTCTGATCCGAGCCGCGCTGAGCCGCATCCTCGCCACGCCCGGCCTCAGCCGGGATCTGTCGGAAATGGCCGGGCGAATGCTCGCGGCCAGGTAACGGCCGCAGGTCAGGAAAACCTGCCGGAAGCCGCAAGCCTCCGGCCAGGATATTGACCTGCAAAGCCAGATGTCTTCACATGAGCGTGAATTTCAGACGTGAATTGTTGGAGGTATACCATTGCCGGTTATCATCGCACTTCTCGGGATCATTGCGACGGCGGCCATCTGGTATTGGCGGATGAAGGCGGCCGGGCAGGCAGCGCAGGATCTGGTCGGCGTCGCGCAGGATGTCATGTCTGCGGCACGCCGCTTTGGCTTTCGGCGCCGCTATAACGAACATCCGGTGGAAAGCCTGCAGGATGGCGATGTCGCCATCGCCGGCGCAGCCCTTGCCTTTCTGGAATTGACGGGTCTGCCGACCTCTGAACAACAGGATGCGCTGCTGATCTCATTGCAACGTCATCTCGGCTATGACCGGGCGGGCGCAGAAGAGGCGGTGATTTTGGGCCGCTGGCTGATCAATGAATCGAAAGGCGTCGATCCGGGGTTGAAACGGCTGACAAAACGGGTGTGGAAACTGAAGGGCGCCGAGGGTTTCGCGCCGCTGATGCAGGTGGTGAAAGACATCGCAGCCGCCTCGCGCGATGGCAACCTGTCGCCGCGCCAGCGTGACGCGCTTGACGACATTGCCCGCCAGTTCCGCGTCAGCTGAGGCGGGTGCGCGCTTTTCCCCTGACCCGAATAGTCAAAGGGCCCCGCAAGGGGCCGTTTTCATATCCGCGCCATCATGGCCCGGATCAGAGTTTCGCTGACCCCGAGCACCAGGGCTGAGCCGATGTCCAGGCCGCCATCTCGGCGCGCTTTTCGGATTTGCGGAACGGGCCCCAGTCGCGGCCAATGCCCTGATTGCCGGCGCCGGCAACAACCCCGTCCCGTGCCACGGCTTTCGAGAAGATCTCGACCGCACAGCTCAGATTCTCGCCACCGTCTTTCAGTGCCGAAACCGATTGCGCGTCACAGCCATGCGAGGCCGCCGTGCGCGGCGAGATCTGCATCAGCCCGATATAGCGCCCGCCACCGCCCGAAGCTTTCGGGTTCCAGGTGCTTTCATGTTTCGCAACCGCATGCATCAGCCCGACCCAGAAGGCGCGGCGTTGTTCGACCGATGCCGATTTATAGGCCGGGCACCAGCTTGCGATATCAGAGGGCACGCGCGCCGAAAGCTCGGCATCCTTCTGAGACACGGCGGCCAGGGCCTCATAGGTCCATTCCTTTGATCCGGAATAGCGCTCCCAGCCCATTTGCGAGGTGGCGATGAAACTCTCGGAGGGAACTGCTTTGGTTCTGCCACCGGCCTGAACGCAGGCGCTCAGAGACAGGGCAACCGTTACTGCCGCAAGGGCACGCAGACCCAACCTGGAGATTTTCATGCTTCTTGCCTTCTATGGCCTCGGGACAATGCCGAAAGGGCGAACCGGATAAGAGGCAGGCCAGGGGAATCGACGGTGCGGCAATAAGCGGCAAAGCCCGGATATGCAAAGTTCTGTGCGAAAAACCGGCGGGTTCTCGCCAGTGCTCCTGGCGGGAACCTGGCGGGATTTTGCCCGAAGCGGCATTTTCCTGCGGTTTTTCCCTGCATCTGGCCCGGGATCTCCCCCAGCCTTTCCTGTGCGAAAGCCGCCCCGGTCAGGGCCAGCCGGGTCTTGCCCCCGACCCGCGCGCGCCCTAAACACCGTCGGGACCGCTTAACGGGGTTTTTTTCCGGCCTCCCGCAGCGTGTGATTCTGTCAACCGACCCGATCCCGACCTGCCGCAGAGGTGGACTATGCTCGATCTGACCTATACGCCCCCCGTTCCGAAAGTTATCGCCGGTGCGAAACATGACTGGGAACTGGTGATCGGGATGGAGATCCATGCCCAGGTCGCCTCGAATTCCAAGCTGTTCTCGGGGGCCTCGACCACCTTCGGCGCCGAGCCGAACACCAATGTCAGCTTTGTTGACTGCGCGATGCCAGGCATGCTGCCTGTGATCAATGAATTCTGCGTCGAACAGGCGGTCCGCACCGGGCTGGGCCTTAAGGCGGAAATCAACCTGCGCTCGGCCTTTGACCGCAAGAACTATTTCTACCCGGACCTGCCGCAGGGCTATCAGATCAGCCAGCTCTATCACCCGATTGTGGGCGAGGGCGAAGTTCTGGTCGAAATGGGCCCGGGCGTCGCGCGTCTGGTCAGGATCGAGCGCATCCACCTCGAACAGGATGCCGGCAAGTCGATCCATGACATCGACCCGAACCTGAGCTTTGTCGATTTCAACCGCACCGGTGTTGCGCTGATGGAAATCGTCTCGCGCCCCGATATCCGCGGGCCGGAGGAAGCCGCAGCCTATGTCGCCAAGATGCGCCAGATCCTGCGTTATCTCGGCACCTGTGACGGCAATATGCAAAACGGCAATCTGCGGGCCGATGTCAACGTCTCGGTCTGCCGCCCGGGCCAGTATGAGAAATACCAGGCGAGCCAGGATTTCAGCCATCTCGGCACGCGGTGCGAGTTGAAGAACATGAACTCCATGCGCTTCATCCAGGCTGCGATTGATTTCGAGGCCCGCCGCCAGATCGCCATTCTCGAAGATGGCGGCGAAGTGGTGCAGGAAACCCGGCTCTACGATCCCGATAAGAACGAGACCCGCTCGATGCGCTCGAAAGAAGAGGCGCATGATTACCGTTATTTCCCATGCCCCGATCTTCTGCCGCTGGAAATCGAACAGGCCTGGGTCGACGGGATCGCGGAATCGATGCCCGAACTGCCCGATGCCAAAAAGGCGCGGTTCATGTCGGATTACGGGCTGACCGATTACGACGCCTCGGTGCTGACGGCTGAACTGGAAAATGCCAGCTATTTCGACGCGGTCGCCAGGGGCAGGGATGGCAAGCTCTCGGCCAATTGGGTGATCAACGAGCTGTTTGGCCGGCTGAAAAAGGAAGGCCAGGAAATCGGCGAAAGCCCGGTATCCAGCGCCCAGCTTGGCGGCATTGTCGATCTGATTTCCGCGAATGTGATTTCGGGCAAAATTGCCAAGGATCTGTTCGAGATCGTCTGGACCGAGGGCGGCGACCCGGCGGTTCTGGTCGAGGAACGCGGCATGAAGCAGGTGACGGACACGGGTGCCATTGAGGCGGCGGTCGATCAGATCATCGCTGAAAACCCCGCCCAGGTTGAAAAAGCCAAACAGAACCCGAAACTTGCAGGCTGGTTCGTAGGCCAGGTGATGAAGGCCACCGGCGGCAAGGCGGCCCCCGGTGCGGTCAACGATCTGGTGATGAAAAAGCTCGGCCTCTGAGGCACGGCCAAAGGGTGGTTGCCTTCGGGCAACAGAAAACAGACAGGCTCCGGCATGGCTTGACCGCCCCGGGGCCTGTGTTAATTTTCGGCCCAGGGGCGTGAAACCGTCGCTCCGATGGCATGGGGACGACCCCGTTGCCTCAGGTTCTGCCCGGGACGGCCCGGCTCTTCTGGAGGCATGGCCGTAATGGCATGGATTTTTCTGATTGTTGCCGGGGTGCTCGAGGTTCTCTGGGCCTATAGCATGAAACTCTCGGATGGGTTTACGAAGCTTTGGCCCAGCGTCATCACGCTGGTGGCGATGGTGTTCAGCTTCGGGCTTTTGTCACTGGCGATGCGGGTGCTGCCTCTGGGCACCGCCTATACGATCTGGACCGGGATCGGTGCGGTCGGGGCGTTTGTGGTCGGGATCATATTCCTGCACGAGCCTGCGACGGCGCTGCGCATTCTTGCCGCCTGTATGATCGTCGGTGGTCTGATCCTGATGAAGCTGTCCTCCTGACCGCAGGAACGGGCTGACAATCTACCATCACCTGGGGCGCGCTGATGGGCGCCCCACAACATAGGCTGCCTGATGCGGTAATGGGGCAGATTACGGAAAAACCGTTTTGTGATTTGGACTTACAGAGAAGAATTCACTAAACTGCCTGCAAGAAACCAAAGCCGGAGAGCAGGATGCAACGGTTCGAATATAAGGTTGTTCCGGCGCCCCGCAGGGGCGAAAAGGCGCGTGGCGTCAAATCCGCGGAGGAGCGTTTCGCGCTGGCCCTGAGCACGGTGATGAATGAGCTGGGCGCCGAAGGCTGGGACTATGTGCGCGCCGACAGCCTGCCTTGTGATGAGCGTTCGGGTCTGACCGGCACGAAAACCAGCTTTCAGAACATGCTGGTCTTTCGCCGCGAAATCCTTGCCGAGGCGCCGCGCGCTCCGGTATTCACGCGGGCTGCGGTGGCGCCTGCGGCTGCGCCCGCAGAGCCTGCGCCCGCGATCCCCGTTGCCGCCGCCCCCGAGACTGCCGCCGTTCTGGCCCCGGTTCTGCATGCCCAGCCCCGTGAGGTGAATTCTGCGCCCTCGCTTGGTCCGGCGCGACCCGAAGTCGCGGCGGAATAGGCCCGCAGGTTATGATCCCTGCGCGGCGCGCAGGGCTTCGGGCAGGACTTCGGCGACCAGATCCAGCATCGGCTCCGGCCCGAGGCTGATGCGGATACAGCGATCCAGAGGCGCGACACCAGGCATGCGGATGAACAATCCGCGTGCCTCGCATTGCGCGAGGATCCGGCGCGCGTAATCGCCATCGCGACCGCAGTCCATCGTGACGAAATTGGTGGCCGAGGGCAGGGGCTCCAGCCCGTTTTCGCGGGCGATCGCGCCCATCCGGTCGCGGGCCGCGCTGATGCGGGCGCGGATGGTCGGGATCCAGTCCGGGTCCTGCAGCGAGGCCAGCGCGCCCGCGAGGCTGATCCGCCCCATGCCGAAATGATCGCGGATCCGGTCGAAACTTCCGGTAAGATCGGGCGCGGCAATCGCATAGCCGACCCGCGCCCCTGCCAGCCCCCAGGCCTTTGAAAAGCTGCGCAACCGGATCACCTGCGGATGGTCGGCGGAAATATCGGGGATCGCCTCATCCGGGGCGAGCTCTGCATAGGCCTCGTCCAACACGAGGAGCGTTTCCGGCGGCAGCGCATCGGCAAGCGCGCGGATCGTGGCGCCGGGATGATGGCTGCCCATCGGATTGTCGGGATTGGCGAGATAGAGGAGCCTCGCGCGATGGGTCTTTGCCGCTGCAAGCAGCGCCTCGGGGTCTTCATGCGCGCCAAGATAGGGCACCCGGACCAGGTCGGCGCCGGCACCCGCGACGTGGAAATTGAAGGTCGGATAGGCGCCAAGGCTTGTCACCACCGTCTCGCCGGGTTGCAGCACCATCCGGCACAAAAGACCAAGCAGCGTATCCACCCCCGCCGCAATAGCGATATGGTCGGGCGTGCAGCCGTGGCGGGCGGCAAGTGCCTGTTTCAGGTCGTAATTTTCGGGGTCTGCATACATCCACACCTCGGACGCCGCAGCCTGCATCGCAGCCAGCGCGCGGGGTGAGGGGCCAAAGCCGCTTTCATTGGCGCCCAGCCGGGCGCGGAAGGGGCGGCCGGTGCGGCGCTCCAGCGTCTCGGGGCCGGTAAAGGGCACGGTGGCGGGAAGGGCGGCAATGCGGGGCGTAAGGAAGCGGCTCATGATGCGCGACAATGGCCGCTTCACCGTGCCCCGGCAAGAGGCGGGATACGCCTCTGCGGGGGGATATGGCCCGGGTCGCGCGTCTCAGCCGCGCAGCAGGCCTGCGAGCTGGTTGAAGATCTGGTCATTGGCGGCGATGACCGACCCGCTGTCGAGCGGATCCTGATTTTCGCGGATGCCTTCCACCAGACCGCCGGCCTCTTTGACCAGCAAAAGACCCGCAGCCATATCCCAGGCCTTCAGCTCGCGCTGGAAACAGCCCTCATAGCGCCCGGCGGCGACCCAGGCGAGATCAAGCGCCGACGATCCGGACGAGCGCACGCCAGCGGTGCCGGGGCTGACCAGCGAGAGGTCTTTCATCGTCGCAGGCAGTGTTTTTTGTGCGCCATGCGGGACGCCGGTGACAAACAGCGATTCATGCAGGCTGCGCCGCCCCGAGACCCGCAGGCGGCGATTGTCATTCAGCCAGCAGCCCGAGCCTTTTTCGGCATAGAACATCTCGTCCTTCGGCGCGTCATAGACCACCGCCGAGACGATCTCGCCCTTATGTTCCAGCGCGATAGAGATCGACCAGTGCGGGATCCCGTGCAGGAAGTTATTGGTTCCGTCCAGCGGATCGACGATCCAGCGCCGCGTCGGGTCCTGGCCTTCGGTGCCGCCGGTTTCCTCGCCCAGCCAGCCGTAAGACGGGCGCGCGCCCATCAGGTCTTCCTTGATGATGCGCTCGGCCTCGCGATCGGCTTTCGAGACGAAATCGCCCGGACCTTTGGCGGAAACCTGGAGGTTCTCGACCTCGCGGAAGTCCTTGACCAGCGAGCGCGCAGCCTTGCGGGCGGCCTTGATCATAAGGTTCAGGTTGGCGCTTCCCTGCATGGGCGGACTCCGGGTCAGGCATTGGCTGGAACGGATGGGCCTTACAGGGAAAGACGCGGGAAGGAAAGGGCCGGAAGCAGCCCGCAGGCGCGGTCAGGGCCGGGAATTGCGACCTTTTGTGCTATGGCGCTGTGGCTGTCCTGGCCAAAGAATGGCTCAGGGACTGACGGCAGGGAAAAGATGCAGCCAGAGATCGTGACACTTGCCGGGCCGGACAGGCTCCGGTTTTACGATTGCGCGCGGGCAGAACTGCCGGTCGCCCTCGGCGCGTTGGAGGTCTGGAACCTGATCATGACCGGGCCACAGCCGCTGATGCAACTGGCCTTCCGGATCCGCGATGCGGTCTCCGCGCGGTTCGGCGTGCGGCGGATCGGCGGCTTTTCCGGCACAAGCCACGACAGGGTCGGGACGGGGGATCGGCTGGATTTCTTTCTGGTCGAACATGCCGGGCCGCATCTTCTGGTTCTCACCGAACGCGACCGCCATCTCGATGTGATGACCTGTATCTCGACTGCGGGAAATATGGTGGCGATCACCTCATCGGTGATCACCCATAATCTTTATGGCCGGATCTATATGCTGCCGGTCGGCATCGCCCATCGGTTTATTGTGCGCAATATGCTCCGGCGATTGCGGCACCGGCTGATGCGGCGCTGAACCCGCCGGCCGTCCTGCGAGGGTGCGGCGCCTGTGATCAGTCGAGGATCTCGACCTTCATCTTCGACTTGCCCTCTTGCTGCACCATCGCGAAGAGCACCTTCGCATTGGCGCGGCTGAGGCGCACGCAGCCCGCCGAGGCCGGGCGGCCAAGCTTTGATTCCTGATCGGTGCCATGGATCGCATAATTGCCGCTGTAGAAAATCGAATAGGGCATCGGCGCGTTGTTATAGAGTGAGGATTTATGGTTCTTCGACAGCCATTGCGGCTTGAAGCTGCCTTTGGGCGTCACTTTGCCCTTCCGCGCGGTCGAGACCGGCCATTCATGAAGAACCTCGCCATTATACCGAACCTCCATCATCTGCCGCGAGATCGAGACGCGAACCTCGATGGTCTCACGCCGGAGTTCCTCGACAATTGCCGCCGCCCGGGTCACGCCCGAGGTCGCCGCCTCCAGCACGATTTCCACCGGTATGGCAGGGTCTTGCGGCAGCGAGGCAGATGCAAAGGGCTCTGACACCAGGGGTTCCACAGTGCCGGTCCAGGTGGTTCCGGTCTCGCTCGTTCCGGGTTCTGATGTGAGAGTGCCGGGTATCGGCGCTCCGCTCAGCCCCTCAACGCTTTCGGGTTGTTCCAGGATCTGGGCTGTATCTTTACCCGTGTCCAGCGTCGCTGCAGAAAGAATTTCCTCTGCGAGGGTGCCCGCCTGTTTCACCGGATCTTCGGTGCCCGGATCCGCGGTGATGATTTCGGGTTTTATGAACTTCGCGCCGGGGGCGGCAGCGGGGCTGCTGGAAGGGCTGTCGGTCACTGCGCCGGGTTGAGTTTCTGCCTGCAGCGGAGCCGCGGCCAGGGCCAGGATAAGCGCCAGAGCGGGCAAGAAATCTGCGCGCATAATACTCTCCGTCATCGTCAAATCGGAAAACAGGTGGTCATGGCTCAGCTTTTGGCGGGGCTGGAAAATAGTCAACGACGATTCGGTCAATGCCAGGTTATGAAATCCCGCCTTTTGCAGCGAAAAGCCGCTTAGAACAGCAAAGTTGCAGTTCAGCCACGCTGCAGCCGCACCGCCTCGATCCGGGCAAGCCGCAGGAAATGCGCCATATAGGGGCGGGTGCTGTCCTCTTCGCGCGTGGCGGCATACATGCGTTTCAGAACCGGTTCCGGCCCCAGCGGACGGGTGACATAGTCGCTGGACCTGCACACTTCGCGCATCACCCAGTCGGGCAGCACTGCCACACCCCGGTTCGATCCGACAAGCATCAGGATCACCGCCGTCAGCTCGGCCGTGCGATGGCCACGGGGTTCTACCTTGGCCGGGGTCAGGACTTCGGTGAAGAGATCGAGCCGGTCGCGGCTGACCGGATAGGTGATCACCACCTGATCGCGGAAATCTTCGGCCCGAATGAACTCTTTCGCCGCAAGCGGGTTTTGCGACGAGGCCACGAAGGTCGGATGATAGTCGAAGAGCGGATTGAAGGTGATACCGTTTTGCGCGGCCGGGTCCGAGGTGATCACCAGATCGACCTCTTCACGATTGAGCGCCGGCATGGCATCAAAGGCGAGGCCCGCGCGGATATCGACATCCACCTCGGGCCAGGCGCGGCGGAACATTTCCAGCACCGGAAACAGCCAGTCATAGCAGGCATGGCATTCCAGCGTGATATGCAGCCGCCCTGATTTCCCCGATCTCAGGGCAATGAATTCCTCTTCCAGCGCGTCGATTTCGGGCAGGATACGATCTGCAAGTTTCAGCATCCGAAACCCTGCCGCTGAAAGCCGCATCGGTTTCGAGCGCCGGACAAAGAGCTCCATCCCCGCCTGATCCTCCAGCCCAGCGACCTGATGCGACAGTGCCGACTGGGTCATGTTCATCATCTCGGCGGCGCGGGCGAGGCCGCCTGCGGTATGGATGGCGCGGATGGTGCGAAGGTGGCGGATCTCGATATACATGTGCCGTATTCATAAAGATGCTGAGGATTATGAATTTGTCTCACATTGGGGAATCTGCGACAAGGGGCTTGTTCACGGAGACCCGATCATGACGAAAACGCCGCGCATCTCGTTCGAGTTTTTCCCGCCGCAGGGGCTCGATGCCTCGTTCCGGCTTTGGGATACGGTGCAGGCGCTGGCACCGATGCAGCCGGAATTCGTTTCGGTTACCTATGGTGCGGGCGGCACGACGCGCAAGCTGACCCATGAGGCGGTCGGGATCATCCATCGCAATTACGGGCTGAATGTCGCCGCACATCTGACCTGTGTCGATGCGTCGAAAGCCGAGACGATGGAGATTGTCGAGAGCTATTACGAGGCCGGGGTGCGCGAGATCGTGGCGCTGCGCGGCGATGCACCCAAAGGTGCGGCCGCCTGGGAAAAGCATCCTGAGGGTTTTGCGTCTTCGGTCGAGCTGGTCGGGGCGATTGCAAAGACCGGCAAGTTCAAAGTGCGGGTCGGTGCCTATCCGGAACCGCATCCCGACAGCGCCTCGACGCAAGCAGATGTCGATTTCCTCAGGCGCAAGATCGATGCCGGTGCGACTTCGGCCATGACCCAGTTCTTCTTTGAGGCGGATACGTTCTTCCGCTTCCGCGATGCCTGCGTAAAGGCGGGGATCACGGCGCCGGTCATTCCGGGGATCCTGCCGATCACTTCCTGGGACGGGGCGAAGAAATTCGCGAAACGCTGCGGGACGGATGTACCGGCGAAGCTTGACGAGGCCTTCACCCGCGCCAAACGCGACGGGCGTGAAGAGCTTTACGCGCTGGCGCAATGCACCCAGCTTTGCGACCGGCTGATCGAGGGCGGGGTTGAGGATCTGCATTTCTACACGCTGAACCGCCCGGAGCTGACGCGCGAAGTGGTGCGCGCGCTTGGAATCCAGCCGCAGCTGGTTCTGGAAAACGTCGCCTGAGGGCGAGCGAAGGCAGTGCTGCATCCGGATAGAGGCCGCTTGCAGCCTGAAGCAATCTCCCTGGCGGTTCCGTTCCCTCGCTGCGGCGAGAAGGACGGGGCCGCATTTTTTATTGTCGCGAGGGGGGTGCCCCGGCTGCCCGGGCTCGGCTATCTTCGGGCGGTGAGCGGGGCCTGAAGGGCCGATGACGGGGAAATGAGATGGCAAAACAGGTCATGCTTCTGAACGGGCCGAACCTGAACCTGCTGGGCAAGCGCCAGCCGGAGATCTACGGGCATGAGACGCTCGCCGATATCGAGGCAATGGTGGCCCGGCTGGCGGAGTCGTTCGGGTTCGGGCTGGTGGCGCATCAGTCGAACCATGAGGGCGCGCTTGTGGATCATATCCATGAGGCGCGGGACAGCTCCGTTGCGATCATCATCAATCCCGGCGCCTATTCGCATACTTCGGTGGCCATCCTTGATGCGCTGAACGCATTCGAGGGGGTGGTGATCGAGGTGCATATCTCGAACATCCACAAACGCGAGGCGTTCCGCCATCATTCCTATGTCTCGGCGCGCGCCGATGGGGTCATCGCGGGCTGCGGCACCGAAGGCTATGCTTTTGCGCTGCGTCGCATTGCGACGCTGATCGGCTGAAGCCGGATCACCCGGGCGAAGCGTTTCCTTTCAAAGGAAACGCGCCGATTTCTTTGAAGAAATCGTCCACCTCTGGTCAGGCGCGTGATGGCAAGGACGCGGCGCGCGCTTTGGCCAGGGTGGCCAGATCAGGCGCGCGAGCACCGCTTTGACGCCGTCACACGGCGAGAAGGCGCCGCAATACAAGATCGCCTGTGTCTGCGAGAAATCCGGCATCCAGGCCATGACCTGATTGGGGCGCGGGTAAAACGTCCCGATGCCCCCGATCACCGGGGGGCGGGCAGGGAAGACCAGTCAGGTAACGTGCTGCATCAGCCCCCGCAACGTCGCTGTGAAGGGGAGCCAGGCGGCGCGGGATCAGGCCCGCGACGTCTGATCCCTTGCCGGGGACGCGCGAAGGCCAGCGCTTCGGTGATGATTGGCAAGGGGATCCAATGGCCCGGGGTCAGGAACAGGATGCCGGTCACCGAAAGTGCGGTGCGGGGGCTTATATCTATCCTTGCCGCTGACGCTGACCGAACCGCTTTGTGCTGCGATCAGACTGGCAAGAAGTCGGTCTTGCCCGAACCGTTGCGGCCGATGATGGCAACTCCCGGCGCTGACGGGTTCAGGTCCGGGCCTGCCGGAATGCTGGCGTCCCCATGAACCCGCGCAGCTCCGGCGCGAATGATCAGAGGCGGGGGCAGATCAGTCCGCAGGGGCAAAGCGGCGGCTGGTTCCGGGATTGCGGTAAGACAGATCGGGCTGGGGCCGAAGCGCGCGTCTGTGACCTGTCTGTGCGTCGGGCCCGGCGCTGCCTGGTCCCACTGGAACGTCAGCGCAGATGCTACGGCCTGTCACTGCGTGCTGTTCAGACAGAAACAGCCCCGGCGACAGATCGTTCCGGGGCTGGGTTGGAACAGGGCGGCCGGCAAACCGAACGGCATCCGACGAGCGCATGCGTGGTCGAAACCGGCAGATGCGCCTCAGGGTCAGCAGGCTGCGACGTAGCGCTGGCCGGCCGAGTTGCGGTAATAGCACTGACCTTTGGTCGAGGTCTGGCCGAGATAGGTGCCTGCGGCTGCGCCCAGAGCCGCACCGATCAGCGCGCCTTTGCCCATATCGTCGCCCGAAGACAGAGCGGCGCCTGCGGCTGCGCCGGCGACGCCGCCAAGCACGGTGTTCTGGGTAGGCGTGGTCTCGACACAGGCGGAAAGCGCCAGGCCGGAGAGCGAGAGAGCAAGGACGATCGCTTTCATGACAACCTCATATGGTTCGCTCCGCAGAGCTTTGGAGAGCTTTGGTTTTGGGCCGCGCGGTAAACGCGGCCCGATGCCAAAAGGTTCCCTGACTGCGAAGCCTCAGTCAATTATCACTTTCTGACAGCGTTCAACCCTGGCGGGCTGCCGCTACTGAGGCTTCAAGAATCCCGAGCGCTTCGGTGAAATGCGCCTCGGCGATCGTCAGCGGCGCAAGGAAGCGCACCACATTGCCGTAAACGCCACAGCTGAGCAGAATCAGCCCGCGCTTCAGCGCCTCGGCGATGATGCGTTTCACGATATCGCCATCGGGTTCGGTGGTGCCGGGTTTGCCGAATTCGGCCGCGATCATGAAACCGGGGCCGCGGATGTCGATGATCTCGGGCGTGGTGGCGCGGATCTCTTCCAGCTTCTGCTTCAGACGCGAGCCGAGCTCGGTGGCGCGGGCATTCAGGCCCTCTTCCTCAACCACATCAAGAACCGCATTTGCCGCCGCCACCGAAAGCGGGTTGCCGGCATAGGTGCCGCCAAGGCCGCCGGGCTGGCTTGCATCCATCAGGTCAGCGCGCCCGGTCACAGCCGAGATCGGGAAGCCGCCGCCAAGACCCTTGGCCATGGTGGTCAGGTCTGCCGCCACGCCATGTGCTTCCATCGCGAACAGCGCGCCGGTGCGACCGATGCCGGTCTGAACCTCATCGGCGATCAGCACGATGCCATGCTGGTCGCAAAGCGCACGCAGGGCTTTGATCAGATCGGTCGGCAGCGGATAGAAGCCGCCTTCGCCCTGGACAGGCTCGAAGATGATGGCGGCGACGCGCTCGGGGTCGACATCGTTTTTGAAGAGCTTGGTGATGCCGTCAAGCGTGTCTTTGGTGGTGATGCCATGGATCTCCTGCGGGCAGGGAACATGGAAGACATCGGGCATCATCGCGCCGAAGCCCTTTTTATAGGGCTCGACCTTGCCGGTCAGGGTCATGCCCATGAAGGTCCGGCCATGGAAGGCGCCGCCAAGGGCGATCACCGCATTGCGGCCGGTGGCGCGGCGCGCAATCTTGATTGCGTTTTCAACGGCTTCGGCGCCGGTGGTGACGAAGATCGTCTTCTTCTTGAAATCACCCGGGACTGCCTCGTTCAGGCGCTCGGCCAGACGGATATAGTTTTCATAGGGCAGAACCTGGTGGCAGGTATGGGTGAACCGGTCGAGCTGATCCTTGACCGCCGCGATCACTTTCGGGTGGCGGTGCCCGGTATTGACGACCGCGATCCCGGCGGCAAAGTCGATATAGCGGTTGCCCTCGATATCCCAGACTTCGGCGTTTTCGGCGCGGTCGGCATAGATCTGCGTCGACATGCCGACGCCTCTGGAAATGGCATCTTCGCGGCGTTTGGCGACTTCGGCGTTTTTCATGGCAGGCTCCTCTGGGCACCGGGCGGCGCGCGCGCGGCAATGGCAGCGGCGGCTGTACGACCGTCGCTTTCTTGCGCGCATTCGACCAGATCGCCGGGCGCGGATCAATGAAAGCCATGAGGCCAGATCGGCGCATTCCTTCGCGCCAGTATGACCAGATCGGGGAGGGCGCCCATGATTGCAGCGAATTTTACGGGTTCTCTGCGAAAACGCCGGAAATTCGCGCTGGCGGGCGAAAATCTTCAGCTTTCGTTAACCAGGTGCCGCCAATCTCGGATCTGCGAATGAGGCGAGGTGACATGGCGGACGGTCAGCTTTCGAACCCCACACACCCCACCCCACCCCGTACGGAGGAGGAACGTCTTACGGTTCTTCGTCTCATTCGTTCCCGCAGGGTCGGCGCGGTCACCTTTCACCGGCTGATCCTGGAACACGGCTCCGCTGCCGCAGCACTGGCCGCTTTGCCGGCGATTGCCCGTGCGGCAGGGGTCCAGGATTATGAATGCTGTCCTGAAGGCGTTGCCAGGGCGGAACTCGCGGCCGGGCGCAGTCTCGGGGCGCGACTGCTTTTCCATGGTGATCCGGATTACCCAGATTTGCTGGCCGCGACCGATGACGCGCCGCCCGTCCTGTGGATGCAGGGCAATGCCACCCTGTTGCGGCGGCCACTTGTCGCGATCATCGGCGCGCGCAATGCGTCTTCTCTTGGTGTCCGCATGGCGCGCAGGCTGGCCAGGGATCTTGGCGAGGCGGGGTTCTGCACCGTATCGGGCCTTGCGCGCGGCATTGATGCCGAGGTGCATCTCGCAACGCTTGCGACCGGCACCATCGCTGTGCAGGCCGGCGGTGTCGAGGTGATCTACCCGCAGGAGAATGCCGGTCTCGCGGCGGATATCGCCCGCCAGGGGCTGCGGATCTCGGAACAGCCGCCGGGGCTTCAGCCGCATGCACGGCATTTCCCGCTCAGAAACCGCATCGTGGCAGGGATGGCCCGGGCGGTGCTGGTGGTCGAGGCGGCGGCGCGGTCCGGCTCACTGATCACGGCCCGGATCGCGCTGGATCTCGGGCGCGAGGTTCTGGCGGTGCCCGGCCACCCGTTTGATGCGCGCTCGGGTGGCTGCAATCATCTGATCCGGGATGGTGCGGCTTTGTTGCGGGATGCGGGGGATGTGTTCGAGGCGCTTGGAACCGGCCCCAATATGCCGGACCTGACCCGACACCCGGCAAGGCCTCTGACGGGGACGGCTGCGACAAAGCTGCCCGAACGTGATCCGAAGATTGGGGCGCCCGGGCCCGAAAAACCGGCTCGTCCCACCGTTCTGAGCGAGACCGTCCGGCTGCATGGCATGATCCTGGACCGACTTGGCCCCAGCCCTCTGGCCGAAGACCAGCTGATGCGTGATCTTTCGCTGTCCAGCGCGGCGCTGGTGCCGGAATTGCTGACACTCGAGTTGCAGGGGCGGATCCAGCGGCAGCCCGGCGGGCTTTTGTCGCGACGCTGAAGTGATGCAACAGTCCGGGACCCGCCAGGCGATTGTCAGCGTCACAGTTGACAATTGCCCCTGTTACACCACATCTGGGACCGCCCATATTGCCTGTGTAGAATACGTTCCGGAAAGGGATTCATGCCTGTCGTCGTTGTAGAATCTCCTGCCAAGGCCAAGACTATCAACAAATATCTTGGGCCGGACTATATCGTTCTCGCCTCTTATGGCCATGTTCGCGACCTGCCGCCCAAGGATGGTTCGGTTGATACCGAACACGATTTCGCGATGAAATGGGAGGTGGCGCCCGAGAGCAAGAAGCATGTCCGTGCTATTGCCGAGGCGCTGAAAACCGATGACGCGCTGATTCTGGCCACCGACCCTGATCGTGAGGGCGAGGCGATTTCCTGGCATCTGAAAGAGGCGCTCGCCTCTTCGCTGAAAAAGGGCAAGACGGTCAGCCGGGTGACCTTTAACGCCATCACCAAAGATGCGGTGACCAAGGCGATGAAGGAACCGCGCGAGGTCGATGAGCCGCTGGTTCATGCCTATCTGGCGCGGCGCGCGCTGGATTATCTGGTCGGCTTCACCCTGTCGCCGGTGTTGTGGCGCAAGCTTCCAGGTGCGAAATCGGCGGGCCGCGTGCAATCGGTCTGTCTGCGCCTCATCGTCGAGCGCGAGATGGAGATCGAAGCTTTCAAGGCGCGCGAATACTGGACAGTCAGGGCGATCCTGACCACGCCGCGCGGCCAGGAGTTCGAGGCGTCGCTGGTCACGCTGGCTGGCGCAAAGCTGCAGAAATTCGACATTCCCACGCTGGCCGCGGCCGAGATGGCGGTGCATGCGGTGACCTCGCGCCAGTTCACCGTGGCGGGCGTCGAGAGCAAACCCGCGAGCCGCAATCCCTGGCCGCCCTTCATGACCTCAACCCTGCAGCAAGAGGCCAGCCGCAAATTCGGCATGGGGGCGAAGCAATGTATGAACGCGGCGCAGCGCCTCTACGAGGCAGGCTATATCACCTATATGCGGACCGACGGCATCGATATGGCGCCCGAGGCGGTGATGGCGACGCGCTCCGAGATCGGCCGGCGGTTCGGTGACGCTTATGTCCCGAAAAGCCCGCGCATGTATAAGAACAAGGCGAAAAATGCCCAGGAGGCGCATGAATGTATCCGCCCGACCGATATGTCGGTGGATCCGTCAAAGCTGCGCGTCGAGGAGGACCAGCGCCGCCTCTATGACCTGATCTGGAAACGCACCATCGCGAGCCAGATGGAAGCCGCCCGGATGGAGCGGACCGTGGTCGAAATCACCTCGCCCGATGGTCAGGTCGGTCTGCGCGCCAATGGTCAGGTCGTGTTGTTCGACGGCTTCCTCAAGGTCTATGACCAGGGCCGTGACGAGGAAGAAGATGATGAGGGTCGCCTGCCGCAGATCATGCAGGGCGAGGCGGTAAAACCGGCCTCCGGGGCGCTGAAAGAGGCGTTTTCCAAAGCAGCCGCGCGGGCTGCGGGCGATAAGGAAGAGCGCATCGCTTCGGCCGTGCTGGGCGAGGGCGGCGCGGTTCTGGCCTCGCAAAGCTTCACCCAGCCACCCGCCCGCTATACCGAGGCGACGCTGGTCAAGCGGATGGAGGAACTCGGGATCGGGCGCCCCTCGACCTATGCCTCGATCCTGACGACGATTGTCGATCGCGAATATGTCCGCAAGGACAAGAACCGGCTGATCCCCGAAGATAAGGGGCGGCTGGTGACGGCCTTCCTGTCGAATTTCTTCCACCGCTATGTCGAATATGATTTCACCGCCGCGCTGGAAGGCGAGCTGGATGATGTCTCGGCGGGCGAGCGGGATTACAAGGATGTGCTGGCACGGTTCTGGCGTGATTTCTCGGCCGCGGTGGCGGAAACGGCAGATCTCCGGATCGGCGAGGTTCTGGATAAGCTTGATGAATTCCTTGCGCCGCATCTTTATCCGCCCCGCGCAGACGGATCTGATCCGCGTATCTGCCCGACCTGCGGCACAGGCCGTCTGCATCTGAAAACCGCGCGTTCGGGCGGGGCCTTTATCGGCTGCGGCAATTATCCGGAATGCCGTTACACGCGGCCCATCGCCGGCGATGCGGAATCGGCGGCCTCGGATGGGCGGATCCTCGGTCAGGATGATCAGGGCAACGAGATCTCCCTGCGGGCAGGGCGCTTCGGCCCCTATGTCCAGCGCGGTGAAGCGACCGAGGCGCAGCCGAAGCCTGACCGTTCCAGCCTGCCCAAGGGCTGGACCCCGGACACACTGACGCTGGAACGCGCGTTGCAGCTTCTGTCGCTGCCGCGCCAGATCGGGGCGCATCCGGAAGATGGCGAGGCGGTGGAAACCAATCTCGGCCGGTTCGGACCCTATGTGAAACATGGCAAGACCTATGCCAATCTCGCCGATGCGGAAGAGGTGTTCAGCCTTGGCATGAACCGCGCGGTGGAACTGCTGGCGCAGAAGAAACTGCGCGGGCCGGGCGCGCGCGGTGCTGCGGCGCAGCCGCTGAAATCGCTGGGTGAGCATCCTGATGGCGGCGAGATCCAGGTGATGCCCGGGCGCTATGGGCCTTATATCAAATGGGAAAAGGTCAATGCGACACTGCCCAAAGACATCGCACCCGAGGCGGTGACGCTGGAAGAGGCGCTTGCTCTGGTGGCTGAGAAGGCCGCGAAATCTCCGGCGAAGAAGGCGAAAAAGGCCCCCGCCAAGGCGGCAACGGCCAAACCTGCGGCAAAGAAAGCGCCCGCGAAAAAGGCTCCGGCAAAGAAAGCTGCGGCTGAGGGAGTGGCGGCACCTGCGGTTAAGAAAACCGCTGCGAAAAAGCCAGCTGTGAAGAAGGCGGCTGCGTCAGAGGCCTGACCGGCTCTCTGTGCGGTTCCCGGCCCGACTGGCCGATCAAAACGGGCGGGGGATTTCCTCCGCCTTTTTCTTTGCGTGATCGGGTGGCAGGAGGCGGGGAGGAAACCGGAGGTCCAAAGAAAAAGGGCGGCCCGCAAGGCCGCCCTTTTGTCATTCTGTCCGCGCCGCTCAGAGCAGCGCTTTGACCTTTGCCACAGTGGCTTCGGCGGTGATGCCGAATTCTTTGTAAAGACGGTCATAGGGGGCCGAGGCGCCGAAGGAGGACATGCCGACGAAATCGGCCTTAGCTTCCTTGCCGCGCTCGCCCAGCAGCCAGCGATCCCAGCCCTGACGCACACCGGCCTCGATGCCGACGCGCACCGGACCTGCCGGCAGCACCTTTTTGCGCCAGGCTTCGTCCTGCTGCGCGAAAAGCTCCATCGAGGGCAGCGAGACCACGCGGGTGCCGATGCCTTCGGCCTGCAACAGGTCACGGGCCTTCATCGCAATCTCGACCTCGGAGCCGGTGGCGATCAGGATCGCCTGACGCTTGCCCTCGGCTTCGGCCAGAATATAGCCGCCTTTGGCGGTCATGTTCTGGTTGGTATGGGTCTTGCGCACGGCGACCAGGTTCTGCCGCGACAGCGCCATGACCGAAGGCGTGGTTTTCTGGGTGAACGCGATTTCCCAGGCTTCGGCCACTTCGGTCAGATCGGCCGGGCGGAATACCAGCGTGTTCGGGGTCGAGCGCGAGATCGCCAGATGCTCGACCGGCTGGTGGGTCGGGCCATCTTCGCCAAGGCCGATCGAGTCATGGGTCATGACATAAACGACCGGAAGACCCATCAGCGCCGACAGGCGCATCGCGGGGCGGGCATAGTCGGTGAAGGCCATGAAAGTGCCCGAATAGGGCCGGACGCCGCCATGCAGCGCCATGCCGTTCATCGCCGAGGACATGCCGTGCTCGCGGATGCCCCAATACATGTAACGGCCCTTGCGGCTGTCGACGTCAAAGGCGCCCAGATCGGCGGTTTTGGTATTGTTCGAACCGGTCAGGTCAGCCGAACCGCCGAAGGTCTCGGTCAGGATCGGGTTGATGACGTTCAGAACCTGCTCCGACGCCGAACGGGTCGCGAGTTTCGGCTGGGTCTCTGCGGCCTGTTTCTTAAGCGCACGGATGGCGCCTGCGAGTTTCGCCGGGACATCCAGCGCGAAGCTGCGCTCGAATTCGGCTTTTTTGCCGGTGGGAAGGGCCGCGAGACGGGTTTCCCATTCTGCGCGGGCGCTCGCACCCGGCTTGCCCAGCGATTCCCACCAGGTCTTGATCTCTGCCGGGATGGTGAAGGGAGCAGCGGTCCAGCCGTAAGCGGCTTTTGCGGCTTCGAGCTGCGCCTTGTCGGTCAGCGCACCATGGCCTTTCGACGTGTCCTGCGCGGCATGACCAAGCGCGATATGGGTCTTGCAGTCGATCAGCGCCGGGCGCGGGCTGGCCTTGGCTGCGGTAATCGCGCGGTCGATATCTTCCGGGTCATGGCCGTCGCAATGGAACACATCCCAGCCCGAAGCGGCAAAGCGCGCGCGCTGGTCGGTCACGTCCGAAAGCGACACTTTGCCGTCGATGGTGATGTCGTTATTGTCCCAGAGCACGATCAGGCGCGACAGCTTCTGGCGGCCGGCAATGCCGATGGCCTCCTGGCTGACACCTTCCATCAGGCAGCCGTCACCGGCGATGACATAGGTGTAATGGTCCTGGATTTTCGCGCCGTATTTGGCACGCAGGTGTTCCTCGGCCATGGCGAAGCCGACGGAATTCGCGATGCCCTGACCCAGCGGGCCGGTGGTGGTTTCGACGCCCGAGACATGGCCATATTCCGGGTGACCGGCGGTGATGGCGCCCCATTGGCGGAAGTTCTTGATCTGATCCAGCGTCACATCGGCATAGCCGGTGAGGTAGAGCAGCGAATAGATCAGCATCGAGCCGTGTCCGGCCGACAGGATAAAACGGTCGCGGTCGGCCCAGCGGGGCGCGGTCGGATCGAATTTCAGATGCTTTGAGAAGAGCACCGTTGCGACATCGGCCATGCCGATCGGCATGCCGGAATGGCCTGAATTGGCGGCTGCCACCGCGTCGAGCGTCAGCGTGCGGATGGCGGCGGCGCGCATCCAGTGATCGGGGTGACGGGCGCGAAGGGCTGCGATGTCCACTTGGGTGATCCTCTGCGATGATAGCGGAAACAGGAAGCGGCATAGTCCCGCCCAGGCCCAAGATCAAGCGGCGAGGCAGCTCTGATGGCAAGCCGCTGGCCGGAAAGGGGAAATAAGCGCGGCGATGCGGCGCCCAAAACGCGCTAAACTGAGGTGAAGGGGTTTCGCCTGCGATTCGTGCAGGCTATCCTTGCAGCAAGACCAAAAGCCGGTGAGGGCGGGTATGCAGGAAATTGTCGAGTTCGAGCGTCGTATTTCATCGGCCTTGCGGCGGATAGAGGCCGGGTTTTCCGCCATCGACGCCGCGCGGGCAAACGGGGCGGAGCAGCTGGCGCTGGCCGAAGAACGGGCCAGAGAGGCCGAAGCGGCGCGGCTCCGGGCTGAAATGGCGCGTGATGCCCAGACGGCGCGGGCCGCCGGGGCGGTCGAGGCTGCGGAACGCGCGGGGCGTCAGGCCGCGGATGAGATTCGCGCCGCCAGAGCCGAGGCGCGGGCCGAGTTCGAGGCCCTGGGCGGGCGCGAGGAGCCCACCCTTGTCAGAATGCGCGAACGCCTCGCCGAGGCGCGTGAACGCGAGGCTGCGCTCAGGGCCGCTTATGAAGAGCAACTGGCCGCGCTTACCGAACAGCTTGATGCCCAGGGGCTGGAGCTGGCGCGGATGACGCGCAGCGCGGCGACGCTGCGCGAGGAACTGCGCCGGATCACCGAAGCCTCGGCAGCGGGGCTGGTGGATGCGGCAGCGGTGAACCGGGCGATGCTGACGGAGCTTGATGCGCTGCGGGCGAGCCGGCTGGCCGAGATGGCCGAGCTTGACGGGATCGCCACCGCATTGAGCATGCAGATCGGGGAGGCGGAACATGCCTGATATCGAGGTGATGATCGGCGGGCGCGGTTTTATGGTGTCCTGCCAGCCGGGAGAGGAACATTTCCTGCGCTCGGCTGCGGCGCAGCTGGATGTCGAGGCGCAGCCACTGGTGGCGTCGATGGGACGGCTGCCGGAAACGAAGATGTTGCTGATGGCGGGGCTGATGCTCGCTGACCGGACGGCGGCGCAGGAAGAGGAAATGCGCGAGCTGCGGGCGAAGCTTTCGATGCTGGAGGACCGGCCGGAGCCGGAGGCCAAACGTATCGAGGTGCCGGTGATCCCGCCACAGGTGCCGCTGACCTTCGCCGAACTTGCCGCCCGGGCCGAAGCCCTGGCCGAGCGGGTCGGTGAGAAAGCCACAGAGGCGCAGCGCAGCGCCGTGGCCGAGATAGGGCAGGGCACCCTGAAAAAGGCACCGGCCAAATCGGGCGCGATCCTGCAGGCAGAGGATGCGAAGCCCGAAGGCGATCTGGTCAGCGCTGCGGGGCGCGGTCCCAACCTGTCGCCTGTGCCGGACTATGACCCGGAAGGCGACCTGCCGAACGTCTTTGCCCGGCCGGATACCGATCCGGAAGAGCCGGCGCCCGGTGACCAGTCAGACCCTGCAGATGCCCCCCCCGGAGGACGGAAGAATGAGAAACGGATCTGTCGCAGCTGCGGCTCTTTTTGCCACGACCCTGATCGCCACTATGGCCCAGGCCGAGGCGCAGGACAGCACGTTCCAGACCACCCGCTACCTGTGTGAGCGCGGCGTGGAAGTGCCGGTCACCTATGTGAATGCGCCGGATCTGTCGCTGGCTGTGCTGAATGTCGAAGGGACACAGATCACGCTGGAGATCGAAACCTCTGCCTCCGGTGCCCGCTATGGCTGGCCCTCGGATGGGGCGCATTACATCTGGTGGACAAAGGGCGAAACCGCCTTCCTGATGTGGTCGGAAGGTGGTGAGGAAAAGACCATCCTCGACGGCTGCCAGCAGCAATAAAGCAAATCGCCCGGGCTGCTGCTCCGGGCGGTTGCCAGAAGCCGAAATCTTCAAAGATTTCGGCACGGTTCCTTTGAAAGGAACCGGCGCGGGTGGGACGCGCGCGCCCTCAGCCGTTGGCTTCGCGGATCTTGTCAGCGGCTTCCTTGTTAAAGCTGACGCCGTTCTTCTCGAACAGCGCATCCAGCTCGCCCGAAAGCGTCATCTCGGTCACGATATCGCAGCCGCCGACGAATTCGCCTTTGACGTAAAGCTGCGGGATGGTCGGCCAGTCGGAGAAATCCTTGATCCCCTGACGGATTTCCGCATCGGCCAGCACATTCACATCGGCAAAGTCGACGCCCATGTAATTCAGCACCCCCGCGACGCGGCTGGAAAAGCCACATTGCGGCATGGTCTTGGTGCCCTTCATGAACAGCACCACAGCGTTTTTCTCGACGGTTTCGCGGATCTGATCCTGCGCGCTCATTTCAGTTTCCTCTCGGCTCGCCAGTGCTCGGCCCGGCGTTTATGCGGCGTAGCTGCCGCCATGTTTCAGAAAGCCCTGCAACTGCCGCAGCACCCGGCAAGGGGAAGCAGCGCGGAAAGTGCCGCCGGACCCTGCAGAGACGCTCCGGCATATATGCTCATTCCGGTGCCTTGGTGGTCAGTGCCAGGGCATGCAATTCTCCATGCGCCCCGTCCATCTTGCCCTTCAGGCTGGCATAGACGGCGCGCTGCTGCTGCACGCGGTTCATATCGCGGAAGCTCTCGTCGATCACTTCTGCCGCCCAGTGATTTCCGTCTCCCGCGAGATCGGTGATGGTGATCTTTGCCTCGGGGAAGGTCTCCCGGATCAGGGCCTCAATATCCTTGCCTTCCATTGGCATCGGGCTGCTCCTTGCTCATTCGCTGAAAGATGTAAGCTCTGGTTGCAGGGGCTGCAAGGGAGATGGCTCAGCGCGCCTCTTGCCAGTCACTGCGCAGCAGGCCGAAAAGATGCAGATCGACATTGCGCCCGACATCCGGGCGATACCAGTGTTCGCGCTGCACGCCCTCGCGCCGGAAGCCGAGCTTTTCATAAAGCGCCATCGCGCGCGGGTTCTCGCCCGAGGCATCAAGCCAGAGGCGGCGCGCCTGCAGCCTGTCGAACCCATAGCAGATCAGCTGTCCGACAAAGGCGCGCCCGCGCCCGCCGCCGGTCACGGCCAGCGCGAGGCGGCGCAATTCTGTCCTTCCTGACGGATCGCCGATCTCGCAAAAGAGAGCATAGCCGATCGCGGTGCCATTCTCTTCGGCGATCAGCAGACGGGAATCGGGTGCGGAGACATAGGCGGCCAAAGCGGCCTCGTCCTCGTCGGTGATGAAAGCGCGGTTTTCGGGACGCTGCGCGAGGGCGCGAATAAAGGCGAAATCGCTGACGGTGGCCAGTCTCAGATCGATTGGATGCAGAACCATCTCAGCCCCTTATCTTCTGCCATTCCGGCGCCAGCATCGAGAACGCATGGCAATCGACCCAGATGCCGCCCCGCTTCCAGCATTGCCGCATATTGCCCTCGAAGGTGAAGCCCGCGCGCCGCATCGCGGTCATGCCGGCAGCATTGTCGAACACCACGTCACACATCAGACGATGCGCGCCCAGCTCGTCAAACACCACTGCCAGCATGTCCCGGATCAGTTTTTGCCCCTGGCCCGGACCATCGACCGCGAAATTGTCGAGATACCAGACCTGGTCATAAAGCATATGCAATGTCGCAAAGCCCGCAAAACCCTGGTCCTCGCGGATCAGGATCTCGCAATCTTCGGCCTCCAGCATCTCGTGCAGCTGGTCGATGCCCTTATCCATCAGGGCAGAAGGGTGGGCCTTGATCAGGAGGTCCACCCGGGCAAGATCATCCGCTGTTGCGCGCCGGATCACAGACCCACAGCAGTGGCAAAGGCACTGCGATACAGTTCCGAAAGCCCGGCGAGGGAGGCGCTGTCCTCGCCGAACGTCACCTTGTCGCCGCCGAAAGCGCCGATCCGGGTGACTGCGACGCCCGCGGCGATGGCTGCGGCCTCGATCTCAGCCGCAGCGCTTTCGCGGACTGCGAGCAGATAGCGCGCCTGATCTTCGCCAAAGAGCGCCGAGGTGTCGCCCGGGATCAGGGTGATGCCGGTGCCGGCCGCTTCTGCCATTTCAAAAGCCGCCAGCGCCAGGCCGCCATCGCTGAGATCAGAGGCTGCGGTGATCGATTTGCGATGGGCGCGGACGAAATCGCCGTTTTTCTTTTCTGCGGCCAGGTCGACCGGCGGCGCATCGCCGCGCTCGTCGCCAAAGGCTTCTGCGATCAGGGCGGACTGGCCGAGATGGCCAAAGCTTTCGCCAATCAGCAGCGCCACGTCACCGGCTTGCGGCTTGCCGTTGATCAGATCATCAAGCGAGGCGAGGATCCCCACCGCGCCGATCGTCGGCGTCGGCAGGATGCCCGAGCCATCGGTCTCGTTGTAAAGCGACACGTTGCCCGAAACGATCGGCATGTCGAGCGCCGAAACCGCCTCGCCGATGCCTTTGATGGCACCGACGAATTGCCCCATGATTTCAGGCTTTTCGGGGTTGCCGAAATTCATATTGTCGGTGGTCGCCAGCGGCAGCGCGCCCATGGCGGTCAGGTTGCGATAGGCCTCGGCCACTGCCTGTTTGCCACCTTCGAACGGGTTCGCCCTGACATAGCGCGGCGTCACATCCGAGGTGAAAGCCAGCGCCTTGGTCGTGCCGTGCACGCGCACGACGCCTGCGGGCAGGCCCGGGGTGACGACGGTATCGGCGCCGACCTGGCTGTCATATTGTTCGAACACCCAGCCCTTATGGGCGTAGTTCGGGCTCGACAGCAGCACTTTCAGCCCGTCGATTGCCCCGATCTGCGGCACTGCGCCCAGCGGTTCGGCTTTCGGCGTTTCGACCCAGGGGCGGTTATATTCCGGCGCGCTCGAAGACAGCTTTGACAGCTGGATATCTGCCTTGATCTCATTACCGTGCAGGATCAGGAAGCGGTCTTCCGGGATCGTCTCGCCCACGATGGCGAAATCGAGATCCCATTTCACAAAGATCGCGCGGGCGACATCTTCCAGCTCGGGGTTCAGAACCATGAGCATCCGCTCCTGGCTTTCCGAGAGCATCATCTCATAGGCGGTCATATTGGCTTCGCGCTGCGGCACCTGATCAAGCTGCAGTTTGATCCCGAGGCCACCCTTGTCGCCCATCTCGACCGCCGAACAGGTGAGGCCCGCAGCCCCCATATCCTGGATCGAGATCACAGCGCCGGTCTGCATCAGCTCAAGGCAGGCTTCCAGCAGGCGCTTTTCGGTGAAGGGGTCGCCGACCTGAACAGTGGGGCGTTTTTCCTCGATCGTGTCGTCGAATTCGGCGGAGGCCATGGTTGCGCCGCCAACGCCGTCACGGCCGGTCTTGGCGCCCAGGTAGACCACCGGCATGCCGACTCCGCTCGCCGCCGAATAGAAGATCTTGTCGGTATCGGCGAGGCCCGCCGCGAAAGCGTTCACGAGGCAGTTGCCATTATAGGATTTGTGGAAGCGCACTTCGCCGCCCACGGTCGGCACGCCGAAGGCATTGCCGTAGGAGCCGACGCCCTCGACCACGCCCTTCACCAGATGCGCGGTCTTGTGATGCGAGGGCAGGCCGAACGACAGCGCATTCATCGCAGCGATGGGCCGCGCACCCATGGTGAAGACGTCGCGCAGGATGCCGCCGACGCCGGTCGCGGCGCCCTGATGCGGCTCGATGTAAGAGGGGTGGTTGTGGCTTTCCATCTTGAAGATGACCGCCTGACCATCGCCGATATCCACCACGCCGGCATTCTCGCCCGGGCCGCAGATCACCTGCGGGCCGGTCGTGGGCAGGGTGCGCAGCCAGACCTTCGATGATTTATAGGAGCAATGCTCGTTCCACATCGCCGAAAAGATGCCTAGCTCGGTGAAAGAGGGCGCGCGGCCGAGGATCTCCAGCAGGCGCGCATATTCGTCGGGTTTGATCCCATGCGAGGCGATGAGCTCCGGGGTGATTGCGGGGTCGCGTGCGGCGTCTGACATGATCGGGCCTCCGGGTCTGCAGCTCTGGTCTGGTCGGGCCTGCTGCGGCACTTCTGCGGCAATGCAGGAAATCTGCGCGCGTCTTATTGCATGACGCGCGCCTGGGGAAGGGCTCTGCCCGGTTTGCGGCAGGAATAGGCGTCAGGATAATGCGCAGATGCGACAAAGGCGCCGCCGGGGCGCGCAGCCTTGCTGCCGCTGGTGGGTTTCTCCGGCGATTCTGCGCGTGCAGCGGCCCGTTGGCACAAAGCAAAAAAAAGGCCGAGCAAAGCTCGGCCCAAGTCCAACAGGGAGGTATGAGGCCGATCAGGTTGCCCCGATCCGTGCCTCGTAGCCTGATTTATGGGCTGTTTGCGAATTATGCAAGTGCAGCAATGTCGCAGTCCGGGCAATGCTGCCATGCGCTCTCCGCATGGCTGCTTCTTCGCCTTGTTTGCGGTAACGCCGCAACGCAGATTCCGGTCTCATCCTGAACCCGGCAGGGAGGGTCAATGGCCGGCCCATTCCCTCGGAACCGCCATCGTGGGCCGGTCAGCACCCCCTCAGGAATGAGGGCTGTGTTGCACAGGATATGGCAGAGAGAACGGGTACCGCCGCAGGGCGAAAGTGGTCTGTGCCTAAGCGAGGCGTCTCAGCTGCCGTGACTGCGGCGGAAGGTCGAGATCTCTTCCGTCACGAAATCGCGGAAGGCGGCCACGCGTTTCGAGTGCCGCAGTTCCTCGGGATAGGCGAGGAAGACCGGCACTTCGCCCGATTCGATGTCTTCCAGCACCCGCACCAGATGCGGGTTTTCCTCGGTCGTGTAATCGGGCAGCACACCGATGCCGAGATGGTTGATCACGCCCTGCTGCACACCGAAATAGTTGTTCACATGCAGCGTCGAGGGGATGTCATATGCCATGATCTCCTGCACCAGCCGCGCGCCTGCCGCTACCTGGGGGGTGCCGGGATGCTGGCAGATCAGGCGGTGCTGGCTGAGATCGGCCATGGTTTTCGGCGTGCCGTTGCGGGCGAGATAATCCGGCGTCGCGTAAAGGCGCATGCGGATATTCATCAGCCGGCGACGGATCAGATCGGCCTGGCTGGGTTCTTTCATGCGGATCGCGACATCGGCCTCGCGCATCGGCAGGTCGAGGACACGCTCTTCGAGCATGAGGTCAATCTTGAGCGCCGGGAATTTGTCGTAAAGCCGCGCGAGACGGGGAGCGAGCCAGAGCGTGCCAAACCCCATCGTCGTGGTGACGCGCAATTCGCCAAAGACCTCATCCTCGCTGTCGCGGATGCGGGCTGCGGCGGCATCGAGCCGTTTTGCCATGGCCTGTGTGGCTTCGAACAGAAGCTCGCCCTGTTCGGTCAGGATAAGACCGCGCGCATGACGGTGGAACAGCGTCACATCGAGGCTTTCCTCAAGTGCGCGGATCTGCCGGCTGACGGCGGATTGCGACAGATGCAGCACCTCGCCCGCATGGGTGAGGCTGCCTTTGTCGGCCACCGCGTGAAAAATCCTCAGCTTATCCCAGTCCATCTGTCTGCCCTGTTCCATCGGGTCGGGACAGTAGCACAAGCTATGCGCCGGGGGAAAACCTGATCACGCATTTTTGCTGTGACGACAGGGATTTGGCAGGAAAGTCACGGATGCCCCGACGGCAGGCCCTTTCACGGTGTATCTGTTGCGCCTATGATTGCAGCATAAGGCGGTGAACCCGTCAGATTTTCCACCCGGTGAGAGGGCAGGCAGATGGCAGTTGGCGTTTTTGATTCGGGTTTGGGCGGGCTGACGGTGCTGGATGCGGTCTCGCGCCGCCTGCCGGAAGTGCCCTTTGTCTATTTTGGCGACAATGCCCATGCGCCTTATGGCGTGCGCACCGCCGATGACATTTACAACCTGACCTGTGCGGCAGTGGAACGGCTCTGGGCCGAGGGCTGCGATCTTGTGATCCTCGCCTGTAACACGGCGTCAGCTGCGGCTTTGCGGCGGATGCAGGAGACCTGGCTGCCGTCTGACAAGCGGGTGCTCGGTGTGTTCGTGCCGCTGATCGAGGCGCTGACCGAACGGCAATGGGGCGACAATTCGCCGCCGCGCGAGGTTGCGGTGAAACATGTGGCGCTGTTTGCGACGCCTGCAACGGTATCCTCGCGCGCCTTCCAGCGCGAATTGGCGTTTCGTGCGATCGGGGTCGATGTCGAGGCGCAGCCCTGCGGCGGTGTGGTCGATGCGATCGAACAGGGTGATGAGATCCTTGCCGAAGCACTTGTGCGCAGCCATGTCGAGGCGTTGAAGCGCCGGATGCCGCAGCCCGAGGCCGCGATCCTTGGCTGCACGCATTACCCTTTGATGGAAAAGACCTTTCAGGAGGCTCTGGGCGAGGGGGTCAGGGTTTACAGCCAGGCGAGGCTGGTGGCCGAAAGCCTGAGCGACTACCTGGAGCGGCGGCCGGAAATGCTTGGACCGGGCACCGTGTCGAAGTTTCTGACCACCGGCGACCCGGTCTCGGTTTCGGCCCATGCGACACAATTCCTGCGTCGCGGCATCAAATTCGAAAAAGCCTGAAACAGTCGGGAAGATCATGGCGGCGACGGCCGGAGAGGTCGTCGCGCGCGGACAGAAGGTCTCAGCCCAACGGTGCGATCAGCGTTTTCAGCGCCGCGAGCGGGTCTTCGGCGCGCCAGATCTCTTCGCCAATCGCGAAATGGTCGGTGACGGGGGCGAAACGGGTGATCAGCGCGGGCGTCAACGCGCCTTCGGCGATCACCGGCACTTCGATCACTTCTGACCACCATTCGAACAGGTCCCAGTCGACCTGGCTGCCATCGCCGAGACCGGTTTCACCGACCGGGCCAAAGGCCACGTAATCGGCACCGGCTTCGGCGGCATTCATCCCCTCATGGCGGGTGATGCCGCAATGGGCGCCGATGATCGCATCCTGGCCGAGATCTTTGCGCGCCTTTCTGACCGAACGCGCGCCATCGGTGAGATGCACGCCGTCAAGACCGTGACGCTCGACCAGCAGCAGGTGGTTGTCGATCACCACCGCCACGTCGCGCTGATGCGCGATATCGCGGCAGATATCAGCGGCCAGACCCTGGTCATCGATGTTTTTCGTGGCCAGCGAGATGCGCAGACAGGCGATTTCCACCGCATCAAGCACCCGCGCCAGCTGGTCCGGGAACAGGTCGGTCTGGAAGCTCGGGGGGGTGATCAGATTGATCTGCGGGCGGTCATCTGCGGCCATAATCAAAGGCTCCGTAACTGTGTCGGGCGGATTTAGCAGCGTTTGCGGGCTTTGGCTATGGGCGGAAGGGGGCGCTGCCCCCGTCTGCGCTTTGCGCAGCCTCCCCCGGGATATTTTTGGACAGATGAAAGGGCTTTGCTTGTTTGCGCCCGGCTGAGAGGCTATCTGGCGGGCGGTTTTCAGATGGGGGCGCGCAGATGGCACAGGCTGATATTGTGGATCCGGTGATCGTGCTGGTGCGGCCGCAGATGGGCGAGAATATCGGCGCGGCGGCGCGGGCGATGCTGAATTTCGGACTGGACCGGATGCGGATTGTCGATCCGCGCGACGGCTGGCCGAACCCGAAGGCCAATGCGATGGCGAGCGGGGCGGGGCGGGTGCTGGATCAGGCCGGGGTGTTCCCGGATGTGGCGCACGCGGTTGCGGATTGCGATTTCGTTTTTGCCACCACGGCGCGGTCGCGCGAGCTGGTGAAAGAGGTTGTCACGCCCGAGCGTGCCATGGCGATGGCGCGCGAGATGGGGGCGGCGGGCAAGAAGATCGGGATCCTCTTCGGGCCGGAGCGGGCGGGGCTGGAGAATGGCGATATCATCCATGCCAATGCGATTGTGACGGTGCCGGTCAATCCCGAATTCTTTTCGCTGAATCTTGGCCAGTCGGTTCTGCTTCTGGCCTATGAATGGGGGCGCCAGGGCAGTGAGGTTCCGGCCTCGGCTATGGGCTTCGCGCGGACAGAACTGGCGAGCCGCGAAGAGGTGGAGCGGCTGGGCGATCATTACGAGATGCGGCTGGAGGAGGCGGGGTTCTTCTTTCCGCCCACCAAAGCTGCGGGCATGCGGCTGAACCTGAGGAATATGTGGGGGCGGCTGGCGCTGACCCGTGCCGAGGTACAGACTTTGCACGGGATGCTGCGTCAGATCCTGTTTCGCAAGGGCCAGGAAAGTGGCCAGGATGAGCCGCGCGGGTAATTTCCGGCGAACCCCTGCCGGTGGCCGCGAGAGGGCCCCGGCTCGGTCTTTGCCTGGCGGGGCGGATCGGGTAAACTTGCGCCAAATCTAAAACAAAGGCAGGCAGGCGTTATGATTACCCGCAGATTTTTCACCGCGACCGCTGGTTTTGCGTTGCTTTCCGGCTGTGTCGGGGGCGCCTCCCGCATGGGCAGCGCGGTTCCTGGCAGCCGTGAGACGCCGGCGCCGCGTGCGGTGGCGGATCGCGGCTGGGACAGCTGGGTTGCGAATTACCGCAACCGGGCCGCGGCGCGGGGGATCTCTGCCGGTACGCTCGATATGGGGTTCCGCCATGCGGGATTCCTGCCCGAGGTGATCGAAAGAGACCGCAACCAGACCGAATTCAAACGCTCGCTTGAGGATTACCTGTCAATCGCGGCCTCGGATGAGCGGGTCTCGCTCGGGCGCGAGATGTATGCCCGCTATGGCGCGACGCTGGCCGCCATCGAGCAGCGCTACGGGGTCGAGGGCAATGTCGTCGCAGCCTTCTGGGGGCTTGAGAGCTTTTTCGGCACAAGGCGCGGCAATGTGCCGGTGATCTCGGCATTGTCGACGCTCGCCTATGAGGGGCGGCGCGCGGCGTTTTTTGAGAGCCAGCTTGATGGCGCGCTGAAAATCCTTCAGGCCGGTGATGTTCCTGCTGACCGGATGGTCGGCAGCTGGGCCGGTGCCATGGGGCATACCCAGTTCATCCCGACCTCGTATCTGCAATATGCCGTTGATTTTACAGGCGACGGGCGGCGTGACATCTGGTCGGACGACCCGACCGATGCTCTGGCATCGACCGCGAATTATGTGGCGCGCACTGGCTGGCAGCGTGGCCTGCCCTGGGGGATGGAGGTTTCGCTGCCCTCGGGCTTCAACGCAGGCCTTCTGGGGCGCGGTAAGGGGAAATCGGCTGCGGAATGGGAGGCGCTTGGTGTTTCGCGCAGCGGCGGCGGCGGGCTTTCCGGGGGCTCGATCATCCAGCCGGGCGGGGCGGGAACACCGGCCTTCCTGCTGACGCAGAATTTCAACGTGATCCTGCGCTATAACAATGCCGAGAATTACGCGATCGGCGTCGGGCATCTGGCCGACCGGATCAAGGGCGGCGGACCGGTCAGGGCGGATTTCGGGCCGGACCGCACCGGCCTGACCAAGGCCGACCGTCAGGATCTGCAACGGCGCCTGACCGCGCGCGGCTTTGACACCGGCGGCAGCGATGGTGTGATCGGTCCGAAATCGCGCGAGGCGATCTCGGCCTGGCAGGCCCGCAGCGGTATGGCGGTGACGGGTGAGCCCTCGGCCGCGCTGCTTGCCTCTTTGCGATAGGCCTCAGGCTTTGGTGATGCGGGGCCGGGCGGTTGCGGTGGCGAATTGCTCCAGCACCGGCCCGGCGCCGTGTTCCTCGGCCAGCCGCAACAGCCCGAAGCGGATCGCTGCCATCTCGCGGTAATAGCGCAGGAAGGCGGCATTGATCGCAGCGCCCGAAACCGCCCCCATTACCGGCACCGCCTGGGCCATGAGCTTCTGGCCAAGGGCCGCGGCAAGTTTCGGTGCGATGGTGGCGATCAGCTGGTTCAGCGCCGGCCCGGTCAGGGCAGCGCGGGCCGAGAAAAACGCCGTATTGATCCCGTCATCCGCCGCAATCGGGCTGCCCGAGCCAAAGGTGCGCAGCGCTTCTGACATGATCCAGGGATCGTCGGGGTCGTAACCCAGCTTTTCAGCCTCACGCCGGATCGCATGCAGCAGCACGGTGATTGTGAACGGAAGTTCGGCAAGCCCGCCCATGATCCCACCGGCCCCGCCGGCAATCCCTGCACCAATCGCGGCGGCAAGCGTGCCACGATCCCCGCTGCCGGGAAGCCTGCCGCCCTGGCGTGCCACCATCCAGGCCCGCTCCAGCGCTGCCGCAGTCACAGTTTCGGCTCGCTCGCGAAATCCTGCGGGAAGGATCGACATCTGGTCTTCCAGCCTGCCGCCAAACCGGGTCAGAAGCGCCATAACCGGCCCATTGGCCTTTTTCCAGCGCAGCGCGAGGGCATCGACGCCGGCACGGCATTCGGCGGGCAGCGGCAGGTCGGGCAGGGTCATGTTTTCATGGCTCATATCCCGCATATGGGGAGGGCGGAGCGTCGCACAAGACCAGGCCCCGAACGCAAGCGATACCGCGTGGCCGGGCGGCATCAGGTGGCGCGCGAAACCACGCCGGAAACCCCTGCCCAGGCACCCGCTTTCAGCTCGAGCCCCAGAACCCGGTCGGGGTTGGTCGGGGGCGGCATCACGACATCAGCAAGTTTTTCAAAGCCGAAGCGGCTGTAATAGGGCGCGTCGCCCACCAGGAGCACCCGCTCCCAGCCCAGCTTGCGCGCCTCGGCGAGGCTTTCCGAAATCAGCAGCCCGCCCAGACCCTCGCCCTGACGCGTCGGGTGGACCGCGACCGGGCCGAGAAGCAGAATGTCCACCGTGCCGATCTTTGCCGGCCAGTAGCGGATCGCCCCTGCGAGGATCCCGTCGCCATCGCGCAGACAGAGGCACAGAGGCGCAATGGTCGGCACGCCGTCCCGCAGCCGATATGACGACAAAGCCGTCCGCCCCGGCGCGAAGCAGAGGTCGTAAAGCGCCTCGACCTCCCACCAGTCTGCCTCGCTCTCTTCTTCAAGCCTGTAGACCACAGCGCCTGTCCTCTTCCCTGTGCCGCGTCCGGGCGTGGCAGCGCTTTGCCTGCCATGCCAATATGGATGTGATTGTGACAGTGTCGCCCGCGCGCCGAAGGGCCGCATCTTCTTTTTGAGAAGAATACCCGTGCCGGAGGTATTCCATCCGGGACAGCGACGCGCTCAGCGGGTCAGAGCGCGCGCCAGCCGATATCGCGTCGGCAGAAGCCTTCGGCCCAGTCGATGCCATCAACCATTCGATAAGCGGCATCGCGCGCGGCTTTCAGCGTGTCCGCGCGGCCCGTCACATTCAGCACCCGACCGCCACTGGCCAGTACATCGCCATCACGCGCAACGGTGCCGGCATGGAACACCATATGGCCGCTGTCTTCGGGCAGGGTCTCAAGCCCCTGGATCCGGCTTCCCTTCACATAGGCGCCCGGATAGCCCGCCGCCGCCATCACCACGGTCAGCGCATGATCATC
Organism: Rhodobacter sp. 24-YEA-8; assembly: GCF_900105075.1. NCBI lineage: Bacteria > Pseudomonadati > Pseudomonadota > Alphaproteobacteria > Rhodobacterales > Rhodobacter > Rhodobacter sp. 24-YEA-8. The sequence goes on from NZ_FNSK01000001.1 coordinate 990,370, forward strand.
GGCCCAGTTCACCTTTGCCTGCGAAAGCCGCTGATCTGCGGTTGCAATCAGATGATCCAGCACCTGGGCGCCCAGCCGCATCATCAGGACCTGGGCTTCCGGGTCGCCAAAGCGGCAATTATATTCCACCAGCCGCGCGCGGCGTTCGCCATCGGGGCCGTCATCGATCATCAGCCCGGCATAAAGCACACCCTGATAGGGCGCGCCGCGCCGCGCCATCTCGCGGATGGTTGGCAGCACGATCTGTTCCATCGCCTGGGTCTGGAGCGCCTCGGTCAGCACCGGTGCCGGGGAATAGGCGCCCATGCCGCCGGTATTCGGGCCGGTATCGCCATCGCCGACCCGCTTATGGTCCTGGGCCGTGCCATAGGGGACCGCGGTCACGCCATCGGTCAGGATGAAGAAGCTCGCCTCTTCGCCCTGCATGAATTCCTCGATCACCACCTCGGCGCCGGCCTCGCCGAATTCGCCGCCGAACATATCGTCGATCCCGGCCAGGGCCTCGGCCTCGGTCATCGCGACGATCACGCCTTTGCCGGCCGCCAGCCCATCGGCCTTAACCACAATCGGCGCGCCCTGGGCGCGGATGTAGTCCTTGGCAGGTTGCGCTTCGGTAAAGCGCGCCCAGGCCGCAGTCGGTGCGGCGCAGGCGTCGCAAACCTCTTTGGTGAAGCGCTTAGACGCTTCAAGCTGTGCTGCCTCGCGGCTCGGGCCGAAGGTCAGGATCCCGGCGGCGCGGGTCGCATCCGCCACACCTGCGGCAAGGGGGGCCTCGGGGCCGACGATCACGAAATCAATGGCGTTCTCTTCGCAAAACGCCACCACGCGCGCCTGGTCAAGAATATCAAGGCTGGCACATTCCGCGATCTGCGCGATGCCTGCATTGCCAGGCGCCACGATCAGCCGGTCGCATTTCGGGTTCTGCTTTACCGCCCAGGCCAGCGCATGTTCACGCCCGCCGCCGCCAAGGATCAGGATATTCATCTGCTGCGCGCCCCGTTCCGGTCTGATGGTTCTGGCGCCTGATAGTCGCCACAGCCGCTGGTGGCAAGCGCCCGAAACGCCCCTGGCCGGATGCTTTGCCACCTTGAAGCCGGGGGGCGCCCGGCCTAGTCTCGCGCCCGTCACGAAGGAAGGCACCATGGCCCGAAAACGCAGCATTTTCGAAGAGGTCGGCGAGACCTCGAATAACCCGAAACAACCGGGGAAGTCCGGCGTTACAGGCGGGATGATCGATCAGGGCCACAGGGGGGCGCGCGGCGCGATCCGGGTCTGGCTGATCGTGCTTTTCCTGCTGGTCGTCGCGATGATCGTGGTCGGAGGGCTGACGCGCCTTACCGGCTCGGGGCTCTCGATCACTGAATGGCGCCCTGTCACCGGGGCGATCCCGCCGATGGATCTTGTCTCCTGGACGGCGGAATTCGATAAATACCGTCAGACACCGCAATACGAGCTGGCGAATGCCGGCATGACGCTGGATCAGTTCAAGACGATCTATTGGTGGGAATGGGCGCATCGCCAGCTTGGCCGCCTGGTCGGCCTGATCTGGGCCGTTGGTTTCCTTGGCTTTCTTGTCACGAAATCCATCCCGCCGCGCTGGTCAAAGCGGCTTTTGCTGATCGGGGCGCTTGGCGGGCTGCAGGGCGCGATTGGCTGGTGGATGGTGTCTTCGGGCCTGTCGGGCAGCATGATCCGTGTCGCGTCTTACCGGCTGGCGGTGCATCTGGGGCTGGCCTTTGTCATCCTTGGCTTCATCGGCTGGTATGTCTTCCTGCTGTCACGCAGCGAATCCGCACTGATGACGGCACGGCGGGGCAGGGAGGCCAAGCTCTTCTCGATGTCCACCGGCCTGATGCATTTCGCCTTCCTCCAGATCCTTCTCGGGGCGCTGGTCGCGGGGATTGACGCCGGGCGTGCTTTTCCGACCTGGCCCCTGATGGGCGACAGCTTTTTCCCGGCGGATGCGTTTTACGCGACCGATATGGAGGGCAATGTCCTGCCGGTCTGGCATGCCTTCTTTGAAAACCCGGGCCTGGTGCAGTTCATGCACCGGATGGCGGGCTATCTTCTGTTCATTTTCGGCGTGGTCGTCTGGCTGCGCGGCCGCAAATCCGCGCATCGTGATACCAGGTTTGCGTTTAACATGGTTATGCTGATGCTGGTGGCCCAGGCCGGGCTTGGCATCATGGCGGTTCTCACCTCGGCGCATCTGCATGTGGCGATCACCCATCAGATCGGTGCGGTGATCCTCTGGGTGCTGATCCTGCGCGCGCGTTACCTGTCGCAATACCCGGTTGCGGGCTCGATCCGGAAAGGAACCGCCTGATGGCTGATGTCTATGACGCGCTGATGGCCCATGCCCGCGAGACCGCGGCGCTGGAACAGGTTGCGGGGCGGCTGTCCTGGGATCAGGAGACGATGATGCCGCGCGACGCCGCCGAACAGCGCGGCGAGGAAATGGCAGCGATGGAGGGTGTCTTGCATGCCCGCCGCTCTGACCCGCGTGTCGGTGACTGGCTGTCAAAGGTTGATCCGGTCGAGCTGGTCGCGAAAGCCCAGGTCGCAAAGATCCGCCGCTCTTACGAGCGCGCGCTGAAAGTGCCGGCACGCCTCGCGCAGGAGATCGCGCGGGTGACCTCGCTTTCCCAGGGCATCTGGGCCGAGGCGCGGGCGAATGAGGCGGTTACGTCTTTTCTGCCGACGCTGGAACAGGTCGTCGCCCTGAAGCGTGAAGAGGGGCAGGCGCTGGCCTCCGGGGGAAAGGCGGGCGGCGACAGCTATGACGCGATGCTCGATGATTACGAGCCCGGGATGACCGGCGCTGAATGCGCCGCGATGTTCGACGCGCTGCGTCCGCGCCTGGTGGCTTTGCGCGAAAAGATCCTCGCCTCACCGCGCAAACCTGCCGCGCTGACCGGCAGTTTCGGGGCAGATGCCCAGATCCGCCTGTCGCGCCGCCTTGCGATGGTCTTCGGCTATGACATGCAACGGGGCCGCATCGACACCGCCGTGCATCCGTTCTGTTCGGGTTCGGGGGATGATGTGCGCATCACCACCCGCGTCGCAGAAGGCGATCCCTTCAACTGCCTCTATTCCACCATCCACGAGACCGGCCATGCCGCTTACGAGCAGGGGGTCGATTCTGATTTCCTGCTGACGCCGATTGGTGGCGGCGTCTCGATGGGGGTCCATGAAAGCCAGAGCCGGATCTGCGAGAACCAGCTTGGCCGCTCGCGCCCCTTTACCGAATGGTTGTTCGGTGAGATGCGCGACCGTTTCGGCGAATTTGGCATCACCGATCCCGAAGAGTTCTTCGCCACCGTCAACCGTGTCGCGCCGGGCTATATCCGCACGGAATCGGATGAGGTGCATTACAACCTC